>CAZTDD010000049.1:0-43436 GCA_964612675.1 uncultured bacterium
CTCCTACACCTCCCCCGATCTCGGGGGAGGAAAAAGACCAAATACCGGGGGCTGCGATGTTTCCCCAAACGATAAAAAGATCCACTTCAAAGATCCACTTCTTTGAAGGGGCGAGAATCACTATTTCAGTAGGAATAGGATCGCATCGCCGCTTCGCCCACCGACACCCAGCAGAATACGAGCCGCAGTTTGTTGCGGCTCAGGGCTGATACAAGCTCTCATTACGATTCCGCTGAAGTATCAGTACAATTCTAGCAAAGAAGAACCTGTGCGGCCAATGGTATCGGGCATTTTGAGCGGAAGCAGGAGGACATCCGTTCAACCGGGGGAGACAAGACAATGGACTTTTCACTTGTGATTCCGGTCTATAACGGCGAAGCCTTCCTCGGGGAGACATTGGATGCGGTGCGGCGGTGTCAGCCCGCTCCACGGGAGGTGATTGTCGTCAACGACGGCTCCACCGACGGGACCCGGGACGTTGCGGCTGAGGCCGAAGCCGACGTGATCGATCTCGACGGTCCTCTCGGACCGGCAACAGCCCGTACTCGCGGCGCAGAGACCGCGTCCGGGGAGGTCGTGGTTTTTACCGATGCCGATGTCATTGTTCCTGAAGATCTCTTCTTGAGGCTCGCCAACGACTTCGAGAGAACCGATGCAACAGCCGTCCAGGGGATCTTCTCGAGGGTATGCCCGTTCGTCAACTTCTGCTCTCACTACAAGAATCTCTACAACCGGTTTGTACTCGGCACGTTGCCCGACTGGATCGATACGACGTTCACTTCTCTCACGGCGGTGCGGCGGGATTTCTTTTTGTCGTGTGGCGGATTCGATTGCAGAATCCAAGGAGCCTCGATCGAAGATCGAACATTGGGGCGCAATATCATACGAGCCGGGGGACGGATTTACCTGGATAAGGGGATCGAGGTCATTCACAACAAACGCCTGACATTGACAAGTTTTATAACAAACCAGTTCAGACGGTCGCGCGACCTGGCCAAACTGCTTCTGCGGAATCGTGCCGAGAAGAGCTCCGTCGGCCCCGCTCCTGCGTCCTTCGAGAAAGGCCGGTTCGGGACAAATGCGCCAACGACAATGGCCCGGATACCGGTGGCCTACCTGGCGCTTGCCGCTCTGCTGATTGGCATCGCGGGTTATGCGTGGGCGTGGTGGCTGCTGGGTTTCTGTTTGCCGGTGTTTCTGGGATTGACGATGCGGTTTACGCTCTACCTTGCCCGGGAGAACGGGTGGGCGTTCGCTCTCTTGGGGCTGCCCCTCAATTTCCTCGATGCGCTCATAAGCGGAGCGGGGATCTTTTGGGGTCTGTTCGATTCCATAGCGTTCAAGCGGGCGTATTGAAGCGTCCTTGCGGAATTCCGACATTGGGTACGTTGGAGAAGCCAAATCCAGTGTGGTACATTGAAAATATCATTCCATGCAAGGAGCGGAGAAAGCGATGCGTAAACTCATCATTGCCGGAAACTGGAAAATGAACAAAGGCGCCGCGAAAGACGCTACAGAACTCGCAAAAGGTATCGTGGCGGAAATCGGGTCGATTACAGAGGTGGACATGGTGTTTTGTCCTCCCTATACGACCCTTCGTGAGGTTGTCGATGCGGTCAAAGGTTCGAATATCACCGTTGGAGCCCAAAATATGTACCACGAAGAGAGCGGAGCCTACACAGGTGAGGTTTCGCCTCTCGACCTTCTCGACTGCGGCTGCAAGTATGTGATTATCGGTCACTCCGAACGGCGGACTATTTTCAAGGAATCGAATGAATTCATCAATAAGAAAGTGAAATTCGCACTCTCTCAGGGCCTGCTTCCGATCATGTGCGTCGGCGAGAGCGAACAAGAGCGCACGGACGGAAAAACCGAGGCGGTTGTCGAAGACCATTTGAGCGGAGGTCTCGCCGGTCTGTCGGCTGAAGAGGTGAAGAAGGTCGTGATCGCATACGAGCCTGTATGGGCAATCGGAACCGGGAAAACCGCAAAACCGGCTGACGCTCAAGCGGTTCATGCGTTCTGCCGCAATTGGCTGGCGAAAACATACGATCAACAAACCGCCGATGTGGTCCGTATCCAGTATGGTGGAAGTGTCAAACCCGATAATTCGAAGGACCTGATGACCCAACCGGATATCGACGGTGCGCTTGTAGGTGGTGCAAGTCTAAAGGTAGATTCTTTTGTAGGGATTATTCGAAACAGCGGAGCGCTTTGAAAGCTCTCCGTGGGGGAATCAACCCCCTCCTAACCTCCCCCGATCTTCGGGGGAGGAATAAGTTCCATGTTTTCCCCGATCTTCGGGTGAGGAATAAGTTTCACGTTTTCTCCGGTCTTCGGGGAAGGAATAAGTCTACTCCGGGGAAGGAATAAGTCTACTCCGGGGAAGGAATAAGTCTATATTTTCTCCGATCTTCGGGATAGAAATAGGTTCTTTGTTTCCGGCCGATCTCGGGGAGAGGAAAAGAAACCGGGGCAGTTCGATATCCGTTCGAATTGTTCGCAAAAAGGAAATCGTTTGCAAAAACGAACACGAGTGAACCAGCGACAGGTCGCCGGTAAAGAGTGACTGCGCTTCGTAAAGGAGGCGGAATATGAATCGGTATGCCGGACGCGCGGGATGGCTTCTCCTGTTTCTCGCGGCAGGATGCGTCAACCTGACAGTCAATGTCTATTTTCCAGCGGAACAGGTTCGATCTGCGATTGAAGAGATCGAATCGGATATTCGCGACACCGAGTCGACATCTACGGGCGACCTGGGTAGTGGAGAACGATTCTTTGCACGCTTCATTCCGTCAAAGATTTCCTTCGGTCCGGTGAAAGCCAGTGCCCAGAGAGTCGTTGATTTGAAAGCCGAGACCCCGGTCATCGTTAGTCTCAAGAAGCAGAGAAAGGAACGGTTCAAGAAGATTGATCCGTTCCTTGAAAAAGGAATTCTCGGCGAGGGCCATGAAGGCTATCTGGTGATTCGCGACAAGAGCGATCTCGGCCTGAAAGAACGCGGGGCCCTGAAACGGTTGGTCGAAGAAGAAAACGAGGACCGGAAGAAGATGTACATCGAGATTCTACAGGCCAACAATTTGCCGAAGGAAGAACTGGAACGCGTCGAGAAACTGGCGGCGGAAGCGATTCGAAAAGTGCTGAAACCGCATCGGTGGTATGAGGTCAAAGAGGACAAGTGGGTCCAGAAACCCGAAGAGAAAGACGATGAGAAGGACGGTAAGGAAGAATGAACGGTAGCGTGTTGTCAACGAACCGAAAATCGTTCCTTGTCACCGCCGTTGTAGTGTCGGCAGCATTTCTCTTGAGTTCCTGTGCCGGAACAGGCGGTCTCGGCGAATTTAATTTGATCTCGAAAAGCGAGGAGCGTGAACTGGGCGAAAATCTCGCCGATGAGATCGCGCGGCAAGGCGACCTGATTGACGATCCCGCCGTGACGACATATATCAACGACGTCGGTTATCGGCTGGTGGCTGTATCCATGCGTCCCGACTACCCTTATGAGTTTCACGTGATCGATAAGAAAGAAGTCAATGCGTTCGCCATTCCCGGCGGGCATATGTACATTCATACCGGCTTGATCCTTGCGGCGGATAGGGAGGCGGAAGTCGCCGGCGTAATGGCGCACGAACTCGGCCATGCCGAAGAGCGACATACTACGCAACAACTCTCGCGATATTACGGACTCTCTCTATTGACCAACGTTTTGCTTGGGAAGAATCCCTCACAGACCGAGAAAGTTGTGTCCGGCCTGCTGGGGAACATGGCGATCATGAAGTACAGCCGCGACGCGGAACGAGAGGCGGACTACATCGCCGTTCATCTGCTCCACCGGGCCGGTTACGATCCGTTGGCGCTTGCGGATTTCTTCCGGAAACTGAAAGAAATGCACGAACAAAGTCCCGGTCCTCTCGAGAGCCTGTTCCTTAGTCACCCGATGACCGAGGACCGTATCGCTTTTGTCGAGCAGGAAGTGCGCCAGCTCGCTCCTCGGGAAGTTATCCACAAGAACACAGAACAGTTCAAACGGATTCAGCAAAGGCTTCAAGCCGGCTGATGCGGTTGCAGTAGGACCGATCTTTCCGTAACCTACCGTAGAAGCAAGAGCATCTGGACAGAGAGAACATGTTGCGGCGATACGTGCCTCGCAGCCAGTGCCAGAACGACCAGAAGGAGAATAAAAGACATGAAAGCACTTGCATTTGCCATGGAGAAAGAAAAACAAGCGGAACAGCTCTATCGTGATCTGGAAGCGAAGACGAGCGATCCAGGATTCTCCTCCATTTTCGGCCTGTTAGCGGAGCAGGAAGTAAAACATTTTGAGGCGTTGAAAGAAATGCAGGCGGAAGCGCCGGAAATGACAAAGATCGATACGAACGTCCTACCGCGGGCGAAAGATATTTTTTCCAAAATGAAGTCGGCCGTCAAGAATTTCGACTTTGATGTATCTCATGTGGACCTCTATAAGAAGGCGCAACAGGTCGAACAGGAAAGCCGTGATTTCTATCTGGAAAAAGCCGATGAGATCGAGAACCCGAAAGGCAAGGATCTCTTCCTCGCGCTTGCGGAAGAGGAGAAGAAACACTACTTCCTTCTCGATAACATCATCGAATTCGTGAACCGTCCCGAGCAGTGGCTGGAAAACGCAGAATGGCATCATCTTGAGCAGTACTGACTGAGGTTCACCGGTGTGAAGTTCTCGACGCCGCCGGTGAGCCTTTCCGGCGGCGTTTTACCATAATGGAAGAACAATACACAAACCACCGATTCTTTTCCGATTTCCCTCCAGTCATATTTGTTCTGGCCGCTATTAAGTTATTTCTTCCGATTTTCGTACATGGAGACTTTGGTTACTTTCGCGACGAATTCTATTACATCGCTTGTTCGGAGCATCTCGATCTAGGGTATGTAGATCATCCGCCGGTGTGTGCCTACGTGCTTGCAGCCAGCCGAAGCATTCTAGGGGATTCTCTCTATGCAATTCGTTTTCCGGCCGCTTTGGCGGGGGCGGGCGTCATTATTCTGATCGCACTCATTGCGCGTGAAATGGGAGGCCGGCGATTTGCGCAGGTTTTCGCGGCACTGTGTGCGTTGGCTCTGCCCGCGTTTCTCGCGATACACAGTTTTTACTCAATGAACGCATTGGACCACTTCTTCTGGGCTCTCTCTATCTACCTCATCGTGAGGCTCCTTAAAGGAAGTTCGGCTGGATTGTGGATACTCCTTGGCTGTGTGCTCGGCATCGGACTGATGAATAAGATCTCCATTCTTTTCCTCGGATTCGGCTTCTTTGTCGGTTTGATTCTGACGCCCAGCCGGAGGTTGTTTCTAAGCAAATGGTCTTGGATTTGCGGCCTCATCGCGTTCGTGATTTTTCTTCCATACATACTATGGGAAATTCAACATGGCTGGCCGACAATCGAATTCCTGGAAAATGCCAGCCTCAATAAGAACCTCCGAATGTCACCCGTGGCATTTTTTGCGAGTCTGACCATTCAGACCGGCCCTTATTTACTGCCGATGTGGCTCTTGGCGTTGTACTACTTCTTTTCGAAGAACGGACGTCAATTCCGTTTGCTCGGGTGGATTTCGCTCACGGTGTTCGTACTGCTAATTGTACTCAAGGGAAAATCCTATTATGCCATTCCCGCCTATATTCCCTTGCTGGCGGGCGGTTCACTGCAACTCGAGATATTGATTGAAAAACTCGGCCGGCGTTGGCTGAAACCTGTGACCGTTGGCACAGTCGCGGTCTGTGGAATCGCGGTCGCTCCCATGGCGGTGCCTGTGTTGTCTATCGAGCAGTTCATCAAGTACTCGTCCATGCTGGGGATTACACATCCACAGGAGGAAACGAACGACGTTGGCGAGCTTCCGCAGTTGTATGCCGACATGGTCGGCTGGGAAGAGATGGTACAAGCGGTCGGGTTGGCCTACGCGGAGTTGCCGCAGGAAGATCGGGAGAAGTGTGCGATTCTGGCGGATAACTACGGGCAGGCAGGGGCGATCGATTTCCTCGGCGACAAACACGGCCTTCCCGACGCGATTTGTCCGCACAACAGCTACCATCTCTGGGGACCGAGAGATTACACAGGAGAACTCGTCTTGTCTCTTATGGAAAGGGATGAGTTGGAGAGGCTCTTCGATGAGATCACTCAGGTCGGGGTTGTCCGAAGAGACTACTCGATGCCATACGAGGACGATCGGCCGATTTTCCTGTGCCGAAAACCAAAGTGGTCGCTGCAGGAGATATGGCCGAGGTTTAAATCGTATGTATGAAGATTCCAAAGAAAACCCGCGTACGACCGCTGTCTTAACAGACCGACATAGCTGCGCATATACTATTTTGGTGTGTTCCGAGAAACGAACAAGAACAGGGAGAGAAACATGCGCAAGATCGATCGACGTGAATATCTGAGAATCACCGCCGGTGCTGTGTCGGGAATTGCCTTTTCAACTACAGCGCGTGCGGATAATGGAACAAAGACCTCACAGCCGAACATCGTGTTCATTATCGCCGATGATATGGGATGGGCGGACGTTGGGTCTCATAATCCCGAATTGATCACGCCCAACATCGACCGGCTGGCGAAAGAAGGCGTCCGTCTCACCCATCACTACGCGATGCCGACCTGTACGCCAACGCGTGTCGGTATCATGACCGGCCGGTATCCGAGCCGATTCGGCGTTGTCAGCCCCGCATACGGCGAGGTGATGCCGAAAGACACGAATACGCTACCCTCCGCGCTCTCTGCCGCAGGCTATGACACAAGCATTTCCGGCAAGTGGCACATGGGCTCTCCGCCGGAATACACGCCGCTTGAATACGGTTTTGAAACCTCGTACGGGTATCTGCACGGCCAAGTGGATCCTTATACGCATCTCTACAAAACAGGTGTCCGAACCTGGCACCGGAACGATGAGTTTATCGAAGAAGAAGGGCATGCAACGGACTTGATCAGCGATGAAGCGGTCCAGGTCATCAAGAACAGCGGTCAGGAACCGTTCTTCCTTTATGTTGCATACAGTGTTCCCCATTTTCCACTGAACGAGCCCCAGCAATGGCTCGATATGTACAAAGACGTCGAGAATGAGTCGCGCCGCTGGTTCAACGCAAGCGTAACGCATATGGATCACGGGATCGGACAGATCGTCGATGCGGTGAATCAAAAGGGGATACGGGAAAACACACTTATCGTTTTCGTAAGCGACAACGGGGGCCAGAAGAGCTGGCATAACGATAAGCAATACAAAGGCCGATACGCCGATAAACCGCATACGGTTTTGGGCGACAATACACCGTTGCGAGGATGGAAGGGGCAAGTGTACGAAGGCGGTATCCGTGTACCTGCTCTTGTCAACTGGCCGGGGGTGTTGGAGCCCGGAGAGATGGACGCGCCGGTCCACATCGTGGACTGGTTGCCAACACTGTGCCAGGCGGCGAGATGCGAACGGCCTCAAGAACCCGAATTGGACGGACGAGATGTTTGGGCTCTCATCACGGGAAATGCGAGCCGGATGCGCCCGCGTACCATGTACTGGAAAACGCCGAATGCCTCCTCGGTTCGTCACGGCGACTGGAAGCTGGTTGTACACCATAAAGGTGACAAACCCGAACTCTACAATCTGGCCAAAGATCCCTACGAGGAGAAAGACCTGGCGGACGCCTATCCAGAACGTGTGAAGGAACTGAAAGACCTTCTGGCGAGATTACGTGAAGACGACCGTGAGAGAGAGTAACCAGAGCCACGCAGCGTTAATTGGCTCCGCTAGAAATTGATCTCGATGGGATCGTCGGCAGGGTCGAAACACATCCCTTCGAAAGCGAGATTGACAATACATTTGGTCTCTCGATGAGTGTGTTTTAGATAGCGGCGGGTTTTGTCGAGCAGGTCGCCGATCTTTTTGTCGTCATACGCCGGGTCGTGATGGAACATCAGCAACTGCTTCACACCGGCCTGCACAGCGATATCGACACCGATCAGCGACGAGCTGTGTCCCCAATCCTCTTTCAGCAAAGCTTCCTGGAACGTGTACTGGGCATCGAAAACCAGAATGTCCGTGTCTCGGTAGAACTCCAGAAACGGCTCCATCGAGGGTTTTCCAAGATTCTTGTATTCGCAATCGGTCGCGTACACAAAGGAGCCGGCGTCATCTTCGATGCGGTACGCATAGGATTTTCCGGGATGGACGAGGCTCTTCGTGGTGATTCGCAAGTCACCGATTTCGAAAGTCTCCCCTTCCTGGAGATTCCGGAAGACCTTCTCCGCAGGCATGGCATCGAGTGGAACGGGAAAATGGAGCGGGTTCTGCTGGAGTTCGAATCGCTCCCGCAGTCTATCGTGCACACCGTAGATGATGATTTTGTTCCCGGGGACATAGGCGGGAGCAAAGAAGGGGAACCCATTCACATGGTCCCAATGAGTATGATTCATCAAGAGATGGACGACCCCTTTGCCTTGCCCGCAAGGGCCTTCCATGAGTCTCTGTCCCAGCGGTCGGATGCCGGACCCGGCGTCCAAGATCACGGGATCGCCCGCATGCCGCACCTCCAGGCATGAAGTATTCCCGCTCACGGTGCCGGTTTGAAGCAATGGAAGGCTGGAAAGATGCTGGTCGATCTCGTTACGGTCGGAGAAGGTCCTGTCCCGCGCCTCCCATAGCACGTCTGTCATCTTTTCGGCGATTTCTTCCGAGGTAAGCGGTGTAGGAAGAGATCCTCGTGAGCCCCAGATACAAACTTTCAAGATTTCATCCTCAGCGCGTCAGTCCAGTAACGCTTCCCGAATTCGTCTCGCAAATCCAAAAAACGAGATACTTTATACCAAAAGCGTTCTTCCCGCAATCAATTTGTTCGCAGCCGAAGGAGTGACCGCAGCCGTTCGAAAAACTCCCCCGGGCAAGGATATGCCCCTGCCGATCTCTACCGAGTCACTTTGATCATGGTTTTGACGCTTTCGATAAATCGATCCAGTTCCAAAGTCTTGGCATCGGCGATGACCGGATCGTTAGCGCCCGTGATCTTGTACCCCCGTTTTTTGCTCACTTTGACCGGCTGAGGAGAGAAAAGAACGTTTTCAGGCATGCCATTGGTCACTTTCTTCTTGCCGGTCTTCAAATCCGTATACACATTGAAGACACCTTGATTCAATCCCACCGCTGTTGTCAAGCCGATGGGGCTTTCCGGATAGACAAACAGCAGAACTTCCTCTCCCACCCGGAAAACAGGTGTAAACGTGGTGGCAGTAACTCCCTCGTGGGTTCCCCCAATCTGTTTGATTGTCTCGACCTCCTGGACGTCTCCTTTCACACCTTCTTGCACTTCGAACGTCGTCCAGGTCACAATCAATCCGCTCTGGGGGTCTTTGCCGGTCCGGACCTCCGTACACTTTCCGACAAAGATCTTGCCCGCGTCCTCGACGAGCTGAGGAAGGTTCAGCGGCAGAACGCGAGACGCGTCGGCTACAGGCACCACCAGAAAGAGTAAAGCGATGAGAACCAGGGGTTTTCTCTTCATCATATAGGCCTCGTCTCCTCGGCCATTCCGCAAGGGGGCTCAAGGATACAGGAGTCTGTGATCTCGTACCGAGTCTCTACCAGGTAACGACAGATCGGCATCCATGTGACACCCGCGAATCTGCCATGTAACCTATACTAGTATAGAGTGAACCGCGTTGGCCACAACAGCGGTCTCCGTTGCGGACATCGCGGTAGAGAATCCTATGGGTTGTGAGGTAGGTTGATTACCAATCAGGAGGTGCCTGTAGCATGCCTTTTCGATACTCCATCCATCTTTTGCTTTGCTTATTCGTTTGTGCAACGACATTCCCCGGATCGTCCGCGGAGCCGCCTCCGCTTCGGGCGGGCAGCGCAGCGATCAGCATAACGCCGGATCCGGAAAGCCACGACATCGTGCTCGGCGGCTACGGAGAACGCAAGGGGGAACCGGCGACAGGAGTGCGCGATCCGGTAATGGCTCGGACGCTGTATTTCGAGCAAGGCGATACGAAAGTTGCGATTGTGGCATGCGATCTGGATCTCATTCCACAAAGCCTGATCAATGCCGTACGCATGCGTTTGGCCGAAGTCGGTGTGAAAGATCTCAATATCTTCATGAGTGCGACTCATAGCCATGCCGCACCGACAGGTTTTGCGATGAAAGAGGAGAACAAAGCGGAGAACCCGGCATTGGGCAGTTACGATCCGTGGCTGCTGAGCTGGACCGCAGACATCGTTTCCCTCTCCGTGGCTCAGGCGATACAAAGCGCACAGCCCGCCCAGGTCTCGCTTGGAACTCATGATACAGAGGAACTGAATCGAAACCGGCGTGGGGACTCTGTCACCGATCCCCGTTTGACGGCTCTGCAGGTTCAAGCCAACGAAGAGCGTCTGATCGGACTTTTGGTGCATTTTACGGCGCACCCCACAATCCTCGATTCCGATATGATGGAGATCTCGGCAGGATGGCCCGGAGTGTTGTGTAGAACCCTGGAGAAACACATAAATGCAGGAATCAAAGCGGTTTATCTGAATGGTGCGTTGGGAGACGTTTCTCCATCCGCCGACAGCCCCGGAACGAATATCGAGAAAATGATCGTCTACGGGCGGCGAGTGAGCGACGCGGCACTTGCGGCGCTGGATGACCGAAAAGCGATGGAGTCTCCTTCCCTTTCATACGCGGAGGTAACGGTAGATCTTCCGAAACGGACTCTTTCAGAACAGTTCAAAGCAATTGCCGGTGAGGAGTATGAAATCGACGAAGCGGCAGCGAGTGCCATGATCAGTATGCTGTTTCCCGAGAAAGCTACGGTTCAGGCCATCCGGATTGGCTCCCTGCTGTTGGTTGGAATCCCAGGGGAAGCAGCGGCATCACTGGGGCTAAAAATTCGGGAGCAACTTGAGTCGTTAGAAGATGTTACGGCACTTGTCGTCGGATTGACGGGGAATTACATTGGCTACATCCTGCCACCGGACGAGTATGATGAAGGGGGCTACGAGGCGACGGTTTCGTTCTACGGACGAGAGTTGGGGACAATCATCACGGATGCAGCGATTGAAGCGGGCAAGCAGGCTTTGAACAAATAATCGGTGCCGAGTCGAAGGGGTTGTCTCTCGTTCTCTCCGGCATACGTCTACTTGGCAAACTCGTCGATTATGTCGGCCAATTCGGTGAATACATCGGCGGCCTCGACCAACTCCTGTGCCGTCGGGCCGCTTCCTTTCGCCCAGTGAGAGACGACCTGCGTTCGGACGCCCTTCATCCCGACGCGGTCGATCAGTTTCGCAAAATCCCCATCACCGGAAAAAAGGACGGCTCGGTCGAGCCTGTCGGCCAGGGCAAACATATCGACCGCAATATCGACATCGAAGTCGGCTTTCAATTCGGGCCGTCTGTCCTTGTTGATGTAGGTCTTGATGGGTTTGGTTACTACCTTGTACCCGTTTGTCCGTAACCAGGTCAGAAAAGGATGTTGTTTGCGGCGCGCGTCCTCGGTGGTCTGCTCTCCGATGTAATAGAAAGCACGCAAGACAATAGCGTCGCGCGAGAAGTACTCGAGCAGCTTCTCGAAATTCACTTCCTTCTCCAGCCAATCTCGGGAGGCTTTGGCGAGATTCCAGCCGTCGATGAAGATGGCGATTCTCTCGTAAGGGACCAGCCGAACGGGGTTCTGCTCCGGCATGTCGTTTTCCCTTTCTTGTGACAAATATGTTCTCGGCAGGTATTCTGCTGGACTTGTGGCCAAAAGTCCATGCATACAGACGTCGGTGAATCTGACAGGCCGCCATTCGGGTAGAGCATCACTTGCGCCCTGCAGTCCCGAGGAAGATCCTGGACAGGCTGGAAGTAGCGCGGAATAATAAGGTTATGAACATCTCTGCGAGTATTGAAGAGGCTACTGATGAATGCACGAAAAAAAGGTCCAGGAGGCGTAACAAAACTCACCAAGATCCTGGCACACGTCGATCGGAAAACCGAGCAGCAAATCATGTCGTCGCTGGGGGAGCGGGACCAGAAAGTCGCCGAGAAGGTCCGGCAGCGTCTGACGACATTTGATGACCTTCTTCGGATGGACGACCGGACGATCCAGGCGGCGTTGCGGCATATCGATATGCGCACGCTGACCCTGGCCTTGCGCGGGGCCACCGCCGAGTTGATGGACAAAATCGGGCGTAACATGTCACAGCGGGCCGCCCAGCGTTTGGTGGACGACATCGAGGCACTGGGGCCACAGCATCGCTCGAAAGTGGGCGAGGCGCAGCAGGAAATCATGCGGCATCTGCGCGATTTGGAGCGTACGGGACGAATCACGCTGGCCCGAGATGATGATCCGGTGATTGAGTGATATTGTCTGTACCGAGAAGCGCCGTCGTTGCGGAGAGGAAATTGAGTGCGAATTGATGCTTGACGGGGCGCTGACATTACCAGAGAATGTATACAGACGTGATCGGATCGGACGATCGATCAGTTGGGCGGTGAATCGATGAGATGGGCGATAAAGATCATTATCCTGTTTGTGTTGCTCGCGCTCGCGGCGCGGGGCTATGAGTATCTGCGTGACCAACGGATTGCCGAAGAGAAATCGCCCGATCACGAAATGGATGCAGTCGATACGGTACTCGGCCGCGGGCAGCTCAAGATGCTGCAGGACATCAAGGAGAAATCGCCACAGTTCAATAAGCCGGCGCTGAAAACGGCACTGTCGCAATTTCACATCGACAAGGGACGGTATCCTCGCACGCTGGCCGAGTTGGAAAACGCCAATCTTGTCGGAAGGGATCTGACGCGGGACCGGTTCGGTCAACCATTCGAGTTGAAATATGAGAACAGGTCAGCGATACTGATCAGTCCGGGGCAAGACAAACAGAAGGGCACCGAAGACGACATCCGGTTATCTGTGTCTCTGCAGTAGCCGGAGTCGATTTGGCGAGACTCATTCACAGGTTCCACCTTCCCAGCGAGGGAAAGGAGGACAATCATGGAAGGCGTTCTTCTCGAAGAGGAGCAGATCTCCCTGCTCGGCAAAATGCTGTATTATTCGGCGGACCATCTCACCACACGCGAGCGGGAAGCGTACGATCACCTGGTCGAGAGCCTTTTGCGCAAGGTCAATCAGCTTCGGGCGATGGAGAAACGCGGCAATAGGCCGAGTCCCAGGGCGTCCTCCTCGGTCAACGAAGCGAAGTATCAAGCGAAGAAGAACGCCCTGATGCATCTTCGTCCTGAAGACGTGGTCAAAGTCTTTGTCGACGCCTGGAACAAACAGGATTTCGAGACAGAGTTCTTCTGTTTGGCACGCCACTTTCCATCGAACAAACGCAAGGCAGACTCCGTAGAGGAGTATGTTTTGAACCGGATGAAGAAATATTCCGACCGGCTGATCGTCGGGCCGGTAATGAAGAAGATCACCGAAATCAGCAGCGCTCCTGTTCACGGGAACAAAACGACTGTATTCTGTGTCGAAGTCCACAAAATGCCCAAGAAGGATCTCGCCCTTCAACGTGAGTATGAAATGCTCTACGAAGAAGGTACGTGGAAGATCGCGGACTTTGATACAATGAAGAGTCATACCACGGATTCGAAGAAACGGCAGCCGGCGTAATGGAATCGCTGTTCTCCAAACATGTAGCCAGAACACTGCGAATCCTGGTTCCGCTTCTTCTGATCGTTGTCGTTTTCTTTCTGTGGGGAAGACAGATCTGGTTTGCCGCGACTCCATTCGTTATCGGTCTTGTTCTTGCGTACGTTCTACACCCTTTCGTATCGGTCTTGGAGCGCCGCGTCTGCCGTGGAAGACGTTTGGCCGCGGTCCTGCTTTTGTATGCTCTGGCGGTCGTGATCGTAGTCCCGATCGTTGTGATTCTCGCCATTGGAATTGCAGGCGAGTTCATTGATTTGTACACGAATCTTCCGGTGTATTGGAACAATCTGAAACAGCTCGGTGAGGCCATCCTGAACAACCTGCCTCCTTTGCCGAAGGAATTTGTCGATCGCATCGAGCCGGTCCGTCAGCGGATTGACGAGTTGTTTCAGGATCCGGAGGATCTTCGGAAACTCTGGCGAGAACAAATCGCACCGTTTCTGACCTCAGACGAGACACAGAAGCAAAGTTCCACCGCTGCAGCGTCCGGTGTCGCCAAGACAATCGGAAAAGGAGTCAGCGGGGTCGTGAGCGGAGTCACGGGGGTTTTGTACTACGTGTACTATAAATTCATTGCATGGACTGGGGGAATCGCCTCGTTCGTGATGACGACAACGTTTGTGGTGATTATTGTGTTCTACCTGCTGCTCGATTACGAGAAATTCGGCGCGGCGGTCGTCCGATTCGTACCTCCGCCTGCACGCAACGATTTTCTGCGGATTTGGCGTGAGATCGACAAGCAGCTCTCGGGATTCCTGCGCGGCCAGATCGGTATAGCGGCTTGTGTGGGAATATTATCCGCGACGCTCTATACAGTAATTGGAGTCGACTTCGGGATACTCATCGGCCTCTTTGCGGGCGCATGTAATGTGATTCCCTACCTGGGACCTGCGATGGGGCTTGTGCCTGCGGTGTTCAGCAGCGTGATCGAGCAGTATTCGAACGGTTGGAGCGCGGTTTTCTGGCAGTGGATGTGGGTAGGAATTGTCTACAGTTTCGTTCAGTTCGCAGAGGGTTTCTTTATTGCGCCTCGCGTAATGAGCGGAGCGGTGAACCTAAACCCAATGATTATCATGTTTGTGTTGCTGCTCGGGGGGAGCCTCGGAGGTGTTTTGGGAATGCTGATTGCGGTGCCGATGGCGTGCGTGATTCGCGTACTTGTAAATGAACTGTATCTGAAACCGTTGGAGGAAGCGGCGGTTTCGGATTTAACGCAGTAGGACCGGGTTCACCTCGCCAGGGGATGGATAAACCCGGCCGCTACGATGTGATTCTTCGATTAGCGGAAAGTCAAAGCCGAACCGTGGGCGGATTCCGCTGGGCCGACACGGGCGGTACCGCGCACATAAAGCACCGGGGGACCGAAGTTGAATGCGCCCGGCTGGGTCTCGCCCTCATCATCATCTTGTCCGCCGCCTCCCTGCCATCCAGGTGGACCGCCGTCCCGTCCATGTCCGCGTCCTTGATCCCCTCCGCGTCCCTGGGGATTTCCTTGAGCGGGACCATCCGGTTGAGCATCGTCACCGCCGCCTTCGTCCGCCGGTTCACCGTCGTCGCCCATCTCCACTGCGCTCCTCGCAGCGCGCATCACGCCTGCCCCAAACAAGATCGGCCCAATCGAGCCAAATTGTCCGTCACCGTCCAAATCGCGGCACAGGTACAAGGAAGATCCTATGGGGAGATTCGATCGAATCGGCGTGTCCAGCGTGAGTACAGCACCCGACTTGGAGAATCCGAAAAACATCCTCGGGGTATGATCGGGCAGAAACAGCGTGCCATTCGAGGGGAGTGTCTCAGGAGCAAGGACCTCAATCGTAGAGCTTCCCTGCCTCGCGTTCGATGAAAGCTGGGTTCGTTCCTGAAATTCGAGAATCGCGAGCTGGGCCGCACTATGAGCAAGATATTTCGCCTGCTTGGCCTGTACAACCATCGTCGTACTTTCGAGTTTCGATTGGACAATGTAGAGCATGAATAGTCCAATCAGGCTCACAAAGAGAAGAATCGGAATCACTACCAAGATCGCAACGCCTTCGGGCTCTCGCTGAGGTCTTGGGAAAGCGTTTTGCGGGATCATAGCGGGACCCCCTTTTCAATCGTCACGTTTTCCGACAGACCCTCGATGGTACCTCGGATCCGCATTCGAAGAGTCCCATCCGGTCCGACAGATGCCGAAAAGGAGGAAACCCCCGCACAGTGTATTGATGCCGCCCCCTCCTGGCCTGCCTGACGAATGATCTGATTCCCTTCAAGGGTGTAACGAATTTGACGGCCCACGACCCAATACTGAGGCGGCAATCGATCATTGAGACCACTTGCCTCGATGGTCCGTTCCTCCTGATCGACTGAGCTGATCTGGAACATGTCGGGCTCCGAGTCGAAGGGGCGAAATACGAGTACCATGCCGGACTGTATGGAGGAAAACTGAGGATTATTCCGATCGACAAGTCGACCGTTTAAAATCGCATTTGCGGAACCGGTGGCCCGGATCTTTCGGAACTGAATGGAGGTCGGTGAATTCTGTACAAGCAAGCTGGAGGGCAACGCGCTGCTGACCTCCCGGGCAATCTGCTCAAGAGCGACGTCAAAACGAGAGACCGCCAAGGTTTCAGACCGGCCCGCGATGTATGTATCTCCGAGTTGAACCAAAAAGAAGGCAGCCCCGAGACCAATCACCCCGATCACGGTGATGCTCACAACCATCTCGATCAAAGTCATCCCTGTAGTCAGACGTTTGCGAGAAGCAGGTTCAGTTCGATTGTGTGGATATTTCTCCATTGAACATTCACCCGAATCCGTTTCAAATCCGTCGGGCCTTCGACGGCGGCCAAACTCTCATGATCGACGAAATCAACATCGATGCGAACAGAGAATGGGTCGTATTGGGTACCGATTGCCAGCCCGTCTTTTGTTGTGTGATTTCCGGCTACAAAGAATCCGTCGTAATCGTCGCAGTCGTCAAAATTTTCACGGTTCTGTTCCTCCGCACCAATGGCCGCCCGCGCAGTAGGAATAGCGCCGGTCCAAGTATTCAAGCGATACGATAATTCATCCCAGCGGCGGGTCGCGATGATTTCATCCATGTACAGCTCACCCAGCCGGGTCGCGCGGTCCAACTCGCCTGCATAGGCGAGCTGTTGATTTCCTTGAACGATCACGAATGTCGCCAGAACACCGAGCACCGCTAGAACCGTCAAAGCAACGATGGTCTCGATTAAGGTAAAACCGGCAGACGGTGTTTTCTTTTTGTTCATAACTGACAATACAACCCGTTCTGAATTCAACATTGGGAGCTGTTGCTTCATCAATGCACAAAACCGGTGGTCGGCTCGATGGTAAGGCTTTCGCTGTCGCTCCCGACTTGAAGTGTAATGGTGTGGCGACCACTGAGTAGCCCACTACCGCTTCGCGGCCTGCCGTACCAATCGAAAAGAATCACGTTACCTTCGAGATCCGTGCTGAGGCTGTCCACGTCCATATCGACCTGAACGGGGTTTCCCGCGAATGGATCCGCCTGGGAATCCGACCTCTGTACTGAGATTCCTGTGTACCGTTTATTTGGGATATCAAATCGAATACCGACGTACTGGCGCGACGCCATCGCCATCTGTTTGGTTTGAAGCAGGTGCGCCTCCAGCAACGCCGCCGTTCCGGCCGCCTGCGAGCTGCCAAGATCGGAGCGAAGAGCAACCATTCCGACAAGAAGTGTCAGCATCGTGATCATCACGATCACCTCGATCAGCGTGGCACCGTTCTCATGGCGTTGCGATGATTTCCATTCAAAGATGGTGGTACGTCTACGATGATCAACCCCCTCTGTATCTTCCCCAATCTTTGACGGTGCGGTAACGAGTCGCCTGGGTGGAAGAAGAGCTTTCAACCCCCTCTGTATCTCCCCCAATCTTTGGGGGAGACAAACGAACCGAGGCGCTTTCTCTTTTTCCTCCCCCGAAGATCGGGGGAGGTTAGGAGGGGGTTGAGATCTCTTTCGCTCACTTTTTGACGGTTCGTCAATCTTTGACGCGGTCGCAAAAAGTGACCGGAGCACAAGACGGAACCATTCCAACCCCCTCTGAATCTCCCCCAGGCTTGGGCGAGAAGAGGCTACAGACACGCTTGTTTCTTTTCCTCCCCCGAGACCGGGGGAGGTGTAGGAGGGGGTTGAAGAACCGTATTCCTGACTTTTTGCGACGGCGTCAATCTTCGGGGGAGACGACCGAAAACGAACACAGGTTAGACCTGATCCAGCCTCTCCCCGACCTGATCCGGTCTCTCTCCAACCTGATCCGGTCTTTTCCCTTTGCCTCCCCCGAAGATCGGGGGAGGTTAGGAGGGGGTTGAGATTTGTTTCGACCACTTTTTGCCGCACCGTCAAAGTCGGGAGAGATGCACAAGGAGTCGAAAACACGAAACTTATCAACCCCACCCGAACCCTCCTCCGACTGTGGCCACGCAAGCGTGTCCTTCTTGGGGAGGGACACAGAAGGGAGTTCCGACACAGCCTGTCCGCTCGGGGATGAGAAGGCATCATCTGCGAAAAATCACCGTTGCGAATCATAAAGCACCCTATCGCGTCTAGGACGGCCTGCGGCCCCACGAGAATTGTTCGGTGGCTGAACAATCCATCGTCCGGAAATGGACGGTAGAAAAGACAGCGAGGAAGATTCCGACAGATCTACATCAAAAAGAACTCGATTTGTAATTGAACCGGCAACAACGCGAAGAGGATCCGTTCCACCGCGAATCCGACCACTGAAAAAGCGCTGCGGTTGACCCGCAATTTCTACTGTTCCCGAACCGGACTGATTCTGAACCGCCAGATCGCTCGGTGACAAAACAAGAGACTCTTCATCGACAGTCGTTCGCCATCCGGAGTCGGTATAGTGTTCGATATCGGCTCCGATTTTCATGTAATCTCCGGCAACGAGAGACCGATCCCAGAAGCGAATCCGCCCCCAGCGGAAAGTGATGTCTTCCGTGACTGCCTCGCCTTCCACACCATCCAGGTCTTGGATCGAGAACCGTATCGGCAGTGTGACAGGATCGTGACGGGAATCGAAGACAAAGGAGATGTCATCGAAAAACATCTGTGAGAAACCGTGCTCGAACGGCGGTGAGACAGGCGTGACGGTCAAGTGACCAGGTGGCGTTCCTACAGACTCCAGCGATATGGACAAGGAACCTGTGGTCACTCTCGCCAATCCCGCATGGTAGTTGCGGGTCAGTTGCGGCGGGTTCAAAGCATTCTGAGCGCGAATTGTAACCGTTGCGGAAATCGGTTGACCGGAATACAGAAAAGGACTGTCCGGGTTTCGATCGATCTCGGGTTGTTCAACGTCGACATCGAAGTGGTGAGGGATGAATCGTCCCATCTGTTCCAACCCACCCCAGATCTGCGAACCCAAGTATTGGGAGTCATGAACAACAACATTCAGAATCCCGACATCCGAGAATACGACGTTCGTTAAGACGCAGGCTCCCTGTTCGAATAATCCCCGCGGAAGAGGCGAAACGGGATTTCCATTCGGGTAAAGGAATCGCCCGTGAGGCGAATCGGGGGGCATCACCATTTCGGCAAGTATCTCAATTCCGTCCCCGGGTGCGCCTCCACCGCCTTCTTGCTCGTCATCGCCACCGTTTTCCTCATCGTCGTCTCCATTGTGGCCCTGTCCCTGACCATGCTGATGACCTTGACCGTGTTGATGCTGGTGTCCACGTCCGCGGCCACGGCCGCGCCCCGGTCCGTTATCATCGTCCTCCTCGTCGTCGTCATCATCTTCATCATCATCGTCTTCGTCTTCGTCGCCCCCGCCTTGATCGCCGCCCCCCCCCGGACCGAGTTCGACGTTATCGTCATAGGGATAGTTGAGAGTGAGATGTCCATTGGTGTTCACTGCGAAGAGCCCCAAGGTAAAAGGAGAGCCGGCGGGATGGGTCCACTGTGCGTGCAGAGGCTGAGCGCCGTGTACAACAGGCGCCGTGGTCTGAACAAGAAAGCGATCAGGCCGTAGGATGGCTACCCGGCTTTCCGCTTCGACGGTTTGGGTGTCCTGCGGTCCGGAAAGGTGAATTGTCGCCTCGCCGGTCAGTCGAATGGCTCCGCATTCAACATATCTGGCATTTCGGATCATCGCCACGCCCTGATGGATTTGGTGATTTGCCTGCAGGATATTGACGGGAGCCGGTTTGGCGGGCGGATTAATCGGATTGACGTAGCTATTCAGAGACCAGCTGAATCGAAAGCCCCCCCGGCGATTGACGCGCCTTCGATCCTCGTCGGTTACCACAATGGCAATATCAAAATGACCGGCTGCAATTGCCCGGAGCGGCCCGATGTCCACGGGCAGAGTTTCTCCCACTTCGGGTAGTCCCATCTGACCGGGAACGATAAAAACGCGGAGGTCTTCTTCCTCCGGAGGTTGAGGAGGACCATGTCGAGCGTGCGTTTGTTCGATTGTTGCCGGGAAGAAGTCCAGCCCCAGAAAGACAAGGATGGTTAACGCGAATAGATGAAGTGTTTTGACCACGATGAAACAGAGAGTCGCGGTCCGGCTCCGCCGAACCGCGACTCTCGTCCTGCCCTTCTTATGAACTGCTGACAGACAAAGTAGCTCGGGACGTTGTCGTTTCTGGAGTAATCGTTACCACCCGGCCGTCCTGGAGTACAACATTCGTTGCAGCATCGCCCTGGGTAACATTGTCCGGATAACCGCCATCGAGATATCCGCCGAGTGTGTCGTAATCCACGATGTACTTCTTCATCGTTTCCGTACCCGACGCGCTCAATCCTTCTGCACGGTGCTTGGCGAATGCGAGAGCCGTCGCCGACTGCATCGCAGTCAACGTGCCGTCCGCCGCCGCTTTCTTCGCCTCCGATGACAAATCGATGAACTTCGGGATCGCGATAGCCGCCAAAATGCCGATAATGGCTATCACCGCGATGATCTCGATAAGTGTGAATCCTTCCTGGCCCTTCTTTCTCTTCTGAATCCTGTACATTACTGTTTCCTCCTCTAAAGGTGTCCTTTGTGTATGGTGAGAAGAAGCTGTTCTGCTTTGCTTGCTCCCCTCTCCCTACTCTCGCCTCCCTCTTCTGCAATTGAAATGCCAATCATCGGACTATACGAGGAGATGGGAAAACATTTCCCTACTCCTAGGGACAATAGGATGCCTTCCGTTCAATCCTCGAAAGCGCACCCTTACAGACTTCCGGTTTATCGATTTCACCCTCTACGGCAGAAGACAAAAACAGCAGATGGGTAATTTCTTCAATGTGAGTCGGGAAGATCCTTCTCACGGGAACGGAATCACGCAACAAAAATGTAAGATCAATCTTGCCGGTATTATCTCAAGCTGAGACGGAAATACAAGGATATGTCTCAAATTGTCACCGAATAACTTTGATCAAGTCCCACATGGGGAGGAAGATTGCCAACGCGAAAAAGACCACCACCCCGCCAATGCCCAGAATCAGGATGGGCTCGATCATGCTGTTGAGCCGCTTGAGAACTGCTGCGGTTTCTCGTTCGTACATCTGCGAGATTTTGTCGAGACTTTGATCGAGAGTGCCCGCTCTCTCCCCCAAAACGATCAACTGCCGGGCGGCTTTCGGAAATAGGGGAATATCCTGGAGGGCGCGCCCGAGCGATTCGCCGCGCTCCAGCTGTTCGCGAATTCTCAGGAACGCGGAAGAGAGAAGCCGATTTCGAGTAATTCCGGAAGCGAGTTGAAACACGCTGAGGATATCCACTCCACTTTCGATCAGCAAAGACAGAATCTTGAACGAACGGCTCATCTCGATTTTGAGTTGCATAGCCCCCCAGATCGGAATTCGGGTGCGGAAGCGATCCAAATGATGGGAGACTTCGCGACTCGACTGGAGTAGTTGAAATACGACATAAGCAAGAAGCAAGAGGAAAAGGACCAGCGGCCAGTAGACTTTCACAAGCCCTCCTGCGGCGATGAGTCCTCGGGTGACCAAAGGCAATTCGACGTTTGCCTTGGCGAAGAGCGTCGCGAATCGGGGCACAACAAAGGCAAGCAACAAAGCCGATGCGAATAATAGAATACCGATGACAATCTTCGGATAACGTGTAGCTTCCTTGAATCGGCGACGAACCTGCAGATCGAATTCGATGGTTTGGGACAAGCGAATAAGCACCTGTACGAGTTTACCGGAGTGCTCCCCCGCACGTACAACTTGAATGCAAGTCTGATCGAAGACAGAGGGTGCGGCGGCCATCGCCTCGTGGAGCGTCGATCCGTTTTCGACCCTGCGACAAACCGCCTTCATGGCTTCGCGCACACGTAGATTCGACTCCTGTTCAGAGATGCTGCGAAGCACATCGACAATGGGAATCCCCGCATCCAAGAGAGTGGCGAGATGATCGAAAAGGTCGGCGAGACGCTGGCGTGGAATGGGCAGATAACGAGCGATGACCGCCTCGACAGTTGGAGCCGCTTTTTTCTCGCCAAGACGAGATATCCGTATTGGATGCAGGTTACGTGCAGAAAGGCGGTCCAGGATCTCGGACTGGTTTTCCGCTCGTTCCTGTCCGGAAACGATTTTTCCGGTGTCGCTGCACGCTCGGTATCGAAAAACGTCCACGAATCCACTCCACCGAATTGCCGCTAGTCTTCCACAAAAGACGTAATGCGCGCCAACTCATCGATCGTTGTGATTCCCTGAGCCACAAGGCGAATCCCCGCCGATCTCAGCGAGGAGAGTCCGCGCGCACGCGCCGCCTGCCGGATGGAGACAGAGGATTCGGACTGGAGAATCATTGTGCGCAAGGATTCGTCAACACGGAGGATTTCGAAAATCGCCTTGCGCCCTTTGTAGCCTGTCCGATTGCAGGTTGAACAGCCTCGCGGCACAGCCCATCGCTCAATAACAGCCGGGTCGATTTCCCACCGTTTCAACAAGACCGGGTCGGGGTCCTCATAACGAACGCAGTCCGTGCAAACACGACGCACCAGCCGCTGAGCGATGACGCCCACCAGAGACGAGGAAAGCAGGTACGGTTTCACACCCATATCGATGAGACGTCCGATCGAACTGACGGCGTCGTTGGTGTGCATGGTGCTGAGAACAAGATGTCCTGTGAGCGCAGCTCTGACGGCGATAGACGCGGTCTCGTCATCACGGATCTCACCCACCATGATGACATCCGGGTCCTGCCTCAGAATCGCCCGAAGACCTCGGCTGAAGGTCAGATCCACGCGTGGATTGACCTGGGTCTGATTGATATCGGCGAAATGATACTCAACAGGATCCTCGACGGTAACGATGTTCTTTCGCGGTGAATTCAAATACTGGAGCATGGAGTAGAGAGTGGTTGTTTTGCCGCTTCCGGTAGGGCCGGTCACGAGAAGGAGACCGTAGGGCAAATCCATCAAACATCGGAAATCGTTCTTCTCCTGCTCGGAAAGACCGAGCTGATCCACTCCCATGACCAGGGTGGACTTGTCCAGAATACGAAGTACGACCTTTTCGCCGAATGCGGTCGGTAATGTCGAGACACGCAGATCGATTTCCCGGCTGCCAACCTTCAAGGAGAAGCGACCGTCCTGGGGCAAACGCTTTTCGGAGATGTCGAGCGAAGCAAGGATTTTGAGGCGGGAGGTAATGGCCGGACTGAGATTAAGCGGCGGCCGCAGGACTTCCTGCAGAACCCCGTCCACACGAAAACGCACCCGGTAATCCTCATCCCGCGGTTCGAAGTGCACATCGCTGGCCCCCATCTTGACCGCCTGATAGAGAGTCCTGTTGACAAGACGAACGACCGGTGCGGTATCTCTGTCGCCGGCCGACTCTTCGCCGTCGAGCGATGCCATCACGTCATGGAGGGATTTGCCGATGGAATAGTAATCGTCGATGGCGCGATTGATCGCACTGGCCGGTGCGACAACAGCCTGAATGTGGTGGCCGGTCGTCCGACGGATCTCGTCCTGTGCGACAATATCGGAGGGATCCGACATCGCTACCGTCAGCTCGTCTTCAACAAGAAAGAGAGCGATGGAGGAATGGCGTTTCGCCAGGGTTTCGGGGATAAGATCCACAACAAGCGGATCGATCAAGAAATTATCCAGGCTGAGCGCGGGGATTCCGAGCTGCTCGGAGAGGGTATCGACCAGCTCCTGCTCGGTGAGTAGGCCCATATCCTGAAGAACCTCCCCGAGGCGTTTCTGAGGGGTCTGCTGGGCCATCGCTTCCCGCAGCTGAGTCTCGGTGATGCGACCGCTTTCGACAAGCAATTCTCCAAGACGTTTCCGTGCGGTGAGTTCCATGGGGATTCCACGTCTCTGCAAAAGGGTTTCGGGAGATGATAGCGAATCCGGGGAGCGTAGGCCACCCTGAAGTGGGCACAGTGACGTTTACCCGTTTTTCACGAGGACCACGTGTAAACGAGATTGGGAGCCACTTTCACATACAGTCTGCAGATAACTTTTGTCGCTGTTCTGCCAATCCGATTCAATTCGGTTTATGCTGCATACATAGAAAAGGCGTTTGAAGATTTGGCCACGGAGTGGTATACGACCGTGAGACGGTATGATAAGAACACGTACGAAATAGGAGACGATATGCCATCAGCAAAAGTAGCGGAAATGACCTGTGAAGAACTCAAGGAAATGATCGAAGACACCGTTGAGCAGAGACTACTGGATCTCCTTGGAGATCCGGACGAGGGTTTAACGGTTCGCGATGAGGTTCGTAAGAGACTCATTCAACAGCAGGAGGCAGTAAAGCGGGGCGATATGATGAGCGTATCTTGACGGGCATGAGCGTCATTCTATCCATTCGATGGAAATGTCTATCTTGAGCCTATTGGCATATTCATAGGAGATCGGTTCGCCTTGCTTCGTTTCCCGGTAACCGTCCTCCTCGTGGGAAAGCTCGGAGATGCGCGTACTCCCCATCTCTTTGAACTGCTGCCACACGGCTTCGAGCACCGGTAGGGCTGTGTCGGGCAGATTCTCAAGATCCGGATCCCGCTCAGACACAAGGATTTCCCCTGTTATCTCGTCAGTGAACTTCTTTTCCTCGGCAACAACGATGGCAGTGTCAATAAGGGAAGACAAATGCGACTCGTAATTGTCCGGAACCGGGCCGAAAGGCAGATGAATGTATGTCGTACCGGAAATCGAAACCGAGTGCAGGCGGAAGTGAGTGAAATCCGTATACCACAAAAGCTTGTTCAATTTGGTCTTTAGGACACCGCCGGGTTTCGAGGCGAAGAACAAAATCATTTCCTCCAGGTCTTCGGCTGAGAATACTCGGAAACCCGTGTATACAGTGGGTCGCGACCGCCCTTCGGCGCGTCGGGAAGGCTCATGACGTGACGATTCTTCATCGTCCTTGAGAGACTCTAGTTTCTCCTCTGCTTTATTCCGCGCCCGTTCGGGCAGCCGGTGACTGTTCTCCGTAAATATCTCCGCCATGTTCTTCGGGTCGCGCAGCAACTTCAGCATATTGTTGTGTGCCTGGTCCGGTAGGCTTCCGTTTTCGTACCGATGAACGGTGATTTCTCCCCAGCCGAGAAGAGTTGCCAGCCCTCTTTGGCTCAGACCGTACCGCCCGCGCAGGCTCACGATTTCAGCCGGTGAGATGATATTGTGACGCTCACGATAAATGCGATAAGCCGCTTCCAAACTCGCCGAATCCAGGTCCTTGTCGTAGATATCATTTCCGCATTCCGCGCACACACGGACGTGGCAACGAACCTCAACCGGTTCTCCTTTGACAGGAAATGTCTCCCTCCGTTCCTCAACACATGTCGGCACGGAACGTCCGCATTGTTCACAATGGAAATCCTCCATCATCTACTCTCCTTCACCCACCATAGGGAAAATCCATTTTGCTCCCGGGATGAAACGACAAACATTTGGCATTCGCCTTATCCAGTTTGAGCTTGATGTATATGGTGGTACCGCGCTCTTCTACACCAAAGACCCAGACTTCACCTTCCGTCCCAAGCCGGTCTTTCTCCGGTCCCTGAACATAGTCTTTCTCGGTCAGAGAGAGAATGATATCTTCCGCAGCGTCCAGGGTGAGTCCCAGATTGGCAATGGCCGTCAGACATTGTCGCCGTTCCACAAACTGAATTTGCTCCTTGGATTTGAACCGCTTCAGGAAATCCGCGACTTGCTTCCGTGATGCACGGGCCATTGTCGCACCTGTATATTATCATATGATAGCATTAATGCCAATCATCTTTCTGCACGTTGAACATCGTGCAGAGGCCACGATATCCACTCTAATCAAACTAAATATAGAAAAATCAGTGCATTACGAAGAATCAATCACCCACATTCTATCTGTCCAGCAGAAAATGGCTCAGGCGGGTGAGTTCCATGACTTTCACGATGGAGGGGCAGGCATTGATCACGCCAAAACGCATATTTTTTGGCTCCAATTCCTTGCTGAGTTGAACTAGAAATCCCAGAACGGCGCTGTTGACCCGGCTTAACTCACGCAGGTCAAGGACAACGATTTCCAGTCCCGTGTCGATATGATCCAAAATCGACTGAAATATCTTCACCCGAATATCGGGATCAGCCACACTCAATACATCCTCCTGTGAGGTGAACAATACAGTGAGCGTCGATTGATCGACAGTAAACTCAAGAGACGAGAAATGCTTTGACATATACGTTCAATCCTTGGAGCGTTCACACCGAAAAACACGTGAACCCGATAATGATTTCCTGGCACGTTCGTGCAGAAGACTCGAAACCGGCCGGGGGAATGTCGATGCGATAATCGAAAGGATAACAATCCTCAGTGTGCAGGTCGAGCGTCCTCCCTGGCGCGCGTTTATCTCTCACGCGATTCGGCCTTCCAATCAGACTGCCTTTCGGTCGATTCAGGGAAAGGGGGCGGGGCTGACAGGCGATCCATCACGCGCTGTTGTCTCGGCGACGGTCTCGTGCCGGGATGAGCCCCCGGCACCGGCGCCCCGGATTCATCGCTGATCACGGTCGGTGAAATCAGGATAATCAACTCGGTCTGTTCTTTCCGGTTCCGTGTGTGTGTAAAGGTTCGCCCGACGAGGGGAATATCGGAAAGTAAAGGCAATCGCGTGGTGGTGCGCGACTCTTCCGACGAGAGAATTCCCCCGATAACGACCGTGTCACTGTCACGAAGAGTGACAAACGACTCGACAGAAGTGATATCCAGGGGCGGCACACCACTAATCTCGGGTTGTTCATAGTTGATCCGGTCGTTACGCACTCGAATTACAAGGGTTATGAGACCGTTTCCCAAAACCCGAGGGGTCACACCGAGTTCGAGATTCGCCTGCCGCTCTCGAAATGCGGCGTTGCCGTTGATATCGAGTCCGGCGGGAACCTGGATTTCCTGGCCCGAGGCGATAAACGCCTCCATGTTGTCTTGGGTCACAACCCGCGGACTGAAGAGAATCTCTCCTTCCCCTTGATCGAGCAGGGCAGCCAAGGTTACGTCGAATTCGACGAGATTGCCGGAATAGTTGAGATCTCTCGAGTTCAGTCCGAAAAGTGTATTCCCGGGGTCTGTGCGCTGCCGCTGATTGCGGAAGTTGAAGGAGGCACCGCTGTTGACTGTGTAAACACCTCCCCAGTCGATTCCCAGCTGGTCAAGCGCCTGCGCGGAAACGCGGATGATCTTCGCCTGGATCAGAACCTGAGCCACCGGGCGGTCCAGTTCAGCGACCAGTCGTTCGGCCGCATCGACTTTCTCGGAAGGACCGGTCAGAATCAACTGGTTCGTCCGAGTATCCTTGGCAACCCGTATTTCCTCCTCGCCGAAGGTGGTCTTGATGATTTCATCGATACTGGTCTTTTCTTCTTCCTCACCTCGTTCGACTGAAGTCTGGAACAAACCTGCGGCGGAAGTGCCCCCGGATTCGGTATAAGCAGTGTCCCGTCCCGTTGTACCTCCACCCCTGCTTGTCTGGCTTCTCCCGGAGAGGGTCGGCGATCCCAGTGTGATGTGCTTCAGCCGGATCAACCGTGTGACAGTCGTTTTTACAGGCTCCGGTTCTTCCGCTTTCGGGAAGACGCGTGTAACGCCGCCCTGCTGCTGAACGTCAAGGCCCGCAGTCTGAAGAAGGGATTCCCAGGCTTCACGAAAAGGGACTTTCTGTAATAAGAGGTCGACGACGCCTGAGACATCCTTATCGATAACAAGGTTCATATTTGCACTTTGCCCTAGAATCCGAAGCGCGTCGGAAACCTCCACTTTCGGCATATTGACCGATATTTCCCTTTCTTCCTCGTTAATGAGGATGGAGTCCGAGACGAAGTCCTGGTCTGTATCCAAATCACGCACATTCTGACCGGCGGACAGATTCGGAAACCATGCTTCCGCAAGCAAGATAAAGGACAGGAAGAGAAGGACATACGTATTTCGTAGTGGATTTGTCATCGTTCTCGTGTGGCGCTCCTAATAAGCGGGTTCCCCAACCTTCGTTCGACAGTGTCCCATTGATCGGACAATATGACCTCATCAAAGGAAATCCCCGTGACGGTAAACCCTTCAATGGTATCGCTGAGCGAGACGATCCGATCGCCGAACAGCGCATACCCTGTTCCTTCGTGCAAGATCACAATGGCTCGCAGGTCATTCAGAATGGGAGGCAAAACGCGCTGAACGGAGGTCTGGAATTCGATTGAGGGCGACGGGGCCTGGATTCTGTTTGCTGGCGTGGCTTCTTGAACCACAGTCTCAGCGCCGGTGGCGGATTCTGTGACCGGGCTCGGCGTGGGAGTCGGCCGAAAACGGCGAAACGGATTCCGAAACGCCTGCTCCTGAACGACCGATCCAATTGGGGCAACGGGTTCTTCAGCTGTTGGTCCCGTCTGGAGTATGAGAATCAAGCAAAGGATATTCATGCGTCCTCGTTATTCGGTCTCATTGCGGCGATACAGTCGGAAATAGAGAGAACCAGAAATGATATCGCCTTCCTCGTTGTCGGCAGAAAGAACCCAATGGGTCAGATGTCGTCCACAAGGACTCTGATCCAATCGCGTCAACATGTCAATGACTTCCGGGTAGCCGCCGCGAATGTCGACCTGGTAAATGTATTGTGCAAGAGGCCCCGGCGAAGAATCTTCCCTGAGACGAAACTCCTGCAGGGTGTTTTGCTCGGAAGACTGCCCTCGAAGGACATTGAGCAGCATCCTGTCCTGGCATTCGAGAAGGAGTTCTATCCGTTGCTTGCGTTCAGCCAACAGCTTGGCCTGCCTGCCTTCCAGTTCTTGGATTTCCTTTTCCATTGGTTGGATCTGTTCGATCATCACAGCGTAACTCGTCAGATCGGCCTGTACTTCGCTGATCTTCTTTTTCAAAGTCTCCGTTCTCTGGGTCGAACGTGTATTCCCGAGATCGACAATGAAGTATGCAAGCAAAACCAGCATCAGGTAGAGGATGGCCTGGACTCGTGCTTCAGGGGCGGTACGCAGTTGACTGCCGATCAACCGTTTCATGAGGTTTCCTCCTCGGCGGTCCGCCTGGGTATGGGCAAATGAATGGTAACCTCATACTGGATTTCGGACGGAGAGACTGTAACGCGCTGAATGGTATTCACTTTCACCGCATCCCGACCATATTGCCTGTGGAGCCCTTCGGCGAGCAGTTCCTGCATAGCCTCCTCCGATTCCGCCGACACCTCGAGTACGAGCATTCCCTCATCCATTCGGCAATCGAGACTTCGCAACCATACTCGCCGAGGAAGCACGGTCGACACCTCATTCAGGAGATCGATAACATCGACCTGCCCCATGTGGCTCAAGGATAGTTCCTCGTTGAATTCCTTCTCGAGTTGCTCTATGGCCTCACGATACTGGTTCCGTTTTTTGACCAAGGCGTTAAAGCGATCCACTTCCGGCTGGAGAGCGGAAACCCGATTCTGTGCTTCCTGAAGCTGCTCTTCAAAATCATGAACGCGATCCTGCAGGAGAGCCGCAAAGAGTGTAGCAAGTATGAGAGCACAAGCGGAAAGCGCAGCGAAGCGACGCCAGAATGGGTGGATATGAAAATCCTCCGGTTCCGTCAAGTCGCTTGGATACAGATTGATCTGCTTCACTGCTTGTCTCCGAATCGGAGGGCGAGGCCGGCGGCAATCGCAAGCCGGGCCGAGCCGGTCCCCTCAATCTCGGTGCGCCAGTTCCTGTCCATGGAGAAGACCTTGTGCGGAAAACAGTCCAGCACATCACACGGCGTGCCAAGTTCGTTTCCTAAGTCTTCCGCAAGCCCCTCTTGTAGCGCTCCGCCTCCTGAGAGAATGATACGGTCCACGGTTACAGGTGTAATGTGGATTTGACAATAATCAGTCGTGCGTTTGACCTCGTAGGACAGTTCGGTCACCATTCTGCGTTTCTGGTCTTCCGCACCTTCCGCCGGGCTCTCTCGAAAAGGAAAGTGTCGGTAAAAAAGTAGTATCCCCTTTTGTGCAATAACGAAATTGGCCGTTGCGTGTCCGATATCAATCCCCACCACCGTCTCGTCGCCATACTCGGGAGCCGATAATCGGTAGATATTCATGAGTGCCATGGGAACAACATCGATGATTTTCACGGTGAGTCCCGACTCGGCGAACCGGTCAACAATCGCTTGAGCATCCGAACGTCGGCATGCAAAACCGATCACCCGTTGCATGTCCCTGTCGCCATCTTTACGGGGAATCGAGATGGAATGTGTGTAATCGATACAGGCGTCATCAAGGTCGTAATCCAGTTTGCCGACCATCTTGTAGGCCACAGTTGTCTTCAAGTCACTTCGAGGAAGAGGAGGAAGAACAAAGTATTGAATATCGACAAGATTGGGGGGCATTGCGACAGCAACGCTCCGTAACCAGCGGCCCGCTCGTGCGCCGACAGAATCCAAATGATCGGTTCCATCAATGGAAAGGACTTTATTGACACGCGGGCTCCCCGATCCAAAGGAGAAGGCTACTGCTTTGAGAGCTGTACTTCCCAGGTCAATACCTGCAGTACCGCCGCGACGTCCCAGGAGATTCCACATTCCTCGGCTCCCATAAGGATCAGTTTATCGTCGGGCCCCTCCACAGGACAAAAGAGAACAAAGACGGTTCCATAGAATCGGAAGGAACGGCTCGCTACAATTTCGGTTGGAGAGTAGCATAAGCGTATTCGGCTCCAAAGAGTTTCGTACCCACCATTGACAACGATTCCTGTCTGTCCGGTGAGAATTGAGATTCGCCGTGTCAGGAACAAAGGGGATCAATTCGTACGAATGTATTAGAAGAAACCCATGGGAGAAGCAGCATTACCATCCCCAAATGACCCCCCGAGCATTGAACTCTCTGTCAGCCGGAAGACGGTGCTGTTGCTTGGTCGGAGTTCGACCCTGGAAGAGCATATAATTCCACTGCTTCAAGAGTTGGATCTCAACGTTCGGCACAGGCCCGGTCTCTGGCAAATGGATTCAGAGGCACGGGAGGAGGACGTGGATCTGTTTCTGCTGGACTTGGATTCCTTCCCCGGTGAGATCACGGACATTTGCAGCCGGTTGGTGAATTGGAACCCGGAACGATCCATCCCGCTGCTGGTCCTCGCGGATGAAGAGGAAAGGGAAGCGCTACTCGAAGCGTTGAGAGCGGGGGCGGAGGATTACATTCGAAAACCGGTTCAAACGCACGAGGTTTTGGTACGGATTCGTTCGTTGCTTTGTGCTAGAGCCTGGCAGGAACATGCGCGCGAATCGAGAGAACGCGTGGCGATCATTTCTCGTATCGTCTTCGGCATGAACACCGGACTGGAACTGGATGAGGTTATTTCGCCGGTACTTGCTCAAATCAGCCGATTGGTCAAGGCGGACCTGGCTTTCGTAATCGTCGTCAATTATGAAGGTATGGAAACTGATCGTATTTTCCCTACTGTCATGGGTCGGTCTAAGGACCTCGACCTTATCGAACCCTGGATCCAACGAGCCGTCCGTTCCAAGACCCCCCAGTGGACGGTCGCTCGTGACGTGAATTCCTCCGTCGAAAGCCGTTCAGAGACGCTCGCGGACGGGTACCAAGCCGGTCTCCTGGTGCCGTTGGTCGACCGCGATCAAGTTCTCGGCTTACTGGGTGTAGTACGGACCGCGTGTTCTCCCTTCGTTCAACGGGATATCGATTCGTTATCGGTGGTGGGAGATACACTCGCTATCTCGACAAGCCGAGCTCGCTGGCTTCAGGAGATAGCCCGGTCCCATGTAGTCGCGCGACGTGAGATGGAAATGCTGGGGCGTCTGCAAAAACTGCTGTTACCCCAGTCGCTTCCGGAATACGAGGGGCTCCGATTCCGAGCGTTTTACCAGCCGGCACAGGCCGCAGGCGGAGACTATTATGACGTGATACAACTTACCGAGGACGAAATTGCCATCGTTATCGCGGATGTTTCGGGACACGGAGCCCCGGCGGCCATGAATATGGGCATCGCCCGGTCAATCCTGCATACAGTGAGCCTATCGCAGCAAACCTCTCCGGCACAAACTATCTATTTGCTCAATAAACTCCTATGCCGTCTGCTTGGTGAGAACGCGCACATTACGATGTTTTATGTAGTTCTCCATCTGAAGGATTGGACAGTTCGCTGGACCAGTGCGGGGCACGGCCCAAGTATCATTTGTCGTGCAGGAAGAGCCGAGGTCGAGATGATCTCTGAGAACTCCGACGGTCCACCCCTGGGCTGGTGGAACACAGCCGAATTCGAAGAACAAGCGACGTCGCTTTCTCCCGGAGATCTCTTCTTCCTGTACACGGACGGGCTCATTGAAGCCGTCGACAATGAAGGCAGCCAGTTTACGACGGAAAAACTGGTGGATATACTGAACCGACTCAGAAACCCGACCCCGGAAGAAACAATTGAGGAAGTTTTGAAGGGATTTCGCACCCATGTGGGCGATACAGTCCTGGAAGATGATTTGACTCTGCTCGCGTTTCAGCGGACCTAAACGTTGTCCGAGCGCGGCTGTTTTTGGATAACCAACAGTGAAACCACTAGGAAAAGTCTTGGTCGTTTTTGGGACCCGACCGGAGGCAATCAAAATGGCTCCGGTGGTGAGGGCGCTGGAAAAGCAAAGAGATTGTGTGGAATACCGTATCTGCGTTACCGCTCAACACCGCGAGATGCTGGATTCGGTACTTCAACTATTCGGGATCGAACCCGATTATGATTTGAATGTGATGACCAGTGGGCAATCGCTCGCACGGCTGACAGCGTCGATATTGACGAATCTCGAACCGATAGTGCAGGAGGAGCAGCCCGACTGGCTTCTGGTTCAGGGAGATACAACGACAGTCATGGCAACAGCCTTGCTCTCCTATTATCACCAGGTGCGCGTAGGTCACGTTGAAGCGGGACTGCGAACAAACGACAAATATGCACCGTTTCCCGAGGAAGTCAACCGCCGGATCGCCGGGACCGTGGCCGATCTGCATTTCGCTCCCACGGACTGGGCTCGGGACAACCTGCTTCGTGAAGGAACGGATCCCGATTCCGTTTTCGTCACCGGTAATCCCGTAGTCGATGCCCTGCTGACTGTTGCCGATAGACCGTACGATCCCTCAAGCGGTCCGTTGGCGGAGATTCGTTGGGACAGGCGTATTCTGCTAGTAACCGCTCACCGTCGTGAAAACCTACGCGGATCCCTGGAGCAAATCTGTAGAGGATTGCTCGAAATCGCGAACGGATACACGGACGGTGTCGAAATCGTTTACCCTGTTCACATGAATCCAGAGGTACAACGCTGTACGCGGACTCTGCTGTCCGGTAATCCCAATATCAGGTTGCTGCCACCGTTGGAGTATCTGCCCATGGCGTATCTGATGAAACGATCTTATCTGGTACTGACCGATTCCGGTGGGATTCAGGAGGAAGCGCCAAGCCTGGGGAAGCCGGTGCTTGTCCTCCGGGAGAAGACGGAGCGGCCGGAGGGCGTAGAATCCGGCACCGTGCGGCTTGTAGGAACGGAAACGGAGAATATCGTCCGTGAAACCGCTCGCCTTATCGAGGATCCAGCGGCGTACGAAGAGATGGCTAGAGCGGTGAACCCGTATGGTGACGGACACGCGGGTGAACGGATTGTGCGGGTTCTTTTGGAGCGGGGCCGGACTTGCTAAGGTACTCAGGGTTTACTGGAACTAAAACCAGAATTCAATAGATGGAATCCCTATTGTATGTCTCTTACGCGACCGCCTACGATACAGATACTGCTCATTCTTGTCGTCACAACCGCTGTATATCTCCCCTCGATCTTCGTTCCCTGGTATTTCGATGATTACCACTCGATTGCTGACAATCCAAATGTCCCGTCGGCAGCGAAGCCGCAGCAAATAATCCGTGGCTATATCTACCGCGCCATTGTATATGTTACGTATGCCATTGACTGGCATTTGTCCGACAATCTCGGTCTATACGAAGCGAGTGAAGAGGGGACACCGGTACGCCGACAGGAGGCCACGGTCTACCACATCTCCAGCGTGATCTACCACCTGCTGGTCGTAGTGGGCATATATTTGCTCGTCCGAAGACTCCTGGTTCTTTTACACAACGCGAATGAGACAAGCGAATCAGACAAAGGAAAAGAGACTACTTATGTCCCATTCTTCACGGCTTTGGCTTTCGGGATACATCCGGTACACACCGAGGCGGTTACCTATCTGTCAGGTCGAGCATCGGTACTGGCTACACTGGAATACGTCTGGGCAATTTTACTATTGCTTATCGCGGCGGAGAGATTCGGTTTCCTCGACAAATCCGTGAAAAGAAGGGGGCCGAAAGACTATTGCCTCGGTTCGGCTGCTCTACTAGGAATGGTCTTCTGTTTTGTCTTGGGCATCGGAACCAAGGAGATCATCGTTACGATGCCGGTCGTGGGAGCGCTCATTCTGGGAATAATCATTGCGCACCGCGTATCGGTTCGCTCGGCTTTTCTGAGGGTCGTGCCGATTTGTGTTGTTTTCGTCGGCCTGTTGATTGGGTTCTTCGCTTATCGTTACGTCGCCCTGGGCGATTTCATCGCGGTACCCGATGCTAAAGCGCGTCCCTGGTGGATGAATGTACTCAGTCAAATCGGCGTTATCGTGTTCTATTATCTTCCCAGACAGCTTCTACCGATTTCTCTCTGCATCGACCCACAGGTACCTTTGGTTTCGAGCATTACGCACCCGCGAGTAATCGTCGGGGCGTTTGTGCTGATCGGAATAATTGCCGCAGCGTTCACAAGTGTTCGACGTGCGCCCCTTATTACGATTGGATTGGCGTGGTATCTGATCTCGCTTACCCCGACGTCGAGTGTGATTCCGCTGAAAGATCTGGCCGCGGAAAGAAGGCTCTATCTGTCAGACATTGGATTCCTCATGGCACTCATGGCATTCGGGAGGGAGATTTATTTCCGTGTTGCCCGGTTCGATAAGAACCAAGCGGTCGCAAAAACGTTTCTCGCACTGTTTCTCTGCCTGGGAGGATTCGGGATAGTGGGTACTGTCAACCGAAACGTACTTTACACAGACACAGTCGCCCTATGGAAAAAGACAACAGACCAATCTCCTGACAAGGGCCGTCCACTCTACAATCTTGCCAATGAGTACCTTGTTAAGGGTGAATTACAAAAAGCGAAAGAGGCGTATTTTGCTGTAATCTCAAGATCCCCCCGTCACGTGGGGGCTTTGAATAATCTCGGCATTCTTTTGATGAAAGATTTCGGCAAATATGAAGAAGCTGCGTCAATGTTCGAGAGATGTATCCAGGCAGATCCCGATGTTCCGAGCGTCTGGACCAACTTGGGGACCTGTTACTTATTGCTGAAGAGATTCGACGAAGCAGAGAATCTCGCACTCCGTTGGATGGAGAGAGAACCGGATAACGTTAAGGCAGAACTGCTGATGGCGAACGTGCTGCAGTGTCGGCAACAGCTGGAACAGGCAAAGGCGCTTTATCTCCAAATTGTCCAGGAGCACGGAGAAATCCCGAACGCATTGGAGAACCTGGCAAACATCGCGCGTGCGAGAGGGGACGAGGAAGCCACCGAACAGTATAGAAGCCGCTTCCTCGCCGCGCAGAGGGAACAGCAACAACAGTCTCTGCAGACCCATGGGAAACAAGAAACCATCCGTGGACGGTTTTGAGAGATTTGGAGTGGAAGACATGTTATGTTGTCTTGAGGGAGACGAATCCGCAAATATCAACGAAGGCGACTAACCGAGGAATGGAAACAGCCTGCGAGAAAGCACCGCTAGAACAGATTGTCGATTCAGATCCAGAATCGATTCATCCATGGAAGATGACATTGGTCGGAGTCTATTACCTGTTGTGTTTGGTGCTTCCGACAACAATATCTTCCTGGATTTCGGAATGGATCGGTCAGCACGGCTGGGTGGCGTTCAACCGCTGCATCCGTACGATAACGATAGTGACATGTGTGGTCGGTCTTGCGTTGGCGGTGAGAAAACTATGGCGAAAAGAAGGTACACTATTAGGATGGAGCCTTATGGGCATTACCGGAGTCGTTTTGTATCTATTGGCTCGACATTTGGTAGTTCTGCCCAGCGAATATATCCACTACCCTGAATACGCAGGTCTTTTCATCCTTCTATTCTGGGCAACACAAAGACGGCTGTTCTGGTCGCTAGCTTTGACTGTCGTGGCAGGAACCTTCGACGAAGCCATTCAGGCCTTCATGCCGAGTCGAGTAGTGGATATTAATGATGTTCTACTCAATGCGGCCGGAGGATTAATCGGACTCATCCTCACGTGGTTGATTTGGCCGATTTATTATGGGAAACGTGAACTCTAGACGCACCTATTGTGTTTTATGGATTGCTGCCGCTGGACTGGTCGTCCTGACTCTGGTCATAGGCGGGTGGACACAGTATCAGGCGATACGGGAGCTGCGGAACGGAATCGGGAAGTATGCCTATGGGAAACCCTATGGAGCGGGCGCGCGGGAGTTCAAGCCACCCGGAGTCTACGTGGGAAAAGTCGTCGACCTGGAAATATACGCGTTGCCAACACGGGATATGGACCTGCCGGGCTGGCAGTCTCGCTATCTGATTCAGCGGGAAACAGCCGATGGGCAGGTGTATGAGGCTTACTACTGCACCGACCTGTTCAAGATCGAGGATCAGCCGCCGGAAAAGCCTGTAACGGGGGGCTTTCCTCCTTTGGAGTACCTGGATGTGGTCCATAAGGATCAATAGAAAGAATATTATGAGCAGAGAGTAAGGCCATATCGGTATCCTGTGTCACCCCGGATCAGTGGAGAAATCCCGAGGCCACTTCGTCCTGCATGGGCTGTCGTCTTCACAGACCTGCATGTTACACTGAGACTCCGATCTTTGTGTAAGAAACGTTCATCGTGAGTAAAAACCGTCAAAAGAAGACAAAGAAACGGCAACCGCCGAAGAAACAAGCACCTGAGCCCCAGGCCAACTTGCCGGAAACGAAACAGGAGCCTTTGCGCCTAGCCAATCCCCGATTGCAGGTGGTTCTACTCTTGCTTGTGGTGTTTGTCGTTTACATTCCCTCACTTTTCGTGCCGTGGTACTTCGATGATTATTATGCGATCGTGGACAATGCACGGATCCGCTCGATTCGGGGGATCCAGGTTATCCTGCAGGGTTTCATCTACCGTAGTATAGTCCAACTAAGCTATGCCCTCGATTGGCACCTCAGCGACGCTTTCGGTCTGTACCAAACCCAAATGGAGGGCGGGAAACCCGGTTATCAGAGCGGATTTATCTATCATCTGTCGAGCGTGGTCTATCATTTACTCGTCGTCGCAGGTGTATATTTTCTGGTCCGCAAGCTTCTTCGTCTATTGCATCCAGATCGAGACACGGATAACGGGGTCCGGTCGTACTTGCCAGCCCTTATAGCATTTCTGTATGGTATTCATCCCATCAATACGGAGGCTGTCACCTATCTTTCGGGACGATCCTCGGTTTTAGCAACGCTGGAGTATGTGCTTGGAACTCTATGTCTTCTGACTGCAGGAGAGCGATTCGGCTTTTTAAGGGACAACCTGGGTGCTCGTTCCCGAAAGGATTATCTGATCGGCGGACTTGCCGGCGTCGGTTTTGTTCTTTGTTTTGTACTTGGAATCGGAACGAAAGAGATCATCGTCACGATGCCCGTTGTCAGCGGACTGATTCTTGCCTGGCTGATTGTACGACGGCTTTCGCTTAGGACGGCCGTCAAACGCCTCGCTCCTGCCGTGCTGTTTTTGGGTATCCTCCTGATCGGGTTTTTCGTATATCGGTTGCAGCATATAGGAGTAGGCGGAGATTCTGGGGGTTCGGAGGAAGAATCCTGGTTCGCGGGTCTCTTACACCGGCTCGCAGGTGTCGAAGAGGCAAAAATCCGGCCGTGGTGGGTGAACGTACTGAGCCAGATCGGGGTAATCGGTCTTTACTACATTCCACGACAGCTCTGTCTGCGTCCCTTATGCATCGATCCAACCGTTCCTCAAATCGACACGTTCAGCCATTCAAACCTGATCGGCGGAGGGTTGGTTCTCCTCGTGTTGATTGGGTTGGGCGTTTTTTTCGCACGTAAACACCCTCTCATCCCTATAGGCATCGCTTGGTATTTCATCTCGCTGGCACCGACATCGAGTGTGATCCCCTTGAACGATCTCGCAGCGGAACGTCACGTCTACCTGCCGAATGTCGGTTTTGTTGTGGCGTTGGTCACACTTGGAAGCGTTTTGTGGAAGAAGATGGAGGCACGGATACAAAATCCCCGCCTACTCAAGAAATTCACGATTGTGACGTTAAGCTGCCTGTTTGCTTATCTGGGTATCGTAACGGCCCAGCGAAATCACTTGTATTCAGACAAGATTGAATTTTGGAAAGACGCGGTTCGGCTTTCGCCGAATAAAGCGCGTACGCATTTTCATCTAGCGAAGGAATACATGGAAGCGGACAGGCCCTTGGACGCCGCCAGGCAGCTAAACGCGGCCCTTGAGATCGATCCGTACCTTCCGGACGCGGCCAACAACCTGGGCATCCTTTATATGGTCCATAAGCGGGACTACGAGAAGGCCGCGCAAATGTTCGAACAGTGTATCGAATTCTGGCCGGATTGGGAGAAACCATGGATCAACCTCGGGACCTGCTACCTGAAAGCGGCCAGAGAAACGATGAAGGGGCCCGAGACACCTGATGCTCGCGAAAAAGTCCAGAGATACTTTGAGAAGGCATGGGATCTATCCCGTCGTTGGCTCGAACGAAATCCAAACAGCCGGGATGCGCGTATTCTTGTAGCCAATACGCTTCACATACAGGGGCGACTGGATGAAGCCGAACAATGCTATCTCGAGATTTTACAGAACTATGGTGAGAGCCAATCCGTGCTGGAAAATCTAGCGGCAATCGCGTCGCAAAAGGGCGATCAGGAGGCTGTCAGGCGTTACCAAGAGAGGATCCAGGAATTCCTTCAAAAACAAGAGTTCAAGCCGTGGGAAGTTCACGGGAAACGAGATACTTTAAGTGCGGATTGAAATCCGCTTTCTCGGGTTTTCGCGGTCGACGATCCTCTTAAAACGATATGTTCAACTGAGGTCGGCCTTGTCGCGACACCTCCCTAAGCGCTTACATCTCCTCCTTTTTCAAATCCGCCGACACCGTCGCTCCAAATTACGGATTAACGAGGCGGATCGGCATTTGGGAGACAATACTACTTCTTCAGCTGTACCTCCGGCGGATTCGCGAAATCGTGGTACCGAGATTCTATTTGGTCTCTGTCTATATCCTGGCTCGCCGCTATCCACCAACGATATTGTGCATGCAATGGATTATCCGGCGTCAATTCGTAGCGGAAAAACTCACCGAATCGGCCGTACAGACGCTCAGAGAAAAACGCATCGCTCGGATTATCAGGATGAGTAATGTATACCACAGTGTATTTCTCATTTTCCACACTGAATTTGGCCGCGTTCCATGGCAGGTTTTTATGTTCCGGTGTGTTGATTTGCTGATCCGGTGGAAGATCCGCCCAGGCCTTCGGTCGCAGATAGCGTGTTTCTTTTTCGTGATCCGCAACATACTGAGCCGCACGGAACTGAACTCCGGCATGCTGTCGGTCACCGTCCAGAATCACCTTTTCCCGTTCTGTACGAAGATCAGTTTCGAATTCGATCAACATTGTGTCATCCGGCTGGCGAAAGGCGCGAACTCTACGGACCTCTTTGGCGAATGGTTCACCGTCCCGGTCATTCCAATGGATTCGCAGAGTCTGCGAACCAAGCAACGGTCCGGCCGCGGTCTCGACAAACTCGACATGCTGTTCGTGTTCTCCGTTCCGGGCGTGCCAGGTGTCGAGCGATGTGCCGTCGAACTGAATCTTGTTGTAGCCAAAGAAAATCCCACGATGGTGTGAGTAGAGACCACCGACGCCCTTTGTGATCGCCCGGGATCCATCCGGCGCAAAGACATGATGGAACGGCTTCTTGGTATTTTCGATGTCATTCGTGTCAAAGAGCGGATGCACATATTCAAGCACAGCTCGATCGCCGAAAAGAAGTCGCGTGGTGAATTCCGTTTTGTCTTTCCAGTGAAAATCCTCATCGAAAGTTTCGTTCAGAAACAGAATCTCATATTCCCTCGAATCGCCGGCAGGGAGGTTATGCACAATCCACCAGATGCGGACTTTGCCGTCTTCCACACTCTCCATCTGTGCAGGAGCAAGAGTCGCGTTCTCCACAACGGCAACCTTGGCACCCTCAGGACACATGGACGAGTCAACATCGAGATACACAGGGGTCGCGATTCGATCGAAAGCACCGGCATCAACAATTGCAATCGGTGCGGCATACCCGACAGTTGCGGCGAACAGACACAAGAATGCTGCGTGAAGATAGAGTTTCATCATTCGCTCCTTCCAGCACAATCTAGATGCGTTTATCCAGAGTAACACGGTGTCAGAAGCAAGGCTACAGAACTTACCGGCCTAAGAATCGAAGAGCTCGCAACGGCTCACGAAGGCCCCGAAGAAAGGGCTTTCTCCAGGATTTCGTAATTTCGTTTCACCATCGCTCGCGGATCGGTAAGCAATCCGGCATCCGCCATCGCGCTATCATAGATATGTTCGACGACCATCTTTGCATAGTCCTCGTTGTCGCCGGACTTTCGCATTTCCACCAAGCGTTGGAAAATCGGATGGGAAGGATTGATTTCAAGAGCGTTTCTACCGAACGACGGCACCTCCTGCTGTGTGGCTTTCATAATGCGTTGGATATTTGCCGTCATCTGCCCATCCGAACAGACAATCATCGCGGGGCTCTCCACCAGTCTTTTGGAATCGCGAACCGCATCCACTCGATCACCAAGGATCTCCTTGATCCAGCCGCAAAGGCTTTCTTTATCATCCGCAGAAAGAGCCGGTTCTTCTTTCGAGGAACTCTCGGTTTCTTCAACTTCCGGAAGATCGATCTCGCTTTGGTCCGCCGAAACAAGTTCTTTGCCCTCGAATTCCCGAAGCGCACTGAAGACAAAGTCGTCGATCGGTTCGTAGAGATACAACACCTCAATGTCATTTTTTAGAAACGCTTCCATATAGGGACCGGATTGAATCGTGTCCCGCGAAGGACCGTGAATGTAATAGATTTTTTCCTGGTCGGGCTTCATGCGTTCGAGGTATTCGGAGAGGGTAATCGGTTCTCCGCTCTCTGTCTTTGAGGTTTCAAAGAAGAGAAGCGGTGCTATTTCATTGCGGTGATTTGGGTCATCGAGAACGCCCTGTTTGAGAAACATCCCGTGTGTGTTCCAGAAGGTCTTATAAGTATCCCGATCTTGCTTCAATTGTTCTTTCAGGTATTTCAAGAAGCGGTTGGTAAGGACGCTGGAGAGTTTACGGATCAGAGCGTTATCCTGCAAAGTCTCACGTGAGATGTTGAGCGGCAAGTCTTCGCTGTCTACGACGCCTTTCACGAAGCGAAGCCAATCGGGGAGAATGACATCCGAATTCTGTTGGATCAACACCCTCCGGCAGTACAGATTCACGCCGGGATCCATTTTCCCGAACCCGAATTTCTCCATGTTCATCTGTGGGACAAACAGCAAAGAGTGAATCTGCAAAGGCGCGTCCGAGGAGAAATGGAGACGATACAAGGGCTCGTCGAACGCGTTCGCTATGAATTTGTAAAACTCGTTGTATTCCTCGTCGTTGATTTCCGATTTGTTGCGGGTCCAAATGGCCTGGACAGTGTTGACTTTTTCGCCGTTGATCAAAATCGGAAAGGGAATGAAATTGGAGTATTTCTTAACGATTTCCTTGATCCGGTCTGCCGAGGCAAATTCCTCTGCATCGTCTCGCAGCGATAAGATCACCTTGGTTCCACGCTGGAGATCGTCGCGTGTCCTGAGCGTATACTCACCGCCGCCGTCCGAGGTCCATTCCACACCAGGCATCTCCGATCGGAAAGAACGAGTCTGCACTGTGACCTCGTTGGCAGCCATGAATGATGAGTAGAAACCGACACCAAACTGTCCGATCAGTTGGACATCGGCGGAGGGCGTATCCTTCAAGCGTTCGAGAAACTCACGCGTACCGGAATGGGCAATTGTGCCGAGGTTTTCGATGATCTCCTGTTCGGTCATGCCTATGCCGGTGTCTGAGACGGAAACTGTTTTACCGGCTTCACTGACATCAATCCGAATTTCAAGTGGAAGTTCCGGATCGGCGACCGATTCGGAGGTGAGTTGTTCGACGCGCATGCGCTCGAGGGCATCGACGGCGTTCGAGATCAATTCGCGCACGAAGATTTCGCGGTGCGCGTAAAGCGAGTGAATGACAATATCGAGAATCTGTTTGACCTCAGCCTGAAATGTATGCCTCTGAGTATCTTGTGTTTTTGCCTCATTCATTTGATTGAACCTCATCGAGTGATTTTTGTCGGTTTCTCTTGTGGTTGTATCATCAGATACTGGACTCTGCTTCCTGATTGAAGGGTGTTGTGAGGGAACCGGCTAGCGTGTTCATTCTGGTCACCTCCGTGAGAATGCAGCTCTTGCTGCAACGCAGACACAGCACGACGGTCACAGCTGTCTTCTTTACGCCAATCTCAAATATCATGCCAAGACATCAGGTATTTCGAAGCGTGAAATGGCAGAATTCTCAGGGATGATACATCCGACCTTAAGAAGTACTGTGTCATAGAAGGTGAATGTGTGGGAAGGCATGTGTCAGAATGGCACAGACAAGAGATCAAAGGAGTCAATCGTTCCCGATCATCGTGCGTAGGGCTTGCAGCAATTCGTCCTGCTCATAGGGCTGCACCAGGAAATCGTCGGCACCACGCGCGCTTGCCTCTTCACACAGCCCGCTTTGGGCGGTGGAACCAATGACGAGGACGGGGATCTCTGGCTTCATTGCCTTGAAGCGCCCGAGGAGTTCCGCACCACTGACGCCGGTCATCTCGTAATCGAGAATAATGGCATCCGCGCGCAACGCGTCCATCTGGGCAACGGCTTCCGGCGCGTCCGAGAAATACATCACCTCATACCCTTCGAATCGCAGGAAGTCCGCAAGATTCTCGGCCAATTCCACTTCGTCATCGACAATGACTATGCTTTGCTTGAGCATTCTTGTCTCCGTACGGTCAATCAGAGTCTTTTGACTTGCGATTTTTGAAAGATCTTCGTCTCGCAGGTTTGGGTGGAAACGAGACGACTTCTCTTCCCCCTTTCTCCTGTTTCTCGCGCAAGTCGCGGCAAATATCACGTAGACTGTGGTTGAATTTCTCGGAATAGACTCTATGGTTGCAAAAACGAGAAGACGCCGGCCGGAAACGCCGTTGGAAAGCCGCAT
>CAZTDD010000050.1:0-42724 GCA_964612675.1 uncultured bacterium
CATGGGCGGCGGCATGGGCGGCGGCATGGGCGGTGGCATGATGGGTGGCTTCTGATCTATCCCCCGCAAGGTTTGATCGATACGATAAGCCCGAGTGAGAAATCGCTCGGGCTTTTTCCTATTCTCTACCGGGAGTACAACACTATGAGAGCTGTTCGTCTTTTCGTTCTATCGCTCGTCTTCTCCTCCACCGCTTCGCACTCTCAAATCGTTAATTCTGAAGGTGGTTTCGTCTTCGAAAGCCACTGTGAGGCGATGGCTCAATGGGAAATTCTCGACTTTGGAGGAGACGGACGGTGCGTACTGGAAACCGACACGAGTGTACCCTTCGGTTTCGGATCCAGAGTGCTTCGATTGCGGGGAAATGAGCTCGTGGTTCTCGCAAAAGACGCTTTTTTGGAAGAGGGAACCGTTGTCGTCCTATGGAAGGACGATGAACCGCTGTCAAACGACAGCGATGGAGTCCTCTTGTTCCAAGGCGAATACTCGGACGATCTGGCGACAGAATACAACCTCAAACAGAACAGACCCCACTACTTCGTCGAGCAGGACGCGGATGCCGGTTTCCAAATCAAGTATCATCCAGGCGATTCCGACAAGATCTATCTCGTGAAAGCACAAAACGGTGTCGGACTCACACAGGGCGAGTGGAACAGAACCGGCTGGATTTGGCAGAAGATCACGATTCGAGACGGATTACTCAAGGCGAAATTCTGGTCGGCGGCCAAACCGGAACCGGCCGACTGGAATCTCGAACTGCCGGACTGGAAAGCGAAACGGGGACGAGTCGGCCTGCAAGTCTGGTCGGGATATGCGTCCGTAGCCTACTTTGCCGCATCCGAATCGGATATTCGCGTTGCCCCGCCGACCGTTGGTCTCCACGCGCTGCGTTCACGGTATCCCGTCTCACAGTCCCCCGAGTTCCTACTTTTCTTTAATGTACAAAAAGAAATTCGCGATGCTGTTATTACCTTGAAGACGGGGGACAAGAGCCGGAAGTTGACAAAAAGCATCTCTCGGGGCTACAGCGAGATCCAAATCGGTTCGGGACCGAACAAACCGCAATTTCCTTTACCCACAGATATCACGGAAGGTGCGATGGAATTCAACGTTAGCATCGCAAAAGAGGACGGTGAAGCAGTCGCTACTGTCTCACGGACCGTCGAATTCGTATCGGACGCAGCTCACCGACGAAGATTAAAAACAATCGAAACACAGGCCAAAGAAAAGAAACAAACCGCCGAACCGAAACAGAGCGACGCTATCCGGGCCTCTTCGGCGTTGTCGCTTCTCGAGATCACGAGAGAACATCTATCACAAGGCGATTTCGAATCTTTGGAGCGTTCGTTGGACTATGCCGAACAACTACTCGTTCCTAAAACCGAAATCGTCGACTTCACGTGTGAAAACATCCACTTGTCGGCTGCGAGCATGACGCCCGGCGAGACATATACTCTATCCGCGACATGGCGATGTCTTCGCGATTCAATTCCCACGGACAATCTACTTGCACGGCTAACCATCACCGATGAACTCTTCGCGGAAACACCCATCGCGGTTCAAAAAGAAATCGCTCCCGGAGAATGGAAAAACAGTACAGTTAACACTGTTTTCTCTTTTCAGATTCCCGAAGAATTCCCCGCCGGAAGTGTCACCCCCATCAACCGGCCTCCTTTCCGGGAAGGATTTCACAGGCTCTGGCTCTCTCTTCATCCCGTGGATGAGAATGACCACGAATGGCTGGATCTTCCGCATCCAGCCCGAGGCGATTTCGGTACCTATCATCAGGTCGGCCGTGCATATATTTCGCTCATCCCCGTCGAAATTAAAGAATTGAATTGGAATTCCGAGAAACACATGGTGCGAGCGTCTATCCGCAACGGGCACAAATCCACAACCGAAATCAGCGCCATTCTACGAATTACGACACTTTCAGGCAATGTGATTTTGGAGAAATCGCACTCGACGTCCATGAAACCGAATCAAACATCGGAATTCAGTTTCTCTGCAGATCGGCTCAATTGGTTCGGTCCACTCCTCATTCAACTGGATGTCTATGACGAACAGGGTTTATTCACGACCGCCGAAACGGAGATCGATATTCCTTCACCGGCCGGGTTGGAGTTTGACATTTCCCGCAAGAATACCGTCGTAAAGAGAAGTGGAGAGTACGCAACCGTGTTACAAATATCCGCCACGTCCGAGCGGAATAAAGTTTTTGCGAAATCCATTCACATCGATATTTTCAATCAGGAGGGAATCGAGCTTGCATCGACCGAATTGAATCTCCCACGGAAGGAACCGCAGGAAGTACAAGTCCAGCCCGGCCTCGGAAAATATACTGTAGTTCTATCCGTTCCGACTGAACACCATGAATTCTATCGAAGAGAATTTCCAGTTCTCGCTCCTGTTTTTGAAATCAGAGACGGAAAGATCTATTTGAACGGAGAAACATTTATCGTAAAAGGAATCAACTGCCATGGCCTGATTCCTCAAAGTCCACGTCGCACGCGGCAAATTATGAATATTCTGAAGAAAGTCGGATTCAACATGCTGCGCGGCGATTATCCTCCGCCTTGGCAAATCGATATGGCCGTGGAAGAGAATCTCGGATGGATGGTCTTGGCCCCGTTTAGCGTGTGTACGACCGATGAGCTGAAGGAACGCCACGCTCCCTATCCGTTCGCGCGCATGTGCGAAATCTCAAGACGGTTTATCGAGGTATATCGCGACTTGCCTGGAACGTGGTTTTGGAATTCCTGCAATGAGGTCACGGCGGACATCGATGAACTTCTCGCGGCGTTGTATCCCATCTATACGGATATCGATCCTTATCGACGTCCGGTTGTCTATGCAAACCTATTCGGACAGGAACGAACCGCGAATCAGGACATCATGGGAGTGAATTACTATTTCGGACCGCCGAATACTTCCAAAGACAGACAACCGTTGATCGAAAAAAGCATCGGAGAAGCGAACAAGGCGGACATCCCGTGTATATACACGGAATGCAATACCTATTACGGCCCGGTCTACTCGCTCGGCAAAGCCGCTGTCGAGGATTTGTACGAATTCGGTGTTGAGAAAGGTATGAGCGGAGGTTTTCTCTATCAGCTGCGGGAAGACCAGGATCGTCATCCCGGTGTCATTTCCGGCGATTCGACGCTTTGGCTGAATCCGACGTTTATTACGTCGTTACGCCGAGCCTTTGCGGATGCCACCGTGGAGATCGATTCGAAACAAGAACAAGAGATCGGTATCAAAGTTATCAACAAACGGCCCTACTCGTTGAGAGAATGTAAATATACGATCTATTCACAAGGTTCACAAATTGCAGAGGGGCAACTGAACGATTTCGAACCGTATGGAGAGCGGAATATTCCTTTAAAAGAGAAGAGGAGCGATTCTGCTGTCTATGAAATTGTATTCGATTTCGAGACGCATTACGGGATTCAGAGTCATTTGCAAATGGAGGTATTCCACGGAAGGGAAGCAATAATATACAAATAATTTGGGAAAGGCGAATGATGGGAGGGCGAATCTCCTGATGAGCCGTCCTTCTTATGCGGGTCCATCGGCTCGGCGGGAGCCTCGCCCTCCCGTACCGGCACGCCTTCCCTGTTACATCGTCTTTCCCACTCACCTCCCCACAACCGCACGAACATTGGCACAATACAGAAACAGTACTCCAAAGAAATAATGGTCGATCAAAAGCTGAGCGATACCCGGAGACACATGTTGCGGCTCAACGTCAATTTGGATAACTGCGAGCCCCAGCAGTGTGAGCAAGCCTATTACGAAGCCTTTTCGCTCCGCCGTGCTTTTGATCAACGCAACAACCGGAAAGAAGGTCCAAGTAAGTGTGTAACCCGCCAGACGCGGGGGCAGCAAAATCGCGGTCAGTAATACAAGTGACAGAATCTCCGGGGCCAGTTCACCATGTATGCATTCATTTTCACTCCGCGCGATCGCCCAGACACTACAAAGAAAGATCGAGACAACGAAAAAAGGAATCAAGAAAGGAGGCAGCCACTCCATCGATATAACCGGTCCTACAAAATAGGTTTCTCCAAAAATGCGCTGAATAACCGTTACCGCCGAAAAATTGTAAAAACTCTGTGATAATTCATCCCAAAATGAGGCCCAGATCGGACCTCGCAAAAATTGGAATAAATCGAGCACATAATGAATATCGGGTAACGAACCGATGATTAGCACAGCCAGGCCCACTGCCGTACCTCGCAAAACATCCCACGCTCTTCGATGAAGCGGATAGAGCAACAAGAGCAAGCAGGTCGGCTTTACCATCAGGGGTAATATAAATAGAAAGCCCGCAAGCAGCGTTCGTCCTTTTCGCCAAGCGGCAAAGCCGCCGAGAATACCGGTGATTTCGAAAACCGCCACGTTTCCCGACCCCATATCAAGCCCGAGTGGCTGGTAAACTAGAAGAAGGAAGAGAATAGAACCGACGGAACCGATGGAAATCGGCACGTCGATCAAGAGTATGACCAGGAAAATACACAGCAAAAGAGAAAGACATTTTAGTATAACCCAAACAAGTCCGGCCCACATCGGGTCCAGTAAGGCAAGCGGAGTAATAAGGCGAGCGAAGAGAGGAGAGTAGAGGTAGGGTAGTCCGATATACGGCGCATCCGGACGGGATGCATCTTCAGGAACATAAGGACTGCGGCCTTCCATCATCGCTTTCGACGCGTCGATATACACATCAAAATCCCAGATGGCATTCCAGGCGGGCACATACCGAGCAAATAGAATGACGATGGCTAGAAATATCAAAAGGGTGAGCTCCCGCTTCGATGTAAGCGGGCGGCATAGTTCCCGGATGAAACGTACCGGTTTCCCTGCGTCTTTTGATTCTCTGTCTATCATGTCGAAAGTGTCACGCGGTTGGAGAGAAAGCTCAAGATACGCATACGTAGGGGTTCGATTCAGATTTTCCCCCGTTCGATAAGCAACAAGCGAAAATCTTCCGTATCGATGTCCAGCGGTATGCCAGGTCTCTTGAGTTGGTCTGCAGTCCAGGTCGGCTTTGCTGAAAGCGAACGTATCGCACCGGTGTCCAGCGGATCGCATACGGACCACTCGTCCGAGCCAAGCGCCAAGGAGATCCGGAGACGCTGAGGAAATCGATTTCGATTCCGCAGCAGAAGGGCGACACGGTCCTCATAACGGCGATAACTGAGCAGAATGTTCGTTGCGAGCACGCCGTCGCTGTCGTGGATCGAGACCGGTTTCTCGATTCCGCACACCTCCAAAAGCCAAGAAAGCACTGTCACCAAACGATATCCATGAATGTCCGCCGCCTGATACAAAATCCGCCCTTTGCCCGAAGGTTGTTCCACGAGAACAGGGCGATTCCGGGCGTCTCGGAGAAGCACATTCAGCGTTTGGGTGGAGGACACGGTCCGTACGCCCTGCCGAAGGTCGATCTCATCAGGCAAACCGTCCCCTTGAACCTCATCTGAACGGTGAAGAGTACTCGCGACGGTATCTTTCTCGCCGAACCTCACGCTGAGATGATTATCGATATTGTTAGGAGGACCATACGGTGTGCGTGACGGTATGGTCGCAGCGACGACCAGCTGTCCTCCGCGCACTGTGTATTCTATAAGAAGTTCTGCGATGTCCTCCCTTAAATACTCCATCCCCGCAACAACAAGTACCTCGAATGTGGATAGACTTTCCAAAGAGATCGCATTCGACGGCAGGAGAGTCATCGGCCAATGGCTATAGCGAAGGGCTGCATAATATTCCATCGTCTTCTCGGCGATCTTGCGGTCATAAGCTCTCCTCCGGACATCTCCCCAATTCCACAGAAAACCGATTTTCGGATCGGGGTTCCATGGTTTTGGCAGAACGTCGTCTCGTACTTTTTCGATTTCCAGTGCAAAATCAAGAATGCCCCGCAAAGCTTCGGTGTTTCTGGCCAAAGGCAACAGAGCCGAGTATGGATGGCTCTCCGCTTCCTTCTCGAGTCGGCGTTTTCCGTCCCACCATGCCCAACCGCGCTTTGACCAGGAGAACAACGTCGCTCCGTCATACCCGAGAAGTACGCGGGTCCAGAAATCGTTTCGCGTAGTCCGCCGCGTTTGTCCTGTCAGATACAACTCATTGTCAAACAACATCCTCTCTCCCGCCAATGCGCACATCAGATCGCTTGAAATGGGAGCGGAAGCCAAAGGACAGTCAAGCAGGCTCGCCGGTCTCTCCTGCGGGATTTCGCCGGGAGTCCAAACACCTCCATCGGTGGGAGCAAGAACAACCTCCTCCTTGTCGAGTATCGTCATAAAATCAACCCCGCAGAGCGGGTCATAAACAAGCCTTTTCGTGGGTTGCACCACACATACGGCATCTGCATCGAACTCTCGAATCGCGTCTCGTCCAGCGGCGAACAGTTCGACGAACGTGTCCCCAAGATACTCGTCATAATCCAGCCACAAGGCGCAATCCGACATCGGCGAAGGATGGTTTCGGATCTGGCCCCAGGAATCATAGGAGGCAGCCCACGTTTTGTTGACTTTTTCAAGTGTGCCGTATCGTGCTTTCAGCCACAGAACAAACTCGTCTCTGTGGTCCTCAGTGAGTGCTCCATAGATCGGTTCGTTGAAAAGCTCGTACAGAAGCACCGGCACGTTCGCATCGCGAAGTCGCTCCGCGTACAGCCGCCAGATCTGCAGCCAAATCTCGCGTCCTTCGCCGATGGTCCGAAAAGGAACCCAATGGTTCCTGTGGGGATTGATCGCTTCGGGCGGCAATGCGCCCGCGTCGGTTTGACCGGGAGCGCCGAGAGTCCAGGGCCAGGCAACATAATCGACATAGAAGGGCGCTCGCATTTCGCGAGCCAGCACGCGTACGTACTCCGGATCCTGAGGCACTCGCGCTTGATAACCGACCAGGTTATAGAACGGCTTTGGGGTTAGGGTGATGGAATAAAGATTGAATCCAAGCCGCCGGAACGATTCGCCGTCCAGAGGCTCTTCGTAAATCCATCCGACCGAATTCGGATCGTAAAGCCCGTAATCGGGGGGAAGATGAGTTAGTTCACGTTTTCCATACAGGTCGAATCGAGGGTCGTCCTGGCTGTAGACGCCGATCAAAAAGCTACGGCGTCCGTCCTCGGTTGCGAACGCGCCATCCGCAAGCTTTGGAAAACTACTCTTCAGGGACTGAGGCAACTCCCGGTAAAGAGGCCACGAAACAAAATCCGGCCGTTCCCCGCAGGAAACGGCCAGAATGATCGACAGGAGCCCTATGAAAAAGTATCGCACTCTTTACCCCCTCGTCCCTCAGCCGTTGTATCCGTCCGATTGTCTTACTGTGGTTCGGCGGAAGGCCGGGGTAAAGAGAACCGGTCACAACTCGATTTCGTATTTGCCCTCCGAGTTCACGCGCAGGACAACACCCTGTTCCCGAATTTTCCGGATGTAATTGAATGCCATTCTTCGCTTGACACCCAGTCGCCGCATGATCTGCGGAATGGATTTCGGGCCCGAGGCCAGATAACCGATCAAGGCTTCGGTCTTGCTTTGGTCGGCCGCTCGCGTGCTCTTGTGCGTAGAAGCGTTCTGCAGAATGAGACTCATGATGTCGGAAGCGGCGATCGGGACTTGTTTGAGATCGACATCGGTTGCGATCACGCTGGAGAAGGACTGCAATTCGCCGATAAGTCTCTCCATCTGACGGCGCTGACGCACGTCCTGAATCGCGAAAGCGATCAAGGCCGTCTTTTCGTTAAACTTATAGAGGGCGCGGGCTACGACTTCCACCGGTACACGGCGGCGATGAGCGGTCAGCATGGTGGCCGGGAACGTCACCCCCGAGCCGGGCAACCCAAGCGCTTCACGGACCGCATCCCGAACGATGGGCCGCGATTCCCGTGCGAAGAAGTCATAGACAGTCATTGTTGCGGCGAGATTCTGAGAAATTCCAACCATATCTTTCAGGCCGCCGCTGCAGGAGCATTTTTGCGAATCCGGCCAGTAAAGAACGAGCAAATCGCCGATCTCGTCAATCGCCCGCCTCAATCCAAGGTGCCGTTCCCTGACCTGATAAAACTCGAATGGATCCCGGCAGATCAAAGCGTAATGTCTTCCTTGCTCGGTCTGCGATGGAACAAACGTCACTTGGATCATGACTGCGTCGCCATTCTTTGTCTGTATCCACACGTCGAAGTCTCTTGTTACAACATGAGCGCGGTCGCGATGGAGATGCTGAAGGAGACCCGCATCGATCTTGCTGTCGGCGATCTCTTCCGCGAAGCCGGGGGTGGACCATGTTACCCCTCCTCGGCGGTCCACTACCGCCGCATACTGAAGTCCCTCCATCATGCTTTGGGCCTGCGCCAGATCGCCCGCTCGCGCCACAGCGGCGATCTCGTTGATCTGCAAACGATCAAACTCGCACACACCGGAGCACAATACAAACGTAATATCCGCCAGCGAGGTCAGGTTGGAACTCCGGTAACAATTGAAGAACTGGTCAACGATCTCCGGGGGCGGTTCCTCGGAAAACAGGAAGACAGGAACCTTTGTCCATGCAGTCAAGAGTTGCCTCAGATCGGCGGTTCCGAGGTCGTCCGCGGACTGGAGAATCAGAAGATCGCACGTTTTGTCTTGGTGTCCCCGCAGGAATTCGGAAACTGACGGGTAGGGGACGGTCTCGAAAAGAGTGTTGGCAACTGACAGGACTTCTTCCGACTCGACTTTGATGAGAACGGCTGTGCGTCGCTGTGAGGTGAACATTAGAGGGGCTCCTCTCGGTAGTGGATACGGCCGCATCGCCTGGACTATTCGCTCAGCGGAGTGCACTGGACGACCCTAATGCAGACTACCCTCCAAATTCTGCAACCCATTGATTCTACTGGACTAGGGCAACACAATTTGCAACGCGGCCTTTTGGACCGTTACAGTATAACATAGACGCGGACTCGGTTTCAACTACTCTTTCAACTACTCTTATATTTCTGTTTTATTTTTTCTGTGCCGCGATATCTGTCCCGGATTTGATTGTTTCCGAGAAAGTGGTATAGTATTCCTGGAATTGTACAGGTCCGATCAGTATCGGGGCGTGGCGCAGCTTGGTAGCGTGCTTGAATGGGGTTCAAGTGGTCGCTGGTTCGAATCCAGTCGCCCCGACATTTCCGATACTGTTCGAAAACGAGAAATAGGAAGTTTCCGGTTCAAAGGCGGCAATTTGACATCGAAGCAAGTAACTTGATTCTTTCTGCAATCGCCGCATTTGTGAACCGGTTTTTTTATACATAAGTCTTTCAGGTGCTGCTCCTTAGCCCTCGGGAACACCCCTGAATCAGAGTGAGGGCATCAATATAACGGAATACGGATTACGTAGCCCGAGGAGGAACACAGTATGGCTACAGGAACAGTCAAGTGGTTCAGTGAACAAAAAGGATATGGGTTCATCGTTCCCGATGATGGCGGAAAAGATCTGTTCATCCATCACTCGAACATCGATGCCCAGGGATTCCGGACCCTTCGCGAAGGGCAGAAAGTGGAATATGAAGTTGGGCAAGGACGGAAAGGTCTCCAAGCCACCCAAGTAAGAGCCTGCTGAACCCCAGGCTTTGATATGACCACAAGCAGGCCCCGTGTTCGCACGGGGCCTTTTTCTGTGTCCATTCCTCTCCGTGTCCCCCAAAAACCGGGTGAAACCGGGGGATTGTACTATGCACATAGGGGAAACTCCCGGTTTGTATGACAATCTTCACCAGAATATACCGAACCCGCCCCCTACTCCTTGCTACTGCTCTTCCGCTCCGCTGCATCCGCCGGCCATGCCTCACATATCCAACGCGGGGGGTGGCGATCCGTTCTTACCGGAGATGTGCGTCACGGAGTAACCGTCCCGGATCTCGCTCCGCCCAAAACAGCTGTTAATAGTTTTGCAACAGATTGAGTCCATTTTGCATCCAAGCCAGTCTCACAAGACAGGGTCGGATACGATAGATGAAAGAACAGACGATATGGAAGCCTCTTATTCGGCGGTTTTCTCACTCCGAATGAACAGTAATGGATTGGTTGACACCCTGTCCCGGTTCGCTATCGTTGTGTCGGTACCCCCTGATGATGTCCATACTTCGATTGGAGAAAAAATGTCCCCGCAATCCAACCAAGAGAAGGGTATCGGACGAGTAGGTAAACGCCAATTCGAGGCCGGCGAGAGAATCATTCAGCAAGGGGAGGTAAGTGGAAAAGCCTACTTGATCGTAGAGGGAAACGTCCGTGTCATTCGAGAAGAGAATGGCCGGGAGATCGATCTTGCCGAACTCGGGCCGAATGAGTTGTTCGGCGAGATGAGTATTGTGGACAACCAACCCCGCAGCGCGCATGTCGATGCGACGATAGAGACCCATTGTCTGGAGCTGAACCTCGCAAACATCCACGCCATTATGACAAAGTCGCCGCAGACCGCGTTCGTCATCTTCAAGGCGATGTGTAACAAGCTGCGTGAAGCCGACAGACGACTGATCCAGGGATTCCTAACCGAAGACATCTCGTTTTGGTATCGAGTAGCCTCCATATGCCGCCTCTGGCACGAATTTGCCCTGGGGCATCCGGACCTCCGGAGGGATGTCCATCGTTTTAGGGAAGATCTCGGCGCATGCCTTGGATTTCGTCCGGCGGAGGCCGATCTGGTCGTCCAAAAACTGCTGAATTCTCACTTAATCGAAACTCCTCCAAAGGAAAGTGAGAGAGATATTGTCGATTTTGAGGCGGTACAAAAGTTCCGGCACGCCTACCAGACAATGCACGGTACCCTCCGAGGAGCTAAGAGAGACTCGCAACGACTGACCCAGGACGATATGACATTATGCGAGAATATCCTGCAACTCCCGGAAGTGGAAAAGGCCGGTCCCGAGGCGAATGAAGTCTCGTTCTCGATCGGTCGGCTACGCGAGTCGATTTTGGGAGGAAACATGTGGAACGATCTGGGAGATGTCGAACGACTGGAGAACCTTCACCGCTGCATGGCCCATCTGAAACCCTACGGTATTCTCAAATACGATCCCATCAATCCGCAGGAAATCACCTTTTTCCCGCCCGCCTATCAAAAAATCGTCGACGTCGGCCTCGAGCCCGGCGGTTTTTTCGAGAAAATGTGCAGAAAACTGACGGGAAAATAATCGACAATTCCCGCCCTGTACCGGCCTGAGTTCTTTATTCACCGATACTGAATATCCGGTCAAGATCGTAGTTGCTATACTGTTGAAACGCGATCAGCGTCGTGGTTTTTGTGAGTCCCTTGACACCGATCATGTCCTCGGTGACCAACCTCGCGAGCTGCTCATTCTGGCGAACGCGTGCCACAGCGACCAAATCATATTCCCCCGCGACACTGTACACTTCTGCGATTCCGTCGATATTGAGAATCTCCTGCGCCGCTCCTGCGATCGCATCCCGTTCGGCGTTGATCAGTATAAACGCGGTAACCATAATCCTGTTTTCCTCCGAGAATCCGTTTCGTGGTCGGCCGTCGTTGAATGTATACTATTTATTTTGCACTATAGAACGCCGATGTGAAGATATCCAAGAGGGTGTTTCATTTCACCATTCTGCTCTTTGTATAGAAAAACAGTCCCTTGGTTCGTAGGCCTCATTTTCGGACGCATGTCAGTGCAAATGCCAGAATTCAATCGACGTCGCACTTCCGCCCGGTGTCGGCGACGCGGGTCGCCAGTTTGCCGGATCGTTTCCCGCGAACGCACTGGATTGACGCTGCAGAGAATTGCCTTGTCCGCCAAAATCGGCGGGCCATGGCGCTTGGTCGAAGAAAAGGACCTCGTCCACAACGCCCCACGCGACCTGGTTCAATCCGGGGAGATCGCCGCGCGGTTCCTCGATCGCGATTCGACCGGCATGTGCATTCAGCGGTCCGCTAAAGGGGCCGGCCAATTGGATCGCGGTATCGGTCAATCCGTAAAACTCCATAAAGATCCGTTTGGAGGTCAAGTCCTCCGGATCGAAAGCAACCACGACTAACCTGCCGCCCGGTGGAATGGATCTGCCGGCACGAAAGAGAAATTCGATATCTCCGCGCAAACTCCATCCACCGTGCTCATTCCACAAATTCACTTCCCGATCGGTGGGATTATAGAGTTCCACGAAATTCTTTTTCCTGTCCTCACGGAGATGGAGCACAAATTCGTCGACAACGATGTCGTCCGGGAGGGCCTCATTGGAGGTATCCGGCGTAAGAGGCATCGCTACCCAATACGGAGAAGCGTCTGTTTGACGGCCGAGCGAGCGATGCAGCTTTTGCGCGCTGAACCGCACGGCATCCACCACGCGGTCTACACCAATCCCACCCAACTGATGAGAGAGATAAATCCGCTCGCCGTTATCGTTCAATGTAAACCCGTCGGTCCCGGGGGCATTGAAATCGGAGACCTCTTCGTAAACGACATATTCCCCTGGCGGAACAGTACTGTCAGGTATGCGCCATTTCTTCAGATTATCGGGGTCGTCACTCAGATACCAATTCTCCAGGAGGATTTCTTCGTTTGTCGGATTGTAGATTTCAATCCAGTCGTTCGACGTTCTTATCGACGCGTCAATAGTATCCCGTACGGTGTTCGCTGCGAATTCATTGAGAAGAACATCGGAGGATGGATCGGAATCCTTTCGTCCCGGCGAACCACCGATGAGGGTGCTTTGCCGCCAATTTCCTCCGTAGTTCAATGAACCCGACGACTGAGCGGCCATCGCACTCGAACGGGAAACCAAAGAATGACCCGCGCCATCCGGTGCTACCGGCCATCCGCGATCGTCGCGGTAAATAAACGATATGATTTCACTGTTCTCTGATTTTGTTTTTAGAGTAATCTCGTCTCCGGCATTCGATAGTCTTCCGGAGTAGGGACCGAGAATAGTGACGTCGCCGTTCAATCGGTAATACCGGCGAAACAACGCTTCCTCTTCGGGCGATTTCAGCCTTGCCAGCAGAAGATAACCGTTCGGTGGGATTTGGGCGTTCGGCGGAAACCGGTAATCGATCCCGCCGGTAAGAAGCAAATCATACAATGGAAGCGGGGAGGACGAATGAGTGTTGTGGAATTCCATGAATTCAAAGCCCTCTCCCGGAGCCGGATTGTACATCACCTCGGTAACACGCAGGTTGTTTTCAAGCGATGCGACCTCCGCTCCCGACGCTGCGATAAAGAACCATGTGTCGGTAAGAGCGCTCCAGGTCCCATCATCATACGTTCGCGCTTTAATGTGCGTGTTGTCGTTCAACGAAATCGCATCTCTATAGACGGAGGCTGAGTCGCTGTTGATCTCTCCTCCCGGCAAACGGGGATCGGAGCCGTCCGTCGTGTAATAGATCGGCAATACGGGCTCCTCTCCTTCTTTGATTGGCAGCAATCCTGTCAGCGAGAGACCGAAAACAACATCGCTGCTGTTGGCGTTGGTCTGATGAACTTCGGCGGCAAGCACATTTTCACCGATGCGAAGGTGTTCGGCTCCAATCCTGAACGGCCCCTCATACGCACCATTTGTGACGGTTCTTGATGCGAACGTCGAGTGAGTAACAACACCGCCGGGCATTCCGATGCGGTAAATCTCCCGGCCGTTCAAGTAAACAATCGCACCATCGTCGAGGATCGTGCTCAGTTCCAAAGAGACCTCTTCAAGATCGATACTGGAATCAACCGTGAAGCGAGTGCGGAAATAATATGTAGTCTCTCCTAATTGTAGCGATGTATTCTTCTGTTCGGGCAGAAAGGAATTCTCGACGTACAGCAGCGCTTTGCCGGACGGCCACGAGGAATCGTCGTAGTCCGAATGACGCCATCCCGTACCTAAATCCCGGCCGGACTGTTCATATTTCCAGACATCCGTCATGCGAATGAGGGTCTCTCGTTCCACATTCGTACCTGGAGTTGCTGCGACCTCCATAGTCAGAGGAAATCCCTTGTCGACAACACCGCCGTGTCGACTGAGCTCAGGGGCGCCGACATTCGGATAAAGCCCCGCCGTTCTCAGCTGATCCACCACGTATTGCGTCCGTACGGGCAAATACTCCTCGAGAATCCGTTCCGTTTCGGGAATCCAATCATCGTCCCGTGTACGCGGACGGCTGCTGTTGGCATCCCCCCAACGTGCCGATTCGCCGACGATGGCGCGATCCAGAAGATCCACCACCTCGCTGTAGCGTTGCCCCGAAACTTCAGGTGTAAATGCACCGTCGTTGAAGAAATGACGTTGAATATGATCGGCCAACAGAATCAGGAAATCCGAATTGTCTTTAAGACGATTGAACACACGCGCAGGCGTATCGTTGCCTTTATGGAATGTAACCACATTGCGGTCCGGTTCCTCGAGAGTCCATTCGGAATCCCAACAATAAAAACGATACCCTGCACCCGGCAACCGTCTCCGGGAAGAATAGAAATTCCACGGAGTGCCTCCCCCGCCGATGACGGTCGGGGCGTCTCGGTTTCCCGTGTAGAAAATCGTCAGCATATAATCGATGATATTACCGACATTCAGATATTCCTGGATTTCTCGGTACTTCTCCGGATCTTCAAGCCGACCTTCATCGGCTAAGTCCATCATATTATTCCAGGCTTCCTTATTTCCCGCTTTCACTTGTGTCCTGTTGAGCCCACGTGTCCCGCCGGTCACAACGTCCCATTCTTCTTTTTCGCCACCGAGGTGTTCCGCTGAAAATGCGTCATCCGGCCGCTCACAGAGGTTATAAACTCCCCAATACATTCCATTCAAATACAGATGGACATAGGTGCCGTGCGACGCGACTTGCCCGGTCGCTAATTGAGTTCGGCGGGAGAATTCGTCACGGATATAATCGGCTCTGCCGATATTGCTTCCAAAACCGCCTTCATGGGAGTGCCATGTGTAGTTATAATTTCCGCGAAGCACAATCGTATCGAAACGATCTACATGAGAGTTGTCGAACAACCGGTACCGCAGCGTAGGAGGGCCGTAGTCGCGCTTGAATAATAACCGGAACGAGTGTTTTCTGTTTCGAGGAACACGGCTGTACCCGCCCTGTATTCGCACACCATTATTAATATGAAAGCCCTCTCTTCCATCCGGAAATATCAACTCGGTTGACGAAGGGCGTTCCCAGTTCACGCCGCGATTTTCAGGATTGACATAAATTCCTTTCGTTCGGTCGAATAAATTCGCGGGATCCATAACGATGGAGACAGCAGGCAAGGATTTTAAATCCTCCCGTATGGTGGTTTTGTATCGAGGGTCGTCGACCACATCGGGATCCATATCATATTGGCCGGAAACGCCTCCTCCCCAGACTGTCGGATAGCCGGGCGGCCGGGTCTGGTGTATGACGTCATCAACGAATATGTAGGTATAAGAGACTATTCGGCTCGGCTCGAGGTCCGACCGAAACGCACCGACACGAAGCGTTGTAGTAGTTTCAACGTGAATCGGTTCCGTGTAGATAAATCCGCTTCGTGCGGTTGGTGCCGTGCCGTCCAAGGTATATCGGATTGCGGCATCCTCTGTTTGACACGCCATACTCAACTCGAACGGATTGTCATAAAAACCGTGCCGGTGACTCAGCTGCGGGGCCGCCACAAATCCAACGATGCCGCCCTCATTGACCGACCCCGGAGTGGGTGTACCGAAATAGCGTTTCTTCTGACTGAAAACGCCAAACGCGCGCAACTCGGGAGCAATCAGAAATGACGTGTCATTTTCACTCGAGCTCAGTCCCTGGATCGCCAATACATTGATTCCCGGCTGGAGCGCACGAAGTGAGTCGGTGATAGTGAACTCTTCGCGATAAACCGATCTGCCGCTCCCGTTCGCAAGGTCGGCCTTGGAATTCCATTCAAGAGAATCGGGCGTATGTCGTTGGGCGATTTTTTCTCCATTCATGTAGGCTGCAAACCCGTCGCTGTATCGCATCACAAGAGTCAGCATGTCCACTTCGCTGGGATCGGAAACCTGAAACGGAATTCGTAGATAGACGGAAGAACTCTTATCTTTCATCCGCTCTTCAAGATCCAACGCAATCGTCTCCCCGAATCCCGCAAGTGGAATGCCACCGTCCGCAACGTCGCCGACAAGACGGAAAACGCTGGGATCATACGACGTATGTCGTCCCGGTGCCGCAAAAAGTTCCAGCGCCGCATCGCCGCTTCGCTGGAAATATAGTAGTTCCAGTTCGTGGACGCCTGTGCTTAATCCCAGAGAACCAAATGTGTCCCGTTCCGCATGGGTATCGTCATCCACAATCACGTCGGCTCCATCGATTCGGAGACGCGCCCCGTCGTCGGAATTGATCCCGAAGGTCCAGGTGCCTCCTTCGGGAATATGGATACTTGCTGTTGCGAGGATCACGAAATCATTGACGTCTTGGAGCAAATTAAGTCCTGGAAAAGGCCGAATCCCGTCATATCGACCAGTGCTGCCGCCTTGCGTGTAATTAATGGTTGTTGCACTTTCAGAAGAAACGGATTCCTGGAGAGAGGCGGTATCGATGATCGTTTCCACTCGAGATAGATTTGGAACGATAAGTGTTGCCAGGTATGTTGTGACATTGAATGAACCGGTTTCCGAACCATATCCCACGCTGGTTTTTCCGGAAATCCAATTCGCGTCATTGAACGAAGGAGACAACCACTCGGCCCCCAGCGAATCGTCTTGCGGTATCCACGCCTTTACTGGCGCACCATCGGCGACAATGGTCGAACCGCCCATCGAAAGTCCGTATGAATAGCCTTCTTTCGGTAGATGCTGATCGGGGAACTGAGGTGCATACTCATGGGCAATGGTCACACCGTCAGGTCCTACGAGAGCAAGATATTCTCCGTCACCATTCAAACGGAAGTTTGTGTGCAAAGGCAGCGTAGGAGTTTTTCTATCTTTGCCGGACGCGAAAATCACCAGATAGTCCCCCGCATCTACTGTGACGGCGGGGAAGCTCCATTGCGTCAGATTGCGCGGAGTGTCTGTCAGGTACCAACCTCCCAAATTCACGTCCGCCGTGCCGGAATTGTAAATCTCGAGCCAGTCGGAGTAGTCTCCGTCTTCATCCGCAAGCGTACTGTCCAAAGCCATAAACTCGGTTATCTGCAATGCGGACCCAGCCTCTTGCGTTTGCGCACTCGCCACGTTCCCGAGAGCGGACGTCAACATCAGTATCATGCAAAGGAGAGATGAGAGATACAAACAAGAATTCTTTGAGTAGTGAAAGCGTTTCGTCATCTTTTCTTCAAGGTGTATCTGGTCTGCTTGGATTCCCATGGAAATGAGCCGCCTTATCCCTATCAGGGGCCGACTCCTACCCGGAGGACAACACGAGGTCTCCATTGATTGTACAACAAACCGGTCTTCTGTACCGGTGTATACCACCTTTCCAGGAAACGATATCATAACCTGCCGATATCGACAGAAATATTCGTCTCGACACCATACTTGTTGGGACAACGGTTCGGCAAGTCCAGCGTGTGTCAAACTCGTATATAGACACAGAGAAAAGTCCTCAGGAGGAGAGTATCGGATGAACAGACATGAATCGAACAGGAGGGGAAGAAAACGCTTGAGACGCCCTTCGCAATCGTTTCGTCTTCTGGAGATGACTGCCGGTGTACTAGTGGGAATATGCAGCATCGTTGCGGCGGTCTCCGCTTCCTCTACTTATTCCATAGTAATGCCGCCTTCGCTCGATGATCATCCCGCTGTAGTGGCAATGGTCGGAGAAGTAGAGTCGGTGGTCGAGCGGGAAGGCTGGGGCATCGATCGGACAAACCAACCTACGGCCGGGACAGACCTCCGCGTCGAATTCGATCCCGACACAGACATTCCGGCTACCCCGTATTTCACTTTTTCCCGTGCGGACAACGATTTTGTTATCCGAGGATCTTCGCCGACCGGCATCGCAGCAGGATTGGCCTGGCTCGCCGACAGAATCGCGGCGACCGGAGAATTCCCGTCGGAAACAACGAAATCACACTGCGCTTTCGAGCGACACTATGTCAATGCCCCATCCATCCCCGACTCGCTCGGAGACAATACAGCGCCGAATTATGAGACCGTCCGCAGCCAGGTAAAAAAGCAGCTCGACGAAGTGGTTCTGTACGGCGGCACAGACATTCTGACCTACGGACGCAATCAGATGATTTGGCTGGGAGAATCGCCACCTCCGGAGGATATCGAAAGACGGCGTGCCGCGTATCGGGAGTTTATCCGTCTCGCTCATGAGTATGGATTGCGTGTCTTCCTGGTAGGAGACGAATTGGTGTATCACCCCGATTGGGTCGAGGCGTTTGATGCGAGTCTCTGTACAAAAGATCCCCGTCTCTGGGAAATGATTCGAGGGAAATTCCGGAATTTCTTCGAAGCTGTACCTGAGGTCGACGGTATTCTCGTCAGAACGGGAGAAGTGATACCACGAGGCAATCTTCGCTCCTTCGATCTCGTTCATCATCGCTGCGAAAAAGAAAAGCGTTCTTTCGAATTCATCTATCAGCAAATCATTCAGACAATCCATAGCGTTGCCGTAGGCGAATTCGGAAAAGAATACATTCATCGAACGTGGGTGACAGGAAGTCACGAACAACACAGCATTGAAGATGTCTATCGAAGGATTTTCACACAGGAAATTCCTACGGAAAATCTGACTGTGTCGATAAAACTGACGCGTACGGATCAATGGCAGTTTCAACAATTGAACCCCACGCTCGGTCTTTCACCGCATCGAACCAATGTCGAGGTCGAAACGGCACGTTTTCAGCGCAGAGGTGCGCCGATCATGGATTTCGCAGCGGAACGCGTCGCAAGCGGCCTTCAATTCGCTCTGCATCGAGGGGCTTCGAGTGTAAGCAATTCGATTTCATACGGCGATTCGCCGGCATTAGATGCAGCACGATATATGATCTGGCGTTTTTCATGGAATCCGGATGCAGACGCGAAAGAAGTTGTTACTGACTGGGCCGCGCGACAGTTTGGGCGAAAACACGCGGAGCGCGTGGCCGAAGTGTGTCTCTCTCTTGATAATGCGGTTCGCAACACATGGTATGTCCGACCGCTTGCCGTAACGCATTGGAATCCGTGTCCCCATGTGTATGTCGACCGTTTTGCACTGAAGGGACTGCCACCGTGGGATCTCGGGGCCGGACAAGATCGATTTCTTTACGAATTATACCTTCAGGCGAAACCATGGATCAAAGATACGCTCGAAGAAATGCATCGGGGCATCTCCATTTGGATACGGGCACGGGATCGGTTTGCTGAAATCGCCGAAGAACTTCGAGACAAACAGGGGGCCGAAACATTCCTTCACGACCTGCAACGCGGAACCTACGCCCTGGAACTCAATCGCGCCTACATGACCACTGTGTTTGCCTGCTACCGATACCGTGAAAACCCGACCGAGGAAAAGCACGCGCGCCTGGGAAAATGTATCGTATTGCTGAAAACCGCCCTCGAAGAGCACAAACAAAACGATGGATTCTATGGCACGACGGCCATCGAAGTATTTCTGGATATCGCATCGCGTATCCACAGAGACGTTCACCAGGTGGAAATGGAGCTGGCTGAAGCTCCAGAACAGGATGAAATCCATGAAATGATGGTCGATACCTCCAAACGCGACGCGGCTCTGCTTGCAGAGCATCCTGAGGCATATCCCGTCTTTCGCTGGTCGGCGACGGTCGACGGACGTGAGGTTCTCCATGTAAGCGAGAATTCCTGCCGTATCGAGCACCTCGTTGCGGACCCGCCGGGTGGAGTGAAAAAGGAATTTCTGCGCCCCTTTCCCAAAACGGGCAGGTACGTGCTCAACCGTATCGAAGGAAGGGGCTATGTTTATTTAATCGAACCGCCCGCTCCCGAAAACGACATGACCGCGAAAATAATTGTTGATGATCCGCTTCCCAGTTCGAATGTGCATCGTTTCGAACTCTGTGTAATTCCAGAGCGCTAATCGGGAATGAAAGGTCAACGTCGATGGAAGAAAACAGAACGGAACCGGAACTCGAGATGCTGAAACCCATTCCGAACGAGATTCTGGACATTCAGCGTGTTCAGCTCGTTCTGGCGGAGAAGCGGACCAGCCTCGCTGTCATGCGCACCGGAATTGCGGTGTTCACACTTCCTCTCTCCGTTATTACGGTATTGATCGCAACCTCGAGATATTACAATTTTCTGGACAACTACGTCTTGCTCGTTCCTTTATTGTCAATCTGCGCCGGGCTGGTCGTGTTGGGCGTCTATCTTGTGCATAAATCAGTTTTGCGCTTAAGACGACAAGAGTCTTTGATTGAAGAAATCAAGAAAGAAGATCCGGTTTTATCAAAGTATTTGGAGAATCGCCTTTAGAAATACGAATCAAAGTCCAGTAGTTCATTAACAGTCCAAGCATACGGCACACGTGGAGGCTGAAGATGCGGAACATTTTGCTTATCGGATGTGGTTTCCTTTTACTATCCATCGCAGTTCAAGGACAGGGAGAGGTGGAAATGATCTCTTTTAAGGGAAAAGTGGTGGACTCGGAGAGCGCCGAGTGTATTCCCTGCCGTATATATATCCAAGGAGAGGACGGTACGTGGCATTTTCCTAATTCAGCCTCTCCGGGAGGTTCGGCGATACCGTACAAAGTACAACGAGGTCCAAACAGCTTCGAATACCACACGACCCTCTCCGCCCATCCCTTCACAGTCGATCTGAAACCAGGCACCTACACCTTTCGAGTCGAGCGGGGCAAAGAGTACTTCACAGAAACAACTGAGATCGACCTCCTCTCAAATTCTTCCGAGCGTACGTTCCAACTGAAACGATGGATCGACATGGCCGACAGAGGATGGTTTTCGGGCGATACTCACGTTCATCGTACGCTGGAAGACCTTCCGAATGTCATGATGGCGGAAGACGTAAATGTCGGGTTGCCTCTGCTTTATTGGGTGACCGAAGCGTTCACACCGCCGGCTCAGGGCCGTGGAAGTGTCCGGAAGAAGATAGAAGCGGAGGTAATTTCTCTCGATTCGACGCATGTTATTTATCCGTTGAATACCGAATATGAGATATTTACAGTCGACGGAAAAGGACACACGCTGGGGGCCTTTTTCATTTTGAATCACAAATCGATTTTCGAGAAAGGTGTCCCGCCGGTAAAGCCCATTGCGGAAAAAGCCGACAAAGAGGGAGCTCTTTTGGAGTTGGACAAGCACGCGTGGCCCTGGTCGATGATGCTCGTTCCGGTTATGGATATCGACCTTTATGAATTGGCGAATAACCATCTGTGGCAGACACAGTTTGGATTTCCACAGTTCGGCGAATCGCCGGCTGACTACATGAACGTCGAAACGGACGAAAATGGTCTGACCGAGTGGGGTTGGATCGATTACGGCTTCAAGAACTACTATGCGCTGCTGAATACGGGATTCCGCATCAGGCCGACGGCGGGTACCGCTAACGGTGTTCATCCCGTCCCTCTCGGATTCGGTCGCGTGTATGTATATCTCGATAACGGTTTCGACTACGACAAGTGGATGGAGGGACTGGATGCCGGGAGAAGTTTCGTTACTACCGGGCCGATGCTGTTTGTAGAAGTGAATGGAGAGAAACCCGGGCATCTGTTTAAGCAGGAAACCGCCGACCCACCGAGATTTCATTTATCTGGATCTGCGGTCAGCGCACATCCGCTTGACAGAATCGAGATTGTATTGGACGGGATGATCATTGAATCGTTGCAGCCGGAAAACAGGGAGAACGAAAAGGGAGCATTCGAGAATTCCTTTGAAACGGAGTTCGCTGTGTACACCTCCTCGTGGGCTGCAGTACGTTGTTTTGAAGAGCGCCCGGACGGTCGGATACGCTTTGCCCACACGGCCCCGTTCCACGTTGAACTTCCGGGCCACCCTGCGAGAGCACGCAGGCCGGAGGTCGAGTACCTTGTGAGGCGCGTTCAAGAGCAGATCGATAGAAATAAGGGAGTGCTCCCGGAAGAAGCGTTGGATGAATATCGGGCGGCCCTCGGTGTATACAAAGACATGGCGCGAGGGCCGAGGTGAGACATCTTATCGTAAGGAATAGGTATTTGTTGCAATAGTCGCATTTAGGTCCATTCAGGTTATTGACAAAGTAATAAAACTGTGTATTCTATATGCAAAAGATAAGTGCATCTACTATCAGTCGGTCGGGTACGAATCACTAATGGCGTCGAACACCTTTTATATACGTGTCATTCCATGCCTCGTGCCGTACTAGACATCGATCGATGTACTGGAAAAAAGTAAATGAGTAAAGACATAATGGAGCGATAAGATGAGTCACGCTATACACGAAACGCCAGGAATCGCTGATGCCGAATTAACCTCAGAAAAGGAAAGTATACTTGACCTCTCAGAGCAGGAAGACGAGGAGGCCGCTGTCGACGTACGTTACCGGATTACCAGCTACGGGGCCGACTATCCGGTTGACAGCCTTGTTAAGCGTCTACGTAGCGGGAGTATCGAGATTCCGTCATTCCAAAGGGGCTATGTATGGTCATGGGGACAAGCCTCACGCTTCGTCGAGTCTCTCCTCCTTGGCCTGCCTGTTCCCGGTATTTTCCTGTCAAGGGATACTGAGACTCAGAAGCTTTGGATTATTGACGGCCAGCAAAGATTAAAGACTCTGTGGTACTTCTACGACGGAATACTGAACCGGAGAGAATTCAGGCTGAGCGGAGTAAATCAAGAATTTCAGGGCGTCAGTTACAAAACTCTCAATCGTGAAGATCAGTTAAGGTTGGACGATTCTATTATCCACGCAACTATTGTCCGGCAAGATGACCCAAAAGAGGCGGATCACTCGAGCATTTACCTCGTCTTCGAGAGACTAAATACAGGAGGTACTGCCTTAAGCCCACAAGAAATTAGAACATGCGTCTATCGAGGCGAGTTTTGTGATCTGCTGCTGGAACTCAACAAATACGATCAGTGGCGTGAGCTGTATGGTCCAAAAAGTAAGAGGGCAAAAGATCAAGAATTTATCCTTCGTTTTTTCGCCCTGTTCTTTGATTTAGAAAAGTATCGACGTCCCATGAAGATCTTTTTGAATGACTTTATGGCCTCGAATCAAAGGCTCAATCGTTTTTCAGCAAAGGATCTGAGAGCTCTGTTCGAACACACTGTGTCATTTGCGCTTGAGCAATTAGGTCCCTCCGGTTTTCGGCCTGAACGCAACCTCAATGCGGCAGTCACAGATGCGTTGCTCGTGGGTACGGCTCACAGACTCAAGCAAGGAGATATCGTAGATGCCGCAGCATATAGGGATGCACACGCTCGATTGATCCGTTCGGAGGAGTTCTTAACCAGCACAAAATACAGTACGACGAACCCTGAGAACGTCCGTACCAGAATACGACTTGCAATCGATGCATTTGAGGGAGTCGAATGAGCTTCGGCGAGCGACAGAGGATAGAACACCGAATCGCAATCCTCATTGAGAAAGCGGATGCTTTGCAGGACGATGAGCTAAAATCTGAAGTATCCCGATATCTGTGCATTCTATCCTCGGGATTCGTGGAAGTGGCTTGTCGCGACATCGTTCAGAAATATGTCGCCAGCCGGTCTTCGCCTGAGGTCCAGCGTTTCGTACGTGCTTATATGACAAGATTCAGGAATCCCAGAAAACAACAAATAATTAACCTATACAGTTCACTTGATCCCGAAAAAGCCCAACAGTTGGAAAGCATTATTGATGAGGAACTCTGGGAAGCTATATCGAGTATTATGGGACAACGAAACGTATTAGCTCACGGCGGCAGCTCTGGAATATCGCTGGCGAGGATAAAGGACTATTACCAACGCGCTTCGAAGTTGCTGAAACAGATAGAAAACGAATTTTTATAACGAATCTTCGCTCTGCAATGAAGAAGGGCTTCAACGAGTGAGTCTCAAATGTGTTCTCGGTGCATTCTGTGAGGATGACGACAAGAATCCGTTGTATTGTCAGAATGATCTATGGCTTTCAAGACGACTTTTTTTCGGAAAGGTATATGATGCATGTGCCCCGAATGTGAAGAGCCTCTTATTGCGTACGAACTTGAAGGAATCGAAATCGACCGGTGTATCACCTGCGGCGGAACCTGGCTCGATACCGGCGAACTGGAATTGATCGCCGAGCGGGCCGGTGCGGAGCCGGGCGGCCTTTCCGATGCCATCGAGAACGCAAAACCTGTCGCACACGAGAAGAGACGCTGTCCGCGATGCGGCAAGAAATTGCAGACAATCTTGCTTGATAAAGGCGAAAAAGTCGAAGTCGAACGGTGTCCTCTCGGTCACGGACTCTGGTTCGATAAGGGAGAGATGGTTACAGCCATCCGCTCATTCGATCAAGGCGAAGAAGGTGCGGTTGCTCGCTTCTTCGAGGATCTATATCGGTACGAGATCAATACGGGAGAAAAAGGAGACTGATATGTTGGCTGTAGGAGTTGTCGCCGCCCTTATCCTTGTGGCTGTCGTAATTCTGGTGTTCGTGATCATCGGTATTTACAACCGCCTCGTGCGAATGCGAAACGAGGTCAAAAATGCCTGGTCGCAAATCGATGTTCAGCTCAAACGACGCCATGATCTGATTCCGAATCTTGTCGAGACGGTCAAGGGGTACGCCGGACACGAAAAGAGTACGCTTGAAGAGGTGACGCGCGCCCGCTCGCAGGCGGTCTCCGCCTCGGGCTCGGGTCCCGCAGAGCAGATGCAGGCCGAGCAACAATTGACCGGTGCCCTTGGGCGATTGATGCTGGTGGTCGAGCAATATCCCGATCTGAAAGCCAATCAAAACTTCCTCGCTCTGCAGGAAGAACTCACTTCGACGGAAAACAAAATCGGTTTTGCACGCCAGTTCTATAACGATTCTGTCATGAACTACAATACAAGGATCCAAAGCGTCCCGGCGAATATCATTGCAGGCATGTTCAATTTCAAGGAAGAACCTTTCTTTGAAGTCGAGGATCAAGCCGAACGGGAAGCACCGCAGGTAAAATTCTGATCCGAAAACGGGATTAGGGCAGGTAGGTTAACGGGAACTATGTGGGAAGCGATCCGAAAGAACAACCGCCGCTCCTATGTGCTCATTACTCTGATGGGCATCGTGCTGGTTGTACTTGGATTTGCCATTGGGGCGACTGTAGATCCGCAGATGGGTGGCGCATTCGGTGCGCTCATCGCGGTAGGGATCTGGTTTATCCTGTGTCTTGTCGCAATGTTCAGCGGAGATCGCTTGCTGCTGGCAAGTTCCAGCGCCCATAAAATCGAGAAAAAGGACGCTCCCAAATTGTGGAACGTCATCGAAGAGATGACCATTGCCTCGGGTCTCGGCAAAATGCCCGATGTTTACGTCATCGAAGACCATGTCCCGAATGCATTCGCTGTCGGTAAGAAACCCGAAAAGGCGGCGGTCGCTGTCACTACCGGCCTGTTGAAACGCTTAAATCGGGATGAACTTCAAGGTGTAGTCGCCCACGAAATCGGTCATATTCGAAATCTCGATGTTCGCTTTATGACCATCGCTTCCGTCATGCTCGGCAGTATTGTCGTTATTTCCGAATTCTTCTTGCGCTCGCTGTTCTACGGGGGACGGAGGCGGTCTTCGCGTTCATCCAAAGGAGGCGGCCAGGCACAGCTGGCCATCCTGGCCGCTGCGATTCTGTTGGCTATACTCGCGCCTATCCTCGCTAGGATGTTGTATTTTGCGTGTTCGCGTCAGCGGGAGTATCTCGCGGACGCCTCCGCCGCACGGTTCACACGCTACCCGGCGGGGCTGGCGTCCGCCCTAGAGAAAATATCCAAGCGCGCGGTCGGAAAGCGAAAAGTGAGCAAAGCGCTGGCGCCGTTGTATATCGTCAATCCTTTACAAGGCCCGTCGGCATGGAGTCTGTTCTCAACCCATCCCCCCACAGAAAAACGTATCCAGATTCTCCGCAGCATGGGCGGTCTCGCCGGGTATATGGCGTACGAACAGGCCTATAAGCAGGTCCACGGAGAAAGAAAACGATGTATCGACAGCCAGACGATCGAGTCCGATGAAGACATCGCAGTCCGTAGCCCTGTACCCGATACCGAAGTAAAAAAGGACGCCGTCCAGCGCGCACAGGAGGTCGGCGACCTGATTGACAGTCTGGTACGATTCCTGATCATCCCGTGCGCATGTGGCGTACGAATCAAAGTGCCGCCTGAATCCAAACAACAGAAAATCCCTTGCCCACGCTGCGGCCGTAAGCATTCTATCTCAGAAGCCAAACAGTTAAAATCCGGAAACCAGGAGGGCAATAATCTCGAACCGATGCAATACCGTAGACAAGGAACGGGCTGGGAATCGGTCGAGTGTTCCTGTGGCAAAAGAATGCAGCTCAGTCCAGGATTTCAGGGCAAGAAGATCAAATGTTCGAATTGCGACCGAGAGATCGAAATTGTGGATTCCTGATATTTCTCAAAACAGAATAATGTAGCCAATGATGAAGATCGCGGCATCGACCAATAAATGAGAAATCCAAATACCTACAAGTGAATTCTGCCTTTGGTACAACCAACACCACAGGCCGCCTCCTACTGCTACACAGGTGCCGAATCCAAGAGTCCCGGATACGGAGAAGTATTGACTCAGGATAATATAATGGTGGGCTGCAAAAGAGAGGCTGGAAATTATGACGGCAGGAGCAAAAGACAGAATCTTACTCAATCTCCCAAATATGTACCAACGCCAGTAGTACTCCTCCAAGAGAGAATGAATAAAGCAAATAACGATCCCAAATGGGACAAAACTATTTAATACACCGATCCGTTCGATTTGGCTGTATATTTTATCGGTGTGCTGTTTCACATAGTCGCCCAGCGGACTATAGAAAAAGGACACGATCATTACGGCGGGTATGAGTATTCCAGTCAGGACACCCAATGGAATCGCCTGAAAATGACGGCTCCACTCGATTGGCCTTATAGGCAACCGTTTCCGTTCGATGAGCACCACAGCCACGATCGGCCAGAAGAGGAGAAAACTCTTGCTGACAGTATAGAGAATCGTTCCAAATAACGTGCCCGGATAAAGTGCGAAATAGAACAGAGACCCCAAGAACGGTACAACCATCGCAGGAAACACACCGACAAGAATGTGTGTCTTCGAATTACTCATTTCCCTGTATCCTCAATGCCGAGTCTCATTGCTGTAAGTCGGAGGCCAGCTGTTTCAGTTGTTTGAGATTCAGCTTCCCACTCGGTAACCGAGGGATTTCTTCGATACGGTGAAAGTCCGTTCTCTTCGGGACCCACAGTCTCGGCAAACTGGAGTCGGCAACTTGTTTGTATAATGTCTCGGATTGGATATTTTCATCCGTGTAGAACGCGACCAGACGTTCCCCGCGTTCCTGGTCCGGAATTGCCGTCACCGCACATTCTCCGTCTTCAAGCAGACGGGATATTTCATTTTCTATCCGCACATGCGGAACCATTTCCCCGCCGATTTTACTGAAGCGGGAAAGCCGGTCCTGAATGAACAGAAATCCATCTGTATCCAGGCTTCCAACATCCCCCGTGATATACCATTCGCCGTAAAAGACCTCGTCCGTCTTTTCAGGGTCGTTCAGGTAACCCAGCATTCGGTTCGGACCTCTTGCTAGAATCAATCCCTGTTCTCCGTCGGGAAGATGCTCAAAGGTTTCGGGATGGACGATCTTCACTGCCACGCCGGGAATCGGCAAACCGACCGACCCCGGCTTGTTCCCGACCTGATGAAGGTCCTCCTCAACGACGTCGGGGATATTCACCGAAACGACCGGAGCCATTTCCGTACACCCGTAGCCTTCGAGAAGTTCAAGGCCGAACTGTTCTTCGCATGATTCCCGCGTTTTCGTGTCCAGTTTTTCCGCTCCGACAATGGTATAACGGAGAGACTCAAATTGCTCGCGAGTACACTTGCGAATGTATAACCTGTAGAAACTCGGTGTCGCGATCAGAACCGTCGTTTGAAATTGCGCAGCGAGTTTACCGATACGTTTCGCATCGAGGGGGTTGGGATGATAAACCGCACCGAAGCCGTGGATAAGCGGACACCAGAATGTGCCCGTGAGTCCGAAAGCGTGGGAAAATGGCAGAACTCCCAACATTGTATCTTGACGATCAACATCAAATAATTGAATAAATCCCTCCACGTTTGACAAGATATTATGATGAGATAATACAATCCCCTTCGGGTCTCCCGTCGTCCCACTTGAAAATAGAATGGTCGCCGGATCGTACGGTTTCTTTCTCGAGGGAAACCAGCATGCTCGTACAATCACTTTGGGAATCAGAAAAGCCACCACAGCGGTAAAGAGTTTTTCAGTACGTGATACCCCTTCCATGAGGTCTTCGAGGAAAACCGTTCCCGGAAGAGGATCAAAATCTACTTTTTCCATGAAACGCCGCGAACTGATCACGGTTTGTATATCGCATTGTCGGACAGCGTTTCGCATGGCTTCAGGTCCACTGGTAAAATTCAGGTTTACCGGCATTTTATCGGAAAAATGAATACCGATATTCGTAAGCGCCCCGCCGACCGATGCCGGGAGTAATACGCCAATAGCGGCCTCATCTCGAAAACGGCTGCGTATTCGTCGAGCGATCATAAGCCCGGCTGCGAGGGTCTGTATATTGTTGAGATTCTTCCCGCTCGAATCGGCCATACAGAACGTGAAAGGCTGCCGTTTCGCCGTGTCGAGAAATCGGTACTGAAGAAGGTCGGTCTTTGAACGCCGGTAATCGACCGCCTCAGCACCGAGAATTTGAAGGGCCAGGCGAATATCCTGTGCGGTGGCAGTTGCTTTGAGCGGCTCGCCGAAAGAGACTGTCACCGGATAAGGGATCTTTCGCGGGAGTTTCCAGTAAAAACGTCCTCCTTCAAAACTAAAAATACTACCCCACAAACGGTCGAGGTGAACCGGAATAATCGGAACATCGAGATCCTCGACAATTCGCTCATATCCGCGACGTATCGGATGGAGGTTTCCCGTACGAGTCACCGCCCCTTCGACGAAAATGCACACCACGTGGCCTTGCTCCAATTCCTCACGTGCGTTGTCCAAGGCGCGAAGCGCTTCCCGAGGATGTTGGTTCGATATTGAAATTGCTTTCATCATCCGAAGAAGCCGGTGAAAGGCCCAGTGATTGTAGTACCCTTCAAATACCAGAAACCGGACAAAACGCTGGATGCATGAACCGACGATCAATCCATCGACATGAGCCACGTGATTGCAGACCAGCAAAGCCGGACCGCTCAAAGGGATATGTTCCCGCCCGACGATGCGAATCCGATAAATGGTGTGAGTCACCATCCAGAGAACAAATCGGATAAGAAAATCAGGTAGGAGCTTCAGTAAACCGGCGGTAACCGCCAAGGTCAGCATTCCGAGGATAAGGAGAATCCAGTTCGCAGGAATGTCGAGCCCCGAACGAAGCAATCCGAGCAAGGCCGAAGACAGCAACAGGGCACAGGTGCTGATAAAATTGCTGCTCGCGATCAGACGCCCCTTTTCCTGCCACGGACTCTTCTGTTGAAGGAAAGCGTTTAAAGGCACGATATACAATCCTGCGGACATCGCCAGGAACGTCAAAAGTACGGCCACCCATCCCGCATTTCCGCTGAACGTAAGGCAAATCAAGAACAAGCTGATGCCGATTCCACCCGGAGGAACCAACCCGAGCTCGACTTTGTCTCCCGAAAGCCTACCCGCGAGTAAACTGCCTACCGCGATCCCAATCGCCAAAGAAGCAGACAACATCGATACCCAGAAATCGTTCAGACCGAGGATTTCTTTTCCGAACAGGATCATGTCGTTCTGAACCAGATAGGCGGTAAACATGAAATAGGCGATACCAAGAGCAGTGAGCAGCAAAGGCTTGTTCTGGGAGAGATGTTTGATACCAACCCCGATTTCCGACCATGGATTGATATGAAACGATTTCATCGCGCCCGAGTCGGGCACCTTGCCGATTCGAAAACTCAACAAAGCTCCTGACACCGCAATAAGAATCAAAACAAGTCCGACGCGGCCCAATTGGTCCGACCAGAACTGACACATCACACCACCTAGCGTCGCACCGATCACGATGGCCACAAATGTGGTCATCTCCAGTAGAGCGTTCGCTCTGGAAAGGTCTTTATCGGGCAGCATCTCAGGCAAAATCCCATACTTGGAAGGACTGAAGAACGCTGACTGTGTAGCCATCAGGAAAAGCACGAACAGCATGATGTTGATGCTATTCGAGAAGAATGCAACAAACGCAATCGACATCGCAACGATCTCGAACAGTTTGACGACAATCAAGACTTTCCGTTTGTTAAAAACATCCGCTACATACCCCGCATAGCCGGAGAAAAGAAAGTAGGGCACATTGAAGATGAAAGCCGCCACCGCGATGATCTTGCCTCCCTCTGCGAATCCACTCGCTGTATTGACCGCAAGCAGAGAGACGACCATTTTGTACGTACAGTCATTTAGGGCGCCCAAGAACTGCGTACAGAGGAAGGCCACGAATCCCCGTCGCTTCACCAAATCTCGATATGTACCTTCCGGCATGATCCGCCTCCTTTCAGCTCACACTGCGGAAACGTTTTTCAGCGATCATCATGTTTCTGTCTATATTGTTTACTACTAAACAATAGAAGTCAAGAGGTTCCTACACTTTTTTTTTGGCCGTCTCAATTCGTGAAGGGAAAACACAACTTCATAAGTCCAATATTTTTAGCACATTATCTACTTTCGCACATCCATACTGTTTGACGGGATCGCAAAAAGTTTGGGATACGGATCTCAACCCCCTCCTAACCTCCCCCGATCTTCGGGGGAGGAATAGAAACGAGCATGTCCGCAGCATCTTCTCCCCCAAGCGGGCCACGCTCGCGTGGCCGAGTAGGGGAGATACAGAGGGGGTTATAGACTTCTCTATTCGTATTCCGTCGACTTTTTGCGACACCGTCACTGTTTGATCGTTCTCTCAACAGAGGGCTCTTGCCTATAAACCGGAATCCGGCAATAGCGCTCGGGTTTATCCCGGGCGACTTGATTCGTCCGAGATAAACTCGGACGCTACGGTTCGCTCGTTGGGTGAGTTTGTCCTATGCTTCGTCTACTGTCATCGCATCCGGTTAACACCCTTTCTCTAATTCGAACTGCCGTTTTTAGGATAAAACTACCAAGAGAAGAAGACATATCGCCGGGTTGTATGCAGATGTGTGTCTCTCCAAGGACTTGGCGCTTGACTTCTTTCTCGGCTTTGCTCTAATTTCATGAAAACACTGATGGGGGGTACTCGATAGAGGAGATAACTATGAAGAACGAATACACTGCTGTCATGAAGCAAGAGGATGGGTGGTGGATTGGGTGGATCGAGGAAGTGCCCGGTGTAAATTGCCAAGAAAGAACCTACGAGGAATTGAAAGAAACACTGGAAATCACTTTACGGGAGGCCTTGGAGTACAACCAGTGAGGTAACTAGTCTCGTCATCCCCGCTCTTCTCTTTTCCCATCGCATCTCGCCCTTCCCCACCGCTTTTGCTATGCTGCGGTGATGGAACATTTCGATCGTTGTTCCAACTTGGAGCAATAGGAGTGAACAGATATGACTGCCAATTCTTCCGAAAACCCACGGATTTCACGCCGCTCCGTTGTTCAGGGAACGGCCGGCATCGCCGGTCTCAGTGTTGTGGCCGGGTTACCGTCTCATGCCGGTCCATCCGACAATCGTTCAGCGCCGATATCGCCAAAAGACCAAATCAAGATCACGAAACTCGAAACCTTCCTTGTCAAACCCCGATGGCTGTTCCTGAAGGTCCACACAGATGCTGGGATCACCGGTTTGGGCGAACCGATTCTTGAAGGACGCGCCAAAACCTGCGCAACCGCCGTTCAGGAAATCGAGCCCTATCTGGTCGGCAAAGATCCGCGCCGAGTCGTTCATCATTGGCAAGCGATTTATCGTCACGCGTTCTATCGCGGCGGGCCGATTCTGACGAGTGCGCTGAGCGGAATCGACCAGGCGCTCTGGGACATCAAAGGTAAGGCACTCGGAGTTCCGGTATACGAGTTGCTCGGCGGCCCCACTCGGGACCGTGTGCGTGTCTATACCCACGCCGGCTCCCCCGAGAGTATTCGAAAAGCACAAGAAAGGGGATTTACCGCTTTCAAGACCGGCGTCGCCAAAAGGCGACCTGCACGGATTGTCGAAAGCAAAGCAGCCGTCGACTATGCCGTCGAAAGTTTCGCCGCATTGCGTGAAGCCGGAGGCCCCGACGCGGATATCGGGATCGATTTCCACGGCGCAATCAGTCCACAGACGGCACGCCTTCTTATCGAGGGTCTTGCACCCTACCAACCGATGTTCGTCGAAGAACCGGTTCAATGCCAGAATATCGATGTCATGGCGGATATCGCTCGTGGAACGCATCTCCCGATCGCGACCGGCGAACGGATCTTCACCAAGTGGGGATTTCGAGAAATCCTCGAGAAAGGCGCGGCGAGTATTCTGCAGCCCGACCTGTGTCACGCCGGCGGAATCACAGAGGTCCGTTTGATTGCGGGCATGGCGGAAGCCTATTATGCGGCGATCGCTCCGCATAATCCGCTCGGTCCGATTTCTCTCGCAGCAGGGATTCAAATCGCAGCGTCCATTCCGAATTTTCTCTGCCAAGAACAGGTCACGCTGGGGGAAGGCTATTTGAAAAAGCCGTTCCAACTGAAAGATGGCTATGTCCTTCTTCCAGACACGCCCGGCCTCGGAATCGAATTGGACGAAGACCAGGTTGCGGACAAGATCGATCACGATTGGCGCAACCCGGAAACCTATGATGCGGATGACGGCTCCGTCGTGGATTGGTGATAGGGGATATAGAGGGTGACCACGCAAAAAGGTCCTATCGTGTCTGATACCGCCGATACACAGTCGCTCGATTATGCACTGCCTGAACTGCGGGAGATTCTCGTAGCATTGCTCATCTCGGGGGTTCTCGTTATCGGTATCTCCCTGTGCGTCGGCAAAACGCAGAAATTCAATGGAGATGAATATCGTTACGTCATGCAAGCGGAGAACCCGCTGAGTGTATTGATGCCCCCACACGGTCTTCGGATCCTTACACCACGCCTGGCATGGTTGATTCCTGTCGATCTGCGGCAAGGGTTCTATATTATGACGTTGCTTTCAATGACCGGCACCGTCGCACTCGCCTACATACTCCTTCGTACCATCGGGTGCACAATCCCTATTTCAGCAACCGCACTGTCTGTACTCCTTCTGCACAGAGGTATCCATGAATCGCTTTTCCATTATCCACTTGTCGATTCGCTTTCATTTCTGCTGATCGAGTTGGGCATTCTGGCAACTCTACTTCAGAGAGACCGCCTCTTTTCATTGAGCCTCACCTTGGGAGTCCTGAATCGCGAAACATCTCTCTTTCTGATTCCGTTTTACCACTTTGCCCGTTCACAAAAACCCTTCTCACTCCGTGGACTGGCTGCAACGACACTCGTTTGCTCAGGTGGAATCCTCGCTCTGATAATGACACGCAGCATCCTCCTATCCGTGAGCGACCGAGCCTACCTTGTCGACCATGTGCAGCAGTTCTATCCAACTCTCTCCTCCGGTTTCGGACGATTCGATCGGTTTTACTTGGCAGAGTTTCGCGAAATCGTCTCCAATGCCGAAAGAATGAAGGAAATTCTCTCCCTTCGCACATTGACATCGGGATTCGGAATCTTAGCTCCTTTCTCTCTTCTTGGACTGGTTTGGGGACGACGTGAGATTCGATACCTCACACTTTACCTTCTGTGTGTATTGATCCAGCCGTTCTTTGCCCATCAGGTAACACGGCTCGTTTTCTTCTCCTTTCCGTTCTTCCTTCTTGCCGGAGGAGAGGCCTTGCGGCGTTTGCAAGGAATCTCTTCTCGATATCAATACGCTTTTCTTTTCGCAATCATTCTGGGGAAGATAGTGGGTTCGACACACTGGCCTATGGAGCTGTCTGCCGGGATTTTCTTGGCTGCGGCGTTCCTGTTGCTACTTCGTATGAACGGCATCGGAATAGATCGCGGTCGGAAAACTGTGATTGATTCCCATGGGCCAATGATATCAAGGTCACCTCTACGAGCATTGCGTGCAGGTCTTGCGCCGGAGATAGCCCTACTCATTTTTCTTGTCATTCTAAACACGGCACTGATTCACTTGTGCCGACCCACTCCTCTCGCCAGACTCCAAGAGCATTTTCATGACTTGCATCGTCTCTCGGGCGGACAGGTCGACCCCAATTGGTTGTTGTATGACGGAGAAGCCCAGATAGGGCGCATCAATATACACGGAAAACCATACGAGACCCTTGTCCCCACTCAGAATACGGTATCTGTTCTGCTGCCTCTGGAATCGGATATCCTCGATAAACGAAAATCGATTATGGCCATTGTTATCTCCTACCCGCGTCGGGAAACCCACATTCGTGTCGGAATCGCACAAGGACCGGAAAACGGCAGAATGATTATTGAGAGAGGATTCCTCCGTCTCATACCATATGCACAACATCAATTGAACCGCGTAAATACTTCATTGCCCATGGATTATTCACTTGAATCGACGGAAAACAAATATGTATATATCGGATTGCCGAAAGATGTCGTGCTCATCGACGTGTTCTTATTTGATTGTGAGAAATACCTCAGTGTCAAACGAGATGCCAGGATCACCGCAGAGGATGTTTCGTAATTCGATCGAGCAACATTTTCATAAGAGATTTAGTTGTTAAGGAATTCATAGGCAATTCGGAATTAACGACAAATCGGGAAGGATTACATCATGAGAAAACGAAACACAGCAAATCGCCGTCAGTTTTTGAAGACTTCCGGTACGCTCTCGCTTGCCGCGGGATTGTCGGGCATTCCGAAAATGAGCCTCGGTCGTCGTTCCTCGAAACCGAACATCCTGTTCCTGTGGACGGACGAACAACGAGCGGACACAATGGCTGTTTACGGGAATCGCAGAATTCAAACCCCCAACCTGAATCGACTCGCCGCTGAGAGTATGGTGTTTGAGAAAGCCTATGTAAGTCAACCGGTTTGCACTCCGTCCCGATCCACGGTCATGACCGGTCTCTGGCCGCACACGAATTCCTGTACACAAAACAATATCCCTCTACCGACGGATGTTCCCTGCCTCCCGGAGTTGCTCAACGATCCCGATTATCGAACGGGATATTTCGGTAAGTGGCATCTGGGTGACGAAATCTTCGCGCAACACGGTTTCGAGGAGTGGGCAAGTATTGAGGATGGGTACCGTCGCCATTACAGAGAGGATCGCGACAAGGAAAGAAAGAGCACCTATTACTATTTCCTACGGGATCTCGGTTATGAACCGGACACCGATTCGGGTTATTTCAGCCGAGGATACGCGGCGCGCCGCCCCCTCGAGCACTGTAAACCCAAATTCCTGGAGCGAGAGACGTGTGATTTCATCCGCCGTCATCGCAACGAACCATTTATGCTTTACGTTAATTTTCTTGAACCGCATATGCCGTTTTACGGTCCTTTTGACGATCTTCACAATCCTGCGGAAGTCCGGCTGCCTCGAAACTATGAAGATCCATTGGAAGAAAACGAACCGCTGGCCTACCGCCTCAAACGTGCGCACTATCGCGAAAAGGGTTTTGAAGGTCACGATTTGAAGACGGAGTCCGGATGGCGACGACTGGTCGCGAATTATTGGGGACTCTGCAGCCAGGTGGATCTTAGTGTCGGGGAAATTCTCAGAACGCTGGAACGCGAGGGACTGGCGGACAACACCATCGTTGTCTACACAAGCGATCACGGCGATATGATGGGTGCGCATCAACTACTCGCCAAGACCGTTATGTACGAAGAATCGATTCGCGTCCCATGGCTTATGCGTATTCCGCAGACCGGTTTCACACATCAAGTCATTCACCGCCCTGTCAGCCACATCGATCTTGTGCCGACCCTGCTCGATCTTCTCGGCAAAACGAGTGAGACGCCCCTACCCGGACAGAGTCTGATGCCGGTGCTGAAAGAGAACAAACCGCAGCAGGACCACGTCTTCCTCGAGTGGAATCCCGCAGAAAACCTGGTCGCCCGGTACGTTTCGGCAATGCCCTCCATCGGCAAAGAGGAGGCGGAAAAGGCGCTTTCATCGTACACACGAAGTGTGGTTTCTCCCGATGGATGGAAACTATGTCTTAATACACATGACAAGAACCAGCTGTTCAACCTGAATGACGACCCGGGAGAGACGACGAATCTCTACTACACAGGCGGTCATAAGGATCGAATCGCCGACCTCGAAAAAAGAATCCAGCAATGGCAGGAATCGGTCAATGACACAGTGGAGGTTTGAATAAGAGAATTTGAGAGTGGATTCAATACCATTTGCTCGCAATCAGCGATACAAATGAAATTCCTCGACCTTGGATTTGTACCGATCCAATAGTACGGGCAATTTCCCTTTAAACTCGTTTTCTCCCTCAATGGACCGTATCGCGGCACGTTGCATCTCCCATAAGGTGTCACAGCCAATCACAACGGTATCGAACCACGGAAATGACGCCGCGCTGTATGGACTGCCAAAAACAAGAAGAATCGCCTTCTCCTGGAACGGGCGAAGAGCATCGATAAGGTCCTTTTGCATATCGGTAAGGTCGATTCGATTCTTGCTGGCGGTCACCGTCACAATGGTACTACAAAGCAGAAGATCCGAGGTTCCCGAAGCCTTTGCGATAGCCGCGTAATCATCGTCAACAGGCGTTCCGCCGATGTGAAACGTCTCGAGTGATTTGCAACGTTTCTCTAATTCCGTCGTCAACGCCTGCCCCCGCGATGTATAAGGGGGAATCCCCAGATCGCCTACTTGCAGTAATGTCACGGATAGCTCACTCAAATCGATTGGAAGTCGATTCAGGCTATCGCGATACAGGACGATCGATTCCGCCGCCGCGCGATTCGATAACCGAACATGTTCATCGTTTTTCAAAACAGAAGACACGTTCTCCGGATCGACAAAACGGTTATCCTGAAGCCCCAATCTCGACTTTGCTCGCAGCACCTTCCGAACCGCGTCATTCAAACGATCCTCCGATAGCGTCCCGTCCGTGATCGCGTTCTGTATGGCTTGCGAATACTTGTTCGGATCCGGAGGAAAAATGATCAAATCCGCCCCAGCCGCCAGCGACATTACCGCAGCCTCTTCCTGAGAGAAATAATTCATAATGGCTCCCATACTCATCGCATCTGTAATCACCAACCCGTCAAAATTCAATTCGGTCTTCAATACGCCGGTCGTCAGGCGTTCAGAGAGGGTCGCTGGGAAATGCGATTCACCAAGACTCGGCACAATAATATGTCCTGTCATGATTGCGTCGATCCCAGCCCCGACCGATTGCCGAAATGGGGTAAGATGCGTCCTGCGAAATTCGCTTTCTCCGAGACCAATCACGACACGGCCCGTGTGAGAATCAATCGATGTATGTCCATGTCCGGGGAAATGCTTGCCCGTCGCCAAAAGCCCCGCAGATTGGATACCTTCCATATAAGCGATACCATGGGTTGAGACAGTCTCTGGATTGTCGCTGAACGCCCGGTAATTAATTATGTTATTTCCAGGATCGGTGTTCACATCCAAAACCGGATAATAATTAATCCCGATACCGACCGCTTTTCCTTCCTCTCCCGCCGCCTTCGCACACATCCTGACAAGCTCGATGTCGCCTGTCGACGCCAAAGCCATCGCCCTCGGGAAGAATGTCGCGTCCCTTAGCGCCGAGCCAAGCCCACCTTCCATGTCCGCTGTGAACACAAGGGGAATCTCGGCAACCTCCTGTAGCGAGTTAATCAGCTGAACAACGTCATCCGAATCGCCTCCGGAAATGTGAAACGCCCCTGCTCCCAAGTCGCGGGCGGAGGAAATCAGATTCCGGTGCCCCCAACCGCCGTCCGCTTTCTGATCGTATCGAATCGCCTTGCAGAGAACCTGCCCGGCCTTCTGTTTGAGTGTTAGATTTTCAAGCGTTTCCTCCACCCATTGCTCATCCGGCTCATCAAGGGCTTGCGTGGGAACGGAATACGACACCAATGTGAGAAGTGCGACAATCAGCATGAAAGAATTCAGTGATTTCAATGAATATCCCATTTTTCAACCTCGGTTTCGGTTGGCACAATATCAATCCGATGTTCGCCGCCGGGAAGAGGACCGATTCGAGACTCACCTTCGTGGCGAACAACGTCCACAACATCCGACACGTCGTCAAGAAATACTTCCGAACCATTCAGATGGGCCCATAGAAAAAAGGAATCATCCGGTGATCGCGTTCGGTAATTGAAGGATTTTGGAAATTCCGCTGCGCGGATAAACTGGAAATCAAGATCGAAAGAATCTTCCGATTCAATTCGATAATTCCCGATATCGATCGATCCACGATTCAATAACAATATTCGGTCCGGAACGCCGTCGTGTTTTTTGCGATAAAGAGCAAAACTCTTCATTGAACCGCCGCTCGATATTCGGTCGGTCCAATTGTCGGAATTCACTTGAATATCACCCTTCTCAAAGGAGACGAGGGTCCGCTGAGGAATAGACGAGTACGCTTCAAGCAGCGTCAATACCTCCGCGTTCCTCCCGGGAATGCGAGACAACAAAACACCGTGTCGATCCCCCGCCCGGAATCCCGGACCGTCCGCTAAAAGCTGGGAAGCAGGTGGTGTAGAAATAATTTGAGCTGAAAGACCGATAATCAAGGGATTTTCCTCCCCATCGCCCGAGAACGCTCGAACATTGTCCACGTACACAAAAAAGGACTCATCGATCTCACCGGCTGCAGACATGGAAAACTGCAATCGAGAACGGTTGTTCGATCCGCCGAGCACCCGCTCCGGGTGCTCCAAATCGATAACTGCATGATGCCAAACTCCCGCTTCCAGCGGTGTGATACTCCACCAGCTTCGGTCATGTCCGGGAAGATGTTGAAGAACTACCGAAAAAGTCTCCGGATGACCTTCCTCCAGAAAATAGTCGAATTCCAGTCTGCGTAATTCGGAAAGGTCGAGCTCGGGATGCGTAATATCCTTGGTAACCGATACCGTTCGATTCGGCAGGGCGAGGAAACGAAGCGAGGAAGCTCCCTCGATCGCATGGTCGGCAAGGGCGCATTCTCCATCCCAAAACGTAAGTTCCTCCATATCGTCGGATAGAGACAACGGGAAGCGCCAGACGACCTGTGCCGGATCCTGTTGCGGTGGTATCTCCATCACAGTTTCCTGCCTGCCCTCGGAAACAAACCAGGGAGCTTCGAGAAATTGGTATCCGTTAATGGAGGACTTCCACTGGTCGAGTAAATCCGTCTCGCGAACGTTCTCCGGTGGGGCAAATCGTCCGTACGCATGCCAGGCCACATCGATCGGTTCCGATGTTTCCGCAACTGAATCGAATACGATTACATACTCATTCTGTACTTTCATGACAGTGCGTTGAACTTGGGTACGGCCGGGATAAACTCTGTCTGGAGCCTCGACCGAAAAGACCTGGAAAAAGGGAAAAACTGTACTTCGAAAGAGAAGTGGACTCAAAACGTCATTACCTGAATTCTGCCCGTATGCACCAACGAGAACAGTGTTATGCGCGATTGTTCGTCTCAACCAGCCGCTGAACAATTTGTCTACGAATCCGCCCATTCCAAAGTCCGGAATAAGTTCCCGCGCCTGGGCGTACAGAATCACGTTCAATTTATCGTCGTGCCCGTGGTACCCGCCGTGAGGTGCGCGATCGATGAGGAGTCGGTATCGCAACTCGGATTGCGCGCCTACGGCAATCTCCATTCCGAGCGACTCGGGTGGATCGCCCAGGCCATCCAGCGCGTGTGTATCGTCAAAGTCGTTTCCCGCAAAAAGCGCGAGATGATTCGTTCGCCGATTTCCCTGCTTGCGGTATATCTCGGTCAATACTCGATCGAACATCGGTTCACTGGATAGGCCGTTTCCAAGTTCGTAAATCTCCGCGTGATTCCGAAGATGATTCTCGCCCGCGTCGTTCAGCCGGGGAAATCTTCCGTCGGGATGAACCAGGTGCAGCGGAGTGATCAGTGTTCTTTGTATGCGCTCGTCCCAAAGCGGGCGTCCGTTTCGGTCGGCGATCCGTGTGAGATAAAGCAGGGGCCGTACAGCATAGTAGTGATAGGATGTCGATCCTTCCACGCTAAATCCGTCAAGGTCGAACATGTTCTCAAGTAGAAACTCGTACCCTACGGATCCGTTGATGGAACGGTCGATCATATCCTCGTCACCAAGAAAAAAGCCGATAGCACCAATCGCCGAGCTGACCCATCCCTGAATATTGCTTGCTCCGAGGTTCGTTCGACTCAGCGTGTCCACAACCGGTCGCAACAGATCGTTCTCAATGTGCCTCTTTTCCGATTCCGCAAAAACACCGGAGTCGTAAATCAGATCCAATCCCCAGAGAATCTCAAAAACCCAGACGCTTTCATCCAGCGTTTGCGCATACAGACGTGCCGCGACGTGCGATTCTCCGCCCCATACATCGCTTAACGGGAATTCGGTGTAGAGATCCGCATACTGAAGACATAACTGAGCGGCTTTCGATGCGTAAGATACATCCTCCGTGAGAAGGTAAGCCAAACCGAGATTACGGATATGGTGGGAAACGGCATTGTTATAGAGGCTGATCCAGGCCTCGTCATAGGGCAAACCGCGGTACACTGTCCCGCAGCGGGGGCAGAGATGTTCATGAGGACGATTCTCTTCAAAAAGGAGTCTGCCGCCACAGCCGTCATTCGGGTCGTCGTCTCCGTCGCCCTTCCCGTCGCAAACATACAGATGCGGCCAGGCACCCGGCTCCTCGTATATCGGAATTTCCCTCGATACAAGCCCGTTCGCCGCCCGGACGGCTTCGTGGGCGATGGCGGCATAATTCTGTTCATCATCCCGGTTGGCCTTATTGCGGATGGTTTCAATATCCTCTTGGTCGATGAAGAGGCGCGGGTGAGGTGTCTGCCCTTCTGCTCGCCGGCAAGAAAACGGCAACAGGGAACAAAGAACCAGAAACCCCAAGAGGAAAGAGGAGTGAGTTCTCATAATCTTCTAGTATCAGGGTATCAACCGCCCTTCCGCCTTCAATGGGTAGTGAGCAAGCGAAGTCCTACTGGCAGGTAACTCTTTTGGAATGAGTGGGTCATTGTAGTGAGACGGGCTTCAGCCTCCCATGGGCGACGCGGACACATCGCCTCCGTACCGCACAATGTCTCCTGCGCTATTCAGACCATTCGACGGCATGTAGATACAGGCATTTGCAGTTTGGACGTCACCCCGAAACTTGACGATCAAGGGCCAATGGCAGGCGCCGGAATCCTGATCGTCGGGACCTTGTGAGGTCAATGCGAATCCGCGAGGCAAGTCACTGATCTCCACGCTATAGGCTGAACATCCCCATACGTGGCCCCAATCGCCTTTGTAGTTCACGTATACATAGGTGGGATGGATCGCCTCGAACATCGTCCCCCACAAACTTTGCGGAATGAACGGGTCCTCCATCATGACCGACGTAATGTAAGAAACCGGGGTCGTCAACTCAACGACGTTGGCAATGTGATTCGCACGCCCAAACACGCGGCCGTTGTCCTTGGGCCAGGGATACCCGTTCTGATCGATTTGGTAGGCATTGATGGCGGTATCGAGGGCCTTGTGGTCGCTGCGAACGCGAGCGATTTTCGCTCTCGTCTGAGCATTGAGAAAATTCGGTACGGCGATGGCGGCCAGAATGCCGATAATAGCCACCACGATGAGTAACTCGATCAGTGTGAAACCACGCCGCTTCATTTCAGGAATGCTCCTTCCGATGAGGCCTCAGCCGATCCCGCGCACATTGGCACGAAATCCAGCGGGATCGAGTACACCGAGGTTGGTTTCCCTGTCCGGGTAGACCTCGACTTCCGGTAAGGCACCCAGTATGCGCGCACCGACACCGGTCTGCTCGCTCACATAGAGTACCACACGATGCTTCCCTGCTGGAATATCCTCAACAAAAAAATCCGTCCGGGACAGCGGTGAGAAATCGCCATGTCCCAGTACCCGCACCAAAGCAAGTGCCTGACTTTCCGGAAGCGCAACAGATCCGCGCAGCGCTCCTTTCGATTCGAGGGGTTTGAGCCATGCGTTCACAAACTGGAGCGTCTCGGTTTGAGCGTTCATCGCTACGGCCCCATTCCAGGGCTGGTAGCCGTCCACGGCAAAATGGATATAGTAAATCCCCGGCTCGTGAAATGTCAGGCTATAACTTCCGTCCGGTGTATTGAAATATTCTTCTTTGACATACGAATCGGCCTGGGGATCCTTCAACCGTCCCTCAATCGCCAGAGTGTACTGGGTTAAGCGTTTCTCAGTCCCTTCTTCAAAAACCGCTCCCGTAACTGTCCACGATTCCGGTCGGAGTACGACGTCTGCATTGGTTGTCCCCGGTTCGAGATCATACAGGCTGCCAAACATCGGGGGCTTCGATTCAAGTCGAAACAGGAGATCGTATGTACCCGGCTTCAGACCCGACACCATATATACGCCGGCGTCGTTTGTTCGGCCGGCCCTCCGTTCTCCCTCCGGCATTACGACGGTAACATCCACTCCCGGCCCCCCCTGGCCACGACCGCCGACCGCCCGCCCTTGGATCGAGCCGCCGCGCTCAAGAAGCACAATA
>CAZTDD010000051.1:0-42524 GCA_964612675.1 uncultured bacterium
GAGCCCACCCTATGTCCTCAACCCCCTCCTAACCTCCCCCGATCTTCGGGGGAGGGAAAGAAAAAGGAACGCTTCTATAAGGAACGCTTCTATCCTGACCATTCCGATTCAGATAGCTATTTCACATCCATTCCTCCGCCGTATTCCGTATACAAAAGAGGGATTTTGTCTTCGTGTTGGGTCCATAGCCAAGTCGTTCCGTCGGCCCATTGAGGACGTGAGTAGGTATCGTGCCCGCCGCAATCGAGAAAGAGCCCCACCGTGATTGAGAGATCTCTCAGCGAGCCGCGCATCTCGCTGCGTGCCGCTCCAAGCCCTCTCCCGCCCCGGAGAATGTACTCGTCGTTTCCCGCACCGTCGAGAAACATACCGATGCTGTCTGTGAGGGCTGCGCCCATCGCCACGTTTTCGCTCTCATATCGGTCGTTGCCCTCAACATCGTGGAGATAGCCCAGTGAGAAATCATGTGCGGCTCCCTGGGCAACATATTTCTCGGCAGAATACATATCGTTGCCGAGTTCATCCATCAGAACACCCACGGCCATGTGGGCCGCCGCGCCTTGCCCATACCAAACCGACTCGTATCGATCCTCCCCCGACCGATCCACCAACATGCCGACACCGTAGTAATATCCAACACCTTGGGCGAACACACCGGCCCGGTAACGATCATTCCCTCCGCCATCGACAAGCAACCCGACGCCGCCCCGCGCGCTGTGGCCGTCATGCAGAATTCGTCGGTCGCCCATACCACAACCCTGCCCAAGCGAGACATTTGCCGTGGGTTCCTGTGCGGAAGGAATAGTCAATCTTTCGTCACGGCAGTCGTAGAGATCGTCGCCTTCCCGATCCAGCAACAACCCGCAGCCGCCGAGGGATCCGTATCCCTGAACGGCTCCGATCCCCTGGTAACTGTCATTTCCGGCGAGGTCGATCAGGAGGCCGATTCCACCGATTCCGACACCTTCCCCGCTGAACGCGCTGTACCGATCATTGCCGCCTTCATCGATGACAGCGCTGACACCCCAGAGACTGTAACCGAGGCCGCGTTCCAGACATCGGTAACTATCGTCCTGCAAACCCCGATCGACAAGAATCGAACAGCCTAGAAACGCCGACCCGAATTCCTGTCCGCCCCCATCGCCGGAATAAATGTCTTCACCCGCAAAGTCGATTGTGACAGAAATGGGAACATCGGTATTCGCAGCGGCGAAAGCCCGCTCGTAGGAGTCGTCGCCACCGTAATCAACGATTAGCAAAGGTGCCGTTTCCAAGTTATACACATCGTTTTTGCCTCCACCGATTACTATGTCTCCGAGTGAAGTGCGAAATGAGGTATTGGGAATGGTTTCTGTCGCAGGCGGTATGGATTGAGCGGCGTCCACGAGCAAGGCCGATGCAAAATAGATGGACCGGATATCCACGTCTCCTAACGATTCGCGGATGGGCAGCCAGTCCTCCGCCACCGGATTGGAATCGAGAATCTGCTTCAACAAGTCTTGTGACTTTTCTCTATGAGTGGTCGATTCGATACCCTTCTCAATCCAGGGATACGCAACGGAGGACGCCTGAAAGAAGAGACCGAGTCCTCGCACCGCATTCGGCGGCAGGTCTCGAAGTTTGCGCCGAATGTATTGCGTGGAAACATGTTCTCGCCCTGCCGCGTGCTCCATCTGTTTGTACCAAAAGAGGCATGTAGCCATAACGTCGTCCGTGGGCGGCGGTTCTGGATGTGTGGGGTGCGCCATCGATCCGACGCGCTCACCAACAAGGATGGAGAGGTTACGAACAACGCTTCCGCCCGAACCGGTGGAGGTTAGTACATTTCCCAAACGGGACGTGTATTCGCCGGCCAGGAAGGGCTTCCGCATAAGCAGGCGTTGAAGCACCAGTGAGTCATCGAGGCCACCGGCGAGTTCAATTTCATCGGAATCGATAGCGACCTCGGAAGGTTCGAGTTCGAGACGATCGAGAAGCGGACGCCACGGGTCCACGGGGTTTTGCGCCCAACCCCTGTCTGCGAAACCGAAACAGAATACCAGCACGATCCATAGGCATAGGGATTTACAGTGCAGGAGATAGATCTTCTTCACCGGATTTCTCCGTTGGGCTCTCGGCCTCCGGGCGCATTAATGGGAACAGAATCGCGCTTCGAATATTCTCTTCTCCCGCCAGGAGCGCTACGAAACGGTCGATGCCCATGCCGAAACCGGAGATCGGGGGCATCCCGTGTTCCATTGCCTCCAGATAATCTTCATCGAGCGGCATCGCTTCCTCGTCGCCCTCCGCCCGTTGCCGCGCCTGGTCTTCCAGACGCTGCCGTTGATCGACCGGATCCACTAATTCCGAATACGCGTTGACAATCTCGGTTCCGCATACAACGAGTTGGAACCGGTCCACAACAGACGGGTCGGTATCGCTTGCACGCGCGAGGGGTGAGGTTTCACGCGGGTGATTGATCAAAACAGTCGGCTGAATCAGCTTCGGTCGACACGTTTTCTTATATAAAGAATCAATAAGCGTCCCGCGTCCCGCTTTCTCAACATCGACATCCTCCAGAACGATCCCGGTGTTCGCACAGGCATCCAGCAACGCTTCTTTTGTAGGATGTTCCCGGATATCGATTCCGGAGTTTTCCTTGATGAGATCCCGCAGTGTCACTACGGGCCAAAGGCCTCTGAATTGAACGATGTGCTCTCCGAACTCGATCTCTGTTCTTCCGAGTGCTTTCTCTAAAACATGCAGGATCAATGCGCGGGTAAAGTTCAGATTATCGCGGTAATTCCAGTAGGCTGCGTAAAATTCCAGCATTGTGAAGTCCTGCACGTGTGCGGGAGAGTTCCCTTCATTTCGAAAACATCGTGCAAACTCATACACTCGATCGAAACCGCCCACGATCAAGCGTTTGAGATAGGTCTCCGGTGCGATGCGCAGATAGACGTCGATATCGAGCGCGTTGTGGTGGGTGATGAACGGTCGGGCGAGCGCTCCACCGTATTTGTTGCATAGAACGGGAGTGTCGACTTCGAGGAAACCATGCTGTTCCAGAAACGAGCGAATACGGGAGACCACCCGTGAACGCAGCAGGAAACGTTCACGGGCCTCTTCGTTCATAATCAGGTCGAGATATCGTTTGCGTTGACAGAGTTCAACATCCTGCAGGCCGTGCCATTTTTCCGGCAGCGGCTGAAGCGCTTTGCCGAGCAGCGTGCAGCTATCCGCCGCGACGGTCAGCTCCCCGGTCCGTGTGCGGAATACCTCTCCTGTCACACCGATAAAGTCGCCGATATCGATTCGTTTCTTGAGCTTCTTGAACTCTTCCTGGCCCAGGCGGTCCACCGAGAGTGAGATCTGTATCCGGCCGTTGATATCTTGGAGATGACCGAACGCGAGTTTTCCCATTTTGCGAATCGAGATCAAACGGCCGCAAATACTGACACTCGGCGTTCCTTCGGTCAGCAGATGCGCGCTGTCTAGGGTATGAGTTCGTTCAAAACGTTCCGGATAGGGATTGCCGCCCTCCTCGCGGATTTCCTGGATAATCTGCAGACGATTTTCGAGGATCGGGGAGCCGGTTTTCTCCGTTGCCATGTTTACACCTTTTCACTGTATTAACGTTGTGAGATCGCTTGTACGGTTTCTTCAAAGACATCGTCGAGTGTCTTGGTGATGTCCCAGTTTGGATAATGAGATTTCAGTTTTGAGAGATCCGAGATGTAGCAGATGTGGTCGCCTTCACGGTTTTTGTCTACATATTCGGAGTTCATTTTTTTACCGGTGATCGCGCTGACGCGATCGAACGCTTCGATGATCGAGCAGGAGTTGCCACGTCCGCCACCGATATTATATACCTCTCCGCATCGTGGCGCTTTTGAAATCTCTTCGATGGCGCGGGCGACGTCGAGCGAATGGATGTTATCGCGGACCTGTTTTCCTTTATAGCCGAAGATTTTGTAGACACCGCGTTCGATGTTCACTTTCACAAGATAGTTGAGAAACCCGTGGAGTTCGACGCCGCTATGATGCGGGCCGGTCAGGCATCCGCCGCGAAGACAGACGGTTTTCATTCCAAAGTAGCGGCCGTATTCCTGAACCATGATATCGGCGGCGACTTTCGACGCGCCGAACAGGCTGTGTTTGCAGCGATCAAGCCGCATGGTTTCGTCGATTCCGTTGTGATCCTCCGGTTTCGCGTAGTCCCACCGTGTATCGAGTTCCTTCAGAGGGAGTTCATTTGGCGCATCGCCATATACCTTGTTTGTACTGAGATGAACGAAAACCGTTTCCGGGCAGTGTTGACGCGTTGCCTCCAACAGATTCAGCGTTCCGGTTGCATTGACGTCGAAATCATCAAACGGCCGGTCTTTTGCGAGATCGTGCGACGGCTGCGCGGCGCAATGGACGATCAAATCAAAGGATCGATCCTGAAACAGAGACAGAATGCCCTGGCGGTCGCGAATATCCAGACTGACTGATTGGAAGTTTTTTGTTACGGAAGTCAATCGGCGTAAATTCCAGGTTGTGTCTCCTGGTGAACCGAAGAAATCCGCCCGCATGTTGTTGTCGACGCCCAGGATCTCTGTGGCCCGCGGATCGAAATACTCAACGACCTCCGAGCCGATCAGACCGCTGGAACCTGTTACCAAAACCTTCATAATGCTGCCTCTCCGGGGAAAGCGGGTGGAGCCTCCTTGACCTGTCCGGGACGAGTCCCCGCTCGATAGGATGTAAATTCGGATTGTGCCTAGATCCGACGGTTCAAACAAGTGGAGACGGATCGCCAGGCCCCTTCGACTTGACTCCGGTCACAGATTCTCTATAGCCTTTTGCCATAGAATGGTCCGAGAGGAGATTTTCATGCAGATCAATCTGGTTAATGCAAGAATCGTTAATGCAAGAATGGTTAATGCAAGAACGATCCGGTTGTTTTTCTTGGGAGCGATTCTAGTCGTTTCCGGCGTTCAGGCTTTTTCCGACTTGCCGGAGCTGATTCCTCGGGAAGTTCTTTTCGGCAACCCCGAGAAGGCCTCGCCGAAGATTTCACCCGACGGCACACGGATCGCGTATCTCGCGCCCAAAGACGGTGTTCTCAATGTCTGGATTCACACGATCGGAAAGGAAGACGATCGTGTCGTCACCGAAGAGAAGAAACGAGATATTATGCACTTCTTTTGGGCGGAGGATTCAGGCCACATTATGTATAGGCAGGACTCGGACGGAGATGAAAACTGGCACATTTACTCTGTCGATTTAGAGACCAACGTCACACGCGATTTAACACCTTTCATCGGTATTAAGGCTCAATCCGTGTTCACGGATCAGGACTATCCCGCCCAGATGCTGGTTACATTGAACATCCGCGATCGAACGCTGCACGATGTGTACCGGTTGGATCTCGCTACCGGCGGCCTGACGCTCGACACGAAGAACCCCGGCGATGTGGCCGATTGGCTCGTGGATCCCGAGTTTCAGGTGAGGGGCGCTCACGCGATGACAGCCGATGGAGGCGCGGAATTGCGCGTTCGAGATGACGTGGACGATCCCTGGCGCCGGCTTGTGAAATGGGGCCCCGAAGACAACATTTGCGGAGCACTGGGATTCACACCGGATGGAGACGGTTTCTATCTCTCGGACAGCCGAGATGCGAATACACTGCGGCTCGTGAAAATCGACATCGACACGAAAGAAGAAGACGTGCTTGCCGCCGATCCGCAATACGACATCGACGACACGATCATCCATCCCGATACGCATCAGGTACAAGCCGTCAGTTTCTTGGCGGATCGCGCTGTCTGGAAGGTCTTGGACCCGAACATCGAGGATGATATCGAGAGAATTCGACAGATCCATCACGGCGACTTCTTCCCGATCAACCGCGATACGGACGATGAAACCTGGCTTATCGGCTTCACTGCGGATGACGGTCCCGTCCCATATTACGCGTACAACAAAGAGACCGGCGATGCAGAGTTTTTCTTTTATAGCAGGCCGGTCCTGAAAGACTACACACTCGCTTCCATGAAGCCTGTTTCCATCGTCACCAGAGATGGACTCACACTTCACGGGTATTTGACATTGCCGGTGGGAATTGAGCAGACGAACCTACCGATGGTGCTGAACGTGCATGGCGGCCCGTGGGCGCGGGATACGTGGGGATATGACCCGGAAGCCCAATGGCTCGCGAATCGGGGATATGCCTGCCTGCAAATCAATTTCCGGGGCTCGACCGGGTATGGGAAGAAGTTTCTGAACGCGGGGAACCGGGAATGGGGCGCGAAAATGCACAACGACCTTCTCGATGCGGTTAATTGGGCCATCGAGGAGGAGATTGCCGATCCGGAACGAATTGCGATTTATGGAGGTTCCTATGGCGGGTACGCCGCCTTGGTCGGCGCGGCGTTTACGCCGGATGTGTTCGCCTGCGCGGTGGATATCGTCGGACCGAGCAACCTGGTCACCCTCCTTCAGTCGATTCCGCCGTACTGGGAGCCTGTGCGGAAACTTTTCTATGAACGTGTGGGAAATCTGGAGACCGAGCCGGAGTTTCTACGATCCCGATCACCGCTCTTTAAAGCCGATCAGATCGACATCCCTATGCTGATCGTTCAGGGCGCAAACGATCCCCGGGTGAAGCAAGCGGAAAGCGAACAGATTGTGGAGGCCCTGAAAGAAAAGGGCAAGGACGTGAAATACATGCTTTTTGAGGACGAAGGGCATGGGATGGTTCGGCCCGAGAACCGACTGGAGTTCTTTGCGGAGGCGGAGGAATTCCTCGCGGAGCATCTCGGAGGCCGAGTAGAGAAATAGGCACCGAACGTCGTAGGATCAGCGCGCTTCCAGGACAACAGGGCCGAGAAGGCCCGAGGGGCGATTCGCGAGTCGAAGGGCGTTGTCGAGCGCATTGACTACGACGAATTCAAATTCGTTCTCCCCGAGGACGACAGCGTCCGTGATTTCGCATCTCCACGGCGGACCGAGGAGTACGTCCACGATATTGCCGTTCACGCGTACTTCCACAAGTTCCTTCACCGACTCGAACCGCACATAAAAACGCCGGTGCTTCATTGTCTCGGGTATTGTGGCCCATTGGCGATACACCGCCGGACCGGCGTAGTAGGGAAACCCCTGATCCGTCCAAGAGCCTAACCCGGTTGTCAACGAACTCTCTCGGTTTGTAAGGACGTCGAGTCCTTGCAGCTCCCGAACCAGAAAATCTCCCGCCAACCAAAACGCTTGGTAGAGGCCGGTCGGCGGTCCGGCGCTCCAGCGGACAAGAACGCGCACTTGGTTCACACCCGGCTGTATCCAATCGGAAATATCCGCTTCGAGAATCCACCGGTCGAAACGTCGGCCTGGAACAAACTTCTCTATTCTTTGACCGTTGATTTCAATTGCAGTCTCGCCTGTCTCAAAAACCGTCGGTCCGAGTCCATCGCATAGCAGCCGAAGGTCGCTGATTTTGTCCGCCAGGACGAATTCGGACAAGTACCGGCAAATCGGTCCGTGGAGTCGATCTCCCGTACTGACACTCAGATCCCATCGATCCAGCGGAAAAACGTTCGACAATTTAGGAATAAACAAGAATTGGTCGGCAAACTCGACCCGCGTGACCATTTGGTGACGAGTAGCGGAATCGGCCGACCCGCCGTCGAGCATCTCGGTTGAATGGACGATCACGTGAGTCTGCCCCGGCTCGAAATCCAGTTGCAGATCGACCCCCTCCTGTGTTTGCTGCAGCAGATCAATCGACGATGTTTTGCCGTCAACCAGATTCAGGAAACGGAACCGGCCCTGACCCGGGAGGTGTATCGCTTGCTTGAGATGCGTATCGCTTTCTGAGCGGTTGACAAGAACATAGAGCCGCCCCCACTCGGATTGTCGCTGGATGATTTCGATCTGCCGGTTTGCGTTCTTCGGCAACGAATCCGGCAGCCTCTCCGATAATTTATCGAGGAATGATGCGACGCCGGCTTCCGGTTGCAGGGCGTTCAGCGGTTTTGAAGGGCGAAGACTGTTGCCCTGTATGATTTGCGGTACTGTGGACAAACAGAGGACCGGAATTTTGCCTTCCGAGATGATTTCAATCTGTTTTTCTGTAGTTTCTGAAATGACTTCGATGCCGGGAAGAACCAAGCCATCGAAAGGTTCACGCTTTAGTTCAAGAACGATTTTGCTGTCTCGGACGCCGGCTCGTTTAAGATCTTCTTCATCCATTACGGTGATCGATACGCCCCGGGAGCGCAGTTCCGCACATGTGCCACTAAAAGCTGTCAGCCAATCAGTGCGAGCATCGATAGGCTCCGAGGAAATCCCGTACCGGCTGAAGAGGGATTGCTGAGGGTCCAGAACCAAGACGGATCGAACCGGTTTGGAGTTCTGGAACAACCACGAGATGTGCTCAATCGCGTCAGTCAGGTATGTGTACCAATCCCAGAAAGGCGACTGACGGGACTCAAGGCTGTCGACCTCGTGTTTTCTATATCCATCGAGTGAGTAAAGTGCGCTACGGGCAACATGAAATGGACAACCCGACTCCAATGAATCGACCGCATCTCGCAGAACATATGTGGGCTGGATCGACCACGCACGGTCGGAGAGGGTTGCTGGACCGGTAAGAGATTGTTTTCCGATGTCAACTCCAGCCGAACGCTGCGCAGAGTTGATGGTGCGGCAAGGAGTCCAATAATCGCCCCTCACCCTAACCCTCTCCCGGCGGGAGAGGGGAACTTCTGATGTCAGCGGCCGATTTTTTGCGACGGCATCAGAGTTGGCGGTTTCGCAAAAAGTCTGGGATACGGATCTCAACCCCCTCCTACACCTCCCCCGGTCTCGGGGGAGGAGAAAAAACGACCGTGTCTGCAGCGTTTTCTCCCCCGATCTCGGGGGAGGAGGGAGGATTTTTCCCCCAACGATTGGGGTAGACAGAGAGGGGGGTAAGTCTCCGCAGTCCCAATTTAGCTTCCAATTTCGTTGCTCGCAGAATTCCCGCAACGGCTCCAGAAAAGTCTCGCTATAGATCGCGGAACAGACGTCCCAGAACGCCGCACGGTGCGGGACCGATTCGTCGCCAAAGTCGCCCAAAAGATGCGGCAACGTGTCATAGATCGACCCCCCGCCGATCGCTTGAAAACGCTCCGGAATGATGTCGCTCCACGGTACAGCAGATGCTTCTAGAGAACTGCGTGAAGAGGATACATCACCCGGGCCGATGAAAACTCCTTCGATTCCTTCCGCGGCGTGCGGTTCGAGCGAACTCTGGATTGCTTTTGAGACAGCATCCTTGTTGAGGACGCCGAGCCCCCGCCCTTTCCTGCGGACCAGGGGTATGAGCACCCAGTTCCCTTCGGGCGGAGTCCAACGCAAAGGCAGCGGCAACGGCCGCCCGATTCGCCATACCTCGGCGATTTCGGATCGGTCGGTCCGCACCGCGTACACCGCAACGGGCATCTCGCCTCGTGCGGGATGCCAATCGAGCGTTTTTGTTTCCGCTGTATTCACAGAGGGGCTCGCGGAAGAAGTTATGTGCTCGCCTGCCGCTGCCTTGTCGGTACCGAACGGCAACACCAGAGGATCAAAGTGAAGCCAGAATTCCAGCTCCAGGGACCGGGTTTCAGTGCAGCAGTGAGAGACGGCGTCCATCCATTCGGCGGGAGTAAAGGCAGGCGGCGTTCCGGGTGATGGACTGAGGATGACTCCCTCAAAGCCTTTTTGTGCGAATTCCCGCAGCTGTCGAGTCAATTCCTCCGGGTCAATACGGTGATTGATAATCCAAAAGCAGCGTGGGCCGATTCGAGACTCAGCACGGGCGAATAAATGGGGAAAATCGCTCATAGGATTCGCTGGGCGAAAGGAGATTAGTCGGTGGGGAAGTGTGGACGCTCTCGCCGTTGTGAGTTTTCCAAAATTGCTTCTTCCACCGTCCCGTAAATGTGAATCGATTTCTTCGGGTCGAATCGCTTAATCGAGGCCACCGAATGCGGATAGTCGCAGACTACCTTAAGAGTCTTTCCCGCTTCTATTGCCTCTCGATAGGCTGCAAAAATTGTCCCGAGGCAATGGCTGTTGATCATCTTCGTTGCGACAACCACGAGAATCGTCGGCCACTGGCCTTCAAGCGCTTCTTTCATGGCTCGGCCGAATTCAAGCGAGTCCTCCATGGTCACTTTGTCTTTGATGATGACCAGAAGGACATCGTGTTTCTCTCTCGTTCTAACCGGCATCTTTCCCTCCTCGAGATAACCTCAAGATTCAATCAGAAAAAGCGTGTGGAGAAGGTTTGACAACCGATCCGATCAAATCGGCACGATTCCGCAAAGCTCACCCGTTTGCGATTCGACTTCTATTGATCCGACTTCTCCGGTTCATCCATCTCCAACGCTTCTTGGATAGTGTCAAACAGCGGTACGAGCGGCACGATACGAAAATTCATAAGAGATTTGCTTACCAGCTTGCTCTCGGAGACGATTTTGAGCATTTTCGGACTCGATTTCAATGTATTGTATGCGGCTAAGACCGTCCCGAGACAATGGCTGTTGATCATAGAGCATCGAAAGGCCACGATAATCACCCTCGATTGTCCGCTACACGCGTCTTTCAGTTCACGAGCGAATTCGAGCGATTCTCGCATGCTGACATCGCCGCTCAAGATGACAATCCGTGCATCTCCTTGTGTTAGCGCATCGACTCCCATGACGCCCCCTCCAACGCCGAGTTTGGTGACCGATCTAGAATAGCCGCAACGGTCACAGCAGTCTATCACGCAACCTAGAGTACCATCTATGCCACAATACCGCAGCTGGATTCGGCACAAAATCTTTGCCGTTGCATCACGGATGACGGTGAAGCGGATCAGCCGTATACTGCGGTAAATCCATTGGATGACAGCACTGTATGAGCCAACATCTGATCCGTGAAGCATTCGAGCGCTTTCATGCCCAAGATTGGAAACAGGCGGAGATCCTGCTTCGGCAGGCGGTGGAAGCGAAGCCGGAGGCGGTGGAGCCCCGGGTACACCTAGCCAATCTTCTTCGCATTCTCAACCGTGCGGATGAGGCGGTTCCTCTACTGGAACCGATTCTCGAAAAACCGACCCCGCCGCTCGAAGTCAGAAAATTGTTGTTTGACGCGCGCCGGGCTCAAGGCGACTTTGCCGAGGCCTGCCGACTCGCGGAGGGGTTTGCCGATTCCGATGAGCTGGACAGTGATCGTCGCAGGGAGATTGTCGATTGTGCACGCCGGGCGGGAATCTGGGCTTTGGCTCTTCGGCTGGCCCGCCAGGTGAATGACCGAAAACTGATCAACGAAATTCGGTCGATTCGAGGATTCTCGTTTGCTTTGCGAGCTCTTCCGCCCGTTTTGCGGCGGGCATGGGCGCGATTTCTTGTACGAAGATTCGAGCGACGGAGCCGATGGCGTATTACACGGGTCCTCCTGGAATCCGCCCGGCTCGCCGACCCTGGTAATGCCCGCTGGCCGCGCCGTCTGGGCCAACTGTGCCGTCGGACCCGCGACATCTACGACCCGCGATGGGAAGAAGAGAAGAATTGGTATCAACTCGCTCTTGAAATCGACCCCACGGACCGCGAAGCGCGGGACGGGCTGCTGCAGACCCTGTTCGACATGGGGCGATGGCAGGAGGTCCTGGACTGTCTAGACGCGGACCCGGCCCCGGATGTTTCCGACCGCTCGAACTTGTTCAGAGCCGCGTGTTCGGCCAATCTCGGCCGAAAGGAAGAAGCGGACTCGTTGTATGAATCCTTGAGAGAGGAGGAACAATCGGATTTTGCCTGGTTTTGCCGCGCTCTGATTGCATTCGACGATCAGCGATGGGAGGACGCGAATCAGCTGCTCGTATTCAAAACGGATCGTCCGGGGTTGAATGTCCTTGTCGATTTTTTCCGGCAGGTATCGAGAATGCTGAATCAAGGCTACTCGGTTGAGGAGATCGACGGGCAGACTGTGGTCGATGAGATGATGGGTATCGAACCGGTCACGGAGAACATGCCGGAACCGGAACCGGATCGGGAGAAACGCGGACCCGGGGCGTGCATTCTGTGCGGTCATGAAGGGCCGCGCGTTCTGTTGTGGCGGGACCGGACGACCGGTTGGCCGCGTACACGCTGTCCGCGATGCACGATGATCTCGGTCAATCCCCTCCCGTCGCGAGACGCAATCCAGCGGCTTTACGATCACGATGCCCGAAAAGACCTTTCGTTACTTCGAATCTACCGGAAGGCCTTACTGGATATTCTCGATGCCTCTGCGGAAAACTGCCGCCGCCTGCCCAGTTATCAGGAGCTGACCGATTGGGGAGACGATTTCTCGTGGGAGGAATTCGAGCAATCGATACAAGGCGAAAAGCGATCGCTGGACGTTGGGTGTTCCGCCGGGCGGGTGGTGGAAATGCTGCGGATGTGCGGTTGGCGTGCCGAGGGTATGGACGTCGATCCGCAGGCGGTCGAGTTCGCTCGTTCGAAAGGCTTGGATGTGTCGGTCGGAAGTCTGGACAGCATCGAAGATCTTTCGCCTCGATACCATCTCATCACGCTTGTCGATGTGATCGAGCACGTTGAAGATCCGTTCTCTGTAATCGACACATGTCGCAGGCTCCTTCTGCCGGGCGGACTGCTTTATGTAAAAACGCCCGGGGCGGACAGCCTACCGCATCGGTTTTTGGGCGACCGGTGGCTCGATTCCGCCGAGCATTTGCATTTCTTCAGCCGCCGGACTTTGGCGGCTTTACTGGAAGCTGTCGGTTTCGAGGTGGTGTCGGTGCGGCAGCGAATGGAGATGCCGACACCGTTTCTCCATCATGAACTGTGGCAGGAGCAGTTGTATCCCGAGCTGTTGATCACCTGGATCGACAAGCTGCGTGCAGGGGATGTGATTATGTTTTTGGGGAGGAGGGGGGAGGTTACACCGTGAATCCAGAAGTCTACAGCTACTTGGTACAAGCCCTTTCGTTCATCAAGAACGCCGCAATCTATCTTCAGCCGTTCGCAGTTATTGCTGCTTCCGTCGTCGCCATATACAGCATCAATGCTTGGAGAAGAGAATCCATAGGGAAACGTCGAATCGAGCTGGCTGAAGACGTGTTGGCGAAATTCTACGAAGCGCGGGATGTCATTCAGGGCATCCGGAGCCCGTTGAGTTTCGAAGGTGAAGGGGGTTCGAGAAAACGAGACGATGCTGAGACTGAACAAGAAAGCGCGATCTTGGACGCAGCATACATAGCACTCGAGCGATATAAGGAAGGCAGAGGCGCCGAGCTATTCAGCGAGCTGAGAGCCATGAGATATCGATGTTTAGTCTTGTACGGAGAGGAGATCGATTGTGCCTTTAGAGAGGTAGACAAAGCCATGCGGGAGATTATTCTTGCCGCCCAAAGAATAGGATGGTTTCAGATCGACCTCCATAAGCAACGTAGAGGAACAGACACTTTCCGGGAAGAAAAGATCATGGAGTTGCAGAAGATCATTTGGTGGTCAGACCCCGACCCGATAACTGAACGTGTAGACCAAGCGATTGCCGATATTGAGAGAATCTGCCGGCCAATTATCACAAAGTGGACATAGACTCGTATTGGTAGTGATCAAAGAACGTCAGTCTCCATCCACATTCACTTGACCAGTTACATGTCCGCCAATTTACTCTGTGCTTCTCTCTCGATCTTCCATTGTTCGGGAGTGGCCGGTCCCAGTACATGTTGTTTCCATTCAGGCCACGACCTTACGATTTCGGTGGCTTCTTCCAAACGTCTAACGTAATGTTCCTCTTTATGCTTCGCAGAAGTATTCTCGGTGTCATCCATCCGGCTCATCTTTGATCTCCTTTCGGTATGTATTGAACACCGACGCAGCCATAGTTTCTTTCTCAAGATATGAGAAAGGGAGCATCTGTATTCTGAGGTTTGAATGCTCCGGGGTCCAGTCCAGCGTGTGACCTGTTGCGTCTTTCCTCAGTAACGGCTGCCCGAAACCCAGATTCATCGAGAAAAGGTCAAAGAACCGCCTTGGCCCTACTCCAACGAAGGGTTCAAAAACAACAAACTCCCCTTTCTCTTTAAAGCCAAGCCTGATCGAATCATCATGGAATTCTATCGCACGGCTCTTCGGGTAAGGCTCGATATAAATAACGCGGTTTACACCTGCAGCAACAATATGTTTTGCACAATTGTGACAGGGAAACGTCGTACAATAGAGAGTCGCATCACGACAGTGTATGTTGTTTCGCGAACAACAAAGAAGAGCTTCCATCTCTGCATGCACTGCCCGTCCGTATTCGGTGATATCGTCTAGTCGACTTCTTTTCAAGACTTCCCTTAGGTTTTCATGATTCTCAACCAGATTCTCCGCTTGTTTTAATATGTCTTCAATGATCCTCTGTTTCTCGAGTTGATTAGAATCTTCGTCTCTTGTGTAGTCGCGGCCGTTTTCATTGTCCTCTATTCCAGACGTTTCCTCGCAGTATCTCGGCCAGTACAGTCCACCGCCATAGCTGGGGCAGTCATTTGCACCTGTTGCGATGATTTCGTTGTTTTTGGCAAGAACGGCACCGACTTGACGTGACAGATCGCCCGAACGTAGAGCAGCTGAGAAGGCCATAAACATGGCGTACTCGTCAAACGTAGGTGTCTTGTACGGATGACCGAAAATGATGTCCAATATTCGCCAGAGGCTGTTCTTCAATTTATCCCAGTTCCCGTCCTCATGTACGAAGAAGTCGGACAAGTGAAAAGTGTCTCTGGTTCGTTGGCCGTGTCGCATCTGCTCATCCTCGTCCCGCAACATAAGTCCGGTAGCAGAAGAAGCATCAATTCGTCTGTCCTCGGTCAGGTACGTATGTCGTCTGGCTTCATCTGAATATACGCCTATGAGATAAAAACCCTCTGAGTAGATGTGTCTCAAGCGAGTTACCTCGTCAGGATGCTTTAATGAATTGATGATGTACGCATGTCTTGGACGGTCTTCACGAGATTTGTCTCGAATCCCGGGTCTGTTCTCCCTGATTATTGAAGCAGCGCCCAGGGCAAGCACGGAATTATCGCGCGTCTTCTTTCTCGTCTCATTTCCTATGGTCATCAGAGCGCTTATTCGCTTATATTCATCATCACGGTCTATCCCGACTGTATCACATAATCGGGGAATGGCATCCGATGAGATGTGAATCTTTTCGGCTATGTATCTAAAAGTACTTAGGCGATCCTGCAATTCTTCACTCACTTTTCTAAGCGGTGTCCCGACGGCCCCAACAAGACCGATGACAAGTTCAGAATCGCGGAACCTGTGACCGAGAAAGGGATAGGTGGATTCTCTGTCATCTGGGGATCTGAGTGCTTTGGAAGAAGAAGTCGGTTTGTGAGAACCCTTTTTGGAATTCATTCGTTCAACTCAAATCAACGAAGTCTACATCTGATGTGTTTCAACCTGTGTCGATCTGAATAACTCACCATCGATTCCATTCCCACAAGAGGCCAAACAGTCAGTCAAGATCATAATACGCCGCCCGGCGAGAGAATGTCAACAAGATTTTGCGACCCCAAACGGAGGTGTTCAGATTCTTACATGCTCTATTTGATCAACCTTCGTATCTTACGATGCTCCATGCACACTCGTGATCATGTCTTCAGAATGCAAGTCGGAAACGTCAACGAAATCCAATATTATCCCCCCTTCTTCCACTCTCCCAACTCCGACACCCGCACCACCTTGCCCGGCTTGCCGAGGTGCGTATACAGGTCTTTTGCCCAGATATAGGTTTTGGGAACCTCTCCGACAAAAACAAGCTCAGAAGGCCAGAGTAGTCCAGCCACTTGTGGCAGGTCGGTGACACGGAGACAGTTCAGCATCTCGATGGCCGGGCCGGTGCCGTCCTCTTCGCTCGGGGTATTCTGAGTTGCAGGCGGGTTGCCGAGAATGACCGTCTTCACATTTCCGTCAAGCAGCGCCGCATACAGCGCTACCGCCGCCATCTCCCCATCCGCCGCCAGCGCGACCTTGTCGCCATCGACACCTTGAAGACCTCGAAGCGCCTCCAGGCACCGCACCACATCGTACACACGCGTCGAAGCGATGGTTCTTCCCGCCCACGCCGCAGCACGCCGCAGGTGCCACTGAATCTCCGGCCCCCACGAGGTTTCGCCGACACCGCGCGTCTCCAGAAACGCCCGCCCCCAACTGCTCGGAACGCCGTTCAAGAAGGAAGACGCCGCCCAGCGGTTCACGACTCTTGGGCTTTTCAACATCAGAACAACCGGCGCGGGTTTGTCCGGATCGTTCCTCCAATGCCAGTCGAACTTGAGCCGCCAGCCGGACTCCGGGGTGAAACTGTAATGGTGAGTCCCCGCCTCCTGGTTGTTCAACGACTTGAAATCGATCGAAACATTCAAATCGCACGGCTTCTCGGGAAACGCGCCGAATGTTTTCTCGCGCAAAAAGTCCACGACTTCTTCCCGGTGCGATTTCAGGTCATCAGCGGACGAGATACTCGGCAGCTCCGCAAGTTCGATAAAACTGTCCTGAATGGTCTTTGTTCGATCATCCGCCGGGGGCCCGTCGACATAAATGCGCAGGGTCTCCTCCGACTCCAAGGTTTCTTCCCGTGTCTCGATGTCGCCGACCTCTTCGGGAGGAACGTCGCGATCGCAGAGGTGTTTGAGGAACCATGAGAAAATTTTCGTTCTGGATATCTCGTGGTATGAATGCGGTCCGGGAGTGACAACCAGTTCGAGCCGGTCATCCGCACCGTACAGGTCGTAGATTCTCTCGACGTCTTCATGGCATTCGCGAATGGATTCAATCGTGAACAGTCCGTCCCGATTTGCCGAGGCGATCATCAACGGTCGCGGTGCGATGAGTGCGGCGACCTCCGAGAGATCCCATTGGTGGCTGTTGATCCACCACATGCAGTCGCAATGGCCGTCGACAGTGCGATCTTCGATATGGCTTTCGAGCGTCCCGGTTCCGCAGACCGGTGCGGCGACGTCGATCCGATCGTCGGCGGCGGCGACATACCACGAGAGCGCTCCACCACCGGAAATACCGGTCACGCCTAAACGATTGGGATCTACCTCGGGTCGCTCTTGCAACAGATCGAGCCCTCGGATGCCGTTGATCAGCTCGGTGCCGCCCGGCGTATAGCCACGGCTATACCAATGGAACCACCCGCGCGCGTAACAGCCCCAATGCTCGCCACGCACCTCGCCCCACTGGATTGTCTCGTGAATCAATGTAACAAATCCCAGCTGCGCGAACCTGCGGGCATGGGTTTGGTAACGGACTTTCTGGGTCCGCGAGTGGCCGCAAACATAGAGAACGCCCGGCACCGGCCCGTCCACATTCGTCGGGATATAGAGATCGGCTGGTACATATAGCTGAGGGAGCGATTCATAGTAGATCTTCTCGATTTTGTATCCTTCGCGCTCGAGCGTGTCCACATGATGGACTTTGACCGGTTCGCGGTTCTCGCGCGGCGGCAAATCGGCCAGGCCCATCATGTCCATGAATTGCCGATACCGCTCTTCGCGGTCCGATTTCCATGATTTGAGGTCTTTATACTGGGTCAGGGCGTTGTCTGTGATTCTCTCGGCTTCTTGGCATAAGTAGAGACGCATGTTGTTGGTCACTGGGGTTTCCTCGTCAGCGTACGGTTTCGGTGTCATGCTCAGAAGGAGGGCGATCGTCAGAGTTCCGAGAGCGGGTGTGCGCATTGTGTCACCTCGGGGAGAAGATTTATGTCCCTGATTCTACAGGAAAATCCTACTCTCCAGAGCTTTACCCTGAGGTCGCGGAGGAGGAAACGAAGGGCGTTTGTGAGCGCGATGTTTGGTGCGTAAAGCGGTCAACCCCCTCCTACACCTCCCCCGGTCTCGGGGGAGGAAACGAAACCCAGGTGCCCGGTCGCTCAAAACGAGCATGCCTGTAGCGTCTTCTGCCCGAAGACTGGGGGAGATTTAGAGGGAGTTGAATGTGTTGGGATTAGACACAGGTTACTGAAAGAGGATCGTCAAATCATAAAAAGGATTGCTGTCGATATCCTTCAAGGTAGGCACATTCGGAGGTCCCATGTCGAAAAGGGCCCACTCGTTGACCTCGGTATCGGAGAATGGTTCCAGTTCTTCGTACCAGGGTTCGGAAGGGAACTCGATAACTTGGACCGTCCGCGTCATCGCACAACCGGACAAATACAGAGCCATCCCGGCCAGAAGCAGAATTCGAAAAATCGATTTCATAATGGAAGCCATCCAATCCAATCGGTATCTTCCGAATTCTACCGAAACGGGTCAGAGCCGGATAGAGCGAGCCCGATCCTCTGTCTCTCAAAACGCCGGAGGATCTGCAGAGGAGGGTGGACAGACGTCCACGGCATCGATCCGCCGCTCCCATCTCGAAAAGGGGCCGCTCTCGACACGTTTTCCCGCAGAGGTATCATGATCAGCGCATTTTCGAAAGGAAGCAAGAATCATGCGTCCAGGCAGAATTCACCGTAAGGAACTCCAGAAAAAACTGAAAGAGGACGAGGTCGCTGTCTTTTTCTCCGATATCCGCGACTCGTTCAGTGAATACATGGAAAAGTACGGCCGCCTCACTTTTTGGGGGGTCGTTGTTGTCGTCCTGGTTGTCGGGCTGGTGACACTTTTCCAATGGAAACAGCACGACGATTTTGTTCGCGCGCAGGAAACGTACACAGCGGCGACCGCGCAGATTGCCGATAGTGATTATGTCGCGGCCGAAAGCACCTTGACCGAGTTGATCGAACAGTTCGGCGGTCAGGAGATGACGGCTGCGGCGTACGCATTGCGCGGGTATGCCAATCACCAGCAGCGGAACTACGCGGCCGCTTTGAATGACTATCAGACCGCTATCGACCGGATCGACGATCCGGCCACTCGGTACACTCTTCGAATCGCCGTTGCGCAGTGTTATCGCTCGATGGAACAGCCTCAGGATGCGGTGGCGGAGCTCGAGTCGCTACGCTCCGAAGTCGACGTGCCAGCCATGAAAGACGAGATCAATTTCCTGCTGGCTCAATGCAAAGAGGATCTTAACCAGCCGCAACAGGCGCTCGCGTTGTATCAAGAAATCAGCAAGGAGTCCACGTACAGGATGATGGCGCGCGAGCGGATCTCCTGGCTGGAAACAGAGCCGGTTTCTGCAATCAATCAGGCGGGTTGATGGGAAGGTTACCTACAGCGACGCGAGAGTGTGGTCGACCGTCTTGAGGAACTCGGTAATATCGAGCGGTTTGAACATTGTCCAACCGATCCCTGGGCCGGCGCTTGATCCGTCCATCGTCAACATCGGGCGAGGCAAGGATTACGGTTTCTTGTGGGCGGCTTTGGTCGTTTCCTTGGTGGCTGATTCTACTTTCGTGGGAGGAAGGCCTTCTTCGAGCGCTTCGCCCAGCGTCTTCAGCCCTTGAGACTCTTTGTACTCATTAGGAATCTGCTTGTAATACTCCCTGCATTCCTCGACTCTTCCAATGAAAAAGAGGGCGCATGCGTTCAGCGAGGCGTAGGCTTCCATCTCCTGCACCTGTGGATTCTTGATGCTCTCGATGAGTTCGAGGCAGCCTCTGAAGTCCTGCTCTTGGTATCGAAGGTTCGCCAGGAGGAGTTTCTGAGGATCGCTCGCGCGTCCTTCCTCAAGAACCTTCGTCACAAGTCGCTTTGCAAGATCTTCGCGACCGATATGGCAGAGTTCCAAAGCGAGTTCGTAGCCATCCCGCGTGTTGAGCGAGCTGGGTTGGAGGAAAGCGAACCGAAGGCGGTTCTTTTTTGCGGCGCTCCAGCTGTTTAGATGGACGACGATTTTTCGCGTCTCTTTTACCTCATCCATTTTTTTCTGCCGCGCGAGTGCCATGAGAAGCATGTTGTAGGCTTCCTCGAAAAACGGGTAGGCTTGAACCGCCGCGCGAAGATGCTGTTCAGCTTGTTCGCTGTTTCTAGCGCGGATCTCCAGTCTTCCAAGCTCGTATTGGGCAAGATAGTGGTCAGGGTTTGCCTGTACCACTGTCAACAGAGTCTTTCTTGCTTTTGTGTCGTCACCGCGGCTCGCCAAAATACGCCCGAGTAAAAAAAGCCCATCGATGTGGTTCGGTTCTTTTTCGAGAAGCATCCGGACGCGGCGTTCAGCTTCGTTCAGCCGATCCAGTGTCTGAGCCAGCGCCGCCGCCTGGTAAAGAAGTCTTGTATTCTCCGGTTCTTGATCGATGGCTTTCTGGCTCCATTCGAGCGCGAATTCGATGTTCCCCGCTCGCCAGTACGCGCGTGCGACCAGAAAGGTCAGTGTTCCATCCGGGCCGTACTTGTCCGCAAGAGTTTTCAAGACCGGAAGCAACTCAGCGCCGGGTGACAGTCGGTCAATTGCCTGAATGATCGCCACACGTTCTTCTTCGTCAATCGACGAGGGCAGCGCTTTCGATGTCTCCGCAACTGCATGCAAATCTCCATCGTGGACCGCTTCAACAAACGTTTCGACAGGGTCCGATATCGTCGCTGTACGGCCGGTTACTGTGATGAGCAAAACAAGAGACGAAACGAGTATCGTCAAATGGTTCAGCTTATTGTCCGCACGAAATGGTCTTTTCATTTTGTCGCTCAGTCGGTCTGCACCAACGAGATTCCGGAGGCTCCGGCGCATCGGATAAGGTCGTCGTCGAGCGTGGCCATAGGGAGATGCTCACGGCGAGCGAGTTCGAGATAGGCGGCGTCGTATGAAGTAATATTGTATTCTCTGGCGGTTTCAATCAGTGTCTTTATCTCGGACGGTGACGGCGCAGCCTGGACTCGAATGGGAAGTGTACTCAATCGATTTAGAAAGAGATTCGTTTTTTCAGGCTGGATACGTTGTCGATGTTCCGCCACAACGAACACGTTCACCACTTCGAACGGCCAAAAAGAAGGGACCAGCGCTTCGGAACCTGCACACAGAGCATCTTGCACACTGTCCGTGTACGGTGTCGCCGCGTCTTCCAGAAACCACGCCATTGTCATGGAGCAGTCCAGCACGAAGTTCATCAGTACTTACGACCCTGCTCTATCATTTCTTTTATTGAAATGCCACCCGTTGTAAACCCTTTCCGCAGGCTTCGGATTTCCTCAATTGCCTCCTGAATCTCCTTGCGACTGGTTCTGTTGACAGGAACGAGCTTCGCGATAGGTACCCCTCGGCGGGTGATGGTGATCTCTTCGCCTTGCTGAACCCGGTTCAGCAGTTGGGGTAAATGAGTCTTCGCTTCATAGGAACCAACTTTGGACATATTGCCCACCATAAGAATGAACTGGTCTGTAAACTAGTCTATAGTTCTACGTTGGCCAAAGCAAGTTCCTGTTGGTCCAGGAGTTCAACTCCTGGAGCAGCGGCGGTCGACCAGGGCATGGCCGTCTCCTTTCAAGAAAAAAAGCGTGACACAACGCCTGTTTTTTGCTTGACGTTAACGTTATAAGAGATTAGTGTTACCGCCAGATAAACTGGCAAAGTATGTCAGGATATCTGGGAGATTCCCAAATCCTACATAGATCCCAGGAGGAATATGCTATGAAGAGAGTCTGTGGGATTTTCATCGTGGTTCTCGCTTTGGCTGGCCTGCCGGCATTTGCGCAGGACACGAGCGTGAACGTGAACAGCTTTACGGCCCCGGAACTGCCGACGGTCCCCGAGATTGACGGCGTTCTGGAGGATTCGGTATGGGCGGCGGTTCCCACGATTCCAATGGACCAAGACGGCGATTCGCCGGCTGCGGAGCCCGGATCGGGCGACCTGGACATCACCCTGAAGGTTGCCTGGGATGAGGAGACCAACTGTGTGTTCTTCGGCCTGCATGTGATTGATGACTCGTACATTAACACGTGCGGATTCGGATCATCGGTCAATGACGGTGGCTGGAGGAATGAGCGGCTGGAGATCGTCATTGACGGCAGCAATTCCGGCCTCGCAGACTCGAACACCAGCAGTGGTTGGCATCAGCAGTATTGCTTCGACATGCCGAATATTGTTGATCCGTGGGATCCGGATAACGGCTTGTACGGTATGGCGGATACTCCGGTTAGCACCGAGTTTATTCCCGTAGAAGTTTATGAAGGAATCACCGCCATTCTGTGGCCGAATTCGAGTACATATCCGGAGGGGTTCGACTTGCATGATGACTACATGGAATCGGCAGCCCAGCTGAAGTGTACGAATCCCGACGCGACGGAGTGGATAGAACAGCCGGTCGAATTTGTTTGGGAGATCAAACTGGCGATCTTCCCGGAGCTGTTTGCCGCTGAAGAGTACGGCTATCCTTTGGATGACCCGGCACTTGCAGAGACCGGTTTTGAGGAGTATCTGGCCCTTCCGGATCATCAACGAGCCGATCTGGAAGAGGATTACGTGATCGGATTCACCCTCCAGCAGAACGACGGCGATGTGTACAATCCGGACGGCCAACCGGAACGCGAACATCAAACCAACACCACCGGTGTCGCGGGCAATTGGAACAGCAGCGAGAGCCTGAGTGGTCTGATCCTCGGGCCGACACTGGCGGGTGTCGAGGACTGGACGCTTCGGTAATCTACTTCGTTTGTTTTTGTGGTGAAAGTCAAGACCCCGGGAGTTCTTCCGGGGTCTTTTATGTGGGGTTGGCTTCAGCCGAATCCTGCTGAGCGACGCTTATGCAGTGGACACAGCGTACCGCAGGCGGGTATACTGTATATGTAGCAATTCAGGATATATGGGAATTATTACAGCCAAGATATACTGCGGGTGGTTGAAGAGTCGCTGACATGTCAGTATATTCTGTATGAGTAATTTCGTGAAAAACCTGAAGTCTGGCAGATGGAGTATAGGATGTCTTTGGAAACGTCAATACCAAATAGCAGATTACGTCTTGTCTCTGTGATACGAGACAGTGACGATGTCATCAGGATTGACGATGTTGTCAGAACACTGCCTCTCGGAAGATCTGAGGCCGCAAAGCTCCTTTCCCGCTGGACGGTGCAAGGCTGGCTGAGACGAGTGGGCCGTGGCATGTATGTGCCTGCTTCATTGGACACCCTGGAAAGCGAACATGTCCTCGAAGATCCGTGGATCTTGGTCCCAGCTTTGTATGCACCGGCTTACATTGGCGGTTGGACGGCGGCTGAGCATTGGGACCTCACTGAACAGCTATTTCGCGACATCGTGGTAATGACGACGCAGTCGGTCAGAGAAACCCGGCAAGTGCGGCAGGGGGCGACGTTTGCCTTACACCATATCCAAGAGAGAAAACTGTTCGGAACCCAACCCGTTTGGCGAGGCACCTCGAAAGTACAGATCTCAGACGTACATCGGACCATCATCGATATGCTGGATTCGCCGAGAGTGGGCGGCGGAATTCAGCATGTAGCCGATTGCCTCGCTACGTATTTGAAACGATCCGACCGGAGCGACGCTGCGCTGATCCAGTATGCAGACAAACTCGGAAACGGGGCGGTTTTCAAGCGTCTTGGCTTCTTGGGAGAGACTCTCCCAAGTACATCGAAATTAGTCGAAGAGTGCCGGGAACGTCTTACAAAGGGCAACGTAAAACTCGATTCGGCGTTGAGATGTAGTCGCTTGGCTTCAAAATGGCGTCTGTGGGTGCCGTCGAATTGGGTGAAACAGAAGGCTGAGAATGATCGGCAGGCGTGAGATCATTGATACAGCAAGCGCGCTCGGACTCAATCCTCATGTGATCGAGAAGGATTACGTGCTCGGGTGGGTTCTGTGGGGCATTAACGGTCACAACTCGCTCACGGAGAAGTGGATATTCAAGGGCGGCACATGTCTGAAGAAATGTTTCTTCGAAACGTATCGATTCTCTGAAGATCTTGACTTCACACTGACCGATCCTTCTCATGTCGACGACCCTTTCCTGAAGAGGGTATTTTCTGAGATCGGAAAGCATGTTTATGAAGAAACAGGCATCGAGCTCCCAGGCGGATTTCAGCAGTTCGAGATCTACGAGAATCCTCGCGGCAAGAAATCCTGTCAGGGCAAGATCGGGTACCGAGGCCCCATATCTCCGCGCGGTAGAAGCATCCCACGGATTAAACTCGACTTGGCGATAGATGAATGTGTAGTTCTACCTTCGGTCGAGACTCCGGTATTCCATCCTTACAGCGATGTCCCGGATGGAGGTTTCGTTGTGCGATCCTATGCCTATGAGGAGGCATTCGGCGAAAAAGTGAGGGCACTTGCCGAACGGGCCAGGCCGCGCGATTTGTACGACGTAATAAACCTGTTTCGGAATGTCCGCGCCCGGCCGGTAGCTGCCGTACTTCTCGATGTGCTCAGGCGGAAATGCGAATTCAGGGGCATTGGCGTTCCCGTTTTTGACCGTTTCGTACAGACCCGGCCCGACCTGGAGGGTGGCTGGCAGTCGATGTTGGCACATCAGCTGCCTGCTTTGCCTCCCTTCGAGACGTTCTGGGATGAACTACCGGCCTTCTTCGATTGGCTCCATGGTGGCCCGGAACCCGAGATTCGCCCCGCTTACAAAGGACCTGCCGGCGAAGAAACCGTCCAGCAGCGAACGTTGTGCCTCCCGTTACCCAGTATCGTCCAGTCTTATGTGGAGGTTATTTGTTTTGCCGCATCGAACCGTCTTTGTGTCGACCTTGACTATCAAGGGTCGACAAAGCGTATCGAACCTTATTCGCTTCGCCGTACAAAAGAAGGCAACATTATCCTTCATGCTCACAACGTAGATAAGAACGAAGACCGAAGCTACCTCGTGGATCGGATTCAAGGAGCCCGAGCTGCCAGCCAGACGTTTATTCCACGATACGAAATCGAGTTGACACCGGTTTCAAGAGTAGAATCCACATCAGGTTGAGCTGACACGCTTGCTCCCGGAAGCGATGGGAATCTGATAGAGTCTCCGGCAGATAAAAGAAAGACGTTTGTCTCCGGAGGTAAACCATGGTCCCGAAAACAGCTCCAGGACAGTGGGTCCTGCTCTTTGTACTTCTATTGAGTGTATCGACTGCCTATACGCAACAACCCAACGAAGTGGCCGGTGCCCGCATCGGTTTCGCAGACTCGGTCTCATTCGGGCCGATCAATGTTGCGATGTGGGCGAAGGCAGCGGTGCTGGATTTGGATGGAGACGGCGGCCAAGACCTACTTGTCTCCGGAGGTGGATTCCAGGGCGGCGGCTATCTCTTTCGCGACCCGGGACTCAAGAACGGGAAGCGAATCTACCCAACCGGCGAGGAAGTCCAGATTGAACACACCGAGTTCAGGGCTGTTCCGTTTTACGGCGAGAGCCGCTCGGGCCTTCTGTTTGTCCAAGCCGGTGTCCTGGTCTATCGGCCCCCTGCAAGAAACAACGGTTCGCTTTTTGGGCGGGCGGAACCTGTGATGGGCGAAAACGACGAGCCGTTTCAGCCCGGGGGTCAAGACATTTACCCCATTCGCCGTGGAGACCGAATCGACCTCTTGATCGGCAGGAAGGCCGGAGACTATTGGCCTCCCGGGCCGAGCGCTTGGGGCGATCAGGCAAAGAAATCGGGAATCGGACTTTACAAGAGCTGGGATGAAGAAGGAGACTGGCGGGGCGGACGGAGCGAAGGGCTTTTCTTCTATTCGCGCGATGTTGGGTCGGGAAAAGAGCACGTCTACTCTGAGCCGGTTCAGCTGCGGACACCGGAAGGCAACCCCATCCTGGTAAATGGAAATCCATCCGCTGTCGTTGCGGACTGGGACGGCGATGGCGACTGGGATATCGTGTCGGGAGATTTTATCGATTACCTCACGTATTTCGAGAACATCGGCACATTCGAAAAGCCCGTCTTCCGTCCGGGGCGAAAGGTGCAGGATCTTGAGGGCAATGTTATCCACCTGCCGCAGAATATGACCATGACGGAACTGACCGACTGGCGGGGGAACGGTCGAGTCGATCTCCTTGTTGCCCAGGAAAACGGCCGTCTTTATTTCATGGAATTCCGTGGTCTCTCGGGCGACGGACTGCCGCTCTTTACCCCTCCCGAGGTCATTCTCCAAGAAAACCCCGTTTTAGAGACCGGGATCATGGCTGTGCCGTCCGCACTCGATTGGGACCGTGACGGCAACACCGACATTGTGGCCGGGAATGCGGGAGGATATGTGGAATGGTTCCGCAATCTCGGGTCGGATCAAGATCCCGTTTTCGATCTGCCGCGACGTCTCGAATCGGGCGGTTATCCGCTTCGTGTGCAAGCAGGTTACCACGGATCGATTCAAGGACCGAATGAGAAGACCTGGGGCTACACCTGCCCCTGTTTCACGGACTGGGATGGTGACGGTCTCCCGGATTTGATTCTGTGCGGGGTTCGGGGCGATCATGTCTTCTATCGCAACACCGGCGGAGACATCCTCCAGGAATTGGAAAAGGGACGACCGATCGAGGTCAACGGCGTTCCCCTTCGGACTCGAACACGGGTGCGACCCGTCGCGGTTGTTCTACGAGATGGTGAACTGCCGTCCTATGTGTGTCTGGATGACATGGGATTTCTGGTGCTTCATGAAAGAGACTTGGAAGATGGCATCACGGCGCTGGAAACCAGTCGGCGGATACTCTATTCCGACGGTTCGAAGATGAAACTGGACGGCGAAGGCGGCCTGGAGGGGCGCGCGAAATTAGCGACTGTGGATTGGGACGAGGACGGCGATTGGGATCTACTTTGTGGGCTGAAAGGAAATCAACCGTTAGCGAAACCCGGCGGCGACAACTGCAAGATCCTGTATTTCGAGAACGTCGGCAGTCGACAGGAACCGGTTTTCGAGCGGCCGCGTTATCTGATCGACCCGGCGACCGATAAACCGTTCGAATTCCGCGATCATTCCTGTGCACCGTTTACGGTGGCATTTTATGGGGATAGTAAACCCGGCCTGCTTGTCGGTACGGAATCCGGTTCGATGTTCTATTGGTCGCGTCCGATGTTCAGGATTGGCGATGCACGCATCGAGCCCTACCAGCAATGAGCATCGTCCTATCAATGCTCAGACGAAGAACGGGTTCTTTGTTCGTTCGATGCCGACTGTGCTCGCGGGGCCGTGGCCGGGGTAGATTTCTACGTGGTCGTCCAACGTGAAGATTTTATCGCGGATGTTTTGCATTTCCCGTTCTTTGTTTTCGCCGCCGGCACCCCCGATCGATCCTGCAAACAGCGCATCGCCGACAAAAACCATCCGATTCTCAAGAAACAACATGATCGAATCGGGTGTATGGCCGCTGACATCGGAGACCGTTCCGCTCAGCTCACCCACTAGCACTTCTTCCCCCTCGCTGACGGTTCGCCCGCCGTACCGTCCTCTCCGTGCGCTCAACACCTCGCCACCGTGCCGATTCTGGATCTCCGGAATTCCATCTGCATGGTCGTAATGATCGTGTGTCAAGAAGATATACTTGAGAGATAATCCGTTCGCCGTAAGAAACTCGCTAATCGCCGGATCGTAACACCCCGCGTCGACCAAGACGGCCTCACGAGTATTTGGGCAACCGGCTATATAGGCGTTCGATTCGTTCGCGTTAAGAAGAAAGGATTTGAATAACATACGCTCACCTTTTCGCTCCCGTTAGGTCCGCATTTTCGAAGTTCGCGTGCCCTTTCGCACCGGAAAGGTTCGCCTCGGTCAGTCGGGCGCGTCGGAAAATCGCGCGGCTGATATCCGCTCCCGACAGGTCGGCTTTGGAGAAATCCGCGTTTCCAGGTCGCGAATAGTAGAACAACGCTTCCCGGCAGTCCGCTTCGACGGCCTTAGTTCCGACGAGATTCGCTCGTTTCAGATTTGCACCGCGCAACGAGGCACCGGTCAGGTCGGCCGTCCCCAATACCGCCATCTGGAGATCCGCTTCGGCCATGTTTGCCCCGGCGAGGTTCGCCTCAGCGAGGAACGCCCGCGTCAGGATCGCTCCCGAAAGGTCCGCCCGCTGCAGATTCGCTTTGTTCAATACCGCTCCTTCAAGTCGAGCTTTCGTCAGATCCGCCCCGGAAAGATCCACACATTCCAGGATATACTCGGTCAGGTCACCGCCCGACCGTGCAAGTTCGGCGATCTCTTCGCGGTATCGGTCTCTGTCTTCCAGATGTTCCCAACATAAGTCGCGTCCGGTGAGAGCGAGATGCGGGCAATTCGCCTCACGGCATGTTGCGAAATCGTAATGGAGGTTCTTTTCGGTAGTCATTCGTTTTTCTCCGATTCAACGGCGAGATTCCCACGTCGCTTCGCTCCTCGGAATGACGATTCGCAGGCGTTTTCTTAAGAGAAGCGACGTGGCGATCTCGTAACTTATTGAGATTGCTTCGCTTCGCTCGCAATGACGCAATGACTCAGCGACACAGCGACTCAGTGACGCAACGACGCAGCGACTCAGTGACGCAACGACGCAGCGACTCAGCGACTCAGCGACGCAACGACGCAGTGACGCGTTGACGCAATGACGATAAGTTACGATCTATTTGCGACACTACAATAGCTCATACCGTTCGTTTGGTCTGACTGCAAGCCCCTCCGCCTGAATGAAACAACGCCGAACGGATTTCAGCGAGTCCTTCACGCAATAATCGGCGTCGGTCATACGGCACCAACTGGGGACATTTCTCGCACGGCCCGGGAAGGGCTCCCTCAAAATGCAGGCGTCGCAATTCCGTCATGAACGGCTTGCCTCTGAGGTTTCGCAAACTGTCTTCTTCCAGTGTGCCCACTCGGTGGTTGGTCATATAACAGCATGGGAAGAATTCGCCTACGCCTTGCAGCATCGCATTCCGCCACATATATCGGCAGTAATACGAGTTACCGTCCGGTTCGGCTGTGGAACCTCCGCTGATATATTTCAGCGACCGCAAATAGGTCATCGGATCGAGATCCCAATAAGTAATCTTCAGGTTCAATTTCTTTGCGTTCTCAAGCGTTTCGTGGACACGTTCCTTCTGCTTTTGAACGTCCGGTTCGATTCGCTCTTTCATGGCGTGCGACATGTAGAGAGAGGTATGGATAATTGCTTCATTCGCGCCGATGGATTTGACCAATTCCGGGAATTGCGGGACCTCGTCGAGGTTTTGTCGCATCATCGCAAAGGAGAGCACCACGAGCGGCCGCGCGCCTTGCCGCATCCCGATCAGCGCTTTCAAATTCTCGACGACCTTCTCGAACCCACCGGGTGGGCGAACGACTGCGTAGGTTTCCGGTGTCACGGCATCTAGAGAAATCCCGAGCCCCCGCAGGCCTGTTTCGATCACTTGCCGTCGCCGTTTCTCATCCAGAAGCACGCCGTTTGTGGAAAGAGTAACTTCCGCGCCGTGGGAATGAATGATTGCTACCTTCTCGAAATAATCCCGATCGATGAACGGTTCACCGAGCCCGTAGAGACTCACTTCGTTTGCGCGGCGCAGGTAGTCTTCCAGGCCGCGAAAATACCCCACGCTGACCGGCTGATCGAAAGGCATTCGGTTGCCTTCGTGATCTTCACGGGGACACATGATACAACGGAGGTTGCAATAGGAATTGCTGCCGAGCGACAGCTCGAGCGGGAAGGCGCGGGGCCTTTTCCGGCGCAGCAGAATATCGCAGTAGGCCTGTACCGTATTCCAAGCGCGAGTCAGATCCATCGGTACCTCAACCGATCGTGAAGAGCGGATCTCCTGGAGCACACCTCCAGGCAGTCATTTGTACCCGTTGATTCTATCCGTGACTGGGTCCACAACAAGGTCGATAGCCGAGAGATCCCGTAGTCATTGCCCGGGTACGTTGCCAGAATAGGAACGGAGGTGTGCGGATGATTCTGGCGATACACGGCCATCCAAAAGGAGCCGGGACCGGCCTGGTCCTCTTGGAGGAGGCTGTGTCCGCAGCAGTGGTTGAGGGGGTTGAAACAACGATCATCGGTGTCTCCGATTATCGGGTACGGGGTTGTGCGGGATGTAACCTGTGCGACGCGGGCGGCGGATGTCGGATCCATGATTCGATGTGGGAAATCTATCCGCTCTTGGCACGGTGCGAGGGGATCATCGTCTCGACACCTGTGTTTTTCGGCGGTCCACCTGCGGAGTTGAAAGCGTGGATCGACCGATGTAATCCGTTTTGGAAAGATCGCAAGGTGCTTCAACAGAATGTCCGTCCCCGAAGACCCGGTGCGCTGATTGCTACGGCGGGCTCCAACATGAGTACCGCGTTTTTGGGAGTCATCGAGACGGTACGAGCGTTTTTCTGCACATTGGGAGTCGATTTCACGGCGCAGCTCTTGATCGGCGGGTTGGACCATGCCCCGGGTACTTATCCCACGGCCGAGCAGCGCGAGCAGGCACGCGGGATCGGCAAGAAGATCGCCGAACTTCGAAATACCGAGGTTCTTTCTCCCGACCATCCCTGGTGGGACCATCCGCCGGAATGATCCGATAGTCGGTTGGATGGATCGTTCCCCCCACCGCTTGCCTTGACTCGAATCCACCGCCTGTCAAGAATGCATGGTAAGCGGCAAGGCGCTTGATAGGGCGGGTTCTGCAAAACATCCGCTTTGATCCAACTTCCTGTCCCGGAACATTCAGTACGCTTTTTTGTTCTCGAAAGCAGTAGGCGGGTCGATGTTGGAGAGCACTCTACCGACTTGCATAGAAAAGTGAGGATACCCCGATGACACTGGAATTATTGACACGATTGTCCGAAACGAGCGACAGTAAAATTGTCTTTCTGATTTTCGATGGACTCGGCGGTTTGGATGTGGATGGCAGAGGCACTGCCTTGGAGTCTGCGGCGACCCCGAACCTCGATATACTTGCCGCGGAGGGGACAGTCGGGTTTGCCCATCCCATTCAGCCCGGGATCACCCCGGGCAGCGGACCGGCCCATTTAGCGCTCTTTGGATACGATCCGCTGAAGTACGATATTGGCCGAGGCATCTTATCGGCCCTCGGAGTCGGATTTGAGATTCAGGACGGCGACGTTGCAGCGCGGGTGAATTTTGCCACGATAGACGACAACGGGCTTGTTACCGACCGGCGTGCCGGGCGAATTCCAACGGAAACGTGCGTGCAACTGTGTGACAAACTGCAGACGATCGATCTTCCGGACGTCGAGCTGTTTGTAAAACCGGAGAAAGAACACCGTGCAGCCGTTATTCTGCGCGGCAAAGGGCTTTCGGGCGCTATCTGCGACACCGATCCCCAGCGAACGGGCGCGAAACCAGTCACAGCCCAGGCGACTCAGGAAGACCCCGCCGCAAAGAAGACCGCTGAGATTGTCAAGGAATTTCTCGACAAAGCATTCGATATGCTTCGAGACGATAAACCGGCCAACGGTATCTTGATGCGTGGATTCGACAGTTTCGAGGCACTGCCCTCGATGCAGGAGGTTTTCAAATTGAGGCCCGCGGCGATTGCAACGTATCCGATGTATAAGGGCGTCTCTCGTCTCGTCGGCATGGATGTGCTCGATGCAGGCGACACGCCTGAAACCGAATTTGACTGCCTTGAACAGAATTGGAAGGATTACGACTACTTCTATCTGCATATCAAGAAGACCGACAGCTATGGGGAGGACGGCAACTACGAGGGACGCGTTCATGTCCTCGAGGAAGTCGACAAACTCGTGCCCCGTTTGGTCGCTCTTCAACCGGACACGATCCTCGTGACAGGAGATCACTCGACGCCCGCACCGATGAAATCGCACAGCTTCCACCCGGTGCCCGTATTGATCAATTCGAAACTTGCCCGCCGGGATCAGGCGAAAGTATTCTCGGAGACGGAATGCCTGGCCGGCGGACTGGGGCACGTCGCGATGATGCATTTGATGTCGTTGGCATTGGCTCACAGCGGAAAGCTTCAGAAATATGGCGCTTGACCTCGAATCGGTTGCGCGGTCGCGACTGCCGATTCGGCGTCGAACGCTGGATACCGGCACGGTCGTGATTCACCAACCCAGTCCCGCAAACCGTATTGTTGCGCTGAAAATCTTTGCCCGGGTCGGCTCGCTTCACGAGCCGGCCGATCGGGCGGGACTGGCGAATATGAGCGTGCGTCTGCTCTCAGCGGGCACAAGCCGGTATACCGAGAGAGAGATTTCGCTTGCCCTGGAAGCCAACGGCGCCCATTTCAGCGCGGATGCCAGCAAAGATGCGAGTGCGGTATCGCTGCTTTCAACGCGTGAGTTTTTCGCGGAAGATCTCTCCATTCTGATGGACGTTTTGCGGGATCCTATCTTTCCTGAAAAGCAGCTGGCCCGCGATCGTTCCGTGGTTGCGATGATGATTCGGGAGGACGACGATTCGCCTTTTAATTTCACCTATCGCTCGTTTCGTGGAAAGATTCTCGGCGACCATCCCTATGGATGGCCGAGCCTTGGGCTTGAAGAAACGGTCGCCAGAATTGCCCGAGAAGACGTGGAGCAGTTCTCCGTCCGACAGCGGAGGCTCGACACGCTGAGTGCTGTCGTGGTCGGAGGCGGTATGGACGATTCATCGCTGCCCGATTTGATCTCCAGAGAGATGGAGCAGTCGCTGTTTTCTCTTCCATCGCACGATGAATCCCAACCGCCCCTTATTCCGACAGAGCCGGTATATCCGGGGATTCATGAGGAATTCCGCTCCGGTGAAGCCGAGTGGATCATTTCGGGTGTATTCGGTCCCGCGTTTACCAATGGAGATTTCATCCCATTTCGGGTAATGGATTCGGTACTCGGCGGATCGATGGATTCCCGTTTGTTCACCGAGCTTCGTGAACGCCGAGGATTGGCTTACCAGGTGGGAAGCCAGTACAGCGCGCACCTTGGTTGCGGTGTGTATGCGTTGTACGCGGTGTCTACGCCGAGCAACCGCGAAGAGATTCTGCGTCTGCTGGGCGTCGAGTGCGAACGGTTGAAGGAGGAGCCTGTTAGTGAGGATGAACTCGAACGGGCGAAACAGTACCTGATCGGCAGGCACATCATGGGCATGGAGAGCAACGCCGGGCGTGCTGCGACACTGGGGACGTATGAATTGTCCGGGTTTGGAGCCGAGGCGGTTGCCGATTATCCTAGTAGAATTGCTGAGGTGACATCCTCCGAGGTTATGCGAGCCGCACGGCGCTATTTGGGCGACTTTGTCACCATGATCACAACCCCGAAGCGCCTTGCTACTTGAACGTTTCGGGGAGTCCCGATCCTGTCATATCTGTCCGTCTGTATGAATTCAAGTTACAATTAATCACGCATCATTTTCAACAGAGGAGACAGCATCCTATGGACCTATTCGGCACATCCTACACGGCAAAAGAAATTCGACGTTTGATTGGACGGACTCAACAGATCGGCGGGATCGAGCAGGGACGATTCGAGGGGGGACCGGAAGATAACGCTCGCTTTTTACGGTTTGAAACCGGTACGGGACTCTCGTTTGTGGTCCTTCCCGACCGGGGCATGGATATCTCTTCTGCAAAATTCCGCGGCGCCTCGCTTTCATGGGATTCACTGGTCGGGCAACCGCATCCGGCTTTTTTCGAGCCACAGGGGCTCGGATGGCTCAGGACTTTTTTCGGAGGATTGGTGTGCACGTGCGGGATGACCTGGATGGGAGCGCCCTGTGTGGATCAGGGGGAACCTCTCGGACTCCACGGACGCTACTCGCATCTTCCCTGCCGAAATCTTCAAGTCGGCGAGGAGTGGAAAGGGAATCAATGCGTACTCTGGGCTCAGGGCGAGATGCGAGAAACAATTGTCTTCGGACCGAATGTACTCCTCAAGAGGCGAATCAGCACAGCTATCGGCTCGAATACCTTGAGTATTGAAGACACCGTCACGAACGAAGGTTTCGAATCCACACCCCATATGTTTCTTTATCATATCAATATTGGATATCCGGTTGTCTCGCCGGAAAGCCGTCTTCTGTCGCCTGCGTCGGAGGTCGCGCCTCGTGACGATGAAGCCAAGGACGGCTACCGTCAACACAATCGTTTCGATCCCCCGAAGGCCGGATACAAAGAGAAGGTGTACTTCCATGAGATGACAGCCGGGCGAAAAGGAATGGTGAGCGTGGCGATTGTCAATCCGGAATTCATGGACGGCCAGGGTCTCGGGGTGGAAGTTCGCTACCGGCAGAAAGAACTTCCGCGATTTATTCAGTGGAAGAACATGGGAACGTCAACGTATGTTTGCGGACTCGAACCCGCAAATGCCTTGGTGCTCGGGCGTGCCTACGAGCGGGAGCAGGGAACACTTCAATCGCTGCGTCCCGGCGAGACGCGCAATTACCGTGTGGAAATCGATGTGCTTCCGGATCAGGATGCGATAAAAGAGACCGAACGGTCGATTCGGGAAAGTAAACGGAAAAAGCGAAGTGGAAGCCGGGGCAAGCGCTGAGGCGATCTCTACGCGATCGGTTCTTTTGGCTCGACAGACATCTCAGTCTTTCGTAGATTTCGTCTCATCGGCGAACGATTGAAACAGTGACGCTTGCTCGATCAGGCTGTGTGCAACGTCCGAGCAGATCAGAGAACAGACTTTCTCGACACAACCCCCTTCCAATCGATAGAAGACCTTTGTTCCCTGTTTACGTTTCGCAACCAAACCTGCAGTTTCAAGAACCCGCAGTTGGGCGGAGACCGTTCCGTGACGGAGTTTAAGTTGCTCCGCCAGGTCGCCGACAGAGTATTCACCTTCGCGCAGGAGACTAACAATTGCAAGGCGGGATGGATCCCCCAGCGCGCGAAACCGTTCGGCGACAATTTCCAGCATTCTTTGATCCATTCTAAAAGACGCTCCTGTCTTTCGGTCTGTGAAGACTTGAATCAATTCGTTATTCTATTATACTATAGAATAAAATGACTTTGTAGCCTTCGTCATTGACGGCTTCGCGGAAAGTCCGGTAAGGGATCATAGGATGGGTTCACGGCGAAGCGCCGTTCGAATCCCGAAGTGGTGGGCTACGGGCTTCGGTGAACGTCAACCAAAGATGGATCGTGCGACACAACGCCCCTGAGCCCGCCGTACACGCTGTTTTAAGGCTTTTTGCCGTGCCGTCGGTAGTTGTCGATCTTCAAAAGCGTATGCGAAGCAAGAAGCAGCCAAGAAGTTTACGAAAAGGATTGATATCCTTATTTTGTTGACAATGTTTCAAACAACCAGCAACATTGAAGATCGAGAAGACTTGAACACTCCGTGATTTCTGTCCGTTATCGCTATGATTGCTCAGAGGCAATGTGAGAGAAGGAGTTCGATTTATGAATGCCATTTGTTGTGTTGTAATCGGTGCTGTTCTCGCCGCGGGATCGGTTGCTCCACCTGATGAGCCGATGGATTTATTCGAGGCCATCCGGACGGCTCTGGTGAACAATCCGAGTTTGGACGAGGCGGAGGCTCGCGTACAGCAAGCACAAGCGCGGCTGATGGAAGCGAGATCGAGATTCTATCCCGTGCTTTCGCTTGATGCGGAGGCCCTCGCGGCGGATGCGCCTTCCACCTACCTATTTAAACGCATCGACCAACGCAAATTTCGACCGACCACCAACTTCAATAATCCAGGCCAAATCGAGAATACCGAAATCGGCGCCGGTTTAGCGTACAACCTGTACAGCGGCGGGCGGGTGGTCCGAGGACAGAAGCTCGGCAAGCTCGGCGTCTCCATGTCGCAGAACCGACACCAGGCCATAGAGAACCAAATCATCCACTCTGTAATCCAAACCTATTTCGATGGTCTTGCGGCGATGGAGATGATCCGGGTTGCGACGGATTCCGTGGACACAGTGAAAGCGCAGCTGCGTGAAACTCGAATCCGATATGAAGGCGGGAGCGCTCTTCGCTCGGATGTCCTGTCGCTCGAAGTCCGGCTCGCTCAGGCTCAGGAAGAGGTCATCCGGCATGAGAACACACGCGACCTGTTCCTCGTGATCCTTGCGAATCTGATGGGGCTTGACGGCTGGCAGGGGCTGGACCTGTCCGGCAAGGAATGGAAACCGCGCGAGATTCCTCCGACTGCGGTTGAGGCGCTGCCGTTAGCGTTCCGTGACCGCCCCGAACTGGCGGCCGCTCGAACGATGGTGGAACAGAGCCGTCTTCAGGTGGAACAGGCGAAATCGCACTATCTCCCGAAAGTGGACGCATTTGCGCGTCTCTATGCAGATGACGACCGGTTCGGCTATCGGGCGGATGATTCGAATTGGACCGTGGGCGTTGCGCTTCAATGGGAACTGTTCACCGGCGGCCGTCGCAAGGCGAACCACCGTCTCGCGAAAGCTAATGTTACGGAGATGACAGCGGCGGATCGGCAGACCGCGCTGGACATTCGACTGGATGTCAATCAAGCCTATTTGAATCTCAAGGCAGCCCGGACGAGACACGAAGTGGCGATGACCAGTGTAGAGCAGGCGGAGGAAAGTCTACGCCTGGTGAAACGGCAGTATGAGGGTGGCGCAGCGACTGTCACGCGGTACCTTGACGCGGAACAGGATCTCACCGCCGCTCGTGCGCGCGAAATTACCGCCCGGTACGACGTTAAGAAAGCGCAGGCCGATGTGGGCCGGGCGTTGGGATGGTGTTCGCTTTGTGCACGGGATGCATTGGCGGAAGAGGAGAACTAGAAGATGAGCGTAACGCCGGAGGAGTATCCTCACTCATCGTCATTGCGAGCGAAGCGAAGCAATCTCACTCTAGAACCGGACCAAGGAGAGATGGCCACGCTTCGCTCGCCATGACGGAAAAGGAGCCCACGTGTTGCTGGTCCAGGAGTCCAACTCCTGGCCCAGCGGCCCCTTTCCCTGGGCCAGCAAGAACACGTGGAAACCAGTGCTCGGCAAAAACGGAGTATCGAAGGAGAAAGCATCGTGAGAAAGCTCATTAAAATCCTCGGCCCCCTCGTGGCGATTGGAGCATTGATCCTCATGATTCTGTGGCTGGGCGGATTCCTGACACCGGGGCAGGTTGGGCCGGGCACAGTGGAATATCAGCCCGATCGGCCCGACATTGTGAGCGAAGTCCAGGCAAAACGAATCACCGTGCCCCTCGTGGAGGAGGCGGTTGGAACGCTTCGTCCCGAAACGGAAGCGAATATCTCCGCCCAGACGACGGGACGGGTTTTGACAATCACGGTGCGAGCCGGGGACGAAGTTAAGAAAGGTCAACTTCTGATCCAGCTTGACGCGAGTGAACTGCAGTCCCGTGTGGACCAGGCGAAACAACAAGAAGAAGGGGCGCGAGCGAAAACCCGTCAGGCCCGGGAAGCCCTCAATGCGGCTCAGGCTCAGCTGCAGCAGGCGGAGTCGCAATACGAGCGCATCGAGAAATTCCACGAACAGGAAGCCGCGACTACGCAACAGCTGGAAGAAGCCACCTCCGCATATCGACAGGCTCAGGCCGCCGTCGAGCAGGCAAAAGAGCAGATCCAAGCGGCGGAAGCCGACGTTGCGCGAGCGCGGGAAGCGGTCCGGGAAGCCCAGGTCGCGCTGGGTTATGCCACAATCCATGCGCCTATCTCCGGAGAGATCTCGAAGCGCCTTGCCGAGCCTGGAGATCTTGCCTTTCCGGGGAAAACACTTCTATCGGTTCAGTCCGAAGGGGCTCTTCAGCTGGAGGCAAATGTTCGGGAGTCGCTTATCAGTGAAGTGCCGCTGGGCGCGTCGGTCGAAGTCGAGATTCCGTCTGTGAAAAAGCGAGTAAGCGGAACAGTCGATGAAATCGTTCCTTCAGCGGACGCCGCCAGTCGCACCTTTCTGGTCAAAGTCCAGCTGGCGTCTATCGAACGTCTTTATCCCGGCATGTTCGGTAAATTGCTGATCCCGGCGGGAACCCGGGAGACAATCGTGGTTCCGCCCGAATCGATCCAAGGCGTCGGACAGCTGAAGATGGTGTATGTGCAGCAGGACGACCGCTGGGAACGGCGTTACGTACGAACCGGAGGCGAGCATCAGGGAGACATTGAAATACTCTCCGGCCTGTCCGGTGGCGAGCGGCTGGGGATTGTGAGGAGAAAGGTCGCATGACAGAGAATTCTGCGCCTGAACATACAGGGATCATTGCGGGAATTATCGAGAAATTTCTGGAATCGCGGTTGTCGGTTCTTTTGCTGATCCTTTCGACCGCTCTGGGAATCGCTGCGATCTATGTCACCCCTCGTGAAGAAGAACCGCAGATCGTCGTCCCTATGGCCGATGTGTTTGTTGAGTATCCCGGCGGAAGCGCCCAGGAAGTCGAAAAGCTTGTGGCCACGCCGCTCGAACGACTGCTTTGGCAGATCGATGGTGTCGAGTATGTCTACTCGACTTCCTACCGCGACAGGGCGATGGTGACGATCCGTTTTTATGTGGGAGAGGACCGAGAAGATTCGCTGCTGAAGTTGTACAACAAAATCGAGATGAATACCGACATGGTTCCTCCCGGGGTTGCGGGCTGGGTGGTCAAACCGGTCGATATCAATGATGTCCCGATCGTCAATCTAACCCTGACGTCAAAGGAGCTGGACGATTTTGCTCTCCGTCGCGTTGGTGAAGAGGTGATGGCCCGTTTGGACGGGTTGCAGAATCTATCGCGCACGCATGTTGTGGGCGGCAGGCAGCGTGAAATCAGCGTCCATGTTCAGCGTGAACGGCTCGCGGGGTACGGACTTTCGTTGATGCAGGTCTATCGGGCGATCGCAGGAGCGGATGCGTCGTTATCGGCGGGGCAATTCGACCGATTGAATACAAGGTTCTCCGTACGAAGTGGACCGTTTCTGCGTTCTGTGGAGGAAGTCCGTTCTCTTGTAGTGGGTGTGCACAGCGGACGGCCTGTGTATTTATCCGATGTGGCCACAGTCACCGACGGCCCTGAAGAGGCTGAGCGCTATACACGAATCGGTTTTGGACCGTCCCGCGATCATAAACCGTCTGCACCGAATTGGGGCGAACAGGTCTCGTACCCTGCGGTCACCCTCGCCCTTGCGAAGAAACGCGGTACAAACGCGGTCTGGGTCGCCGAGAGCGTCCTCGAACGTATCGAGGAACTGAAAGAGAAAGTCATTCCGTCAAATGTGGAAGTCATCGTTACCCGCGATTACGGCGAGACTGCGAACGATAAGGTCAACGAACTGATCGAGGGACTTGTCGTTGCGGTTGTAACTGTGGTTGGCTTACTGGCGTTCACGCTGGGATGGCGTGAAGCGGTTATTGTGGCCGTTGCGATTCCAGTGACCTATTTTCTGACATTGTTTGTCAACCTGCTTTTTGGATACACGATTAACCGCGTCACACTTTTCGCGTTGACCATGGCGCTGGGAATTCTGGTCGACGACCCGATTGTCGATGTGGAGAATATCTATCGTCACTTCAAAATGCGGATTCGGTCCGCGAGAGACAGCGTGCTCGTTGCGGTTAACGAGGTCCGACCACCGATCATTCTGGCGACGTTAGCAGTGATCATTTCCTTCCTTCCCATGTTTTTTATTACGGGAATGATGGGGCCGTACATGGCTCCGATGGCGTTGAACGTCCCGATGACTGTCTTGATGAGCACGGTGGTCGCGTTCACGATTACGCCCTGGCTCAGCTACTACATGTTGAGAGGGGTGTATGGCGAGGTGCAAGAGAAGCAAGAAGATAAGTTCGAGCTGAAAGAATCTCCTTTGTACAAGATTTACTCGGCCATCCTAGGACCGTTTTTATCGTCGCGTTTTCTTTCCTGGATATTGGTCCTTTTTGTGGCTGCACTCCTGATCGGGTCCGCCCTTCTGGGGGTTTTCGGCGTACCTCTCAAAATGCTTCCTTTCGATAACAAGAATGAATTCCAGCTGGTGTTGGATCTGCCCGAGGGGACCACGCTGGAAACGACGGATGCCGCGGTGCGTGCGTTTGAAGACTATCTGCACACGGTACCTGAAGTAACCGACTTTATATCGTATGTGGGAACCGCCTCGCCGATGGATTTTAATGCGATGGTTCGTCACTACTATCTTCGTAAGGACGCGAATGTGGCGGATATTCGGGTCAACCTGATCGATAAAGACATGCGCGAACAGCAGAGCCATACGCTGACGCTGAGACTACGGAACGATCTGCAGAAGATCGCTGAAGAACATAATGTCAATCTCAAAATCGTGGAAATGCCGCCGGGGCCGCCGGTGATCGCCACCGTGGTGGCCGAGATTTACGGCCGCCCGGATACGCCGCATTCGGAGCTGCTTGATACCGCCGGGGAGGTTCAGCGACGGCTGAGAAACGAAGCGAATGTCGTTGATATTGACGGCACCGCAGAAACCCCGCGAGACCGGTACGAGTTTCGTCTGAACAAAGAGAAAGCCGCTTTGCACGGCGTAACCACAAAACAGGTTGTGGAGACACTCCGACTGGCCCTTTCCGGGAGCTATCCTGCAACGGTCCATGAGGAGGGTGAGCGGAATCCGCTGATGGTGCGGATTCGGCTGCCCCGTGCTCAGCGATCCGGGACGACAGAGCTGTCCCAGATTCTGGTCCATGGTGCGTCCGGAGAACTCGTTCCATTGGCCGAGATCGGGGAATTTGAATCGGTACCCGAAGACCAACCGATTTATCACAAGAACCTTGAGCGCGTCACCTACGTCTTCGCGGAAATGGCGGGGCGTGCACCGGCGGAAGCGATCATCAGTCAGATTATGTTGGAAGATGAGAAACCGCATCCCTCGGATATCGATGTCGTCTGGTCGGGCGAAGGCGAGTGGCAGATTACCCTCGATGTGTTTCGCGATCTGGGGCTGGCGTTTGGGGCGGCATGTATCGGTATCTACATGCTCCTGGTTGTCGAGACCGCTTCGTTCTTTATGCCGTTGATCATTATGCTCGCCATTCCGCTGACGATGATCGGTATCATGCCGGGATTCTACTTCCTGAATGTTTTCTTCACACCCGCGGTCGGGGGCTATGACGATCCGATCTTCTTCACAGCGACGGCAATGATCGGCATGATCGCGCTGGCCGGGATCGTTGTCAGGAATTCGATTTTGCTGATCGACTTTGTGCTGAATGCGTTACGTGAAGGCAAACCGTTACGCGACGCGTTGCTGGAGAGCGGCGCGGTAAGGTTCCGTCCCATTCTACTGACTGCGACAACAACCCTGATGGGCAATTGGGTGATTACGCTCGACCCGATTTTCAGCGGCCTGGCTTGGGCGATCATTTTCGGGATTTTCGCGTCGACGGCATTTACGCTGATTGTGATTCCCGTGGTGTACAACCTGGTGTATGGGAAGAAGGAACAAGGTGGTTAACAACGAGGTGACCATTATGTCCACAGAACGATATATCCGAATCATTGCCGGTACGGTCGTGCTAATCGGCCTGGCGTTGGGCACTTGGGTGAACCATTGGTGGTATCTGCTGCCCGCGTTTGCCGGACTGAACCTGATCCAATCCGCCTTCACCGGCTTCTGTCCCCCCGAAATGCTCCTCAAAAGACTCGGTGTCAAAACCGAGGCCCAGATGGTATGCACTGAAACACGAAAGCACGAAGAACAGAGCCACGAAAGCACGAAGAACGGATAGCCCTAAGAACGGCAGTTGAGAGTTGTCATTTGAGTGCAAGTGATTGATACTCAGAGGCATGGATACGAAAAACTTGATCAAGAGGACTGCCCGCTAACGTACCGGGGCAATAACGCTCCAGAGAAACGGGATGTATTGGGGACCTTGTTTCTGTCGATATTGTCAGGCCATTGGCGCTATGCGCACATGACGTCCATCCGTTACGACACGGTGAATCCGGGTTTGCTGGGGATGAGTCGAGTGGTGAGCGAGGATTCGGTGCGGCGTGCGTTTATCCCTGTGGACGAGGAAGCCTGTGCGAAGTGGCTTGGATTCCATTTGGATCGTTTCTATGGGCCGTTGTTGTATGAGCCAGGTTTTGTCCATGTGAACAAGAAAGAGAGGAGTTCCATGCCTCGCCAACTGGAATTTGAGTTCATGGAAACGTTGGAGCCGGCGAAGACGTATGAATATGCGGTGCTGGTGACGACACTGGAGGAGGAGATCCGGACGGTGGCGCACCACTACCGGGATCGAGCGGATGTGGAGAATAATTTTGATGAACTGAAGAATCAATGGGGGTGGGGAGGGTATACAACTCACGATCTGAAGCGTTGTCAAATTCTCGCTCGGTGTATCGGCTTGATCTACAACTGGTGGTCGTTGTTTGTGCGTCTGGCGATCCCGCACAAGCACGCGGAGGGGATCACAAGTCGTCCGCTTCTTCTTCATGGGGTTGCCAAGCAGAGTCGGCACGGTGGTCAAACGACCGTTACGATTACAAGTACGCATGGGAAAACCGAGAGCGTCCAGCGGATTTTGTGTTCTTTGATGACCTTTCTTTTTCACAGTAAGGCAAACGCGGAGCAGTTGAGGTCGGAAGAGCGCTGGCGAATGATTTTGAGTCGCGCTTTTCGATATTTCTTGCGCGGCAGATCGCTCAGACCGCCCCCGTTGCTTCCGGAGCGAGTCGGATATGTGCAGAAAAACGACGCCTCCAAGTCCCGCTCCGCGACTTCTGCGGAGGGGTCTGTGAGTGTTCAACTGCCGTTTTTAGGTTCAAATCAACTACCGCAATGGGTTTTTGTTCTGTTCAACGAATCGACAAAACGAGCGG
>CAZTDD010000052.1:0-42317 GCA_964612675.1 uncultured bacterium
CGGCTCGGCGGGAGCCTCGCCCTCCCGAGGAACATATCGGCTCGGCGGGAGCCTCACCCTCCCGAGGAACATATCAGCTCGGTGGGAGCCTCGCCCTCCCGAGGAGCCTCGCCCGCGAACAGTGGGAACGTTTTTGACTGAACGACATTGGTGATTAGTCGCTTACTTCATCGAATGGATATCGATACACCTGAAATGAATAGACCCGTGCCAGTGGAAGCCATTCTGTGGGACAACGACGGCGTTTTAGTCGATACAGAAAGACTCTATTATCGCGCCACCAAAGAAATACTTAACGACGCCGGTATCGAATTTACGCCGCAGATGTTTATCGAGATTTCCTTGACCCGTGCGAAAGGACTGTGGCACCTCGCCGAAGAGAAAGGGATTCCTCAGGACGAAATCGAGCGGCTTCGGGATCGGAGGAACGATCTCTACGGGACTCTGTTGCAGGAAGAAGAGGTTGTCGTTGACGGCGTGAGAGAGACTCTTGAGCGGCTTCACGGACGGTACGCGATGGGAGTTGTCACCAGCTCCAGACGAGATCATTTCGAGATCATCCACAGCAGGACCGGTCTATTAGACTACTTCGATTTTGTGCTGACGGGTGGCGATTGTCCGAGGCTGAAACCGTACCCCGATCCTTACCTGAAGGCAGCAGAATTGAGCGGCAAACCGAAGGAAAATTGTCTGGTCATTGAGGATACTCCGCGCGGTCTCGCGGCGGCGTTGAATGCCGAAATGCGATGTTGGATTGTACCGACCGAATTAACTCGTGACTGCAATTTCGCCGGGGCCGACAGAATATTGAATCGAGTCACGGACGTGGCGGATCGGTTGGTCTCGGTATAGCAACGGCGGCTTCTTTGTCCGAATCAGGATGGTCGGGATTGAAGGATGAACAGGATAAAGGCCTTCCATATTCAGAGAGCTGATTACTACCGACATGCCGCACCGTCCCTCCATTGAAAATGCAAACGGGTCCTTTTTTGTGTTTTCGCGGACGTTTCGTGTCTTCGTGATTCTGCACTTCTGGGCCGCACATCCCGGCCTCTGATTCGACAAGAGAACTTGTAACCGATAACTTTACAGGTGTATCTAAGAGTGTTACACTATTCTGGAGCCTATGATCAGGAGCTTTCTTCATAAAGGGTTGAAGGAGTTGTTTGTCTCGGGGTCCAGTGCCAAGGTCGGGGCTGATTTACACAAGCGATGCCTCAGACGTTTGGATGTTCTCAATTTGGCATCGGACTTGAGTGACCTGGACATGTCGGGTTACAGATTTCATTTGCTGGGCGGAAAACCGCAACGATACAGCTTGTGGGTCAACGCTGCTTGGCGTATCACGTTTGAGTGGGTCGACGGCGACGCCTGGCGAGTTGACCTTGAGCAGTACCATTGACCGATAGGAGTAACCAATGGCACAAGAGTATTTGGTTGAAGAACATCCACAGCGTCCTCCGACACATCCGGGGGAAGTCCTGCGTGAAGATGTCCTGCCCGAAATGAGAATATCCATCAGCAAGGCAGCTCGTCAGCTCGGAATCACTCGACAGACGCTTCATAGGGTTTTGGCGGGTACCCACGGGATTACTCCAGAGATGGCTCTGCGGCTTGGCAAATTCTGCGGCAACGGGCCGAGACTGTGGCTTCGGATGCAGCAGGAGTACGACCTGTGGCACGCTGAGCGAGATCTGCGCGATGAAATCGAGAAGATTCCTTTCTATGACGGGTAGGATTGGCGGCTCGGCGGGAGCCTCGCCCTCCCAGGCGGTGCTCTCCTGAGTGCCTGGTTCATTTTCCGAATTAGGATGGTCAGGAGGGAAGGATGAACAGGATAAAGGCCTTCCATATTCAGAGAGCTGATTACTACCGACATGCCGCACCGTCCCTCCATTGAAAATGCAAACGGTTCCTTTTTTGTATTTTCGCGGACGTTTCGTGCCTTCGTGATTCAGACAACCGAGGAGCCTCATCGCTGCCCCCCATGACATTTTCATTGTGGCCGCACAACTCGCCACTCGCCTAGTAGACATCTTGAAAGCCACGAAGTATACTCCGTGCTCATAAAGCGCCTGCTGTTGGAACCGGCTTGGCGAACCGGCTCTTTGGGCGTTTGACGAATCGACTTCTATTCTATGAACAAAGTCGATCAAATCCCGGATTTGCCCGGACAGTAGAGAGGAGAGTCAGATGAGGAGATCGTGTGTTTTGGTTGTAGGTGGGATGGGCCTTCTTTTCCTTTTGGCAGCGAGTGCACCAGCGCAGGTCGGTGCGGCTGATCTCTTGCCAATCGAAGAATTGGAGAACCAGGACATCACAACAGGGCTGGAAGGACATTGGACGCTGGACGAAGGCAGCGGAACGGTAGCGAAGGATTCGTCCGGAAAGGGACGAGATGCGCCTTTCCGTAATGGTGAGGCAACCTGGGTGGATGGAATCAGCGGTCAGGCTCTCGAATTCGATGGTGACGATGATTTGGCGGTCACCGGCTATCACGGAGTCGATGAGAACAAATCCCGTACCGTCACCTACTGGGTCAAGACAGACTGGGCGGCTGACGCGTCCAGCGGTTGTGTCGGTTGGGGATTCTCTGACGAGAACGGCACAAAATGGCACACTCGTCTGAACTCGAATGCCGACAACGGTACCCTCGCCGCGATCCGAACCGAGATCCAAGGGAACTATTTCATCGGTTCAACCCCACTCAACGATGGGGCGTGGCATCATATTGCCTCGGTGTTTCCCGAAGGTGGGGTTGTCATGGAGGATGTCATTCATTACGTGGATGGGATGGAAGACCCGATGTCGGGTACGAATAGCGCCAATGCCGATATCGAGGTCTGGACAGCAGGTGAGGACTGGGGAACGGAGGTCGAGATTGGCAGCCGTCTTCAGGGAGAAAATCATCAGTTTTACATCGGCCTTCTGGATGAAATCCGGATTTACAGCCGCGAGCTGAGCCCGGCGGAAGTGCAAGCGATTTTTGTAACAGAAAGCGGGACCTCATCCAGCGATGTAGAGGTATATATGCTTTATCGGTGAAAGCGTTCTTGTGGTGCTGGTCCAGGGGTTCAACTCCTGGACCAGCAGTAGACTTCGCCAATCCGATTCTCGCACTTTTCGGTTCTCTCGTGTTTTCGTGATTCTGACCAATCAGGCATATTCTCACCGTCCCGATCACGCCCATTTCTGAAGACCGCTCAATGCCCTTCTTCTTTTGCTAGACATGCAGGTGGTCACAAAGTATACTCCCTGCTCATGAAATACGCACTGCCGGAACCGGCCTGGCGAACCGTATCGGCAGGGCGATAAAGAGTCCCGACTTCTATGAACGAAGTCGATCAAATCCCGGCATCGGCCGGAAAGCAGAGAGAGGAGAGAGAGATGAGGAGGTTGTGTGTTTCAGCTGTAGGTGTGTTGACCGTTTTGTTGCTGTTGCCAGTAAGCGCACCGGCACAGACCGGTCCGGACTTCACCGATTTCGCGGAGGTGATTCCGACCCATCATGCAGATCGAGGGGCGGAGCACGCGGACGGTGAGGTGAAGTGGGACGCGGCGAAGGAAGAATACTACGTCGCAGGCAATGGGTGGGACATTCAGCAGGATGGAGACGAGTGTTTTTTCGTATACCGGAAAATCAGTGGCAGCTTCCGGATCGAAGCGGACCTGGAGTGGATTAACGCTCCCCATGAGTGGGCCAAAGCGGGCCTAATGGTTCGGGAGACAACGGACGGGGACTCTGTCCAAACCAACATCGTGACATCCGGAAGCCCCGGCATGCCGGATCGGTATGAGGAGGGTTCCCGCCTCACGACCCAAGCGGCCTATACAACCTCGTGGGATAACCTGCCCGAAGAGATGTGGGGACTGCCTACCCGGCTGGCGATCACTCGAATCGGAGCAAACAACATGTTCATCCGTGAGTACTTCGACATTGTTACGGAAGAATGGGTCAAGTTTCCGATTGTGATCGAAGCCATGCCGGAGGAGGTCCTTGTCGGACTCGCGGCGAGTTCGCACATCGACGATGAGAACTCCTGGGCCGAGGCCTGGTTCCGAAACGTAGTCGTTGATGAAGACTTCGTCGGAATGGTGGCAACCCGCCTGCTGCCGACTGTGATCTATGAGACTGAACAGCCCGTAACAATCTTAATCGAGATCGAGGGCGATGCGGGGACCGTTGAGCTCAAGGAGACCCCACCTTCCGGATGGGCAATCAGCGACATCTCGGACGGCGGCAGTGCGTCGGGCGGCACAATCAGTTGGTCGTTCGATTTCGCAGGTGGAGCCAAGACCATTACGTACAACGTCACGCCGCCAAGCACCGCGACCGGCATGGTCGACTTTTCCGGCCAGTTGGGTGAGGACGACGTCTACGGAAACACCCAAACCAAAGTGGCGGCCCTGTTGCCGCTTGATGAGTTGGAGAAACAAGACATCACGACCGGCCTGGAAGGGCACTGGACATTTGACGAAGGCAGCGGAATGGTTGCGGCGGATTCGTGCGGGAAAGGACGCGACGCAGATTTCCGCAATGGCGAGGCCACATGGGTGGATGGTATTAAGGGGAAGGCACTGCAATTCGACGGTGATGACGACCTCGCGGTTACCGGCTATTTTGGCGTCGATGAGAACAAACCTCGTACAGTCAGCTATTGGTTGAAAACGGACTGGGCGGTGGGCGCATCGAGCGGCTGCGTGGGCTGGGGGTTCTCCACGGAGAACGGCGCCAAATGGCACACCCGCCTCAATCAAACCGCCGGTAACGGTACGGTCGGCGCGATTCGGACAGAGATTCAAGGCAACTACTTCATAGGTTCAACACCTCTGAACGACGGGAATTGGCATCATGTCGCCTCCGTATTTCCAGAAGGCGGTTTCGTCATGGAGGATGTCATTCACTACGTGGATGGTATTGAAGATCCGATGTCGGGAACAAATACGGGTAATGCCGATATCGAGGTGTGGACCGCCGGTGAGGACTGGGGAACGGAGGTTGAGATCGGCAGCCGTCTCCAGGGAACAAGCCAGCAGTATTACATTGGTCTCTTGGATGAGATCCGTATTTACAGCCGTGCATTAAGTCTGGCTGAAATTCAGGCGATTCTCGTGGCGGAAGGCGGTGGACCGCCCACTGCTGTCGAGAGTTTCATGCTTTATTAGCAATGTGATCTGTTTGCTGATGATCCGTTTGCTGGTCCAGGAGTTGAACTCCTGGACCAGCGGATATTTGTTACTCGTAACTCTGTACCAGCGGCCGTTTGTCACTCATCACTCACCGTTCTGTTCACGCGTAGCTGTGGAGTCCCGAAAGCAGATAATTCACGCCTAGCCACGTGAATACCAAAGCCCAAAATCCTACGATAGAGACCCAGACCGTTCCCGCCGTTCGCCATTTTGTGTTGATGTGCAAGTGGAGATAAAGACCATAGACCAGCCAGGTAATCAACGCCCAATTCTCTTTCGGGTCCCATCCCCAATACCGCCCCCACGCTTCATTTCCCCATATCGCACCGGTCACAATCCCCAATGTCAGAAATGGATAGGCCATGGCGACACATCGGTAATTGAGACCATACATCGTGTCGGCATCCGGCAGGCGTTTCTCGATCCACTTGTTCATGGCCAGCGTGATTAGAAAGTAGAAAACAACGGAGACGGCCAAAGCGAAGAAGAAGTTTGTATCGCGGGCGGATTTTATCTCTTCAGCGAAGAACAAAAGATGCACACAAACACTTGTAATTATCCCGAGCGACAGAGCGAGAACGCCTCTGCCCAATATGCGATTCACATTGGCTTGACGAGAAAGATGAAAAAGCGCAACAACATATCCAACCGCCGCAAAACCGTATCCGATCAAATAACAGAGTACGTGGATTTTCAGCCAGTAACTCTGCAGGGCGGGAACCAGCGGTCGAGGTACCGGGGATCCGATCATGGAAGCGTAACCGTTGCCCAGAAACGCCACCGCCATGATCACCGGCCCCGGGAATTTGTAGCCGCTGATGTACTCGAAAACCAGATAAGCAACCACGGTACACCAGATCACAAAAATTGTCATTTCATCCAGGTGGACAAACGGCGGCTGACCGGACATATGCCATCGCCATACCCAATTTGCAGTATGCGCAAACAACCCCAGCGCAAGCATGACTCTTGCCGCAATCCACTTGACATCCTCCTTCGGGGAGATGACTCGCCAGGTATAGAACACACACGCAGCCATATAGAAGAGGATGGAGACGAGAAGAGTATTACTGTAAAAGGACGCATTCATCGGCAGACTCCGAATTTCGTTTCAGTGGGATCGTAACATCCGGCACAATTCATGCCGGTTTCCGGGCAGAACGTTTGCGGCGAAGGAACGGATTCACGTAGAAGATGATGACGACTCCCAGCATTACCAAGCTGCCTCCCACATAGAAAACTTCCTCACCCGGGTCCCTTTTTACTTCCAACACGGTATATGCCTCGCGTTCCTTGTCCCAATCGCTTTGATAAAAGGTATACCCCTGGTAGCGCAATGGATCGTTTACAACGATCTTCTTCTCGGCAACAAGCCGGCCCTGGTCCACGACGCGGAGCAGGCTGTTGTACGATTTCACGTTGAGCGACTGCGGAGCACGGCTATACCGCATCGGGATATCCTGAAGGTTCGGATTCGTGCGCATCGTCGGTTTAAGATAAAACAGAATATCCCGTTCGGTCGAACCACCTCTTTCGACTTCGATAAGGGCGGCGGGATTCCGCCATTTATCCGTCCGGCTGGACGGCTGATTGTGATCGTCATCCATGGTGAAATCCCGAAAGATATCGACGACACGAATCGTCGCGTTATGAACAGGCGAAGAATACTCGGCACCCGGCTTTGCCTCGAAATGCGTTTCGTAATGCCCATTCGGCCGGTATACGATCAGATCTCCGTTTCCACTGTCGTAGTGGTCAATCCAGAAACGGTTACAGACGACTGAAAATGGCAGCGGTTCCGCAGCCATGCGTCCGCCTCTTACCGATCTATAAAACTGGGCGGAGCTCTCTCCTTCATACAGGATCATTCGGCCGCGAGATCCAAACAGACCGGTCGCCAACGCTCCGACGGCGACGATCAAAAGTCCGACATGAGTAATGATGAAACCGGCTCGTCTCCATGAAGGACGGAATCCACTCCAAAGGCAGACAAAAATCGATGCACAAAGGACAAGCAATAATGTATTGAACCACAGTGTGTAGAAGAGATTATCAAATCCGAAAAAGAGAATCAGGCGGCCGAGGGTGTCTCCATAGATTTGCCGGTACTGTTGTGGAGCGCGGCCCTGGACGATTGTGCTGCCCACAATCGTAAAGAGACTGATGACCGCAATTACTCCGACAGCGAATTTGACGCTTCGCAGCAGATTCCAAAGTCCACGCGGACCTCGAAGACCGGAATAGAAGACAGAAACGATCACAAGAACGCCAAACAGCAGAAACGATCCATTCAGCGTCTGGGACGGGAAATCAGCCATAGTCGTAGTCGTTGACCGGAACTCCGCACTCCTTGTACGGAGTTACCTTTCAGTACGTGTAAAGAGGAAAGCGTATCCACCGATAGACCTTTCAGCAAGGGATAATCAACGAAGATGTGCGCATCTTCGGTCCGGGAGGCCCTCACGGAGAGCGCCTCCTCTGCAGTCGGCGAAAACGATATTTGTTGACTTATGGGAATGAAGGGCATATTTTGCCATTGTAGGAGTACCACGGGATCGGGCCGGGCCAGACGGCAACCCGGTGTTATGAAGATTTTGTGTATGGAGTTTTTCATCACTGAGCTGTCGAAAGAAAACGGAAACGGTCTTGTTTGTATTTCCTGCAATTTCTCGTATCAGAGAGGGAGGTCGTATCAAGATGAAAAGGTTGGTGCTTATCCTGTTGGGCGTTGCCCTGGTAATGCCGGTTTGGGCTCAGGACGAACCGGTGAGTGCGGAAGAGGCAGGTCTCGTGCCGGTCACGGAAACCACGTACATCAACGATTGGCCGTCGGACGGTGACCCGAGGAACAATGGTAACACGGAGAGTCTAGGCGTAGGAATCGTCGACAACGGCAATATCATCGTCGGATGGGAAGACGACGGCGATGATATCTACGATTACGAGGCAGTCTGGGTTTTGTTCGATGCGGACGGGACCCCGATCATCGAGACTCCACAATCCTATTTCAACAGTGAAGGCGAACCGACAAGCCCCCAACATGCGTGGGGACCCAAAATCAAAGCGAATCTGTTTGGATCGGGAATGGGAATGGGAGCGACGGCGTTCAGTCTCGCACTCGATATCCCTGAGTTTTTTGATGTAAACACAATCGGCGGCGACGCGAATTGGGCGGAGGATTTTCCGGCGGTACAGTTGCTGAACAATGCCGGAGAGCCCCTTGGTCTGCCTGTGCTCGGGATTAGCGATGAGTTTGCGGAACATGAAGGCGATGTCCGCATCGCGGATTGGAATTATCTCTCGAACGGAAATATCGTGATCGCCGGTGAAAGTCGACAGGAGTTTGATCTGATTGACGAATTCGGCGGAGACGCTGCCGGAAGACACCCGATTTTCCGAATCGTGACACCCGACGGTACGGAAGTTGTTCCGGAAACCTTGATCAGCGAAGTGCCTGTTTCCGGTGAAATGTGGCACGGAATCGGTTCGATCGCCGATGGCTTTGCTGCCCGGTGGAGATCGGAAGGCCGTACAACGGTCCGTCTGTTCAACAATGACGGTACACCGAAAACAGGGAACATCGACCTGGGCGATTTGACCGAGCTTGAAGGGACCAGCGGAGGCGGCCGCGGCGATGGGGCCGGGTTCCATGGAAACGGTATTGACACCTATGTCGTCGCGAACGCTCAGGATGCGGATGATTTCCCCGGTGAGGAAGTCTATTTGACGGCGTTGAACGCCGACGGGTCGCTAAAGTGGACAACAGTAGCAAGTGACGATTTCGAATATGTCAATGCAGACCGAGTCGACTGTGCGGTCAACGAAGCCGGTGACGTTATTGCGGTCTGGGCCGATGACAGTGTTGTGGCTCAAGGGATTCGAGTTGTCCAAGCTCGTGTGTTCGATGCGGAGGGAGCACCGGTTACGGGCACGTTCTACGTCAGCGAGAAAGAGACTCCGGACATCGCTGTCGGAGCTGCTCGTCGGCCTCGCGCATTCTGGCGCGGCGACAAAATCGTAGTGGTATGGGAGTCGGAGAATAGCCCGGAGACCCCCAGCCGGGTGGTCACGATGCGGATTTTCGAGGCTCCCGAAGGGACAGGCGTCTCAGACTTCATGATCTACTGATTATTCGGTGCAACACGTGGGACAGTCCGGCGGGGGCGGCGGATACGCCGTCCCCGCTTTTCTATTCGGGTCCTTTCGCATATAAATAGGTATGAAACGAGACAACGTGAGGAGACCCTCTGTGAACCATCCATATAGACTAATTTCGCTACCATCCGGACTTTTCGCAACGGTATTTGTTCTTCTTTTTGCAGCAAACTGTGGCGAAGATTCATCTTCCGCCGGATTTCGAGTCACGATGATCGCCGACGTTGCGGGGCTCGGCGATAAGGGTTTTAACGATGCCGGGTGGGCGGGCTGTCAAATGGCGGAGGAGAAGATCCCCGGTGTTGAAGCCAAGATTATTCAGTCAAAAGAACAGGTCGACTACCTTGCCAATCTCAGTCTGGCGGCAACGAACAGCGATGTTGTCGTCGCTCTTGGGTTTTTGATGATCGATGCCGTTAAACAGGGCGCGGAACGTCGTCCAGATACACCGTTCATCTTCGTTGACGGCCTGATCGAAGCTCCCAACGTGGCGAGCATCGATTTCAAATCGGAAGAAGGGGCATTTCTGGCAGGAATTCTGGCCGCGTGCGTGACGAAAACGGGTAAAGTGGGTGTCATGCCTGGCATGGATATCCCGCCGGTCGAAGCGTTTGTAACCGGATACCGGGCGGGCGTTCTCTGCGTAAATAAGACCCTCGGCAAGAATGTTCAAGTACTGAGCAAAACCATCGGATCATTCAACGATCCTGTAAAAGCGAAGTCGCTCGCAAAAGGCCTCTTCGATCAGAATGTCGATATCATTTTCCAATTGGCGGGAAATAGCGGTCTGGGAGTTCTTGAAGCAGTCAAGGAAGCCCCTGAAGGGCATTACATGATCGGGGTCGATATCAATCAGGACGGTCTGCTTCCCGGCCGTGTCCTGACCAGTGTCCTCAAACGGATGGATCTGATGGTCTATCGAGAGATTAAGAAAGTGTATGACGGGGAATTCACAAGCGGCCAATACCTACTTGGGCTTGCCGAAGAGGCAATGAGCCTTACCGAAATGCGGTACACCAAACATCTCATTCCCGAGCATGCATTTGTGATGATCAAGAGGGCGAAACGATCTATCGTCGATGAAAAACTCGATCCGCCACGCTACTCGGAACAACTCCAAGACTTCGAACCGGTGGATCTGGCCCAATGACCGCTTTGCTGGCATGCCGACAGATTTGTAAGCGATTTGGGAGTATTGTCGCAAACGACGGCATAGATTTCGATCTGGTTCCGGGTGAAATCCATGCCCTGGTGGGTGAGAACGGCGCCGGAAAATCGACTCTAGTGGGCTGCATTTACGGTCTCCATCAACCCGACAGTGGTCAGATTGAGATAGACGGAAGTCCCGAACAAATTTGCCATCCAAGAGAGGCCCTGGGTCTGGGGATCGGACTGGTTCAACAGCATTTCGTCCTGGTTCCACCGCTGACAGTGACCGAGAACATTGTCTTGGGGACTGAGCCCCATCGGGGGGTTCGATTCGATCGACAAGCAGCACGAAAGGAAATCGCCGAGTTGTCGGAAAGGTTCGGCCTGTCACTCGATCCCGGTGAACGAGTTCAGAACCTTTCCGTGGCGGAACGCCAGCAGGTTGAAATCGCCCGGGCGCTGTACCGGCGGGCACGAATTCTCATGCTCGATGAACCAACGGCGGTCCTCACCCCTCAGGAGAGCCGTCAGCTGCTGGAGAATCTCTCGCAGCTTCGCGAGCAGGGATTGGCCATTGTACTAATCACACATAGGATTCCCGAGACAATGAGCGTCGCGGATCGGGTCACTGTTCTGCGGCGGGGCCGTGTGGTTCTTCATGATAGGCGCGAGAATCTCACTGACTCTCGTTTGGCTCAGGCCATTGTCGGCGAATATGAAACACTCGAGACAACAAAGAACAACCAACCGGGGAAAGTGCTCGTTCAACTCGACCATGTCTGTTCCGAACCCGGAAGCCGAGGGGTCGCACTGCGAGACATATCGCTTGACCTGCGCAGCGGAGAGATCGTCGGTGTCGCCGGGGTGAGCGGAAACGGCCAGCAGGAGTTGGTGGATGCTCTGATCGGTATTCTTCCGATGACCGGTGGGAAATATTGTGTTGCGGGGCGAGACCTCACAAACGCGACAACCAACAGGATTCGCCAATCGGACGTCGAAATCGCATGTATCCTCCAGGATAGGCGCACCCAAGGTTTGCTGCTTTCGTTTTCTGTGACCGATAATCTTTTCCTTGGTCGGACCGCGCCGAATGAGAAATGGGGGATTATCTCGCAACGCGAGCGGCAGACACAGGCGTGCGAACTCATCCGCCGGTTCGAGATCGCCGCACCGTCACCGGAAACACCGGCGGCCGCACTGTCCGGCGGGCATCAACAACGGGTCATCGCCGCGAGAGAATTGTCGGGAGATCCTTGTTTGATTATCGCACACGATCCGACAAGGGGGCTGGATGTCCGCGCAGCATCGAGAGTCCGCAACCTTCTCCTAGAAGCCTGCGATCGAGGGGCTGCGATTTTGCTGATCTCTTCCGATTTGGATGAGATCATGACGGTCGCGGATCGGATCGCCGTGTTGTACGAGGGCGGAATTCGAGCGATTCTGCCTGCCGATTCCGCTACCTCAGAGGAATTAGGGAAAGCGATGGCTGGAGTGTGAAGTGAAACCGATCCTCGCCCGGCGTGAATCCGGTAGTCGCCCGGCGTATAGTCCGGGCGCTACTGTCCCTGCTCTTTTCGGCCATGATTTGTTAGGTAAGACAGTAAGGAGAATAACTGCTTATGCCCGCTATGGTCGCTTTGGAACGTTGCGATAATTACCAGATCGACGCTGTGGTGAACGCGACGCGAAGCATGTTGGATCGCCTCGGCGGAATTTCCTCATTCATCCAACCGGGGAGCCGAGTACTGCTCAAACCGAACATGCTTAGTGGCGATAAGCCGGAGCGCGCGGTAACAACTCATCCATCCATCATCGAAGCAATGATCGTGTTGTGTCGGGAACTCCATGCAGAACCCGTCGTGGGAGACAGTCCGGCAATGGGAACGGCGCGGAAAACATCAAGGGGATGCGGAATCGCAGAAGTATGCAAAAAGTATGATGTTCCTGTACTCGATCTGGGGACATCGCTTTCTGGAAAAGCAGATCCTGTGGACGGGGTCGAACGTCCGCAGATTTCCGACCGACTGGCTGAGTTCGACGTCCTTGTGAATCTCCCCAAAGTCAAAGTTCACCAACAGATTTATCTCTCGCTGGCGGTCAAGAATCTATTCGGATGTATTCCCGGAAGAAGAAAGGCGTTGTGGCATTTACGCCTTCGGAAAAGTGTCGATCAGTTTGGGCGTATGCTTGTAGCGAATCTCACGAAAATCCGGCCGACGATTAGTATCGCGGATGCAGTGATTGCGATGGAGCGCTCCGGCCCACGAGGCGGAGTTCCACGACATACGGGGCTGTTGGGCGCAAGTGCAGACCCTGTCGCGTTGGATCGGGTCTTGATCGAACTCTTGGGAGCCAAACTGGAAGATTATCCTGTACTGAAAGCGGCCCGAGAATTGGGCGTGGGGGAAACAACACTCGAGAACATCGATGTCAGGGGTCTTTCAATTGAGGAAGCAAGAATCGACGATTTCGTGTTGATCGAAAAGAAGGAGATGATGCCGATCGGGTTCAGCCTTCCCCACATCATCCGTGGCCTATGGCGTCAATTCAGAGGGCAAACGCTTCCACCTGCAGGAAAGCCGGTTTAATCCCGAATCTCATCAATCGCGGGGACGGACAATCTTTGCGACGGTTCGATTGGAAGAGACGAAGTATCTCTTAACGAATTCCTGAATATCGGAAACAGTAATCGCTTCACGCCGTTCCACAAGTGTGTTGATGTAACGCCAGTCGTCCATGCCTTCATACTTTGCGATTTCAGCAGCGGTTTTCTCGCTACTGTCAAGTATCTGAAAAAAATCGATTCGCAGCCGCTCTTTCGCATCACGTAATTCCGACTGGTTGACCGGTTTCTTCGCAAGAATTTCAAATTCCTCGTCCAAACTCGCAATCAAATCCGAAACAGTATGAGAGGATTGAGGAAACAGTGCGAAAATGAAGAGACCGGGATACTTATCCGGTCCTCCCCACGCATTTACACGCTCGGCAATTCCTTCTTCAACGACCATCTTGTTGTACAGACGCGATGATTCTCCTCCCGCCAATAATTCTTGTAGAATATCCGCTACATATTGATCGGGATGACCGATAGCGGGTTTGTGATAGGCCACATAAGCCAGGGGTTTTTGATCGCTTTCGATCCGCACAATTCGCTCACCGCGCTGCTCGGGCTCGATAGTCTGCACCGGTGGCGGCAACGGGCGTGAAGGGATGTCGCCAAAATAACGTTTGATGATTGGCACAGCGGTAACAGGATCGATATCAATGACCAGGATTATTGCACAATTATTCGGGCTGTAGTACCGGTTCCAGAAATCGCGAAGGTCTGAGCGGGCGATCGATTGAATATCCGAAGTCCATCCAATGACAGGCCGCTGATAGGGGTGAGCGACGAAAGCGGTACAAATGAGTTGTTCGCGCAGCGCACCTTCGAGATCATCTTCGAATACGCGCCGGCGTTCTTTTACGACGACATCGCGTTCACGGTAGAAGCCACGGAAGACCGGTTCACGCATCCGGTCCGATTCCAGGCGGCACCACAACTCCAGCCGGTCCGAGGGAATCGAAGCATAGAGACGCGTATAGTCCGCACTCGTGGAAGCATTAACACCGGCAATATCGTTATTGGCATAAATCGCTAAGAACTCATCTTGTACAATCAGTCTGTTGTGTTCTCGTTGCAAAGAAGCCAGTCGGCTCTCTAGATCCCGGATTACCTGGGATTTTTTTCCCCTGTCCTTTCTACTCTGCCGGCCGATAGCCTCGGCGATTTCGTCAATCTGTTCCATAAGCGGGATTTCACTGTCGTAATCCCGTGTGCCAATTGTCTTGGTCCCTTTGAACATCATGTGTTCAAGGAGATGCGCTATACCGGTGAGGCCGCAAGGTTCGTTGACGGAACCGACCTTATAGACAATCTCAGTCGCAATCCGTGACGACTTCGGATATTCGACAATGAGAATTTTCAATCCATTATCGAGAGTGAATTCCTGAATAGGGAGTCTGAACGAATCGTCCGCGCAGATCCGAGACAATGCAGAGAGCAGAAGCAGCAGCACGGAAAGACAAACGATAATAATGCTGCGTCTTGTCGAGAGAGGTTTCCGCACGCAACATACTTGAATGTCCATCGCCTCAAGAGAACCTATTGGAAAGCGTTGCGAAAGAAGAAGGGATTGCTCCAGGCACACCGACCGTCCGCATCGACTATTTCAATCCGTGCATAAAGGGCATCTGGATGGAATTCGAGCAAAACCCGTTCAATCGTGTCCCCCGGTTCAGCCCAACGTGAGCTTCCTAAGTGCCTGTCGCAGAGGACATGAACAGCCTGAGCGGGAGAACACTCAACAGAGACACGGTGGTTCTCAAACCGGATATCATGGATTTCAGGTCCCATCGTGGCGTAGAACCACCCCGCACGCAAAGCCTGGATGACGCCGTCGACTGTCAGATCTGCTGTCCGGACCATCGTCCACCCACCGAAAGCATCTTCGATTCCCAGAAAGTGGGAATCATCCACGCCAAGGCCCCAGAGTTTTCGTCCCCGCGAAAGAAGATCGTCCCAGTGCACGGCGGATATTCCAATACCTTGCTGATAGTGAGTCGACCAATTGATCACTTCCAGCGCTTCGATCCCTCCAATCGGGAGAACGTCCGTAACCGACAGAGACGACCAGTAGGGGTGTGCTAAGAAGACGAAGCGCTCCGGATCTTCCAAAAGACACATCACGCGATCAACGGTCGGTTCGCCGTCCTTCCACGGCTGATTGCGAAGATTGAGGACAACGAAGTGAAAGCTTTCGCCAATTTCCGGTTGACCGACATCGTATTCTACCGCGGGGATCACAACCATTCCGTGGTCATCGAGGCCGTCCGACAGGGTGATAACGTTGTGATCCGTTATCGCAAGAACGTCATATCCCCGATCATAATAGACATCCAAGAGTCCCTGGGGGGTCTTGCTGCCATCGGAGTTAGTAGAATGGCAATGGAGGTTGGCCCGAAGCCACATGCCGGACTGCTCGAAAGGATTACTGTGGTTATTGAACATCAAATCCTCGAAAGAATCGACTTACGGCATTCATTTTACTAGATTTACACAAACATAGACCCTTCTTGCAGTCAGTCGGCGTAAATGCGGTCCGAGGTTCAGCCGTGGTATCTGACACAAGACATCAAAACGCGCTATTATGAGTTGAGAACTGAACTGTAACAAGAATGCCCCCAATATCGTTCAATTAGCGAAACTTATTCCATTCGTTCTTCGTATTACTAGAAGTGAGCTTTTTTGAGGAGAGGTCTCGTCACAAAATCTTTGCGTTCGGTACCAACGACTCGACGGGGATATTCGCTCCAGGCCTCGCCCTCTATGGTCCATCAGAAAAGACTCACCTTAATGGCAGCCGGGGCAGGATGAGTTCGATGAAGAAAAACGTTATTTTTCTTGCCATTTGGTCAATAAAACGAGGCACAGGAACGTTATTTACAAGATGCACTCTTCAAATGTCGCAACCGTGTGTCGCAACCGTGAATCGGAGGAGTCGGTAAGCAATGGACCTCTATGTGGGAGATATTCTGCTGGAGCGAGGCATCATCACCAAGGATCAACTGGCCGCGGCGCACAGCGAGAAAGAAGAGACCGGCGACGCGCTCGATGAGGTTCTCCTGCGGCAGGAAGCGATTACCGAGAATCAACTTCTCGATGTGATGAGCGACGCACTCGGTACACGTTCCATTTCTATCCCTGAAAGCCTCGATCCAAAGGTGATCAGCCTTGTGCCCGCAGAGTTCGCTTTCCGGAATGTGATCCTCCCCGTCTCCCGCGAAAACGGTGTCTTGACCGTGGCAACATTAGATCCAACTCAGCTGCATATCGCAGACGACCTGAAAATGCTCACCGGCCTGGATGTCGAGTTGGTTCTGGCTGGCCGCAAGACACTCCTTGAGAGTGTCGAGAAGTATTTTGGAACCACAGTCGAAAAGATGATCGCGAATCTGTCGGTGGGCGATCAAAACGCGTCTCTCCGCGAAGCGCATGAAATCACCGATCTCCGTGAACTCGCACGAGAGCCCACGGTGATCAATCTGGTCAATTTGATCATCTTCCAGGCGGTGCAGGAGAGGGCGAGCGATATCCACATCGAGCCGTTCGAAAGCCAGTTGAAGGTTCGATATCGAATCGACGGTGTTTTGCGGGAAATGCCACCGCCCCCGAAACACCTACAGTCCGCAGTCATCTCCCGCGTCAAGATCATGGCGGAGATGGACATTGCCGAACGGTTCACTCCTCAGGACGGCCACATTCGGTTACGTATGGGTGAGCAGGAGCTTGACTTGCGTGTCTCGACAGTTCCCACCGTGTTTGGTGAAAGCGTTGTGATGCGAATTCTCGATAAGACCAGTGTCTTGCTCGGTGTGCATGAGCTCGGGTTGTTCGAGAAGACGGAACAGAAATTCATGCGTCTCCTGCGACGCTCCCATGGCATCATCCTGGTGACCGGTCCCACAGGCTCCGGTAAAACAACTACTCTTTACGCGGCTCTCAATCACATCAAGTCCCCGGAGCTCAAAATTATCACCATTGAGGAACCGGTCGAGTACAACCTGGAGGGAATCAACCAGATCCAGGTAAACCCGAAGCGAAACCTGACTTTCGCAAATGGATTGCGGTCGATCGTTCGACAAGATCCCGATGTCATCATGGTAGGTGAGGTTCGCGACCCGGAGACCGCTGAAATCGCAATTCGATCCGCGCTGACCGGACACCTTGTATTCAGCACACTTCACACCAACAATGCAGCCGGTGCGGTCACGCGTCTGCTGGATATGCGAGTGGATCCGTATCTGCTTTCTTCGTCAATCACGGCAGTCTTGGCTCAGCGCCTGGTCCGCATGACTTGCTCCGATTGCCGTGAATCATACCGTCCCGAGGAAGAGATGCTGGCTCTGGCAAATATCGACGATGTGGACAGTGTCGAATTTATTCGCGGGAGAGGATGCGAGAAATGCCATAAGACCGGCTATCGAGGGAGAACCGGCATTTTTGAATTGCTTGTATTGAACGACCGAATCCGGGAGCTCATCCTCGGACGCCCCTCAACTAACCAAATCAATGAGGCGGCGGGGGCGATGTCCCTACGGGAATACGGTCTCGAGAAGGTACGCCAAGGAGTAACCACTCTGGAGGAGGTTGTGCGGGTCACGGTGGATGACGAGATCTGAGGGTAGAAAACCAGTTCGGCTGTTCCCTGCTCCGGGTCCTCATAAACCCGATTCCCGCGCAGAAATTCAATGGCGAACTACATCTACCGTGCATTGTCGCCTGACGGTCAGGAAGTGACGGGCAACGTGACCGCAGCGACTCGAACGGAAGCTGTCACTCAAGTGAGGCAGGGCGGACTACTGCCCATTGAAATCACCACCCGCGAAGAGAGAACCCGAAAGGAAGCAGCGGACCGAGGTCCCAGCCGCGGCCGGGTGAAAGGGAGAGATATTCCCATCTTCACCCGCCAACTCGGTGCACTTTTGGCGGCGGATATCCCGATCGACCAAAGTCTGGGCATTCTGCAGGAACAGACAGAAAGTGCGGCATTGGGCGACATTCTCGGGGAGGTCAGGCACGACATTACCGAAGGCGCAAGCCTCTCCGAGGCGCTCGCAAAGCACCCGCGCTACTTCTCGAAACTCTACTGCAATATGGTGAAAGTCGGTGAAGCAGGTGGGATTCTCGATACAGTGCTCAAACAGCTCTCCACTTTCATGGAGGCGGAACACACGCTGCGTTCGAGCGTGGTAACCGCGCTTGCGTATCCCGCCATCGTCGTCTTGGTTGGTTTCTTATCTGTCGGCGTTCTGGTTTTCTTCGTCATTCCGAAGTTGTCCGTTGTTTTTGCAGAATTCGGCTCGAATTTGCCGCTCCCTACACGTGTTTTGATTGGCACGAGCCATTTCCTGGTCGCCTGGTGGTGGGCAATTCTGGCGGGGCTGCTCGTTCTATTCTGGGGCTTTGACAAGTATAGAAAGTCTCCTCAAGGAAAGGCGCAGATCGATACACTTGTAGGTCGTTTGCCGGTTGTCGGTCCGATGCTGATGAAAGCGCAGGTGGCGCGCTTCGCAAGGACCATGGGAACGCTGATATCGAGCGGGATCCCGGTCCTTCAATCGCTTTCTCTCGTGCAGGAAACCACAAGCAACCAGGTTCTGGCCGATGCGCTCGCCGTTGTGGGAGAAAAAGTGAAACGAGGGGAAGGCCTCGCTGTTCCGTTACGGCAAACGGCGTATTTTCCGCCGATGGTGGTAAACCTGATCGCGGTGGGCGAAGAATCGGGGACACTCGACAAAATGCTTCAACAGATCGCTGACAATTACGATCTTGAGGTAGAACACGCTATCAAACGATTTATCACGCTATTCGAGCCGGTCGTAATCATTCTGATCGCGGTCGGCGTCGGAGGCGTCATTATCTCGTTTCTCCTACCGATTCTACGAATCGGAACAATGATTCACTGAGGACTTATGCGGCGAAATCGAACGAGTTTCACACTTGTCGAATTAATGTTGGCGATCACCATCATGGGGCTGCTGACCGCCGGTGTCGCTCCCGTTATGCGTGGTTTCTTCGCACGCCAGAAGCTGCCTCACGCCGCGAAGCTGCTTGCCGCATCGATACGCTACTGCCGCAGCACAGCAGTCCATCAGAGCGTACGCGCACGACTCGTCTTCGATACCAAAACCGGTCAAATCCGCATGGAGGCGGAAGTTTCTCCGCTCTCCGAACCGGGCGTATTCCAGGAGATGGCGATTCCCGCGCATCTGCAGCAAACCCTCGAGGAAAATGTTAGCGAAGTTCAGATGAAACAGATGACTATGACAGGTCCGGATGACGCGGAACAGCTCGAATTTGAACCGGACGGTGCGGTTGTGGGACCGGAAGGACTAATCACCGATACGTTCATCTATTTGCGTGGTGAAGAGGAATCCGATGTCTGTACGGTGGCCGTCGTTGGAGTTACGGGTCAGGTGCTGATCATGAGTCACGAGGCATCGACATTTTACGACGTGCTTTGAGAACGATGACCGAAAAGAGAGTACGCCAGATAGGATTTCTTCAACGATGGTTCCGCACCTATCGGCGGAAACGGCGTGATAATCCACGCGCGTTCACACTCGTCGAGGCCCTTGTTGCCATGACGGTCATGGCGGTTGGTGTCACAGGGATCTTGGGGTCATTCACGGCCGCTCTCGTCGGAGGGGCCATTGCGGAAGATTACGCGCTGGCTTCTCTGAAGATGGAACAGCTACTCACGCAGATTCGCGCGGGGTCGATTACTCCGTATGACGTGAACATGGGTACATTCAGCGACGATGCACGCTATCAATGGGTCGCCTCGTTTACCGAGCTGGATGTGAATTCTCTTTATCAGGTCGAAATCACAATCACGTGGGAGCGAGCCGGAAAAGACCACAGTCTCAAAGTCACTACATGTCAATACTGCGACCCGAACGCATTGCCGGTAGTGATGTAAAGGAAAACGAGAACATGCCGAGAAGGGCAAATTCCAACGGTTTTACACTGGTCGAACTGCTGTTGGCATCGGCATTAGGGGCGATGGTCCTGACGGCGGCGTTTACTTCGATGAGCGTCATGCTGAAAGGATACCGGAAACACAAGGATCGGGCGGAGATTTACGAACCTGCGCGGCTGGCTCTGGCTCGAATGAGTCGTGAAATTTCGAGCGCATTCCTATCCCCACATGGAAACAGTACCCATTTCGTTGGTATACCTCAGAGCATCGAGGGGGTATCCATGGACCAGCTCTCGTTTCTCGCCACGGTAAACGATCCTCTCCGTTCGGAGGAAGGCCAGAGTGATGTATGCGAAGTCCATTATATGATCGATATCGATCCCGAGACTCCGGAAAGGTGGCTTCAAGTCCGCTACGACCCAACGCTGGATGAAGATCCAATGAGCGGCGGCAATTCCCATTTGCTCGGGCCGCGTGTCGTCGCGATGCAGTTTCTCTATTTCGACGGGAATTTCTGGCTGAGTGAATGGGACTCCGAGGAGGAAATTCCTATGGCAGTGAGGATCACAATCGGCGTCACAGAAGATGGACTCATTGAAGACCCCGAAGACGTCATACAATTCTCGACGGTTGCCTATCCGGCCGTCTACCAAATGGACGAAGAAACGTTAACGCTCTAATGACAGCAAGATTGTCCACAGATAATCGCCGAAGGCCGGGTGTGGTCTTGATTGTGGTTCTATGGGCGGTGACTGTTCTTGGCACGATGGCTTTGGTACTCGGACGGCAGAGCCGGACCGAAATCAAAATCACAAAGAACCTTATTGAGAGTTCGCAAGCACGCGGACTCGCCGAAGCAGCGGTGTATCGTTCAATCGGCGAACTGCTGCGCGATGGAGAAATGGACGCGGACGGGGGCGACGACTACCGAGACTACTGGGCGAACAATGACGCGGCATTTCGCGATGTTTCATTTGGGCGGGGGATTTACCGGGTCACTCATCCGGATCCGGCGAGTGATGCAGAACCGTCTTATGGTCTACTCGATGAATGCTCAAAATTGAATGTGAATACGGCGTCGAGAGAAATGCTGATGTCGTTGCCGGAGATGACTCAGGAGGCGGCCGATTCAATACTCGACTGGAGAGACGACGACGATACGCCCAACGAAAATGGAGCCGAAAGCGATTATTATTATCAATTCGCCGAGCCCTACGAAGCCAAGAACGGAATGTTCGATACGCTGGAAGAGCTTCTCCGCGTACGCGGAGTAACAAAAGATCTTTTTTACGGCGAAGATGTTAACTTAAACGGAATATTGGATACGAATGAAGCCGACGGCGATGAGAATTTCCCGGGGGACAACGGCGACAGCGTCCTCGACCGAGGATGGGCGGCATGGTTGACTTGTTTCTCCTATGAGAAGAATGTTGACAGGGAGGGAAACGCCCGGGTCAATATCAACACAGCCGATCAGGAAGAACTCAACGAGAATCTCGGCGACGTCTTAACTTCAGAGGAGATCAATAAGATCATCGAAGCCCGGGGAGACCAAGATAACGCATACGAGAGTATCGGGGATTTGATGGCGGCGATTGAGGAAATTCGCCAATCGACGGGAGAATCAAATTCCGGGCAGGAAAGCGACGGCCCCTCAGGACCCGAGCAAGGCGCCGGTCCGCCGCGTTCAGGGCCGCCGGCACAGGAGCCACCCAACGCCGGTCCCAGGGGGAATTTGCGAGGAAAGACATTCTATCAACGAGCCGGTCCGGAACGTTCAGCACCGAGACCGGGAGGTAGAGGAGGACAACCGCGTCCGCTCCAACAGCCTCGGCAACTGTCGGAACGCCCCTCGGGGGGAGGACCGCCTCCAGAGGGTCCGGGAGGAGAACGCGGTCCGGGCGGTGACAGATCCTCCCAGGGCTCTATCCTTAGCCCGGAGAAATTCCGTCAGATTGCTGACAAGGTGAGCATCAACAGCGATGAAAAGCGGCAGGGACGAATCAATCTGAATACGGTGTCCGAGACCGTCCTCAAATGTGTATTGCATGACCACGCCGAGCTCGTTGAGCCGATTCTGAACTACAAACAATCGAATGAGTTCCCCTTTGATAACATGGGCGAGCTGCTCGACGTGGAGGGCATGGACTTGGAGATATATAGGGAAATCTGCGAGCGGTTTTGTGTGCGTTCAGGGACCTTTTCCGGTCAGTTTGCCGGGTATATCGAGACATCAAAAGCATACAAAGAAATCCGGGCTGTCATCGACCGTACCGGAGAGACACCGCGAATCGTTTATTGGAAAATTGTGCGATGAATACGAGATAGAGAGAATGCCGACAACGAAAGACCACATACTGGCGATTCAAATACTACCGGAAGAAATCCGTTGGGCCGAGATTGAGAAACGCGGCGGGAGAATCGCTTTGCAGCGTTGCGGGACGGAGACTCTGGAGGAAGACGCAACCGCTTCACCCGAAGAGACACAGCGAGTCTGTCGTGAGGCGATCTCGACGATTTGGGCACAGACTTCTCGTTCACTGATGGAGACACCGGAGATTCTCCTCCTTTTCCCCGACAGCCGTGTGACATCGCGCTATCTTGAAGTTCCATCCGACGATCCAGAGCGGGTCCAACAAGTAATCGGATTTGAGGTAGGCGAAGAGATCCGGCTACCTCTTGAAGAGATCTCGTGGGATTCTCTCGGTTTCCAAAGAAGTGAAACCGGAACGCGCGTCTTGTGGCTGGCGGCGCGCAAATCCTCGGTAAAGGAGATCTTGGAGGATATACCGGAACGAATTCCCGTCGTGTCTGTGATTACCCCGGCACTCGTGGGATCGGCCACACTCGCGACACCAACAATCTCAGAGAAACCGGAGGAAGCGGCCATCGTGATCGATGTACAACGCTCCGCCGCGACCCTTCTGGTGCAAAACGCAGACGGCGTCTTCTACGCCAGATCGGTTGCTGCGATAACCGGAGAAGATGCCGAGGTGAAGTCGAACGGCACCGCCGATCTCGCACAGACCCTGTCGAGAGAGGTCACCCGAACGCTGATTTACGCCCGACAGCGTTTTCAATCCTTGAACATCAGTCGCGTTCTTGTAGTCGGCGAAGGAAGCGAGTCCTTAACGAAAGAGATGCGCCTTACACGAGGGCTCCGTGCGGAGGCCGTTGGCACCGGAGATACCCTTTCCAGCCTCGGGCTCCAGAAGAAGGACGCACATGAAGTACCGGCAGAGAACGCCTGCCTGGTTGCGGCGGCAATCCGCCGGCTAACCGAAGGCGATCGCGTTCCAAGTTTTGCTCCGCCGGCGGCTGTGGGAGCGTTGTCGAAAGGCATGGGAAAACTGGCGGGCGTTGTTACTGCACGGTTTGTCGGCGTGGCCGCGCTGTTGCTGGCCCTATGCGTAGGAACGTCGGTCGCCTCCAATATTTGGAGAAACCATGCCATCGAAAGCCGCCAGACAAGGACCAACGAACTGCTCAAAAAGGTCAAACGGCTCCAAACAGAACAAAGAATCCTCACAGAAATCCGCAAAGAGAGCGTTCCATTTTCGGACGTGTTCATAGACCTTACGGAAAAAGTCCCTGAACACATTACGCTGCTGGATATTCGGCTGGACCTGGAGACTCAGTTCACGATGAAAGGAAAAGCACAGTCGAATCAAAATGTCGATGAACTCATCAAGATTCTTCAGGAAATGCCTTATTTCTACAACGTAACTGTTGAGAAAACCGCTTTTGAAAAAGAAGGTTTCGTTTTCTACATCGAAGGGAAATTGCGTCAGGGCGGACGCAGCCAAGTGGAACAGAGGAGCTGACATGGCATTTTCAGAACGAGAAAGAAAACTCGCGTTGATTACCGCGCTAGTGCTTGTGGTGGTTGTTGGCATTACAGGCATTCGGCAACTGCTGTCCTGGGCAGGGGGATCGGGGGCGGAAACACTCGCGTTCGAAACGGAGGGTCTCGGTGAGTTGTTGGATACACTCGAAGATATCGACGGCCTCAAAGCAGAAAATCAAAGACTGAAGAAACGACTAGGCAATGAATCCATGATTTGTATCGAGGACGGCGAGATTTCGGAATTACTCAAGAATATCGAACAGGTTGGCAAGCAATCCGGCGTCAAGATCAATAATTTCAATCCCACAGTTCGCCCGAAGGGAAAACCGATGCCCTCCGTCGAAGTACAGATCGGATTCGAGTGTCAGTTCAACCAATTGGTTCAGTTTCTGGCCCAGATCGAAAAATCCCAAATTGCGTCCTACGTGCGCGATATGCGAGCCGGCTTGAAGAATCCCGGTCAGCCGCAGTTGAACGTAACGATGACTATTGCGACCTATTTGGTGTCGTAAGGAAGAAATAATGGAGAGTTTCACACGGTTCATCCGCGTTTTCTGGCAACCACTCATCGTCGTTGCTCTGGTGTTGGTGTTGCTCGGTCAGTTGGTCTCCTGGGGATACACAGCGCTGCAGATGCATAGCATTGATCGGCTTGTCGAAGCCGCGCAAGAGGACCAAGACCAGGAATCGGAGGAAGAAGGCAAACCGCAAGAAGGTGGACTACGAGGTCCACCGCCGGGACAAGAGCGGGTGGAACTGAAAGCGAATGTATTTCATCGGCAACGAGTGTCGTATCAGCTCACGGCCATCTTCAAAGATCAGGCTGTGATTAACGGCCAAGCGGTTAAGGCAGGTTCACGGGTCGGTAAAGCAACACTTGAGGAGATTCGTCTGGCAAGCGTAATGATCCACGAGGACGGAAAACCGCAGCCCCAGGAAATCAAGATGTTTCAGGGAACCGGCGGAGGCGGCGGCCCACCAATGCGACATCGGTCTCGTCCGCAGCGTGGACCTTCCGGTCCTCCTCCATCAGCGCGGCAGTCGGGGCCGCCTCAGGCAATGAAGTCTACCCAGCCGTCGGTCAACCGGACACAGGTTTCCGCTTCCCTGCGGGAACAGCTGATGCAGAAGTTCCGGGCCGGCACACTGACAATTGACGATGTACCTCCGGAACATCGCGAACGATTCAGAGAAGCGATGGCACGGCGGGAGGCAAGACGACGAGAAGGCGGAGGACCAGGTGGACCACGCGGACGGAGAGGACCTCGCGGTCGATGAAGTGCCTGCAAACCGGGAGAGCGAAGGGAAAGCAAAAATGAAGAAGTTTTTTACTGTCTCAATATCAATCGCGCTTTTATTTTGTTTTTCGGCGGGGTCTGGAATCGCACAAGAAGAGGCTTCCGCAGAGGAGAATCCCCAAAAGAAGAACGGCCTGGCGGATTTCCTGTCCGGCAACCTCGATACGCTGATGAAAGCGAATAACATCTTCTTCCCTTCAAAGAAGAAACCCACGAGTGAAGGCGAAGCGGCAGGTGAAGCCGCTGGAGAGACGGAAGAAGCAACAGAGGAATTATTCACACTGAATTTCAACAACGCCGGAATCGACAACGTATTGAAGTTTATCAGCGACATGACCGGCAAAGTCGTCATGCGGGACGACGGTGTTCAGGGGCAAATCACGATCATCGTGCCCGAACAAGTGAATGAAGAGCAAGCGATGCGGTTCATCGAGCAGGCTTTCGCGCTGAAGAAGTTCACGCTCCACGAGACGGATTCCGTATTACTCGTTCTTCCTACCAATGTTGCAAAACAGATGGGACTCGAGGTCGATATCGGTATGGCCGAAGAACCGGGGAGTCCACGCATGAAGACCCAAATCGTGGAGATCGAGCACGCCAACGCGGGCCAACTGAAGGAGGACCTCAAAGAACTGATATCGGAAAATGCGATGATGATCGCCGACCCGCGCACCAATCAACTCATCATCACGGATTCAGGCACAAATATCGCGCGGCTGACAACAATCATTAAAGAATTGGACCGCGCAGAAGAGGGCAGCGACATCATCACAAAGATCTTCCCTCTGAAATACACGGACGCCTCACAACTAGCCTCCGCACTGGATCAGATGATGCTTCATATGAACATGAAGCCGGGCGCGCAGCCGCAAAAGGGACCTCAGGCCAGTCCAACAAAGATCCTGGCGGATACGATAACGAATTGTCTGATCGTTTCCGGCCCGGAGAAAGATCTAGCGGTGATCAGAAACTTTGTCGACACGTTGGACCGCAGCGGTGCTTCCGGTCTGGAAACAACCACGATCAAGCTGAATGAGGCGGATGCAAACGAACTGGCTGAGGAACTCAACCGTGTGCTTCGGCGACGCAAGTCGGGGTTTCACGAAACGATGATTGGGGCGGATGAGTGGACGAATTCCATTATCGTGTCCGGCTATCCGGAGGACATCGAGACGGTCAAACGGTTGGCAAAACAGCTCGATGAAAGGAAAAGCGCGGACAAAGATACACGTGTGTATGTGCTGGAAGAGGCGGATTGCACGGTTTTGTCCGATACGTTGTCGTCCGTATTGACACAAAGCGGGGGTGGCTACAGCTATTATCGCCGCTACTACGGTAGAGGCGACGACGAGGATGAACCGCAGATCACCGAAGATACCCGGCTGAATGCGCTCGTGATTACAGCAAAAAGAGAAGATTTTGAGATGATCGAAGCGTTGATCGAAAAACTCGACGTGGCATTGCCGGAATCGAAAGAAGAGCCCCGGATCTACCCCCTGCAGTATGCGGACGCGAGAGACGTGGCGGACCTGTTGAGCGAGTTGTTCAGCGACCGCGAGAATACTTTCGGGGGCTTCTTCTTCATGAGCCGAACATCTTCTATCAGTGGGCTATCGGGAAAAATCAAAGCAATCGCAGACCCGGCCACAAATTCGGTTGTCGTAATCGCTTCCAGCCCCCGGGGATTCGAAGTCGTTGAAGGGCTCCTCAAAGACTTGGATCGAGTGTCCCCGGAATTCGGTTCCACGATGGTGGTGGAACTCAAACATGCCAATGCGGAGGAACTCGCCGAGAGTCTGACATCGCTGTTCGAAGAAGATCCTCGGCGACGGGGCCGTTCCATGTACAGTTTTTTCGGACGTGGAGGCGGCACTGAAGACCGTGAGATCAGTAATCTGGTCGGAAATGTTCGCGTCGTCGCAGACAACCGCACAAACTCGCTGATGGTCACGACCCCAAAGCAGAACATGGATCCCGTGAAGAAAATCATTGAACAACTGGACCGGCCGACCTCGCAGGTTCTAGTGGATATCCTGATCGTGGAGTTGAGCTCCGACTCCGATAGGAACCTCGGGATCCAATGGGGAGAAGAAGACGGCCGCGTGGAAGGCTCCGCGAACTTCCGCTTTCAGACTCCGTTTTTGGAACAGGATTTTGCGGAAACCGGTGAGAGATTCCGCTCGACAACGCTCACAAATTCTCAGTTCAGCGCCGTATTGAATATCCTGGCCAAGAGCAACAATACAAACGTTGTCGCACGGCCGAACATTCTTACTGCGAACAACAAGGAAGCCCGGGTGAACGTGGGGAGGGAAATCCAATACTTCACACAACTCGAATCCACGGAGACCGGAACGCTCCAGGAAACGGATTTCCGCGATGTCGGCTTGACTCTGGTCGTTACTCCTCAAGTGAATGAGAGTACACTCGATGGTGCGACGGGCGTAGTGACGCTGGATATTACTGTGACCACCGGCGATCAGGCGTTGGACGTGGCAGGACTCCCGGCCGGACTGCAGGCATTCACGAACCGCGAAGTAGAAACGAATGTGACCGTTGAGCACGGGATGACTGTGGTCCTTTCCGGCGTCATCGACGAGACCTGGACCGACAGCGAGCAGGGCATCCCGGGATTGAGTAAGATTCCCCTACTCGGAAATGTCTTCAAAAACAAAAGGAAGATTCGGACAAAGACAGAGTTAATTACATTTATTACACCCACTATTCTGGATACATCCGAACAGATACAGGAAGTCACCGACCGGCATATGGATACGGAGTCGTATCAGTACTGGCTGGAACACAAGGAAGAATTGGAAATCAAGAAGCAATTGCAGAGACAAAGCAGGGCCGACAGAGAATGACAGAGACCAATAAAACGCAGGGGGAGTCAATATGACGAGGTGGTTGTCGATGGTGTTGGTACTTGTTGTGGGTGCCGTGCTCGGATATGCGATCCGCGATATCCCGGTGAATGTCGTTACGGAAACGATTTTCGGAGGGACAGAGACAGAGCAACTTCAACCTGTCAACCATTCCACCGATAGGGATGAGGAGTCCGATCCGGAACGATCCGAGGCTAGTAACGATCCCGAAATTCAGCCGTTCCCAGTCGCCGACAGAATCATCACCAGCATGCTGCCGGGAATGTGCCTGACGCGTGTCCGGGTAAACGTTGCGGAGATACGGAACAGTACAGCCGAACAGGGACTATCCATGTTCCTTTTTGAGCCGGCGGTACAGGATATGCTCATCGCCATGTCCGAGAACGCGAGTCCGTCATTTGGACCGTTTTTGGGAACGCTGGCGGGGCAGGCGGAACGGATGGATCTTTTTTTATTGCCTCCTCCGGACGACTTTCCTATACCGGTAATCCTATTGACCGCTGACTGGCCTGAAGTGGATTACGCGGATTTGCGCGAGTCCCTTCGGGAACCGATCGCCGCTGAGCTGCCGGAAGGCGAGGAATACAGCCAATCAGTGGAACAGTTCACAGTAGAAGGTGTCCGCGCACCGAACGGAAACATCAGTTACGTTGTCACGGAGAACCGGGTTTGGATCTGCAATAACCAGGAGCAATTGCAGAAACTTCTTACCACCGACATACCACCATCGGAAACGGAATCGAGAGAGACCACGTCCATTGACCGCGTTCCGGACGGACCGGTTGTGGCTGTGTTGAACCTGGAACCGGAACCCGCCGGAAAAGCCACACCAGCCGGACCCCTCGCGTTTCTGTCCGACATGGGATTGAGATCTGTGACAGTTGGTTGGGGCGCTGCACCCGGATCGCTTGTCGCGTTCGGCGAGTTCAAGGAAACCCCTGAGTGGGCCGAAGACTGGCCCGTCATCGAAGGAAATGCCTCATTGACACCGGGCACACTGGCAATTCTGGAATCAACGTTGCCGCCCCTCCCCTCGCCCAGGTTCACCGGACGCTCTCCGTCCGGACGCTCTCCGTTCGGAGACCGACGGGCTATGGAGCGGAGACGCGACCATCCATCCGAACCGCCTGAAGAGACGAGCGGAAGGCGACGAGGAGGATTTCGTCCGCGGGGCGGAAGACCGGGTGCACCGGTTCTTGGAATGTTGACCCGTTTTCTTCCACCTGCGAAAAGCATTGCCGTTCGGCTCGCCGATGGAGAGGAAGAGCAAGTCGTCTGGTCGGTTTACTTCCGCGAAGGTGAGGACGGTCGGCTTGCCGAGTGGTCGGAATTTCTTACCAATTCGCCGTGGAGCGAATCGCAAGAACTGGATACGGGTCTCCATGAGGTCACTTTTCAGGGAGGTCCGTTAATGAACGCGTACGGGGTCAACCGCCTATTATACGCACAGCGAGACGGTGGCCTTACCTTCTATTCAAGTGAGGAGGCCGCACGTTCTTTAGGAGCTCCAGCAGGAAGTACTGGAGGCATTGTGATGGAGCCGAATGAAGAGGCGACAACCCGCCCGCAAATCCAAGCGGCGATTTCCCGGGAATTCCTTTCGATGCTGATTCACTCGGAGCGGAATAGCATCAACCCGGATTCTTCGAATGCTGAAATAATCCGAGAGTTTTTCGATGTATTGGGCCAATACGTCTCACCATTAAAGACGGAATTGGCACTTGTGGAGAACGGAATACGAATCGAGTTCAAAGGGGAGAATCAGTTGGCGCCTGTGATAGGGCCGGTATTCGTCACGTCCGCCTTCTTCCGCGGAGGCTTTTAAGACCCCGACTCTATTTCCGCATTACAACCGCCGTAAAAAGAGAATAGGCCGTGCGGATGCGAAAGTATCCGACGGCCCCAGATGAAAGGAAGAGGAACCGGAGCGGTTCCGTCCTCTATTTTAGCCGTTCCGAGTTGCGGCAGCAACCGCACAAGATGTCCGTAACCGGACAGGCTGTCCTACCGAGTTTTTCAGCACTTTTTACAGCTCAAGCATCCGCGAGAGAGCCAACCGTGCGTCCTTGACGATGTTCTGCGGCACGATCACTTCGTTGACTTCTCCGAGTCGCTCCAGTGTATAGAGAAGGTTTTTGGGGCTGATTTTCCACATGTTTGGACAAATCGATCGCTGAAGCGGGTGAATCTCTCGATCGGGGAATTCTCCCGCGAGACGGTGAACCATGTTCACTTCAGTTCCGACGAAAATGACGCTCCCAGGGGGAGTATCTCGAACATACTGAATGATCTGCTCTGTAGATCCCGTGGCGTCAGAAAGCGCAACCGTCTCTTCAGGACATTCAGGATGGACGATGATCCGACACCCCGGCTGTGCTTCGCGCGCTTGGCGGATATGTTCCGGAGTGAAATAGGTGTGAACGTGACAGTATCCCTTCCAGATAATGATTCGTGCATTCTCGATGGACTCCTCCGTGTTCCCCGCAAACGGTTTGGGAGAAAGCCAGTCCCAAATCAAAACCTGTTCTTTTGGAATATCGAGGTCGTTCGCTGTGTTTCGGCCCAGATGTTCATCCGGGAAAAATATCACTTTCTCTCGCCGGTCTAGACCCCAGCGAAATGCTTTTCCCGAATTGGAAGACGTGCAGGTCAATCCCCCGTTGCGTCCACAAAAGGCTTTCACTTCGGCATCGGAATTGACGTAAGTAATGGGCAGAAGCCGACCTTCTCCCAAGACACCTTCCAGGGTGTTCCAGAGGGTTTCCACCTCGACGATGTTTGCCATATCGGCCATAGGACAGCCCGCGTAGAGATGGGGCAGAAAAACGCGTTGGTGCGGCTGCGCGAGGATACGCGCACTCTCCGCCATGAAATGGACGCCACAAAACACGATGAATTCGGCCTTCGACTGTTCCGCAGCACGCTTGGACAGGAGAAACGAGTCTCCCCGATAATCCGCAACCTGAATGATCGCTTCGCGTTGGTAGTGATGTCCCAATATGACAAGACGTTCCCCCAATTTGCTCTTGATCCGGTGAATCCGTTCGATGATTTCCGCCGTGCTTAGCTGAATCGAGTTATCGGTGTTTGAGATGCTCATTCTACTCTCCGTATCCTTACAACTTCGGGCCCGATGTTCGCAGGAGGAAAACCGGCAGGTCGGACATCTCCTCATGTCTGCAAAAGATATTCACCCTTGTCATTCTCCCAGGAACACATAACTTGGTCAATTATAGTAGCTTACGCTCATCCTTCCGGAAGCGAATGGGGGAGTTCGACAAACCGTTACGATTTCGACAAACCTGTGCGAAACTAGAGGATCTACTACCATACCGGATTTCAACAAACAGAACAAATTCAATAAAAGACGGAGGACCTCCCAATGACCAATAACCACAACGATCACCCGCCTTGCCGTTGCTGTATGTCGCCGACCTGTGCGAGCAGCGCAGTTTCTCGGCGTGAGTTTCTCGCTGCAGGAGCGGTCACCGCGAGTGGCCTGGCGCTTCTATCGTCCAGTGCCGCTGCGTCAAGCCGTGTGAAAGAACCGGATCATATGTCCATCGATCTGCCACCGCTAAAAGTACAACCGGTATTGGCATACAACCTGTACTCGAAACGGGATATGACGAGCTGGCGTCCTTGGGGTGGCCTACACAGCGAGAAAGACATCGCCGAAGAAAAAGACCGAATTACCAAAGAACTGAACAAGATGGCGGAATCGGCTGAGTTCGGAGTCAATATTCTACCGCTGATCCCGGTCACAAATGCGGAACAGGCCGCCAAAGTAGCGAAGGGCAACCACGATGTCCTTTTGATGTATGCGGCCAACAGCGGCTTGAATGTTTTAGAAGCGCTGACCCACCCCGATAAGTGGACCATCATGTTTGTTCGAATGAAGTCCGGACCTGTATACCTGTGGTACGAGATCGCACACAACCGGTACCTTCGAAAAACCGTGGACGAGTACGGTCAGCCCGGCATGGATTACCAGGATGTGGTGGTCGACGATTATGACGAGATTCTGTGGCGGCTCAGGGCGCTGTATGGACTCAAACAGACACTCGGCAAGCGCATCGTGGCGCTTGGAGGCCCCGGCGGGTGGGGCCATGGAGGCCGGAAAGCCCCTGATTTGACGCGCAAGATTTTCAAGATGGATCTGCATACCGTCGAATACGACGACTTGGGAGAGCGGATCAAATTAGCTCGAAAGAATGATGCTCTCGTCAAATGGTGTTATGACCAAGCGGACAAGTATATCAAACAGCGCGGCGTATCGCTTGAAACGGATAGGAGTTTCGTGCGCAACGCCTTTGTTCTGAATGAAGTGTTCAAGGATCTCATGGACGAGGCAAAAACCGATGCGTTCACGATTCAACATTGCATGGGCACGGTTATGCCGATTTCGGAAACCACGGCGTGTCTACCCCTAACCTTGCTAAACGACGAAGGCTACACCGCCTATTGCGAATCCGATTTCGTAGTAATTCCATCCGGGATCCTGCTCCACTATATTTCAGGAAAACCCGTATTTCTCAATGATCCTACCTATCCGCACCAAGGTGTTGTGACGTTGGCTCACTGTACGGCTCCGCGAAAGATGGATGGAGAGCATTATGAAAAAACTCGGATTCTGACGCATTTCGAGTCGGACTACGGTGCCGCTCCAAAGGTCGATATGTCGAAAGGTGAGAAGATCACAGTGATCGACCCCGACTTCAATTTCCAAACCTGGCTCGGTTTTGAGGCAGAGATTATCGACCATCCGTTCTATGATATCTGTCGTTCTCAGATCGACGTTCAGATCAACGGCGACTGCGACACACTCTGTAGGGAAACAAAAGGGTTCCATTGGATGGCCGCTTACGGGGACTACCTCAAGGAAACCGGATACGCCCTCAAGAAGGTAGGCATCGAATGGAATAACCTGACGAAGAAGGCCTGATTAAGACAGACTGATTGGCTACGTATTATGTTCATCGCCGGCCCAGGAGTCCGACTTCTGGGCCGGTTTCTTTGAATGAAACCTGTTTTCATTTTTTTGCGGGTGCGAATACGTGTACTTCCAGTCTTCGCTTCGCCCCTCTATTCTATGGTTTTGCTGTTTGCCTATGTAAAATGGTTTGGCTCCGGCTTAATTCTTGTGTTTGTTTTACCTCGGTGAATACCCACATAGTAGAGGTTCTGATGGAGACATGGGGTGTACTTCTCGATATCCTGACGCTCCTGGGGGCAGCGCTTGCCCTGGGGACGCTCGCAGAACAGCTGCGACAAAATGCCATCGTGGGTTACCTGCTTGCGGGTATGCTGGTTGGCCCCAATGTGCTTGGCTGGGTGAGGTCCAGTCACGAGGTCGATGTGATTTCGGAAATGGGTGTAGCCCTTCTACTGTTTTCCATCGGCCTGGAGTTCTCGTTTCGCCGATTGATCAGTCTCGGCCCGATCACGTTTGTGGGAGGCACATTTCAAGTATTGATTACCGGAGTAGCGGGTCATTTCGTGGCTGCGTCCCTGGGCCTGTCTACACCTGCTGCCATTGCAGTGGGGGCTATGGTAGCGTTATCGAGCACGGCCTGCGTGTTACGTCTCCTTATCAGTCAAACTCAAATGGACAGCGAGCATGGTCGCAATTCGATCGGTATCCTTCTCCTCCAGGATATCGCGGTGGTACCACTCGTCCTCCTGACCACGGCGTTGAGCGGCGAAGGCGGATTCGGGGAAGTGTTCGGGATGCTTGCGAAAACCGTCGTACTCGGTGTAGCAGTGTTTGTTGTGTTGTTTGTGATTCTGAACTACATCATCCCCCGATTGCTAAACCTCGAAACCTGGGCGAAGAACCGTGAACTGCCGGTTTTGCTGGCAATCGTTCTGGCGATTGGTTCGGCTTCCGCTGCTCACAAGGCCGGCCTCAGCGCATCGTTCGGTGCATTTCTTTCCGGTTTATTGCTGGCGGAATCGCCGTTCGCGGTCCAGATTCGTGCGGACATCGGGTCGCTTCGGGCCGTCCTGGTAACGTTATTCTTCGCAAGTATCGGGATGCTGGGACATCCCGCATGGGTAGCGAATCATGCAGGAACCGTAGGAGGTGTTGTTGTCCTTATCGTCGTGGGAAAAACCGTAATCATCTGGGCGATTGCTCGCATGCTCGGTTACAGTAACGGCGTATCTCTCGCAACGGGAATCTGTCTGGCTCAGGTCGGGGAGTTCTCGTTCGTACTTGCGAAGATCGCGGCCTCCGGTGGTTTGATTTCCTCGGAAACGTTTTCGCTCCTAATCTCGGCGACCGTTGTGACACTATTCCTTACACCGTATTTCACAAGACTCGCTCCGGTCATCACGCGTCAGACTCAGGGTGAGGAACCAACGCGCCCCTCGAAAATCCTCTCGGAGGAACCCAGTTCTCGGGAGGCCCCTCCTCCTGAACAGAAGCCCGTAATGATCGTCGGGTTCGGGCCGTCCGGCCAATGTGTGGCGGACGCATTAGTGCGAGACGGCTTCACCAGAATCGTGGTACTTGATTCCAACCCGCGTAATGCCGGAATCGCCGGTGAGCACGGTGTCGAATTCCATGTAGGCGACGCCCGAAGTACTGACGTACTGGAACATTTACCTATACAAAACGCATTCGCCGTGGTGATCACGTTGCCCGATCCGGGAACGAGCGGTCTTATCACCCGGTTGTGCAGGTCGCTCGCTCCACATGCGAAGGTACTGGTTCGCGCCCGATATCATCTTTTCCGGTGGGACCTGCAAAGGGCGGGCGCGGACGCGGTTATCGATGAAGAAAACCAAGTGGGAATGGAACTGGCCCGGCAGACGATCCAGGCACTTCGGGGCGAGTTCGAAAAGGACCCCGGCGACTGAGGCGTTCAACTGCCCGACGCTCTCTCCATCCGATAGACCACCAGCCGTTCATAAAGTTCTATGTCGCGTATTCAGGTCGATTCCCCGGCTTCCATTTGATGTCGCATCCCATGCTCGGTTTCTGGTCCTTCGGGACAGGCTGTCCCGCCAGAACGGCGTCCATCGCCCGGCGAAGATCCTCGCCGGTCACGGGAATCTCGCTATTCGGACGGCTGCTGTCCATCTGTCCACGGTACACCAGCTTTTGGTCTTTATCGAATAAGAAGAAGTCGGGTGTACACGCAGCATGGTATGCCTTCGCAACTTCCTGGCTTTCATCAAAGAGGTACGGAAAGACATATCCGACCGCGTTTGCTTCTTCTTTCATCTTCTCAGGACTATCTTGCGGGAAGTTCGAGACATCGTTTGCGTTAATACCGACTATCGCAACGCTTTTCTCCTGATATTCCCGAGCCAGCTGAGCAAGCCCTTCACGGACATGAATCACATACGGGCAGTGGTTACACATGAAAATCACAAGTAAAGCAGGTGCATCCTTGAAATCATCCAGCGAGACTGTCTTTCCTTCCGTATCCGGCAGGCTGAAATCCGGCGCCGGGGTTCCCAGGGGCAACATGGTTGAGGGTGTCAAAGCCATCGGTCCGCTCCTCGATTCAAAAGATTTCCGATATTAGTCCAAGTGTACCATCGACGGACACTTTCATGACGGGTTCGCAAGTTGCGCTTCTTCCAATGAGGAGAATGTGATGGGCACTCCGCGAAGGTCGTCTAGTACGCGCCTTTACCGAAGATGACCACTGGGACAGTCTTTAGAAGTATGGTGAGATCGAACAGCAGGGATTGGTTTTGTATGTAGTAGAAATCGTATTCCAGGTTCGCGTGCAGCGGCAGGTCTTTTCGTCCGAGAATCTGCCACAAACCGGTAATGCCGGGTTTGACAGTGAGGCGCTGCCGCTGCCAGGCTTCGTAATTCTGCACGATAAAAGGCATCTCGGGCCGTGGGCCCACCATGCTCATTTCTCCTCGGATCACGTTCCATAACTGAGGGAGCTCATCCAGACTCGTTCGACGCAACCATCTACCGATAGGGAGAATCCGTGGATCGTTCGGATCGATGGGAGCTTCGGCATATTCGTCGACCTCCGCGTGCATCGTTCGAAACTTATACATAGTGAAGGCTTCGCCGTTTTTGCCGATTCGTCGTTGACGGAAAATCGCAGGACCGGGGGAACTGATTCGAATCAGAATGGAAATCAGCGGAATGAACGGCAACGTGAGAATTCCCAGGAAAAGGGCCAAGCTCAGATCCATACATCTCTTCCCCAGCTGTTGAGCCCGGGACAGACCGGTCGACCGAAGAACTTTAATCGGGAGTCCGTTCAAATCCGACGGTCCGGCCTGATCCGCGATCACACCGAACATATCAGTCACGACACTAAATTGCCCCACAGATCCTTTCTCACTACATGCCACCACCAGATTGAGCAGATCCCTCTTTGTCATCCCCGGGTCGGCAAAAAAGACCTCGTCCGGCGCGAAGGTCTCGGCCAGTTCAGGAAGAGTGTTTGTTGTACCGAGGACGGTCGTCGCGCCGACTGTCTCTCCCGGTGTCTGCTGATCGTCCAGGAAGCCGAGGACACTGTACTTTCGGTGAGGATGCCGGCTCAGGGCGCTCACGACTCTCTGACCGAGAGCACCCGCCCCGACCACCAACGCAGTCACCCTGCCGATCCCCGTTTCGAGCATTGAACTTTCAATCTTGTTCCACAGCAGCCGCGAAATCGTGAGGAGGACAAATGCATAGACGGCCATCATGATCAGCACAGAGCGACCGGGATCTTGTTCTTTCACAAGGAAAGCCACCGCCATGGAAGAAATCAAAAACAGGAACACCATCTTTACAATCGAGGCGAGTTCCTCAAGCGGGGTCGGGGTCATATGACGACGATAGAGATCGAGCGAAGCGCAAATAACTACCCATGTAACGACGATCAGGGGCAGTGTGTATAAATAGGGTTCAACCGGATTGATATTCTTCCAAAAGTAAGCATCGAGGTGTTTGCGGGTCCAATAAGCGCCAAGCCACGCGGCTGACGCCATGATACTGTCCAATACGACAAGACTACTGACGCGAAACGTGAAGATGATATTGCCGAGGATGTAGCGTCGCCAAAGTCGGCGTGGTTCGAGCAATAGCCGATAGAGCCATTCGAAACCGGCTTCCCGCATCCATGACGGCGCGCGAGAAAACTTCTCCGCACAATAATCGAAAAGTCCGCCGACCCCCCAGGCCACGGGAACATTCAATTCCTCCAGGCGTTCACGAATCCACAATTCCTGCAGTGGAGCGCCTGTTCCGACCAGCAAGATATCCGGCTGAGCGGACCGTATATCGTCAATGATCTCCTTTTCCTGATCCTCATCGAAGAACCCGTGGTGATATCCCACAATCTGTAGCTGAGGGTACTCCGAGCTGAGACGTTCCGCAGATTTCTGGGCGATACCGTCCTCGCCACCGAGAAGATAAATCTTGTATTGCTTCTCGGATGCCAGCTCGCACAACTGGGGAAGCAAATCGCCTGCATTCACACGCTCGGGCAGCGGCCGGTCGAAGACGCGCGATGCCCACACGACTCCCATACCGTCGGCATACACCAGATCGGCGTTTGAGACCGCTTCACGGTACGCCACGTTGGACCAGCATTTATTCACACAGTCGGCGTTTAAATAGGCAACGTGGTGGGGTTTACCCGAGGCGATGAATTCTTCCAGCCGCTGGAGAAACTCCTCCGTTGTCAGCGAGTCAACTTCGATTCCTAAGACTTTACTCTTTTGAGCCATCCGTCTGGCCGTTCAATGGAATACCGCAGAATACTGCGTGTCAGAATCTCTTGATTATGGCATGCTCCCTGGAGCAGGCAAAGACAATATGATCCCCCGGAACGCCGAAGGAGCTTGATCGACAAAGACAAGAATAAAGAGAACCGAATCTTCTTGACTTGCTTCCCCACTGAATCGTATGATTCTCAAGGGTTTCAACCTCATCGTGCGCACCGCCTGGAGAACAGAGGTGGAGCGCGGCTTAGAGTAACAATCTAATTCGGCGTTACAAAGCCAGCCCCAGCCGACGAGGTTCCTGGAGTCAGGGCGCACAGCAGAATGATGTCTGTGGAATTGTTGGTACAGCACAGACCAAACAAACAGAAGTTTGGAGCAACAGACGGGTGAAAGCAGTCCAGGAGACATGGATTCGAGTCGAAGAAACCGGCCCCATCTCGATACTGACCCCAATGGGACCGCTCGATAGCAAGGGAAATGCGGCTCTCACGAAGGCTATCGAAGACGCCACAACGCAGGATCGGTACAGGATACTTGTGAACCTTCAGAACGTGCCGAGGATCGGCAGCCAGACCATACAGACGCTTCTGGAAGGCGCATCGACCGTAGACAAGAACGGCGGAGACCTCCGTTTGCTCAATGCAAATCGTGGAATTGTCCGGTATTTGAAGAATAACCGGGTCTACGATCAGTTTGATATCTACGACGATCGCGGGGCGGCGATCGCCGATTTTCTCGGGAAGTTATCTTCGAGGCGGTCTCGGGAAGAGAAGCCGGAGCCGACTGAAGAGAAGCCCACTCCCCCGGAACCGCAACCGGAACCGCAGGCGGAACCGCAGGCGGAACCGCAGCCGGAGCCGCCTATACCGGAATTGACCCAAGTTCTTGTGAGTAACAGCTATATGCTGGCTACCTTGATTGATATGCTCCAAGAGAAGAAGATACTAAACACGGACGACGTCAAGATCCTTCTAGAGCGTCCGGATCAATCCGCGGAGGAACGCGCATGATACCCATCGAGCGGGAAGATAGGGATGATGTCAGCATACTGACTTTGTCCGGTGAATTGGACTTTGAGAACACGGTATGGCTCCGTGGAGAGCTGCATAGCCTGCTGAAGGAGGGCCGCGTCAAAATCCTTCTCGACATGGGAGATGTCGATCTGATTTCGTCGTACACCGTTGGAGTTTTCGTCGCTTTTGCGCGAGACCTCCGTGAGCGGGATGGAGACATCAAGTTTCTCAATCTGCAACGGCGGGTGCGGGACACATTCTCAGCCACGCGGATCGATCATATCCTCGATCTCTTCGATAATCGCGATGAGGCTGTCGCCGCGTTCCAGAGCGCGAAATAGCACCTCCAACTCTGGACGCACTGCGAGTAGAATTTTCTCGACCGCCCGGTGGTCGAACTCGTCGAAAGTGTGTATACTAGAATTAGACGAAGTACCATGTTGTGCGATGTGATGTGTGGGGGTGAGAACGTTTAACGTGAAACCTCCACGTGGGAAACTCTCATTATGGCATTGGCCGTACGTTGTTGCTTTTGTGGTGCTCCGGTTAAACGGAAAACCAGCTCGGAAACCCTCTGCCGAACCTGCGAAACGGAAGATGACCGCATTTTGGTCGAGGTTCTGATGTTTCTGCGCGGCGCGAAAAAGCGAATGCGCGAGATGTATGAGGTCTGCGCCGAAATCGACGGCGTCACAGAGAAACGTGTCGGGCGATGGAAACGGCTCGGCTGGCTCAAGGTTCGCCCGGACGGCAAAATGCAGATCGACGACGGCAATTCCTTCGAGCTGGACACCCACCTGCGCCGTTACATCATCGACAAGATGGGAGTCGAGCTGGACGAAGGCGAGGAAGAAGAGACCGGAGCCGAAGATCTTCCTCATCGGATGGTCGTCGTTGAACGGCTCGGGCTGGCGGACGATCCTCCGCCACGTCCCAAATCACCGGCTTCTCAGTCGGCTTCCCCCAGGAGTCAAAAATCGCTCCCGGACGACTCGGAACATCCTGCCGAGTGATACGACTGTCCCGGAACAAGACACCCTGCAATAAACACCCACGGCATATACAGCACGCCCCAATATCCACCTGACGGAATCTGCGGTCCTACGAAAAGATACCCGAGAAGCGGAATGAGAATCATCGAGCTCACCCCGAATGGAAGCAGCTGGTTTCTGTTCTTCCATAAACCATACAACGCGAAGGCGAATAGCACGGGGATGGTCAATTTGGGCATAGGATAAAGCGCGGTACCGAAAAACGTCGTATAAAGAACGGACAAGATCGACGGAGAATGCAGCCAGATCGATGCGCCCTCCTCAACTCCCTGCCCCGTATACGGCAAAGCGCGATAGACATGGACTGCGTACACGAGAAAAAGTAACACCCAACTTCCCAAGATCGCGAGACGCTCCTTGTGGCGGCCCGATATCCAACCCAATATGGAAACAACCACCGTAACCAAGATAAAATGTTCCCGAATGCACGCTGCAAGAACCGCAAGGATAATCGCGACCAAGATCTGCCGACGCGCCAGAAGCCAGACAGCACCGATGGAGACAAACCATGCCCAATATTCATGGAATGTATAAAACCAGGTAATCGCCGCAAGAAATAAATAGGGAGAAAGAACAACCGGTGCGGCCAATGCACATCGAGCTGCGGTTTCAAATTCAACGCCGTTATTCTCCAAAAGGATGCGCACGAAGTCGAATGCACAAACCATCCCAAAACAAGAGAAAATGATAAATAACATCTGAATCCAGTCGCCACGGGGCAAAAAAGAAAATAACACATACAAAGTGGGTAGACGGTAATTCATGATGACCCGAGGTACGTCAAACGGCGCACGCGCGTCGACACGAGTCGATTCTACACACGCCCGATACCAATCCCGACCGTCTTTCATGAGGTAATACGATTTGAGGTAGCGAATGCCGTCGAAGTTGTAACTATAATCGGCGGGCTCCTGACGGCTGAGCCAGCGAATTGTTTCACCGGTCTGGAACGAAGAAATCGCATGGACCAGAATTGTCAGGGCCAGCAGCATTCCAACACCCCATTTGGCAGGGAACCGACGACATAGAATAACAACAATAATAGACACACCAATCGCCAAAATAAAATAAAAAATAGAAAAACTCTGTTGGTCTACGCGGGGCAGTAATTGTTCCGGATACACAGCGAGCGACTGGTTTGCGCGCAGTAACCACAAAACGATTCCGGCGCAAACCGCAATGACGATTCTGATTCTTTCTTTGTTTGTTGTGTTTCTTTGTGTCTTAGTGTCTTCGTGGCCTTCTTTCTGTTCGACTGTCTCCGCTGATTGGGTTTTTCTGCCGCCTTGTAAACAACAAACGACTCCCGCGCAGACCGCCGCCGCAAGCCATGATGCAGACGTAGCGAAATGCGGCCACAACCCCGCCGCAATCATTACAGCAAGCATCAATCGTCCGGCGATAGCAGAAGCAGACATGGCGCGTCCCGTACGAGCTAATGTTCTGAATGCCCAGTGTACAGCGTGGGATGGGAAGGTGCGGAGGGGAGAGGTTCAGGGGGGGCGTTGCCCGCCGGCTATCGTATTTCACCCCGTTGGGGTGAAAGGATGATCGATTCAGAGTCGCGATAGAGGGTGGCATGCCCGCGCTCAAGGTGTTGTTGCGCCCCAGGTGTTGTTGCGCCCCAGGGATTGTAGGTGAAAGACCACCTGGCATTCCTTTCGTCTCCTGATTTATAACAGCCTTTCGCTTCTGACATGGCACCCTCTACGGAAAGCTTATCCGGACGCCGGTTTGCCCGACAATGCCAAACCGCGGGACATGGTCCTTATTCCGGCCGGTACTTTCATGATGGGATCGCCAACGGACGAGGCTGGTCATGAGGATGACGAAGGGCCACAGCATGAGGTCACAATCAGTCGGAGTTTTTACATAGGTAAGTACGAGGTGACCCAGGACAGTGGGAACTGGGCTGATTGACATCCTTCATCCCCCTATAGATAATATTGTTGACTTTCAATTTGACGTACTTTCAATTTGACGTGTTTTTTCGGGGGATTGTGTGTGCATTGCCGACGCTGTTTCATGATAGACAAAGACAAGGAGGGGATAGGATCATGCCAATTAGCGTCTTGGTGGACATACCTGAGAGCGCGTTCTCGCCGTTTTCCGGAGACGCCGACGAGTTCGCTCGGGAGATGCGGATTGCAGCGGCTGTGAAATGGTTCGAGATGGGGAAACTCTCGGAGTCGAAAGCGGCGGAGCTGACGGGAATGAGTCAGGAGGAGTTTGTCCATACTCTGCGTCCACAAGGTGAAAACCGAGTTTCTGCAGAGTGATTGACAGGCTACGGGAGGCGGATTACCCTCCCGGCGAGGGGCGGCACCTACATCTCAGAGGAATTAAATGAACCAAGACAAAATAAATCGACGTACATTCACCAAAAAAACGCTCGCCTGTGGGACCGCCTTCGGTGCAACGGCGTTCATTCCAAGCGATGTCCGAGGTGCAAACGACAAGGTGGTTATCGGCGCGATGGGAATCGGACGCCGTGGCGGTGTC
>CAZTDD010000053.1:0-41422 GCA_964612675.1 uncultured bacterium
ACCCTAACCCTCTCCCGGGGGGAGAGGGAACTTCCGATGCCAACTTTCGACTTTTGGCGAACCCATCATCGATTGACCCTAACGTTGCAAAACTGACTCCTCCTGCCAACATTTCCAAATCTCTCCCCCCGTTCACGGGGGGAGTCGGAGGGGGGCATCTGGATCGCACTGCCGGTGCTTTTCTCCTCAGGTCCTCAAAATATTCATAAACATCTCTTCTGGCCTTTATCCATGCGGCTTTCCAACCGCGCTTCCGGCCGGCCTCTTCTCGTTTTTGCAACCATAGAGTTGAGGTTGTGTTTCAGGATCGAACATTCGCAGATGGTTTCATCCGTTTTCTTGATGTGTTGTTCACACCAAGGGAACGAAGTGTTATAGCCGACGAGCGACGCCTTTGCGGCTATTGGGTCTCTTCTCGCTTTCTTTCGCGTCTTCTGGGCTCTTCTATGCGCCTTCGTGTCTCTTCTATGCGTCTTTGTATTTCAGCATCATTCCATTCCGGGTATTTGTTCTTTTAGCCCCTTGTAACGCGATCTGTGTTTCAGAGCGCCGGGTACAACCTTTGTGGGGAATTTCCCCACAAAACGTGTGGGGACTTTTCCCACAAAGTTGTGGGGAGAATCCCCACAAAAATTGGGGAATTTTCCTACATACAGAATCGTTTTTTTCTGCTTAAATGAACGACGTTTCAGAGCCGCTAGAAAATTGTGGTGGGTTACACGTCTCTGAAGTACGCGCCTGATTCTGAAGTATGCGCGTGGAGTATCTACGGACAGATCGTCGCTAACCCACCCTACATTCTCGGCTGAGAAAACGGTTGCGCATTCGTCATTACGACCGCATCCGTCATTACGAGCTCCGGACCGGCGGAGCCGGTGATTTGAGGAAGAAAGGTTACTCAATGGGACAAGAGAGAGTAGTGGGTGGCCCCGATTGCTTGTCAATCGGGGTGGCGAAGCCACAAGAGGATGGTGGGCTACGCTTCGCTTTGAGCCCACCCTACCGCTGGAGTTACCCGTAGCCGCGTCTAAGTCGCCATCCCCGTCCACGTCGCCAAACGCGGTAGAAAACGTGGCGTCGCTTCCCGTGCCAAAGTTCTTCGTACCCGCTGTGAAATTCCCACTCCCGTCGTTCAGGTACACGACGTTTTGCCCACTGGGGTTGCCGACCGCAGCATCCAGATCCCCGTCGCCGTCCACGTCGCCAAGGGCGATGGACAACGTGGCGTCGCTTCCCGTACCGAAATTCTTGGTCCCCGCCGTGAAATTCCCGGAGCCATCGTTTAGGTACACGACGTTCTGCTCGCCGTCGTTCCCCGTAGCGACGTCCAGATCGCCGTCACCGTCCACGTCACCAAAGGCCACAGAATACGTGATATCAGTCCCGGTGCCGAAGTTCTTGGTGCCCGCGGTAAAATTTCCGCTTCCATCGTTGAGATACACAACGTTTTGCTCGCCGTAATTGCCCGCCGCGACATCGACATCACCATCGCCGTCGACGTCACCGAAACCGACAGACGTGGTACTGTCAGAACCGGTACCAAAGTTTTTCGTACCCGCCGTGAACTCGCCCGATCCATCATTCAGGTACACCGCGTTCTGTTCCGAGCTGTTCGCCAATGCGACATCGAGATCGCCGTCGCCGTCCGCATCTCCGAACGCAATGGACCACGTGTTGTCGCTCCCGGTGCCGAAGTTCCTCGCCGCAAGGAACTGCGCAGGGCCGGTACCTGCAGCGGCCAGGAAACGGAACACATAGGGATTCGTCGGGTTGAAGCCGCCGGTGCTCTGAAGAGTTGTGGTGAGCGAAACCTCGATCTCTTCGCCGGGTTGGAAGTCGTTCGTGGGATCGAAACTCAGCGTGGTTGTCCCGCCACCGCCATAACTGCCGGAGATCTTGCCGGTAACGCTTCCCTGGACCACAAACGTGCCCGATGTGCCCACGTTCATGGTCTGGTCCCACGTGGAGGTTACGTTCGAACTGACAACGGCATCGATGTCGTTCTCCGTGGGGGAAACGGAAGACAGAACAGGAGCCTGCGCGTAGCCATACGGGATAACCCACAAAGCGACCAGCAAACCGAGCGCCGGGAATCGGAGCGCACACACGCTCGACTTCAGGCTTCGTCTGCAACGAGAAAACGTTCCCTGGGGCCGGTCTCTAATACACGTCCGTTCACACCGTCTCTTTGGGGACACAATTCACTCTTCCAATGGGGCCTTCGTTTTATGTATCCCTTTTACATAACATCATCAGCACAACCATCCATAACTGAGCCATTATTTAGCTCCTGAATAGAAGATGTCAATGACTCAAGAACAAAAAGATCCTGATCGTAGACTATTTGTACCGCGGGGTCGGACAAGGCATAGGGTACTGGCTCCGGTCACCGGCGGTCAGTTCGATTTCACAAATCGGGTCGACCCCACCGGTTCGTTCTGCACTTTTTTGCGTCAACCGCCCAGAAGATCCATTCCCGCATTCGTGCCGCCTGTCAGGAATTGATCGAGAGGGTCGGTCCGGTTTTGCGTAGTGAACGGATCGGTGAGCGCCTCCAGAGGGGCAGGGAAGGGAATATCCGGACCATCTATATGGGAATCCCGCAACGCTTGCTTCCCATAATAGGCATTCATTCGGTAGTCCCAGCCGGTTAAGAGCCCGGAGGACGGGTCCTAAGTCCTTCTGCATTTACCGAAATGCGGCAGATAGGACGATTGAGACGAGGGACCGAAATCCATAGTATCACCAGATTTGTTGCTCTCTGGTAGTGGTGATACGCGAAAGTATTTAAATCTTTCGATGTTCTATTTACGAAAAGTCCATTCTAAGAAGTAAATACGGTAATTCCGCAATATGTATCGAAACCAAAACAGACTTTTTTCATTTCTTTCCAGTGATATCAAAACGTAACCTTTATTAAGGAGTGACGATTTCCAACTGTCATGACCCACCACAATTTTCAACACAACCCGAAAAACAAGCGCACACCCGACGAAAGAACCCTTGAACAAACCCTTTGGGACATCGACCGCAAACTCGACCACATCCTCTTCCGACTCCGGGAAAGCGATCCGAGAATTTAGATGAGAGACTACGAGGAAGCGGAGTGTAATGTCTGTCTTACTTTTAATCAAGCGGGTCGGCAGTCCGCAGGCAAGAAGGTTTGAGATTCTGATTTCTCGGTTTCGGGTAACGTTCTGTTACATGCGGAGATTTCCTTTAGTCTATTGATTGACTCCGTGGGGCGAAGGTTGTAATTTGCTTTTGAAGGAGAATTGGATTCGAGTGGCAAAATACACGATCGAAATAACAGAAGAGGCAAAAGACGACCTCGACCAATACGGTGCAAGCGAACGGAAACGACTTATCCAGGGAATCCGGGTTCAGCTCGAAGATCAGCCTATGGATGAAACGAAGAATCGGAAAAAGCTGCGATATAATCCAATTGCGCCCTGGGGATTGCGTGTCGGCAAACATCGCGTCTTTTATGAAGTGGACCAAGTGTCTGAGAGAGTGACAATCGTGGCTGTGGGCCACAAGGAACACAACGTTTTGTTTATAAGAGGAAAAGAGGTCAGGATATGAAGACCCTCAATTTGAAGGAAGAATCGTTGAACTTGGAAGAACTGATCAACCTCGCCCGACGGGAACCCGTTCTGATCCTGGCGTCCGACGGGCAAGAGTTCTTCGTGTCGCAAGCCGACGACTTCGAAAGAGAAGTAGAAGAGCTGAGACAAAGCCACGCCTTTCAGCGATTTTTGGACGAGAGATCGGCGTGCACGAGGAGAATCCCTCTCGAAGAGGTCGAAGAAGAAATCGACAAAGAACTGACCGAACAGAACAACGGTACATAAGAGGCGCTCTCCTTTTCCGTCTCCGTGAAAACGATCCGAGAGTCTGGATGAGAGACTACGAGGAAGCGCAGTGAAATATCTATCTTGCTTGAGAAGAAACGGGACGTCAGAAAGCGGGGATGAAAATTTGGAATTTTGAATTTCCGTTTTCGGGTAACGTTCTGTTACATTCAGAAATTTCACTCAGTCTATTGACATTGTCTTCATCGGATAGGAAAATTACCTTTCCGATTACACTCCACGCCCGGCGAGGGTTGCGATCCGCAGGTAGGAAAAGGAATTGGCCTCAAGAATACTCACTATTGGGCCGTCTTTAGTTTCGCCCTTGTTCTCTGACGCTTTGAGAGGGATGTTACTCGACACGTGCACCGATAGAACGATTACGAACCTTTTCAAGACTACTTCCCATCAAAACACCCAGCTGAGAACCCTGACTCATCCTGCTTCGCAGTGTCGTCGGAGGATCGACGTGACAGGAAATCCATCTCGGAGGAAATACGATGCGACTGTATTGCCCTGATCTGAAAATGCGATTTGTTGTACCCGTCCTTTTCTTCTTTAGTGTATGCAGCCCGGCAATCGCGGATTTCCAGCAGATCGGCAGTGAGTTTCGGGTGAATACCTATACAACGCTTGGGCAGACGAACGCTTCGGTTGCGATGGATGCGAGCGGGAATTTCGTTGTTGTCTGGGTCAGCGACGGACAGGATGGGGACGGCAAAGAGGTGTACGCCCAGCGATATGATCGTCTTGGCACTCCACAGGGCGTCGAGTTCCGAGCGAATACGTATACAACGGGTTTTCAACAGAACTGCTCCGTAGCCATGGACCCGAACGGCAATTTCGTCATCGCGTGGGAAAGTCAAGAACAGGACAGCGACGGCTCCCACGGCGTTTATGGGCAGCGCTATGACAGTTCGGGTACCCCGCAAGGTGACGAATTCCAGGTCAACACAACCGAAGGAGATTCTCAAGGCACACCTTCGATCGCGATGGATGCGGACGGCGATTTTGTTGTTACGTGGCAAAGCTACGCGCAGGACGGCGATAACTACGGTGTTTATGGTCAGCGGTATGACAGTTCCGGTACGAAGCAGGGTACTGAATTCCCTGTCAACACGTATACGACTAATCATCAGTCACAGTCCTCCGTCGCTATGGATGCCAACGGCAACTTTGTTGTGGCTTGGGCGAGTGACGGTCAGGACGGCGACGGTTTTGGAGTGTATGCACGGAGGTACAACAGCGCGGGGGGTGCCGAGGGCGCTGAGTTTCAGGTCAATACATACACAACAAATAATCAGTGTTTCCCTTCGGTAGCTATGGATTCCACCGGTAACTTCGTTATCGCTTGGCAGAGCGACGGACAAGACGGCGATATGATCGGAGTCTATGCGCAACGGTATGACAATTCAGGAACAACGCAGGGAGTCGAATTTCAGGTCAATACGCATACAGCATCACACCAGAATGGCCCTTCGCTGGCAATGGATGCTGACGGGAATCTTGTTATCGTTTGGATGAGCTACAATGGTCAGGACGGGAGTGGAATCGGTATTTTTGGTCAGAAGTATGATAGCTCGGGAGCCTCACTCGGGAGCGAATTCCAAATTAATTCGTATACAACAGACGACCAAGATGAACCGTCAGTGGCAATGAACGCCAACGGCGACGTGGTTGTTGCGTGGCAGAGCACCGGGCAGGATGGTGACGGCGATGGCATTTACGCCCAGCGATACGCCGATCTCGACTTTGTCACCGCAGGCAGCGAATTTCAGGTCAATACGCACACAGCAGATGAGCAAAAGAATCCGTCTGCGGCGATGGATCAGAATGGGAATTTTGTTATCGCTTGGGAGAGTTATGACAAGGATGGGAGTGGTTATGGCGTCTATGCGCAACGCTACGACAGTTCGGGTACTGCACAAGGTAGCGAGTTTCTTGTAAACACATCCACATCAAACGATCAAAGAGTGCCTCAAGTTGCGATGGACCCGAATGGCAATTTCGTTGTTGTCTGGCAGAGCTACCTCCAGGATGGTGACCAAGGGGGTATCTAAGCGGCTCGTCCTCACGTTCGAACAATCCGGGTACAACACGACCCGCCACTGGGAGATGACGGCGCAAGAACAACATTGCTTCGTCAAGCAGAAAAAAGGCATGCCCTTCGATCTGTCGTTGATCAAGAAACTCCGACTTGTCCACGCCGCGGAAGCGGGCCATACGAAGCTGGCACTGGGGGTAATCGGGCAGAGAGCGCGTGCCGAACAGAACAACTGCCGCGTTGTTCAGGTTCCCTTCTTTGAGCACCCCCAGCCGACCCAAGATGTCGGGAATGTCGCCCCCGGTGGACTCGGGTAGGCGACCGGCGATGATGCCAAAGCGCACTGTGCGAAGAACCTCCTCGCGGTCCAGGTGGTGGAGGCCGTAATCCTCGGCGAGCTGGGTCTCCCACCGCATCCGGCTGTGTGCACGCTCGGCCAGAAGCTGTTGGTAGGTCTCTTGGGGCATGACGGACGTTGTCGATCCAACCCGCTGGTAGGTCGCCCGTCGAACACATAGGGGCGCTGTTCCGGATTTGGAATCGCTTCCAACACAAGCACTTCTTTAGCACCGCCGACGTTGACGCGTGTCTGTGCAATGGTCGCTGGTGGCTCGAATTTACGACACACATCAGCTACTTCGCGGAGCGTTTTGTCGGAAATTGCCTGACCAGAAACACGCCCTTCCGGCGTAACACCAATCAACACCCGCCCACCGGCGCCATTAAGCATGCCACAAACAGTCTCGGACGCACGACGCAACTGGGCGGTCGATTTCTTGAACTATACCGTCTCAGATTCCCCAGCGGAGACGAGTCTCTTCAGTTCCTCAATATCCATACTGCCGAAAATACACGAGTTGTATGCGCAACGCTACGTTCAATTGCTGGACTCCGCTTCAAGTATCAGCGGTTCACGTTCACGAATTTCCACCTTTCCGCCCCGCCCGAGATAAGTCGGGATACTTATGCTCAAAACACGCGGAGTTTGGTTGGTAACGGTTTTGAAACTTACGGCCCCGGGACGTTACATGAGAACACTGACTCCTCTTGGCACGAAAGACATCCTGGAAGTTGGAAAACGAATTTCTGCCACGTGGATCAAGCCAGAAAAACGTATCCTATTTCGAGCCGACTATAGTAGTACCTGGATGGGACCCAACGGGGTGGGGGTGTGGTTAAGAAATGCGGCGTAGGTCCCTCTGGCCTCAAAAACAACATGTCTCCTACCGGCGTGATATAAGTAGAGGTACCTGAGAGCGAACGCCCGGGGGGGCTGGTAAAGATTTTGGACCGATGGGTCCCCGACGGTCTTAACAGAAATCGCCTCCCTCGACGTCGCACATAAGTCCTAGCACTCGACAGGGGCGGGGGCTTCGTTTTGGGACGTTTCACGAGGCCGATGGGTCCCCCCGAACCGAACAAAACACTCGTAAATGAGACGTCGTGTGACCATCGTTTACCTGCTATTTTCTGCTTGTTTTCCGTCGTTGAACCCCTCGAAATAGCCGTCAAACAAGCCACAAACAATACTCAAATAACACGCCCCTCGAAAATAATTGAAAGAAATGATTGACAATTATACTCCGACAGTATATCTTGAGTGTTAGAGGCATTTTACGATGAAGACACTCCGACAAATACTCAACTGCCTAGCCGAACGTCGTGGAGAACGTCCGTTCGACTGGGGCGCACGCAAACGCTCAGTCACCGAGATCGTTGAATGGATGACCGAACACGGATGGAATATCGCACCGGGAAGCGTTCAACGCTGGATCGACGGTTTCCGGGAACCGAATCCCGCCGCTCAGGTTCTCTTGAATCAAATGCTCGAAGAACTGACTGAGGAACACCGTAAATAACGAGCCGCCACGGTGCCGCTCAATGCCTACATCGCGCTTGCCAAGAAACACCGAAATAGCCTTCGCGCGATGCTGGAAGCCATCGAATCGGGCGAAATGCTGGGTTGAGATTATGGCGAATTTTGCCCGGATTTTCAGTCAACATTTCATATTCAAATGTGTACTTTTTCGGCTTCAAGTGCCTTGAAACAGCCGTTTTTCAAGCGATTCGCCGTCAAAACAAGCGAAATACTGCACAGAACATAAAGGTGTGTACCGATGAACAACGTTCCCGCCGTCGCACAATCCACCGCTTTGCTCTCAACTCGTATAGACCGGCTACCTCCGCATATCACGCTGAGAGAATATCAACGTCTGCGCGACACCGTCCAAGAACACTGGTCTCAGAAACGTACACCAAAGAGCCGGTTTTACGAGCGTCGTGACACGCTCTTCCTCGATCTCTTGTGGGCAACAGGAGCCCGTGTCGATGATCTCTGTCGATTGCCGGTGTCCGCTATCGATTTCACGCAGCGCCGCGTCCGGATCGACATGAAGAAGGTCAAGCGTCCGACGGTGGTCTCACTCGATGAAGGGCTCCTGCTTGACTTGAGCCGGTTCATCGCCGACTTCGAGGTCAAAGGAAACCTGTTCGGATTCACGAGGTTTTATGCGTACAAGATGCTGAAGCAGTATGCCGAAGAGGCCGGACTACGCGACATCCATCCGCACAAGTTCCGCCACGGCCTCGCGATCCACCTGCTTCAGCAAGGCGTCCCGATCCCGGTCATTTCCGCGCGTCTTGGACACGCTTCGGTGTACGTCACGATGTCGATGTACATGAAGGTCACGCCCGAGATCCAGCAACAGATGCTAAAGGATGTCGTGTGGCGGTAACGCTGCCGACAGACTTACTGCTCACTTACTGGTCACCGAGACGACACCAAGCGCTGTGACGACGACAATCGAGATCTGTATTCCCGGGCTCACAGACGGAATATGAGAATCGATATATTGGGCGTCGTTACGCCAAATGTATGGTTTTATTCAAACCCCGTCACCGGGCCGACTTGCCCTCCTTTGAGTAAGCGATTCTCGCTGTCTCTCAAACCCCCACGCGTGCGCGCACGCGCATCATCAAAAGCCTATTCGCGGCTTCTGAAATATGCTTCGAGTTTTCTCCGTTGAGACCATATGTGGCTATTAAGCGGTCGCGCGCGGTGACAAACCTCGATATGGACCTGCGTCAAGGGGCTAGTGGCTATTCAGCCGTGGATTTCCAACCCCGGGTGGCGAACACCTTGAACAGGGTGTACCTCCGGACGAAAATAGAATATGGTCTGACCGGTAGACCGTTGGGAGCCAGAGAACCGCATGATGCTGCGACACTCGCCGAGTTAGTTGGAGAACATGTCTTGTTGTATAAGGAGGCGTCGTGATTCGACCGAGCGAACACCCTGTGCAAAGAGGAATTGACGCGTTAGACACGATGTGCTGGTTGCTCGATTCCTGGATGGAGTTTCGATTCGATCATCCCGATGGAATCTTCCCCGAAGACTATGTGTATTCGTGGCAAGATGGCCAGAATGATTTCTGGGTCGAGCCACACGTTCTCCAAAGATTCCAGGCGGATGTCGAACAAATCAGAGGCTATCTTGGACAATCCGCGAATGAAGAACGTTCTCGCCTGTCTGAAGACCACTCTCCTGAGATATCCGAAAGCGTTGCGGCGGAGAGAGTAAAGCAGGATGAATACTATATTCGTGCTGTGGAACGCGCCAAGTTCCACCGATTCATTCTCAGGTATCCGTGGATTTTCGCCATACGTTGGCGGTGCGCAATACGGCAGGAATACATCAGTCAGGAAGAGGAGTTAAACCAAGTGATAGGTTACTCCCGTTTTATTCCTCTCGATGAAGTCCGTTCGCGAGTTAGTGACGCCATGATCGGTTTGCAGGATGCGGTTCTCGCGGCGTTCAGGGAGGAACTCCCCTGGGGAACCAGCGAAAATCTGATGCCTCAAGGTGATTCAATAGAAGCTGAGCACAGCGTCTACTTGACCATTAGAAGGCAGATCCGCGAGTATCGTTCGAGGAAGAAACTAGCGAACTGTGAACTGAGGAGTTGGCCCCGGCAGGTCGAGATACCTGATCAACTCTCTGTGGACAACGCTTGTTCTGACGGCGAACAAGACGGCCCAATCGACGCGCTACGTTTTCGCTGGAAAGGTGAAGTTTATGATATGCCAAAGCTGCCTTGGAAACTTGTCCTCTATATGTGGAACCGCGAATCTGTGCCGATAGACGATTTAGCAGAGGATCTATGGGCTGGCGAAGAAACGCAAACGGATGATAGGAGGAAGATCCAGGCCGCTATCAGCAGACTGCATCGATGGTTTATGGACCGGGAGATTACCATCGGTTTGAGACTCAACATTGCTGGGGAGTTCATCCGAAAGAAATACGAGCAAAAATCACCTTCATGAAGCTGCCGTAAAGCTCTCACGTAGCTGAAATGTTACTCCGAGACGTAACAATTCCCACATGAAATCCTGAGAGTTGCTTGAACCGGCGCACGTAACCGCGTGGTGAGAGCGCGCAATCAGGAGTCAGCACTCTACGAATCGTTGAGTCGGGAACGGTTCAGTCAAGTACGATGGAGGGAGTTGACTATGACTTCTCAAAGTGTTTCAGCCTTAAATCCGCAGGAAATCATCGAGATCTCGATCCGTGAGGCGGAGGAGTCGGGACTCTGGACCGCAGTCAGGAACTTGTCAAACACACTGGCAAAACAGTATCACAGCGGCGTGGTCGGTTACGGCCAAGCAGAGGTGACGATGCAGACATTTGTCAGGAGAGTGGGTAATGGAGTTGTATCCGAGCAGGAAGCAGTATCAACATTAAAAAAATACTGCCAGATACCTGAGGAAGTAGAGACGTTTCCAAGTGCGATTTCGTGGCCGGTTATGGACGAATGCGCGTTCCACGGTCTAGCGGGAGACATCGTCAGGGCGATCGAACCTCACACTGAAGCAGATCCTACAGCGATTTTACTCCAGAGTTTGGTGGCGTTCGGCAGTGTCGCAGGGAGATCCGCTCACTACCTGGTCGAGGCAGACAAGCATTACACGAATAGTTATGTAGCGCTGGTTGGCTCTTCAGCCAAAGGTCGGAAGGGGACCTCGTGGGGCCACGTGGCCCGGATATTCGAACAGGTCGATCCGGAATACATGAGTAGTCGAGTCGTTCATGGCTTATCCAGCGGCGAAGGCCTGAAATGGGTCCGAGACCCTGTTGAGCATTCCGGGAAGAGCAAGAGAGCCGACGAGGGAGTACATGATAAACGTTTGCTTGTGTATGAGGCGGAGTTTGCCTCGGTGCTGAAAGTCTTGCGACGTGAAGGCAATACACTTTCCGCTATTCTTCGATGTGCCTGGGACAGCGGCAATTTACGGTCTCTGACTAAGAACGATCCCGTTGTCGCTACTGACGCTCATATATCACTCATCGTTCACATTACCAAGCAGGAGCTCGTTAAGAACTTAACGGATACGGAATGCGGCAACGGTTTTGCAAACCGGTTTCTTTGGATATGCGTTCGACGGTCGAAGGTTCTACCGCACGGCGGTCAAATCCAGAAAGTTGATCTCCGGCCTTACGTAAACCGTCTAAACGAAGCCATTGAGTTCAGCCGCACGCTCGATGCGCCTATCGAGTTCGAAAGGCAGGCAGCATGCGCCTGGGAATCGGTGTATCCGGCTTTATCGGCAGAAAAGCCTGGCATATTCGGTGCGGTTGTCGCGCGGGGGGAAGCACAGGTCATACGGCTCGCATCCTTATACGCCTTGTTGGATCTATCCACGCAGATCGGGGAGAAACACCTACGTGCCGCACTCGCGGTTTGGCAGTACGCGGAGGATTCCTGTCGGTACATTTTCGGAGATAGCACGGGAGATGAGGTTGCTGATCGGATAATCCAAGTTCTTCGTCAGAATTCCGATGGTCTCACACGGACGCAAATCTACACAGACGTGTTCCACCGTAACCGTAATTCTTCTGAAATAGCGTCGGCGCTACAGCTCCTGGAGAGTGTCGGTTATGTCGGTAAGGTCCGAATCACAACAAGCGGACGCCCCATGGAAAGATGGAGGTTAACTCCACAGTATCGTGAAGCCAAAAACGGTCAAAAAGAAACATGAAGCGATGATTAATGTTCCTTTTGACCTTATTGATCATATGGATCTGTGGGCGAGTTTTACTCCTCAATCAAATCTCATGCAAGAAGGGGAATGCGTATCATGGTTGATTATCTAGCTTTAGCACAGTCAGCTACACGTACACCACTGTGGGAACGAAATGAGCAGTTGGAACCAAACGCGGGTAATTTTCTTCAAAAAGGTCAAAAAGATCAAGAAGCATTGGCTACCAGGATCAAAGACCTCACCAGGATAGCGTTGATTGAGTTCCATTCGAGATTGGCGACACATATTGAGGCGACCTGGGAATCCCACGAGGAGTGGTGCGAGGAAACAGAGTACATGAAAGATATGATCGCCGAGGTTTGTGAACATCTCAATGGTGAAAAGGTGGACTTCTACGCCCGCGAGGCGGTGACTATGTGGCTCGCGCTCAAAACAGAGATGCTCACAATGACGCAGTATCGGGCCAACCTCAAAGAGCTCTGGGGAATTCTTCAAGAAATGAACGACGAAAAGAGGACCAATCCAGGAAAAACTGAGCCGGAAACAGAGGGATTCCAGCAAGTAAACAGAAAGAGAATCGAAATATATCGGTTGAAGAGACTGACCCTATGATGGCGGCGTGCGTGCCTCTCTGATAAGCCGGGGGACAGCAATACTTGACCGGAAAAGAGACGTGTTTTGTGGTTGATGATCCTGTAAGGGGACTTATATAATGAAACTGGAACGTTTACTTACCACAAGCGAGGTGGCCCAAATCTTGGGTTTAAGTGAGAAGACGGTGAGGAAGTTGAAAAGCCGGGGACTTGTTCCTATCAACTTTGGTGGACGCTTTCGATACCGGAAACAAGACGTGTCTTCGTTCATCGATAGGCACATCCAATCAGAGCGATCCGCCGTCTGTCCGCCGACAGACGACGATGAATTGGTCCGCTTTCCGGGCCTAAACGACGAGGCTTGGGAAGAAGTGCAGAGAAGGAGGAACTAAGATGTCGTGGATTACGAAACGTCAGAAATGCGGGGGCAAAATCGAATGGCTCTATCGGTGGTCAGAACATGGGAAGCGATTCACTCGAGTTGTACCGGGCGCAAAGACTCGAAGACAAGCCGAGAGAATCAAGCGTCAGTGGGATTATCAACGCGATGTGGAGAAGGATGTTGGTAATAAAGGCAAGGAGTGGACTCTCGAAACGGCGCACCACGAGGTTATGGATTTTAAAACGTGTTCGCCGCGTTTCCGAACTGAACTCGACCGCTACTTCAAACGCAGTTTCTTCCCGTTCTTCGGGAGAAGCCGAAGGCTTTCAGATATCACAGTGGGTGATATCAAACGATGGGTCGCATGGCGAAAACAGCATACAGGGAGAAGCGGCGGCACAGTGCGTAACTCGACCGTGAGGCATGAGTTTTACGCTCTTTCACAATGCTTCCAGGCAGCTTTGGAGTTTGGCCGGTTACGAAGCAATCCGTGTGCATCAATCTCGTTGAAGAGGATTCTGCCGAACGACCTGCGGCGACGGGAGCGAGTTCTCAACCCTGCCGAAATCCAGCGGCTTATCGAGGCGAGTGATGGCCATGTTAAAACGTTTGTCGTGCTCGCATGGGCCACAGCAGGGCGCATGGGTGAGCTACTTCAGCTCGAATGGAGTGACATAGACGTTGAGAGGGAGACCATAACGTTTCGACACGATCCGCCTTGCCGTACGACAAAGAACAAAAGGACCAGGAGCGTACCCGTCTCGCGGGAGATCCTGGCATTTGTCGTCGACAATCATCCTCGTGTAGCGGCGAGTTCATGGGTCTTTAGTCATCCCGATGGTTCTCGAATTAAGAATGTCAAAACCGGCGTCCGACTTGCCGCGAAAAGAGCCGGTCTTGAAGGAGTCACGGCGCACGTGATTCGTCACTCAGTGAACTCGGCATTGTTAGCTGCAGGGTTTTCTCAGGCGGTTGTTAGAGATCATGTCGGGCATTCTGATTTCCGGATGACCAGTCATTACGCTCACACGTTGGAAGAGGAACGCAGGGCCGCGGCGATACATCTCGCGAAAGTCGGCAACCAACGTGATCGAGAACAGGAAGAAGGGTTCCTGAAAAAGTTCCCATATGACAAAACCCGTCAAGAAATAGTTGAACTCTGTTCTAGTTCTGAATTCATAAGGTCTGTGGAGTCAATAACTGGCATGATTAAGCGGGAAACGGGGATCGAACCCGCGACCCTCAGCTTGGGAAGCTGATGCTCTACCAACTGAGCTATTCCCGCAACAGGTCTCTCTATAGACAGTCTCTCTTCTAACACCCAGAATGCTAGGTACACCAAACGCTTATGTCAAGACTCTAGCGAACATTTATTCAGTCACCCCTTGGGAGCATAACCCTTCGCCCGCCCTAATCAAACCGCAGCAACATCGAATAATCCATCACCGCACTCGAATGCGTCAGAGCCCCCACCGAAATCACGTCCACTCCTGTCTCCGCAATTTCCCCAACCGTCTCCAACGTGACCCCGCCCGATGCCTCCATCTCACACTCCCCATCGATCAAATTCACAGCCTCGACAAGCTCGGCTGTCGAGAAGTTGTCCAGCATGATCCTGTCAACATCGAGGCGAATCGCCTCCTTTACTTCATCAATACTTCGCGTCTCGACCTCCACCCGATACGTGTTACCCCACCGGTCACGGACACGTCTCACCGCCTCGGTCAGACTCCCGGCGGCGTCCACATGATTCTCTTTAATGAGGACCATGTCATACAGGCCCATCCGATGATTCACACCGCCGCCCACCTCCACTGCGTATTTCTCCAGATCCCGCCACAGAGGCGTCGTCTTCCGCGTATCCGTAATCTTTGCAGCGGTATGCTTTATACGTTCCGCAAACTCATTCGTCATCGTCGCGACTCCCGACAGCCACCCCAAAAAATTCAACGCAACCCGTTCTCCCGTCAGAATCGAGGAAACAGCCCCCGACAACCTCACAACCTCCTCGCCGCCCGATGTCTTTTGTCCTTCCGTTCCCCGCAGCTCTACTTCCACCTTCTCATCCACCAAACGATAGGCCTCTTCGAAAACGGGTAACCCACATACCACGCCGCTTGCTTTCGCGATTACAGCGGCTGTTCCTGGTTGCTCCTTGTCCACTGTCGCTGCAGTTGTCACATCGCCCTCGCCCACATCCTCTTCCAGCGCGCGACGCAGACGATCACGGAGGCTTGTTTGATCGATCTTCATGTCCATCTCCCGATCTTCTCGACTCACCGATCCATAGTATAGGCAGTCGGCTCGTGTGACAAAGTACTCATCACGATGTTGCAGACATTGCGATGAGGGCTTCTAGAGGTCTCCCGCATGTGAGACACTGAACCGGAATCCACACCACTCGTGTATCCAACAGATAGCGTGATGGAAAAGCCGTGGTTGATTCTCCCGGACCGCCGGGTGGAGACAGCAATTGAGAACCGCTGCGAATAGCAGGCACGTTCCGGTGTACGCTAAAGGTAGAAAGCATGTCTAGCCTCGCAGAACACTCGGACGAGACCGGGAGATCGGTCGAAAGCGAATTATCGCCCACAGCCCTCTTTGAGCAGGCGTATCGCCGCTATCGATCCCGGGCATTTTACACCGCTTGCACCCTGGTCAAAAACCGGGAGGAGGCGTTGGAATTGGTCCATGACGCGTTCATGCGCGCCTATCGCGCATGGGACCGGTTCGATACGACACGGGAATTCTATCCGTGGTTTCACCGGATTCTCCGCGACCTTTGTCTGAACCGCCTGCGATCCAGGAAACGGAACCCGGCAAAGGAATCGCTCGATAATCTCGATGAGCAGGGAATACGTCCACCGTCGCACGATCCCGACCCTCGGGTTGTCGCTGACGGAGACGAACGAGCCGCACGCCTGTGGGATGCGATCTCGGAGTTGGATGCGAATGACCGTGAGATTATCCTCCTGAGAGAATTTCACGGGTTGCCTTACAAGGCGATCGCGGAATCGATGGAGTGTCCGGTCGGTACTGTGATGTCGCGTCTTCACGGTGCCCGAAAAAAACTTCGAATAATCTTGGAAGAGCGGGGTATCAGTCTATAATGTTGTATATACGAAAGAAAGCATCAACCCCCTCTGTATCTCCCCTACCTGCGGCCGCGCAAGCGTGTCCCTCTTGGGGGAGAAGATGCTGCGGACACGCTCGTTTCTTTTTCCTCCCCCGAAGATCGGGGGAGGTTAGGAGGGGGTTGATATGAAACAGGATGAGGGAAGTTAAACGTAGGAGGCTACAGACGGCTGTCTCGGAAGACTGACAAGGAAGAAACTTTGGGTACCTGCGAAAACCTCGAAGAACTGCTCTCCGGCTACATAGACGGGGAGCTGAACGACTCTGACCGGCAGCGCGTGAAACAACACCTGGCGGAATGTCATCAGTGCGCGATGAAGGTGATCGAGATGAACGAACTAAGGCACCAAATCGGTCACATCCAATTCCAGGATCCGCCGCCTGAATTATGGGACGAACATGCAAAAGGACTATTTGAAACCTCTACCCGTGGTCTCGGGTGGTTGCTTTATGTGGTAGGAGGGATCCTCTACGTTCTTGCCGTCGTGAGTTTTCTCTGGAAAGCCCTGACCACAGGCAAATGCGATTGGCGATTCGTTGTCGGTCTTTTTGCGTTGTTGGGCGGAACGGTTTTTCTCCTCGTCGCTGTATTGCAGCAGCGAATACGCGCTCTTAAAACAGATCGTTACCGCGACATCATTCGATAGGGAAGGGAAGATCCTGACATCATGATACTCGTCACCACGGAATCCATTCCGCACATGCGGATCGTTCGTTCTCTGGGACTGGTGCGGGGAAATACCGTCCGCTGCAGGCATTTGGGCAGGGATATTCTCGCCCTCTTTCGAAACATGGTCGGCGGCGAGGTTTATGAATACACCAAGATGATCGCGGAGTCGCGCGAGCAGGCCCTCGACCGCATGATCGCGGAAGCGAGGGACCTCGATGCCAACGCGATTATCGGGGTGCGGTTCATGACCTCCTCGATTTCGGCAGGTGCCGCCGAGCTCCTGGCTTTCGGTACCGCTGTTCTTGTCGAGCCGGAAGACCCGAAACTTGCAGCGGATTGATTTGCGGATTATCGACGGCGGATTGACTCGTTGATGACGGATTGCCCCATCTTCGCCGAATCGCTCCCACCAACAGTAGATCGTTTCGTCAACGGCAAATGGTGAGCGTCCGGTCTCATTTTTCAATTCGGTCCGTATCGATTCAGCCCGTATCCCTCGTCAATTCAGCCCGTTTCTTGAGTAGTAAATGAACTCCCAAACGTCAAAGCAGCTCACGGATACCACCCCGGTAACTCCCGACACACCGTGCCGTCCAGTACTTGCTTTACAAGCACCAAAATAACACCCGGGGTGCCACCCCCAATTCCGCTTGGGGGTGGAGATAACTACTTCTTACCAAACCAAAACCTTGTCATCCTACACCCATTCCATCAGAATGACCCTTTGAAGCGGCTGTCTTATCGTCTGATGTTTGCGGGAAAAGCAAGGGGGTATCGGCAAGATGGATCCTATAGCGACACCATTATTGATTTATGTTTGCGGTAATCTTGGCAAAGAACTGATCTCGGATGCATGCAAAAGCTATCTTACCGACAGGCTGAAAGGTGTCTTTTCAAAGGCCGCCAAGCTCGGTAGCAAAGATGATTTACAGATTGCGTACGAAGCGGCCATGCAACAAGCCTACGAAAAACTCTGTGAGACCTTGTTGCGGAATATGGAGACGTTCGGTACAAAACGATCTGAATTGGCGGTGTATCGAAATTCGCTTGAGGCGTTCATTAAAAACCAGGAAGTCGTTGCTGAACTATTCCGTTCAATTGAGAATCCAAACGACGAGACTGCCCCGTCCCCGCAGATTCTCCAACAGCGTTGGGATGCTATCGGAGGACACAGACTGCCGAGCGATCAATTGTGGTTGGTGACAACACTGGCTTACCGAAATCAAGCGTTGCAGGAGTCATTTCTATCGGAGCCTTTACGAGAGATCCTGCTCGGCAAGAACGTGAATCAACTTCTTAAGGAATTCCAACGTCAGGGTGGTGTTCAGACACCGCTCCGTCTGGACCAGTATCGCAAACGAATGCTGGCCAAGTATTCGCCCGTCGATCTGGCGAATCTGATGCCTTCTTATGCCGACGCCCCAGGCGTATTCATTCGTGAGGTGTTCGTGTCACAGAATGTGCGCGAAAACCCGCCTCCCATCGATATCCCCAAAGACCTCGCCGAGCACCTGAAAAAGGCTGGACGTGACAAGGCCGATGAGCATGCCTATGACGAGTTGGACGAAGAACAACTTGAGAAGTTCCGTACCGCTTACGTCAGCCAATCGCCCAGGCCGGTCTTGGATGTAGTCGCCGCACCGGGCAACCGCCTCACGGTACTCACCGGCGAGCCGGGCTCGGGCAAGTCCACGTTGATGCGTTATTTGCTGACGGGCATCATCGAACCACCTCTCGATCCGAAGTCAGGCAAGCCGCTCCCCTGGACTCAGGCGTTCAAAGAAGCATTTCCTCTTTTAATCGAGCTGCGGGAGTTCTACGCCCTGCGGTGCGAAGGCAAGTGTGTGAACTTCCTCGAATACGTCCACGGCATGGGTAGGAATCAACACTGGTTCCTCGATCAACATACGGTGAACGCTTCTCTGGAAATCGGCCTGTCATTGGTGATGTTCGATGGTTTGGACGAGATTTTTGATAGTGCGGACCGCGAGCGAGTCATGCATGAGATTGGTGGATTCGCACAACGCTATCCGAAGGCCCGGATAATTGTCACGTCGCGACCGGTTGGCTACAAGGAGCAGATTCTACGCGGTGCCGGGTTCAAGCATTTTGGTATACAGGATCTGGACAACGATCAAATCGAGACGTTTGTCAAAGGATGGTTCGCGCTGACGTTCCCGCAGGACCCTGGACGGGTCGCCCAGCGAATCGAACGGGTGACGGGGAGCGTGAAGCACTCGAAGTCGATCCGGCTTCTGGCCGGCAACCCCATGCTCCTGACGATCATGGCACTACTGGCCCGTGAAGAAGAACTGCCCCGCGAGCGGGCCAAGTTTTACGAGAAGGCGGTTGATGTTCTCTGCCATCATTGGGATGCCAACCGCAACCTCGGACTCCCGGAGGACCGCTACCTCAACGCGGATGACAAAAACGCCCTTTTGCGACGGGTCGCTATGCGGATGCAAGCCGCTAAAGAGGGCCTCAAGGGTAACTTCATCGCAGAAGACAATCTGGAGCAGGAGATCCAAGCGTATCTGATTGACGAACAATGGCAGACCGACCGGGCGGAAGCGAAGAAAGCGGCCCGCCGCATGATCCGCCAACTTCGCGAGCGCAACTACATCCTTTGCCTACGCGCCCCGCACCTGTATGGCTTCGTTCACCGGACCTTTCTGGAATACCTAACTGCCACCGAGTATGTCCGCCGCTTCGATAGGCAGCCGCAGCAGATGACGATCGAGGATCTAATCAACCTTTTCGACGAACACTGCCGCGACGAAGAATGGCGGGAAGTTCTGCGCTTGATCTGTGGCCAGATCGACGAGCAGTTCGTTGGTCAGATTGTCGAACGTCTGGCGACTCGAACGGATTGGAATAAATGGGACGGTAGAACGCCGTTACTGGAACTGCCGTTAGCGATCTGGTGTTTAACTGAGGTCCGGACTACGACCCGACTGGAAGCCGCCGGTGCTCAACTACTAACCACAGTAATCGATGCAGCCCAGCGCGGATCAGGATTCGGCGGTTTGTCGCAATCCTTCGACAACGATTTAACGCAAGCGTGCGAAGAGCTTGGTCAGGGATGGCCGGGGCGCGGCGTGCTCGGCGAGTCGGAGTCTTCGATTTTGAAAGACGCAGCAGAGTGTTCATACGGCGATAGCTTTTGGCCTCGTCTAATTGCATGTGTCTTCGACAATCGGAAGGTAGTCATGGATCTGTCACAAAGTGAGGCGGGCTTTTATGACGGAGTTTTCGTTCGTCTTGACGCTCTTAATACTCTCTTGGAGAAGTGGCCGGATGAAGCGACGCGAAAGCTGTTCGAAGAGCGTGCGGTCAAGGATCCTGAGGAATATGTGCGTCGCAGCACTCTTGGGACATTGGCGTGGAAGTGGCCGGACGACAGGACGCGCGATTTGCTTGAAGAACGCACCGTCCAGGATGAACATTTGTACGTTTGTAACGCCGCGTTTGAAATACTGGCGGAGAAGTGGCCGGACGACAGGACGTGGAAGTTCCTCGCGGAACGTGCCCCTATCGACGGAGCCGCCGCTTCGCTATTGGGCGAGCGACATTCTGAGTTTGGTCAGATTGTGTTCCTGGAGGATCGCGATGTACCGTACTTCTATCTCAACCCTACCAAAGCCATCCCGCGCGATCACATCGAGCGGGCGGCGGAAAAGGCCGATGTGCCGCCCGAGGAGATCGAGGAGACGGTTCGCTCGTTGTCGGAACACATGGGCTGGGATATAACAAAAGGGTCCGGGGCCTAACCACCTTCACAGTAAGGCTTTCAGGGAATTGATAGCGAGTCCATGCCCGTGCTCGACGGGGTTTGTGGGAGGGCGTTGGTTTTCCCGTCTGGATGACAAGAGAGTGCAAAAAGTCAGGCGAGTGCGCTTTCATCGTCTCGCTTCCGGCATGGCACCCATTGATGTTTCGGTTCAGCCACCCCCAAGCGGAGTTGGGGTTGGCACTCAATTATGTGGTGCCTTGCTTCTCGATTCTCTCCTACCATGCATTGCTGCTTCTTCCGATACGCCCACCGGACTCGTCGTCGTTCACCCCAACGGGGTGATGTCTTATAGCCAGTGGGCAACGCCCCTGGATGGAAATATCCTGTTCTGAGATCGACTTTTCTCTCCAGGCTTTTCTCCCCGGGCAATCCGTCAAGTCCAGAAGTCCAGTTCCATGTTGGAAAGGTCATTCAGTGTCGGTTCCCGATCCAGTTCGAATTCAACATAAATCAACGTCGCCGTGTCAGCTCGGCTGCCGGTCGCAAAACGAGGATCTTTAATTTTGCCCTCGGCCATCGTATTCTATAGCAACGGATCACTATTAACGGAAGACAATGAGACGATCATGCCCACCACCCGCGTAAACCGAAAACACCAAATCACAATCCCCAAGCAGGTCTTTGAAGCCGCTGGACTTGAGATTGGGGACGTTCTCGACGCCCGTGTCCAAAGCGGCAAGGTGGTGTTTATGCCAAAACGTCAAAAGCAACGAAGACTGTCGGACCATCTGTCTTCGAGTGAGAAGCGGGCACTGACGCGGGCTAGAAAGAAGATAAACAAGATGGTCGAGGATTTACCTCATTCGCGCGGAATGACGCGGAAAGAAGTCAACGCAGCCGTGAAAGCCGGACTCATCCCCCAAGACCAAGCCTACTTCTGGACTGAAGAGTGGCAAAAAGATGAACGTGCGTCCGAACGCGACAAACGGGAAGGTCGACTCTCAGGTTCCGTGGAGACAGCAAAGGAATTGCAAGCCGAATTGGACCGACTGAAACAGCGGGCTTGAGCGTGCCGCATGAGAATCAACCGCACCAAGAGATTCGATCGCCTTTACAGAAGACTACCCCGGCGGATTCAAAATCAAGTTGACAAACAACTGTTGCTTTTACTCCAGAACCCCCACCATCCTTCTCTTCGCCTGCATAAGATGGAAGGCTACACGAATCTATGGGAAGTTAGAATCGGGCAACAATACCGTCTCACTCTCAGTATCAGCGGGGAAGAATACATATTGCAGAAGGTTGGCTCTCACGACATCCTACGCAAACCATGATACAGGTGTAATCCCGGGTTTGAAGACTCTCTCCGATTGCCTTTTTCGTGCTTTCGTGTCTGTTTCGTGCCTTCGTGATTCAATATCCTCCGTTGTTACAGCACACCCTCAGCTCTACTCCACCGCAAAAAACGAATCAATCCCCGCCTGGCCGAACCACGGTGAATAAAGACTCTCGAACCCAACCGGATGCCCGCCTACGTCCAAATACTCGACGCCCACCCACGGGAAGAAAAGTGTCTGACGCATTTCGCCGAGTTCGTTACGAGTTTCACTGGTGGGCGGCATCGTCTCCAGCGCCTTCAGCGGTATACACGATACCGACAAACCGTCCCGTTCCTGAGTCAACACTTTCCCCAGAAACCGCTTGCCGTTGAGCAAGTGGATTTCAATCATCGAGCCGATCAACGAACCTTGCGAATCCATGAATCTCGTCTCATCCCTTTTCCGTCGTGAGCCGCTTGCCTTACCGTCATCGCGAGCCCCGGACCGGCGGCGCCGGTGATTTGCGCAAGAAACCGCGGTCCCCGTTACCGTCATCGCGAGCGAAGCGTGGCGATCTCTTTGTTCTGCGTGCCACCAGCGAGATTCCCACGTCGCTCGGCTGCTCGGAATGACGGTACCTCACGACATTTCCTTGACACGACCCGGCTACCGATATATCGCCCAATCGATCACGTTTGTCGGTTCATCGCCTTTGCCGACCTTAAACACATCCGGCAGAGTGGTCTCCTGCCCGTCCGGTGTGGATAACGTCACATCGTAAAGACCGTCCGGCAAACCCGTCGGAATCACGACTTCCAAGTCGCCGCAGATCTCGGTGGATGTGATCGGCAAATTGATATGGTCCAGACTCACATGATTCCCGACAGAGAAATTCAGTCCCGTCGCCACTACAGTAGCCGTAACCCGCTTCTCCGTATCCGGTTGTGCGGCAGGTTCGATAGAAACGATGGAAAGCGTTTCGCCCTCCTCTTCGTTCATCCAATCCAGCGAATTCTCAATGATTCTCGCCATCGGTTCGAAATCCAGCCGCTCCAATGGGAAGGCAAGAAAAACCGCTCGATAGCTGCACGAATCGACACTAATTCCAACAACCCGGCTCATTCTTCCGTTGGAGCCGAACGCGGGATCGGCGATATCCGTGGCGTCCAACGTGATCGTATCGACAAAATCCTCAAACCCGTCGAAGTTATCTTCACCGTCCGGCCGCTCGTCGAACACAAGCGATTGTGTGCCGATACCTTCTGCGATCGGGTTCCCCACAATCCCTTCTATCGTGTCCGCGTGGAAATCATGCCCGAATCGGCGAATGTGCATCACATGCTGGTCGAACGGTGTCTCATGCTGCTCGTTGTTCCCCCAATCGCTCCAGTCCTGGCCCGACACCAACAGAGATCCACCCCGAGCCAGGTACTTCGTCAATTCGGTATTCAATCGAACGCGCTCATTATACGCATTTGGCAACTCGTTCGCCGAAACTGTATTGAGCGACGTCGTCGCCATAAACATCAGCACGGTATCGAAATTCAGCATATACTTATGGCTTGGGTACTGATCGATCTGAATCTTGTCCCAAACCGTGTATCCATAGCCCGCTCGTTCTACAGCGTCGATATAATGCTCCTCCGACCCGAAGTTGCTGTCATCATCGATCAGCAAGACCCTCCCGACCGGCTCGGGAACATGAATCGCACGAGCCCAAAACGGCACCCGTAGAGAACCGTCCAGACCGTTCACTGCAAGAACAACGTCGCCGTCGAGATCCTGTTCATCCGCAAACGACACCGGCGCATCGAAAACCAGCGTAACCGTGGCAGTCACTTCTTCCGATGGACTCAACGTAATTGCCGCAGGCTCGACTTGTTGGGATACCAGGAGATCCGGGTTTCGAGGTTCCACCGATAACGTTACCGTCTGTTCGGACTCCGAAACGTTTTCAATGACAATGTCGCGTTGAATCGTTGTCTGTTCGGCGATCATCTGTCGACAGAAACTCAGGGTGGGGGGGGTAACAAGAAGCGGCGTTTGAACCGCACGCTCCGCGTTCACATGCCCTGCGCCCCGGGTCATCGTCGGTTCTTCGCTCATGGGCTCGGGACGATCCGCCGAGATCACAAGGGCCGACTTGATCTGGTCGGGCGTCCAATCGGGATGGACCTGTTGAATGAGTGCCGCAGCACCGGCGACTCGCGGGCACGCGAAGCTCGTACCGCTGATAAATTCAAATCCGGAAATCTGGAATCGATTGCCGCTCGGTGCGCCCGTTGGGACATCGTTTTGGGTCGCCGCGTAACTCCCGCCGCCGATCGCCATAATGTCCGGTTTTATTGTGTAATCGACCGTGGGTCCGAGCGAGGAGAACGAGCTGACCTCAAACGGTTCCTGATTCCACTCGCTGGGCTTGGGAGCTACAAACTCAACTTCGACTGTATCGGCTTGACGAAGAAACTCCTTGATCTCCAGGCCGGCGTCCCGAGCGATGAAATAAGAAGGTAGTGTCGTTCCGGGAACGGACGGGAACTGAACCGGAATGTTCGAGCCGCCATCGGCGTCGGCGGAATTATAGATAAGCGCACCCAGCCCGCCCGCAGCCTGGACACGGTCGATCTTGCTGCTGAATGTACAATCGTATCGTTGGACAAGCACCCACTTCCCAGTGGCGGATTCCGGCGGCAAATCCTCGCAAACAGCCCCATCGTCCTCTCCGCCATACCCGTCTCCATCGAGATTGTCCGCATCGACGATGGAAAAACGTCCTGCGACGGGGTCTGACAGATAATCGCCGTCTTCGCCCAAAATGACCTGCTCGTCGGCAATGACTCGTTCACCGTCGACATAAACATTCATCGAGGCTTCCGTGCGGTCCGACGGTCCGGAGCCCGCATGTCCATTCGAGACAGACCCGACAGTGATGACCTCCGGTATCTGTCCCGGACTGCCGATACTCTCCGTACGTCCCTCATTGCCTGCCGCCGCTACAAGCACCACGCCGGACGCGATGGCGTTGCGTATTGCCAGCGCTTCCGGATCCAGCGGCGTTTCAACATATTCCTCACTCCCAAGACTCATGTTGATAATATCCATTCCGTCTTCGACGGCGGCTTCGAGAGCATCGATAATCTGATCCGTTGCGGCGAATTCGTTCGTGAAGATCTTGTAGTTGCCGAGGTACGCTTGGGGCGCTACGCCGGAGATGGGGCCGAGCGGGGAAGGGGTATTGAGGTTTCCTGCGGCGCACGCCGCGCTGTGCGTGCCGTGACCGTCCTGGTCTCTCGGGGTGGAATCTTCCGGCGCGTCGTTGAAAGCCCCGAAAACACGCGCAACGATGACTTTATTATTCGTGAATTCGGAGTCTCCCATGGGGAAGCCTTCGGGGGCCTCGAAACCGTCATCTTCAAACATCGGATGTGTGGCGTCGATTCCTGTATCGACGACCGCGATCTTGATACCTTCGCCCGCTCGCGTATCCCCGCCAACAGCTTGCCACGCTTCCGGTGCGTTCATCAGCGGGTTACTTTCGTTGAGGAACAACTTGTGACGGCGGGATGGCGCAATCGCCACGACTTCCGGCCAGCGTGCGATTTGATCGCGGAAATCCGGAGGGACTCGCACGGCGACTCCATTAAGCAGTCCCGTAAAGCGCCGCAATACATGGACTTGCGGTGACAGGGCCGTCAACCGGCGGACGACTTGATCTTGCTGCCTTTCCAGGCTTGCACGATGCTCGAGTAAATGACTGACGCGTGCCTGCTTTTTGGTTCGAATGCCTTTGTACAGTGACGGACCCGGCGCACTGGAGGCTACCGCGCTGACAGGTGGACCCTCCAATACCAGGATCAGATCCAAATTCCGATCCCCCGACACGGGGCTTGCGAGGCACTCCCCAATCAGAAAAAAGCAACTCAATAAGGTGAGAAACAAACGAAATCGCATGCTGATCTTTCCTTATCGAAGATTCTTTGGCGGATAGGCGGGCTTCGCTAACGCGAATCGGCCGATCAGCTGCGCGAATGGGATGAAACAGCAGAATCAATAGATGAAACGGTTAGACGCGATAGTCTATTCGGCGGCAACTCCGGATCGCCGCACCTACACGTCCTGTTTCCACCAATAAGCATTCCTTTCTGCCGGAGCATCAACCATGCGGCATAAGCATCAAAACGAGAGAACGATTCTCTCCTATAAGAAATCTTAACCTTTCTGTTCTGTCAAACCAAATTCCTCGCACAGCGTCCGGACGGCGAGTTCCGTATACTCTTCAGATAACACTACAGATATCTTAATCTCTGAGGTGCTGATCATCTGAATGTTGATCCCGCGTTCGGCCAGCGATTTGAACATTCGCGCGGCAACTCCGGCGTGGGTTCGCATTCCGACACCGATGGCGGAGACTTTCGCGATCTGATCGTCGTAGCGAATATCCTGCGCATCGACGGCCTGTTTGATCTGCTCTTCCAGCTTCTGTACGCGCACGAGATCCGGCTTTTCAACAGTAAACGACAAATCGGTCTTGTCGGCGGCTCCCACGTTCTGGACAATCATGTCCACCACAACCGCATTGTCGGCAAGCAGGTTGAATATCTTTGCCGCCACACCCGGCTTGTCCGGTACGGCGGCCAGAGTTACTTTCGCTTCGTTCGTATTTCGCTGAATCGAGCTGACGACTACATCTTCCATCATGCTCTCGGGCTCTGAAGTAACAAGTGTGCCAGGTAGTTCGACCATTGGATCCTCCGGTAGTTCGTCAAAACTGGATACGACCTTCAAAGTGACATCATATTTCGCTGCGAATTGTACGGCACGCGTGTGCAGTACCTTCGCACCCGCTGAGGCCATCTCTAACATCTCTTCGTAAGAAATCGCCGGTAACTTCTTTGCTCGTGGTACGATACGAGGATCGGCGGCATACACCGCGTCGACATCTGTGTAGATATCGCATCGGTCGGCTTTCAGGATGGCCGCCATTGCCACCGCTGTCAGATCGGAAGCGCCGCGCCCCATCGTCGTTACATCGCCGTTCTCGTTTAGCCCCTGGAATCCGGCAACGACCACAACCTTGCCCTTGTCCAGTTCCTGCCGAGCCCGCTCACCGTCGATCTGGTTGATCCGGGCTTTCATGAATGCCCCGTCGGTGTAGATCCCAAGCTGTCGGCCGGTCAAGGAGACTGCATCGTACCCCATTCGGTTAAGCGCAATGGCCATCAGACCGATCGATACCTGCTCGCCGGTCGACGCGACCATGTCCATTTCACGGGGACAATCCGCACCGGCTGCCGGGTTCATCTCCATACACAGGTCCAGCAACCTGTCCGTTTCTCCTTTCATGGCCGAAACGGCGACCACAACTTGGTTTCCCCGCTTCAACTCTCTGTCTACTCGTCTGGCCGATTCGCGAATACGATCCGGATCGGCCATCGAAGAACCGCCGAATTTTTGTACAATTAATGCCATCGTTTCCCTTTCACTCCTTCAAATCTCGTTCCCACTCGCTGGTAATTCTGTCGATCTAAAGTTAGTCTTTTGTGTGTAGTAAACAAATCCTAGTACAATCGCCGATTCCTATATTACTTTGCTCTCAGTCAAACAAATCAAGCAGTTTTTCTATCAGGCGGTGCCCCGGAATGACTTCTTTGCTTCGGTGACGGACATTCTCCTCCGTAAAACCACCGGATGCTTTCACTTCTCTCTCATTACTGTCAAACAGCAGGTAGGGGACGCTGTCGCGAACATGCGTTTTCACCGATATCGGAGTCGGATGATCCGGCAGCAATAGCAGCCGATACGGCTGCAGACCGGCCTCCGCGTCGAGCCCCTCCATCAGCGTTCCGAGAAAACGCTTGTCGAAGTCCGAGATGGCTTTTTCTTTCAATTGAGCGTCGCCCATATGGCCCGCTTCGTCCGGGGCCTCAATATGTGCGTACACAAAATCGCCGTGCCGTAACGCTTCAAGCGCCGCCTGGGCCTTGCCTTCGTAGTTCGTATCCACAAAACCGGTGGCTCCAGGGACGTTGACCACTTCCAGCCCCAGAAGATGTCCGATGCCTTTCACCAGATCCACTGCTGTAATTACGGCGCCGCTAATCCCAAATCGATCCTTCATCAACGGCAAGCTCGGTTTTTTCCCCTGTCCCCACAGCCAGATTTGCGTCGCGGGCCGTTTGCCTTCCGAGATTCGCCGTTCGTTGACCGGATGGTTGCGAAGAATCTCTCCGGACCTTTCCATCAATCCCAGAACCCACTCACCGGAGGGGCCTTTTGGCAAATGCCCATCGACTTCTTGATCGGTGATGTCGTGCGGTGGTACGCAGTCGGCGTTCACATACTCGCCGGGCGCCAGCATGGCATGCCGATACGAGACCCCTGCATGAAACGATACGCCTTCTCCGCCGAGGCTCTCGTCAAGCGACCGAATGATCTCTTTCGCCTCCTCCGACGTGATATGACCGGCGGTAAAATCCTCCATCACCCCGTTGCGCACCGTCACCAGATTACATCGATAGGCCACGCCGTCGCCGATCTCCACACCAAGGCTCGCGGCCTCCAGCGGAGAGCGGCCGGTGTAATACTTGTCCGGCTGAAGCCCGAAAATGGACAATGCCGCGACGTCGCTGCCCGGATGCATCCCCTCGGGCACCGTCTCTCCCCACCCAACGATCGAGCGGTCGGCGAGACGATCCATTACGGTGCGATCGGCGCAAACAAGTGGCGTTCGTCCTTCCGGAAAATCCTGGGGCAAATCGGACATCCCGTCGGGTACGATAATCAGGTACTTCACCAAATTGCCCTCACTTGAGAGTGGTTCGTAACGGTGACGTTGTATACAACACTTTATAAAATCAGTAGTTTAGCGAACTTGTCCGCCATTCCGAAGACAAGCAGCCTCCACAACAGCGGGCTGATCGACCGTGCGGCTTCAGTAAGGCATTCGGTATTGCAATGGAGGACGAACCTTGCCTGCGGCGTGCGACAAACTTCGGGTCAGCAAGTCCAGAATGGACGGTTTGAGTTCCCGGCTCTCGACAACCCGAGGTTCGCCCTTCATTCCGGCGAGCCCCGCGGCCAGTTTAACCGCATCATCGAGGGTGCCGAGTTTGTCGACCAGACCGATCTCGAGTGCCTGTCGTCCTGTGTACACCTTACCATCTGCGATGTTGTAGGCGAGCGCTTTCAGAAGTTTCTCTTCGACGGCGGCAGGCGGGTGCGGCTCTTCCTTATCTGATTCCACTTCTCCTGTCGCGGGGGTAATCGTACCTGTAGCCGGTTGCAAGGAGGACGTGACCGAGGAAACCTCGGCAGTCGCAGTACCGGTCTCCGCAGTGGATTGTGAGGATTGGGAGCTCTCGGTCTCTGTCGCGCTTTCCGGTATCGCGCTGTGATATTGTTCAATAATCTGAATGAACTCTTCCGAGAACGGATACCGGATTCTGCCGTCCCGTAAGGTTACGGCGTTCCGTACCCTATCCGGTTCCGTCCGTAATACCTGCAGCAGCCGTGCTTTTCGCCCTTCTTGAACCGCTTCCACGAACTGGGCGTATGTATCGTTAGCCACACTTTCGAGCATACGGCGTTCTTCGGGTGTTAAGGGCTTATCGATACCGCCCCACTCTTTGTACTCGCCCGCTTTGACTGTCTCCGTTCCGACACCGATTCTATCTAGAAGGTCCTGGGCCTGCCAAAACTTCATGTAAACCCCGATACTGCCGGTGAGTGTGCCTGCGGCGGAGACGATCATATCTGCGCCGCACCCGGCATAATATCCCCCGGAGGCCGCCATAGAGCTGAATGAAGCGACCACGACCTTTCTGTATTTTGTACGTAGATCGACCACCTTCTGGTGAAGCTCCTGCGACGGCGAAACCAGGCCGCCGGGGCTATCGATGCGCAAAACAATCGCCCGAACCGACTGATCCTCCCCATATCTGTCCAGCTGATCACACCATTCCTGCGCGTCGTAGAGGACACCTTCGATTCGAACTACCGCAACCTTCTCCCCCATGACGGGGAGAAAGTCGCTGCCTGTAATCAAAACGATACCTGCAACGAGAACGGTCACCAGCGCAATAAGCACAAGCAGCAGAAAAAGTAGCACTACAAGCGTTGCCCGGCTTTTTTTGCGAGGTGGTTGTCCCATGTGAGGGTTGCGTTGATTCGGATACGATGGTGCCATATTTTGATCTATTCGCATTCTCAGAAATGTAAACCAGTTATGAATGGCTTAGAATCGCAGATTTGCGCATACTGGCAATCAATAGTCTACAGAAGACCCGGTGTCATATTGAAGCTAGGTTCATTCTGGTCAAACAGAACGAAGCGCATGAGCCCATTCCCCGTTACAATCGCTGTGAATTGAGTAAAAGAAGCGGAACCATGCAGACGGCCTTGCCCTTGGCATACATACAGATCTTCGGCCTTTCCTTCGCGGTGGCGTTGCTGTCCACACCGCTTTGGATGTGGCTTGCCCGTCGGATCGGAGCTGTAGACCGACCGGCCGACCGGAAGATCCACGACAAGCCCGTCTTGTATTTGGGAGGGCTCTCCTTTCACGCATCTTTCGCTGCCGTGTTGGTGTTCGTGCTCTGGCGATGCCCTTATCTGGTCGAGAGCTCCGTGTGGCAGAACAAGTGGCTCGCGCTGTTTCTCGGGGCGACATTGATCCTAGTTATGGGGATCATTGACGATTTGCGCGGCTTGAGACCTCGAACTAAACTCACCGGTCAGGTTCTTATTGCGCTGATGTTGGTGGCCTGTGGTTTTCGTTTTGAAGTTGTCACAGACCCGTTCGGGGGCGGAACGATCCATCTGGGGCTCCTGGGCTGGCTACTCTCCGTTTTCTGGATCGTGGCCATTGGAAACGCCGTAAACCTCGTCGACGGGCTGGATGGATTGGCAGCCGGTGTAGTGTTCTTCGCGGCCTGCGCGAATCTGGCGATAGCGCTCTCGCCATGGCAAGGATTCGTAGGCCTGATCTCTCTGATCTTGATTGGCGGGACACTCGGGTTTCTGCCTTACAACTTCTACCCTGCGAAGATTTTTATGGGCGATACGGGAAGTCTCTACTTGGGCTTTTTGTTGGGGGCCAGTGCGATAGAAAGCAGTGTAAAAAGCACGACGGTCGTGTCTCTCCTGTTCCCACTGGTCGCTCTGTTGATCCCACTTCTGGACACGGGGCTCGCCGTGATACGGCGAAGCCGCAGAGGACAGCATCTTTTTGACGCGGATCGAGAACACATTCACCATCGTCTCCTTCGTTTGGGATTATCTCATCGGCAGGCTGTTTTGCTGCTGCACGCACTGTGTCTGTTGCTGGCGGCGTCTGCGTATCTTGGTTCGCAGCTGCCGAATTATCTGACGATTCTTTTCTTGTCGGTTATCGGTGGTGCTGTAATCTGGGGATTCTGGGTGTTCTCTTTTTTGGAACGTCGAATCACGCGGCTCAGCAGCGACTCGTCGCGCCATTCTCAGGGTGTGTGAGGTATCTATCGTGTCTTCCGCGGGTCGATCCCGAGACGATCGGAATTACTACCAGGCGAAGTTGTGGGAAGAGCCTGAAACCGAAGAAAAACAGCCAAAAAGGGACATTCCCGAGGATGAACCCTCTCCGGCGCAAGAACCTGATACTACGGCTCACGTCATACCACCCGAATTGGTTGAGGAAGGAACGCAAAGACTTCTCGAAACGGCAAAGGAAGTCTGTCCGCACTATCCCCCAAGTGCCCGAGGGCCCTATAAAGTCTCTTTCTACGGTTACACATCCCTGAAAAGCACGATCCGGCAACAAAAATCCGGCGTCGCCATCCGAGTATCGCACCTGCTTCTCGATGCGCCGAAGGAAGTCCTCGCCGGTGTTCTCCATACTCTCTTGTCCAGATTCCACAGCAAGCCCGCACCGAAGAAACTCTGCCAACCCTACGAGGAATTCTGCCGCCGCAAAGAAGTGGAAGAACGAGCGCGCCGTCTGCGTCAGCGATGTGGAACAAAGGTCATCGTTGGTACGAAAGGGAGGGTTCGTGACCTGGATGAGTCATTTGACCGGGTGAACCAACTCTATTTTGGCGGTCGAATGAGAAAGCCGAAACTGACCTGGAGCCCGGGAATCAGCCGACGCCGAATGGGCTACTACGACTCGGAACACCACCTGATTGTTGTCAGCTCGGGCCTCGACAACAAGCGCGTTCCAGTCTACGTTCTCGATTACATCATGTACCACGAAATGCTTCACCTGATCTGCCCTGTCGAGTCTCGTGGAAGACGGCGTGCTATACATACCAAAGAGTTCAGCGAACTGGAGAAACGCTACCGGGACTACGAACGAGCCCTCCGCTGGATCAGGAAATACTGGCGCTGAGTTTCACCCCCTGCAATTTGTGCTACATTTATTCTGAATTAGGCCGATACAATTCATAAACGTGTATAGGTGTGCTATGCATTCGAATCGAGGCGGCTCAACAGCGAATCGGATACTTTCCGTTCTCATCGTTATGGGAGTCGGATGGCTCTGCCATGGGGTTCCAACCGCGTTTTCCGCACACATCTCTTTGCTCACACATCCCGATCACTTGGCGGTCTATTCTCCGATTGTCTTCGATGCGCGTTCGGAAGGTGAGGAAAACCTCGCCGGAGTGCGCTGGAAGTTCGACGATGGCACAATAGTCCACGGCCCCTTGGCGGAACATCGATTTAAAGACCCCGGCCCTCACTACGTCGAACTAGAGACAATCGATTACACAGGACAGCGCACATACGATCTCGTCGAACTGCCTCTGGACCCTGAACCGCTCGGCGTCGATCTTCGGGTGAGCGGAATCCAGGTATCCGACCCGCTTCCGACCGGCAATAACGACGGTGTTCTGGCTCCAGGCGAACGAGGCACGATCCGTGTGTTTGTCACCAACATTGGCAGCAAACCTGCGCGTGAAGTCAGAGCGTCACTGGTTCTCACACCTGACGTCCGTGCGGAATTGCCGCTTTCCTATCGAGTTCAGAGCCTCTCTTTCAGCGAGGTTCCTCCCTTCAGCCAAATTCCTTCCAGTAACTCTTTGGTCTTTTCGTTACCGCACGATTTTGAACCACCCCATGGTCTTTGGTTCTACCTTCTCGTTGAAGATAAGGAAAAACACCGCTCGCTCGGAGCCCTGACCATCCCTCTCGGAGACAAAGAGTCGAACGTGTACAGCGTTCCGCTTGGCATAGAAGGCACCGTCTCTCCCCAGTTCCGTGAGTCGACATTGTATTTCCGTTCACCAGCGACGGACTTATTGCGGGTCGGTCTTACCGGCATGTCGACTCTCGACCCCGTGATTTGGCTGTCGACACCGGACGGCCGCCGTCTCTATGACGAAGACAGCGGGGATGGAAACGGTGCTTTGTTGGTGATCTCCGATGCCCAGGAAGGACTTTATCGTCTGGAAATCGGCGGTGAAAGCGGATCCGTTGGAGCATTCGTCGCCACGGCCGACACGGGCTGGGTTCCTTTCGGACACGAACAATCCAACATCGTAATCGGAGAAGACCGCGTCGGTATGATCCGTACTGCTGACGAAACTGTGGTTTACGCGTTTTACGCGGAGGCGAACGAGGAAATCAAGGCATTGGTAAGCGGTGAAACAGGGACATTCGACCCGTATTTCATCCTGCGCGGACCGGACGGAGCGGAGATCGCGAGCGATGACGACAGCGGTCCGGGCAACGACGCTTCGGTTGTGGTTCCTTATGCCCCGGTTAGTGGAATGTACACCCTGGTAGTGAAAACCACCCCGAAATGGCGGACTACCGGCCAGTTTCGTTTATACCTGATCGATGAACGATACGAAACCAACGAAATCTCTATTGGCCAAACCCTAACCGGATTCGTCCAGAATATGGGGCATCGAATTTCCTATCATTTTTCGAACCCGCACCGGCGTTTGCTGGTCTTTACATTGGACGATTTCGATTCCAGTCCAACCGAGTTTGAAATGTTCAATCCTTATCTTCAGCTCTTCGATTCAGAAGGCGAGCCTGTGGCTGTGGATGACGACACCGGCTCGGGTGATGATGCGATCCTGATGACAAGGCTGACGGAAGGTTTCGTGGAGGTCTCAGGCGGACCGTACGAAACCACAGGTCCCTACAGGCTTCACGTGGAGCGTGATCCGAAGAGCATACCGGATCTACGAACCGGAACAACAACTGCCTTGATCAGACGGGGCAAAACCGATATTTACCGAGCCTATATCGAAGAAGATAGCACGGTCCATATAGAGGTGTCCCGGATAGACGGCGACCTGGAACCGACTGTTCGAGTTCTGGCACCGAATGGGCGCAGACTCGTTCAGGTGGGACCCGATACCTTCCACGAACCGAGCAGTGTCCGTACGTTCCTGATCGCTCCCCAGACCGGACAATACAAAATCCATGTATGGGGTACCGGCAAATCCTCCGGACTCGCCTCGATCACCCTCGAAGTGATCGATTAACCCACAGCTGGCAGTACGCAAACCCCTACGGTAGAGAGTGTAGAGTGGGTTAGCGACAGGACTCACCTCCGATTTACGTGATAAGTCCCGAGCTGCGCAACCCACCAAAAGCCCTTACGGCCAGTTCTCCGAAACAAGCGCCTTTCGAATCTGGTAATAGTCCCAGCGAGAAATCTCTTTTCCCATCGCTCCGGCTGCTTCTTCAATCTGTTTCTCATTTTTGATGCCGGCGATAGCGCATGTGATTGCCGGGTTGGCGATGGTCGCGGCCAAAACAAGCTGCGTAATACTCAATCCGTATTGTTCCGCGATCGGTCCAAGTCGTTTCACTCGCTGTGCCGTCTGTTTGAATTTCTGACCGGTAAACCAGGGATCGCCTTTTCGGACATCGTCGAAGGTCTCATCTCCTGAGAATTTTCCGCACAACAAGCCTCGGTAGAGCGGTGAATACGCCAAAACGCCGATCTCCTCAGACATGCACAAGGGAAAAAGATCCTCCTCGGCTTCCGGTGTGAGGAGACTGTAGAGCGGTTGAAGTGTATCCATCCGACCGAACCGGAGCGCCGCACGCAGCTGTTCCACATTGTAGTTGCTACATCCGGCACAGCGGATCTTGCCTTGCTGTTTGAGTGTCTCAAATGCTCGCGCGGTCTCTTCGGGATGCGTGAAAATGTCAAAAGAATGCGTTTGGAGCAGGTCGATGGTCTCTACTCCCAATCGTTTCAAACACTGCTCGCATTCCCATATCACGTAGTCATACGACAAATTCGGTTGCCGGGCATTATTCCGTTCGGGCAACCAATGGTGGTATAGCTTCGTTGCGACGACGAACGAATCTCTTGGTATCCCTTTCAGGGCGCGCCCAAGGATCTCTTCCGCAACTCCATTTCCATAGGCATCGGCTGTATCAAAGAAATTGATACCGAGATCGATCGCTTTGCGAACGGCGGCCGTAAGGTCCTCTTCCGGTACACGTCCCCAGAACGTCTGACCCATTTGCCAGCATCCAAAGCAAACGGGACTGACGTGCAGTTCGGTTCGGCCAAGTTGTACGCGTGTTTCTGTCATAGGACAAACCTCCCTTTCATTGTCTTCTCAAGCTTAATTCCATTTCCGCAATTATGGGCGGGTGGATCGTAATATCTGGAGAATTTTCTCTGCTCGACGCTTGTATGTGTGCTCTCTCAATATGCGTTCTCTTGCGGCGGCAATTACAGCCTGTCGTTCTTCAGGATGTGCCAGGTAATGTCTTACGCGGTCAGCGACGTCGTCGGGGCCGGAAAAACATGCGATCTCACGCTGCGGTTCGAAGAACTCGCTCAACCGCTCACCTGAATGCACGCCGACATCCGTCAGAAGGAATCCCTCGCACATCGGGACTAACATATCCATAAGGAGCGGCGTATCGTGAAGGAAGGGAGGATGTACGCTCAGTACGATCGTAGCGCTATGACAGAAATCCCTGAATTCATTCTCCTTCAGGGCTCTTCCCTGATACGCGGGAAGAACCGGTGTATCGCGAAGAACAGTTGCGCAGTCCGGGTGACCGTAAATCTTCAAATCGAATTCGGCGAGACGCGAAAGGACATCAATCTGTCGTCTGCGTTTCCATTCTGTTTCCATGAAGAGGACAAATACCTGGTCGTCTCTCAAGCCGCGCAGATTGATCGATGGTTTGAGAATACGAACCAGCTCGGCGGCCCTGTCAAGCGGCTGATCGGGAGGCGGCCTGAGCGGCACGCGTACGTCGCTCAGTTTGGCATCGACAACGGAATCCACAAATTCGAGAAGACTCGGCGGCATATTGGTCCGCAATGCACGTGTATCGCTGAGATCGGCGACGAAACCGACATCGCAAACGAACTCGTCTCGGTGTTCGCAGTCCAGCGGAGCCCCCGCAACCGGCAGCTCACCGAGGTAGTGGCCCCCGTGCCCTTTGAGGTTCTTCGACAATTCCTGAGAACAAGTCAGTAAGAAATCGTGTTCGCGGTGTCGGTATTGCTCCGGGATAATCGCGTCTTCCCAATACCAGACAACGGAAGGGATTGGTACGTCTGCCAGCGGCCGGGTGAAAAATTCCGCCGCGTTGTTGATGGATACGATGCAATCCGGTTGAAGCCGGTAGATTTGAAGCACGATCCTTAGAATATCGGGATATCGAGACGGTTCAATATGAGGATTTCCGGTGAACGAGTAAGCCACGGTTCCTTCCAGCGCATCCAGCCCGAGTTCCCGGAACGCATTGGTCAGTTCATTTGCTACACTCGAAGGGACCCCATAGCCGGGCCGTATTGTCAACATCTTCTGAAACGGCGGTTTGGGTTCCTGAAGGAACCTATTCCGGAAGGCTGCTGCCAGAGCGTGAATCTCTTTAAACTTCGTGGCAACTTTCGTTCCTGCTGCGCTCAAGTCTTTGCTTAGGGTGTTGAAATCCTCGTCGGAATCTCGATCGCCTACAATCGCACGCGGAGATACTGCAGATACGAAATACGGTTCCAACTCGCCATCGAGTGCCTCCTCGAAACGGTGGAAAGCATCTTCCCCTACAAACCACTTGACGTGCGAGAGGTTGAAGAGCGGAACATAAGACCGAATCGACAGATACGACAGAAAAACCTCGAGTGAAGGTTCAATGATAGAGATAGGACGAAACGGAGAAAGGCCCTTTCGAATCAGGCAGTCGGGACACACCCCGGAAGTCTTCGCAATAAGCAGCCAGTGTTGTTCCGGCGAGTATTCCTGGTACTCCATGCACGGCCTGCCCGAGTGATCGCGAATTTCCTTGATATACCACTCGGTTACCGGGTTTCTCTCGGCCGTCGGCAAACGGCAGTGATAGGTACTCTCATCGCTCTTGCGGATCTCGATGTTTCTTTCCTTCAGGCAGGTCTCGAGTCGTTCCGCCAGTTGGGGTTGCTGACGTCGGAGCCGATAGAGATTCTCTTTTTGGTGGTCGGTGACGAAGTCGCGCAAAGGAATGAAACGATCGCTCGGTCGAAGTGATTGCAGGTCGATCGGTTTTATGTCACCGGGGCACCGAACCAACTGCTTATCGGCGATCTTCGAAACATCGACATCGATCGGCCGCTCCAGAAGTCCTTCCAAAAGTCGCAGATTCTTTTGCGGATCCCTGAACCAATCCTCATACCAAATTGTTGCGCTCGGCAGGTTGTACCGTTCGATATACTTCTCCCCGCGCTTCACATACTGCTCGGTAAGATACCGTATTCGAGATAGTGAAACACCCGAGGCTCTCAAGACCGACTCGGCAATTGCCTCGGTATTGCGCCGAGCGAGAATGACACGCAGATCGAATCCCCTCAGATAGGGATACCACACCGGAAACGTAAGAGTCAGACGGGGGTCCTTTACCGCGAAATCATGGGGGGGAAACTTCACTGGAATCGGTATTCCGATCAGCCGTTCGATCTCCGCTTCGTCGGGAAGAGGAAATTGCTCTCCAGGGGTGCCGGAAGCGGCATTCAACACAGATATGTTGAAGGAGATAACCGAAACGCTTTCGATGTATCCTTTCGGATTGTGCTCGTCAGCGGGCAGCAGGTCCGTTCCACAATCGAAGCCGGCGGCATGGAGCACCTGCATGAGGAGCGAGGTACCGCTTCGGCCCATTCCCATTACGAGCACTAGCATCGGCAAACCTCAGAGAGCGTTTCTACATTCAGGGATTATCGAGGGCACCGGACTCTCTTATTTCGACAGCGCTTCTTTCACCCGGTCTCCAATTTCAGCGGGACTCTGGCAGACAATAACACCGGCCTGTTTCAGCGCGTCCATTTTCTCTGCCGCCGTCCCCTTTCCGCCGGCAATGATTGCGCCTGCGTGTCCCATCCGTTTACCGGGAGGCGCGGTCTGACCGGCGATGAACCCGACGACAGGCTTGTCGAACTCACGTTTGATGAAATCCGCAGCCTCTTCTTCCGCCGTACCGCCGATCTCACCGATCATAACGACCGCCTCGGTCTGCGGATCGTCCTTAAAGAGACGCAGGGCAGCTACAAAATCCGTTCCGATGATGGGGTCGCCGCCGATTCCGATGCAAGTAGACTGGCCCAGCTTCGTCTTTGTGATTTGGTCCACGGCTTCGTAGGTCAGCGTGCCGCTTCGGGAGACGACGCCTACACATCCCTCCAAATGAACAAAGCCCGGCATGATTCCGACTTTCGCTTTCCCGGGTGAAATTACGCCGGGACAGTTCGGCCCGATTAAGCGGGTAGCCTTGTCCTGAAGATATCGGTGCACCTTCACCATATCGAGCGTCGGTATCCCCTCGGTAATACATACAATGACACCGATGCCTGCATCGGCGGCTTCCATGATCGCGTCCGCCGCAAAGGGCGGGGGAACGAATATCAACGCTGTATTTGCGTGGGCCTTCTCAACCGCGTCTGCAACCGTATCGAATACCGGCCTCTCCAGGTGAGTCGTACCCCCTTTACCCGGGGTGACGCCTCCGACCACGTTTGTGCCGTACTCGATGCATTGTTCTGCGTGAAAAGTCCCTTCCTTCCCGGTGAATCCCTGGACAATGAGGCGGGTGTTCTGATCAACAAGGATAGACATAAGTATCTCCTGCTAAAATTCGGTCGAATACGCCCAAAAAGTGTCGCATTCTATCATGGTAGCGACAGCTCGCAAGAACACGTCTCCGTCCGGCCTCCGCGATCCGCTGTCGCTCTTCCGGATGATCCAGATAATAGCGGACCTGGTCCCGTAACTCATCGGGAGTCCGAAATGTGACCAGATGCTCTCCGTCGACGAACTCATCGCTGATACCCGGGTTTTCTGACGTCAACAGAAACCCTCCGCAGGCTAACACATCGTATACCCGGGGGTTCAAGCCTGACCGGCATTGACTATGGAGGATGTTGACGTTGATTTGCGAACCGGCGTAGACAGACGGAAGCTCGGAGAAATAATCCAAACGACGCCCCGCCCAGCAATGCGCCAGGCATCCGGAATGTTGCGGATTACCCCACTCGGGGTCTCCGAATACAGTCAAACCCATGTCGTGAATCTCCTCAAGAAACATCCTGCGTCGCCGATACGTCGCTTTATTCTCGATCAGTTCGACCATGCTCCCACGAAAGGGGAAGCGCTCGATATCCAGGTGCCTTCTGCAGAGATCCTCCAAATTCTGTCCCGGTGACAGCGCATATTCCTCAATCACCGAGTCGACGGCGCTTCGCAAATGGGGTAGAGAACGATTGAGCAACTGCTCCATGGCCCAAAATCCGCGCGTACCGAGCTCTCCCACAAACGAAATCGTTGGACCGTCGGGCTGGTTTGGGATGTCTCTTCCGTCCAGTCCAGCGGCGGTACGGATTTCACGGAGACGTGTCGCTCCAATGTCTTCTAGATACGACAGATACTCTCTATCGAAAGAGGCGACCAGATCCACACCGGAAAGGTCTTTGCTGTCACGCACATAACGTTGAGGATTGTCCACAAACCACGTTGCGACAAGCACCGAAAGATCGCCGATCTCATCGCCGTCGAAGAACGTTGCCGGGGTTGCATTTACCATGACAAGAGCATCGGGAGCGTACTCTTTCAGCAGACGAATCCACTCGTAACGTTTCACGTATCGATAGAGAGGCGCAGACCAGAGATGGTGAACGGCATCGACTCCCATTTGTTGAAGCGCTTGGACGGAACACTTCTGAAGATAATTGTGTCCCGGCACAAGCCAAAGCACTTTTCTTACATGCGAGGATTTCCGTAATGCAGGCGATTTTGACAGAGCCTGGAGCCGTTGCTGTGCTTGCCCGCACTGCTTCTCCTGGACGGTCTCCACTACATTCGTGATCTCATCAGCCACGCGCGCCGAATGCTCGACTGTACCGGATCCAATCTGTACGAAAGGTCGGGCTACCGCAGAAAAGGAATAGCGATCGAGAAACCTCCGCAGTAACGCTCCCAGATCGTTACCGCAAAGCAACAGGAAGCGGCTGGATTCGAGAATGATCCGCCAATCATAAAGCGTAAAAGCGGCACGAACGAGGTCGATCCGGTCTTCCAGCGCAAGAATCCGCCGGTTGCGATTTCGGAAGAACTCAACCAGAGCGAGACGGTTGTAAAGATCGAGAACCTCATTCCCGAGGCCCATACGAACAACGATGAAAAGATCGTTCTGCAGCAGATCTCGTTCCGAAAGGGCAGGGAGCTTTTCTTCCTGTGGGGCGTGAATCCATTCCCCCTCTGCGAACGACCGAGCGCCTTCAATCACGGGGCACGAATCGAAAAGAGACTGGTGTTCTTGTCGCTTTAGAGCCCGGCACAAGAAACGGTTGCCGTACTCACGCTCCACTGCGTAAACGATGCCTTCGCGCGGGGCGGTTTGGAGCTGGTTGGCAAGTCCGGGGTTGATCGTCTCCAGCGATCTCAGGTTCTCTTCCCAGAATGAGTGTAATCCAGATGGAGCCATCGCCGACGGTGATGCTATGCCGGGAAGCGAATCTCCCGACGAGCCGTCGCTTCCAAAACAAAAAATGATTCATCAGAAGCGGTGTCTCAAGACTCTTCCTCTTTCCCTCCCCAAGAGGCACACGCTTGCGTGGCCACAGTAAGAGGAGGGCTCGGGTGGGGTTGATATATTAACCCTAACGTTGCAAAACTGACCCCTTCTGCCAACATGTCAAAGTCTCTCCCCCCGTTCACGGGGGGAGTTGGAGGGGGGCGTCTGGATCGCACTACCGGTACTTTTTTCCTCAGGTCCTGCAATTATCCATAAACATCGCTTTTGGCCTTTATCCACGCGGCTTTCCGACGGCGCTTCCGGCCGGCCTCTTCGCATTTTTGCAACCATAGCGTTAAGTAGTCTCAACCCCCTCTATGTCTCAATGTCGTTAAGGTAAGTTTCAGAGAAGGAGCGAGGGGAGGGCGAACCTCCTGGTGAGCCGCATCTTTCCTCATTTCGGCTCGGCGGGAGCCTCGCCCTCCCGGTAAACGGCTTCGCCCTTTCCTAACTTAATGACATTGCTCTATGTTTCTTCCAATCTTGATGCCGTCCCAAAGAGTCGGCCGCTGCCATCAAAAGTTCCCCTCTCCCACCGAGAAGTTTCTCTCTCCCGTCGTGAGGTTCCCCTCTCTCACCGAGAAGTTTCCCTCTCCCGTCGTGAGGTTCCCCTCTCCCACCGAGAAGTTTCCCTCCCCCGTCGTG
>CAZTDD010000054.1:0-40840 GCA_964612675.1 uncultured bacterium
CGATCAAGTCCAATGGTATCACCGCATCGTGGCGGTCAGCATCCTCGGGGCTCGTATGCATCCCGTGATTGACCTCGAACCGCAACACCCCGGTGAAGGCGAAACCACTTGCGCCCTTCGCTTGCTGAAACGTCTGCTGACGGTCGCCCCTCGACTCGTGGATGCCTTCAGTTTTGATGCCCTCTACGCAACGCCCGCTCTCATCAACACACTTCGGACTTACGGCAAGCATGTGGTGATTGTCCTCAAAGAAAACCAACCCGACCTTCTTCGAGACGCCACCGTCTACCCTTCTCCCAGACTTCAGGGGTGATCCCACAGGATTTCCGCCCCAAAAACGGCGTGCGAATCTCATCCCCCTACTTACTGACCGCTAAAACCCCAACCTGGAACACTTACCCACCTATTTCCCGCCAAGTTGCGGAATCGCTGATTTCCCCCAAGTCTGCTTGACAAAGTCTCCTAATTGTCCTACTATACCTAGTACAATGTTCATCACAGTTGACTTGTCCAATCCAAAGCCGACGTATCTCCAGATTGTGGAGGCGGTTCGGCGTGCGATCGCGACCGGGGCGCTCAAACCGGGCGATCAGCTCCCCACCATCCGTGAGGCCGCCGTCCAGGCGCGGGTCAACCGGAATACGGTCAGCCGCGCCTACTTGGAACTCGAACACCAGGGGCTGGTCAGGAACCGCCAAGGTGCAGGGTGTTTTGTGACACAAGACGGTCCGAACGTCGAGCGAAAAGAACGAATCAATCAACTCAAGCGCCTGACCGACGAACTCGCGGTCGAGGCGTATCACTATCGCGTTCCTATTGAAGAAGTCGTCGATCTACTGAAGGAAAGCGCTGGGCAACTGGGTAAGGAGTCGAAGAATGAGTGACGCGGCCATCAAAACAGAGCGACTCGGTAAACGGTTCCGCCGGAAGTGGGCGGTAGAAGAACTCGACATGGAAGTGCCTATGGGCTCTGTGTTCGGCCTTCTGGGCCCGAACGGCGCGGGCAAATCGACCACGATCCACATGCTGATGGGACTCCTTCCACCGACACAAGGACACATGTCGGTGCTCGGGATCGATCCTGTCCGAGATGATGTTGCGGTCAGACGGCGTGTGGGCTACGTGCCGGAGATTCACGGTTTCTATGAATGGATGACAGTGGATGAGATTATCGGCCTGGTCGCTCCCTATCACAGCCGTTGGGATTGGCAGACCTGCCGTTCGCTTCAGTCCGATTTTCGTCTCGATGGAAAAGAGCGTGTGGAGAACCTGAGTAAAGGCATGCGGGCGAAACTGGCGTTGCTTTTGGCGCTGTCGTTCGATCCGGAGATGCTTGTTTTGGACGAGCCGACAGGCGGACTCGATCCGGCGGCGAGACGCAGTTTCATCGAGACCATTCTTGGGAAATACCAGGAAACAGGAAAGACCATTTTTCTTTCGTCCCACCTGATGAACGAATTCGCGGGGCTTCTCGACCATGTTGCGTTTATGAGAGAGGGACGGATCGAATTGGTTTCGCGGTTGGATGAGTTACATAAACGAATGAAGCGGGTCCGGCTGGTGTTCGACAAGTGCGTTCCGCCCGATCTTCGGATCGACGGCGCCGTGTCTGTTCGCACGAACGGCCGGGAAGCGGTCGCAACGCTCCGGACATTCGACTCCGAACGAACGCCGGATGCGCTCAAGCAGACAGGGGCCGACAATGTCACTGTCGAAGAGCTGACCCTGGAAGACATCTTTGTCGAGTTGGTGGGATCATGATGCTGCAAGCTGTTCCCGTATTTCGAAAAGACTTGCGCCTCTTATCCAAGCAAATGCTTGCCGCCCTGGCGTTTCAGGGGCTGCTCATGGCGGTTATTCCATTGTTTGCCAAGTCCTCCTTTGGCGGCCTGATTCATTTCCCGAGCTTGCCTCACATCTCGCAATGGTTTCCTAAGATCCAGCTCTGTATCAGCGCGGTGATTGCGCTTGTTGTGGCGGCTCAATGGTCTGTCGAGGAACGAATCGGCCGAAATGTTTTGTTTTTGCAACGCCTGCCGGTTTCCCGCCGACGTGTGTGGGGGGAGAAGGCTCTGGCTGCGTGGTCCATCTTATTTGCTGTTATCGTCCTGCAATGCTTGTGGTACGTGGTAGCGCAAATCGCGGGATTGAAGATCTGGGATCCCGCTTACGAGGCCGTTTCGTATATCGTGGCGGGCACAGTGACAGCCTATCTGATCGGATTGCCACTCTCTTGCCGACTGAATCACTCGATCAACGTTATCCTGATCGGTCTGGTCATCGAGTTGGTGGGTGTCTGGCTTTGTACGATTCTCTGGGCTCTTTGGGATGAGCTCGGCTTCTCTATTCTTCTCCCGTTTGTTTTTGGTTTGCCGATTCTGGCCGCGATTCTGCTCGTGCGGATGCGGCGGAGCGAGCGAATGGATCGATACATTTCCGGAGAATCTCAGCTGGGGGGCGGTTGGTCGGCTGTATCGGCTCTCACTTACAAACAACTACGGGAGAACGCAATCCTCTACGCTGTCGTTTTGGTCATTTTGGCGGTTCTAGGTACGCTTCTTCTTTTCGCGAGTGCACACACAACCAGAATCGACGACGAAACCTTTCTCACGCCGATGGCGGTTGTCGCGATGTTGTCGGTCATTCTTGGGACAACAACATACAGCGAGGCGGACAAACAAGGCATCCGCTGCATGCTATATCATTACGCAATCCCCCGAAGTACAGTTTTCTGGACAAAATTTGTCCAAGGGCTTATCGGAGCTTTCATTCTATCGTTCCTGTTGATTCTGCTCACCGCGAAATTCGACAGCCGTGCGTTGACTTTTCTTACCAGGGATGTGTGGACCTCAACCGCATGGGTCGTTCTGATTACTCTCGTTCCCTACTGCTGTGGGGTACTTGTGACCCATGCGTTCAAACGGCCTTTATACGCTGTTATGGCCGCTCTGCCGGTTGTCATTCTGGTATTCGCGGTAATTGGCTATCTCGAATCGCTGTCGACGGGTTTTACTGCAATGGTTGCGAGCTACGTAAAGGGTGTGGACCCCAGATCTCTGCTCGACAGGGTGCGTCTGCCGTTCCCTTGGTTGTTGCTTCTGATCCTCGTTGGTTTTGTCCTGGCGGCGTGGCGCGCTGCGACAAGTCCGTCCGTCCTTTCCGCAGGAACAGCGTACCGACAAATGGCCGTTATTCGACTTCTGTTCTTTGTGTTAGCCGTGGTCGTTCTGGTCACAAGAACCGGCTTGCGCGACTTGTTCTTTTTGATTACGGGTATCGACTTGGGAGTTGGCTAAGGAGGACTCGCTATGCGTTGGAACATTCATCGTTCTATGGAGCTAATCATTGTTCTTGTTGTTCTGATCGTGGCAGCGTCCTACATTCACGAATGGCGTACTGTTTACCGCCAGAAGGATCATACGCCGGAGATGGCGCAGGCGTTCAACCAGGCACTTTGGGACGAATACGGCCCGGGTGCAAGTGAGCCGTATCGCGAACTCTTCGGCTACCCGGGTGCGCCATCAGACGAAGCAATGAAACAATGGGGCGACCCTGTCAACACGGCGTTGGGTGGAGTGCGATTGCCCGGTAACGGGAACAGTCTTATTGCGGTCCCGGAGGCTCCAGACTGGTTTCATAAAGCGTTGGCGCAAGTCGATATTTTCGAAGCGAGTGCGAACGTGGTAGTCGAGAAGGGGCCGTATGTCGTCGCGCCAGAGGAAGACGGTTTTGACGACCTGCAAACATTCGATCTGAACCTCATCAACGTTCAAACCGGCGCGAAGGGCCTTCGCCTGATCGGTATTCGGGATTGGCTCCGGGGCGATCAAGAGAAAGGGATTCGGCACTTCTCCACCGTGCTGCGATTAGCGGACGCGTTTCATCCTGCTCCCAACTTAATCCACCAACTCATTCGCTTCGCGGTGTACGGAATCGGGTTGTCCGGATTTGAATTGGTGACGTGGACCGACCCCTCGCCGGAAGATACCCGTCGCATCTTGGAATGCCTACAAGAGGCGGAGCCCGAGACCTGGCATGCGCCTCGTCATGCCGAGAGCCTGCTGGTGACGTATCTGTACACGCTTGACATGCGTTCTCCCGGAATGAACCCGGCCGAGCGCTTCTTGGCTCAGCAGTTTGCATCCGGAGAGGCCCTCGCTGCTGCGATCCTGCTTGGTGAAAAACCATCTAAAGACAATAAGACCTACGCGATTCTGCATGAGGCGGGCCTTGTTCCTCGAGAGCCTCTATCGACCGGCGAGATTGCGGACAAACTGGCGCAGTGGACCACACTCCCCGCGATGCGTCTCCGCGCGGAAAGAGTACCTGACAGCTTCTTTGAGACCGATCCATTCCTCTCTCTAGAGCAGGCGAAAGAATTCCCGCGTTTGATTTATCTGGCGTCCCGCTATCGCGGGAGAGGGATTTACACGCGTAAGCATAGCCAACGGTTCAATAACAGACGGGTACAAGGACAAACCCTCCTTGCGGCGTACCGCGCGCGAGCCTGGCGGGACGAGCACGGCCGGTGGCCGACCGATCAGGAGTTTGCAGGGCTGGCCCCTCAGGACGAACCCTTCGAATGGCATGTGACCGATTCTCCGCTTCCCATTCGACGGCATTTCATGGCGGTCTACGGGTTGTCGGAAGAACCGAGTTCTCTCTTAGCTCCCGACCTCAACCAGAACTTCTGTATCGGCTACATAAAGGTCCCAAAATCGATGGACGAAAAGCCCGTGCTGGGTGCCTACGGGATCGCGTCCCAGTATGCCATGGGGCAGGATTGGATGTACGACACCGAGACCGGCAATGTTCTGTCACGAGAGACGATCTGGAGAATCCTTCGCGAGACAGAACGACGGGGTAGTGATAGTTGGATGTATGACCCCGAGACTGGAAATCTTCTGCCGACGGAGCAATTGATCGACATCGCGACGACCGGCGAGATGAGAGAGGCGGCGCAAAGAAAAGAGACTCCCATTGGCAGGGACGAGGTGGTCACACACTCCCTCTTTCTGCCGAGCCCGCCGAAGAATGTGCCCGCAACGTTGGCGGGTCTGGTGTATGACGTCACGTTCGAGATCACCGCGATCCGAGAACCGCCGCAAGCGGATGTAACGTTTGTCTATCCCATTCCTCGGGACGAGGCTGTGAATCTGCCTGATTCGCTGGGAATGGGTGACTTTGCTTTGACAACTCAAGAAGACCTTGCGGCTTGGTATCGTGGGATCTTTCAAGCCTTCGGACCGCTCGTTGTCTCCGTCACAGAAGTGAATCCTCCCGGTCGCCCGTTCGGACTACAATATTCAGGGTACTACGGCGGGATGAGATACGGGACGGGAATGGGGAGCATGGGCTACGGGATGGGCGTGCCTCCGATGCCGATACCGACACCGATTCCTCCGCCCGCTGTTAGGGCACTTTTGGACGAGGACGAACTGGATTCTTATTCGGTTGAGGTGTGGCGACGGTCGCACCCTGCGGCGCACCGCCCGCATGTGCTGGTTGGCCTGAACTACCCGAAGGAATCGTACTGGGTGACGCATCCCGGGCCGGACGGGGAATCCGACGGCTTATCTGTTGTCTACGATCCCAGCAACGGCATTACGAGCCGGGGGGATATTGTTCAGCTTGTTGGGTGGGATATGTGAGATGTGGGGATCGTGCGTTGGATGGCTTCGTGTCGAGCTGGTTGGAAGGCATTGTCCCCGGTACAATGTGGTATGATCCGCATCATAGGAGGATTGGCGGAATGGAGTATAGACGAATCACTGTTAACGCAAGCCAAATGGGGGGCGCTCCCTGCCTGCGCAATCTTCGAATCCCTGTCGCTACCGTGGTTGATATGGTCGCGGATGGGATGACTGTCACGGAGATCCTCGACGCGTTTCCCGACCTGGAAGAAGCAGACATTACTGAAGCGTTGCGGTACGCGGCCGAAGCGGTCAGAGAACGTGAGTTACCTTCGGTACCGACTGGATGAAGCTTCTTATCGATAACGCTCTTTCGCCTTTCGTCGCCACGACGCTAAGGAATGCGGGCTTCGATGCGATTCACGTGAGGGACATCGGGCTTCAATCGGAAGACGATTCCGTCATTTTCGACAGAGCTGCTGCTGACGACCGCGTTCTCGTATCGGCCGATACCGATTTTGCTGTCTTTCTCGCGCTATGGAAGAAACCCAAGCCATCGGTCATTTTGTTCCGCCGCGGCTTGGAAAGACGTCCGCATCAACAGGCTGCTTTGCTGATTGCAAACTTCCCTCACATTCAAGAGGCGTTGCAGAAAGGGAGTGTTATCGTTTTCGAGCAGCATCGCATACGCGTTCGACCTCTGCCGATAACCGGGTAGCCTCAGCGATACTCCCACGGAGTGCGACTCCGGGACGAGCCCGAATTGTGGGGGTGCCAGCCGGGTCGGTCACAAGCACCCCCAAGCGGAGTTGGGGGTGGCACCCGGGCCGTTTGCAGCCATTGCTAAGAGGAATTGACGGTGGCCCGTTTTGAAGGATTGAAACCGACGATTGTAAACATAATCATCGAGGTTGGTGAATAGCGGACGTAGGGGGGACGCGGAATACGCAACTGAGTTGGTGGGCTACGGGCAGGCTGGGCGTGAATCAGTACATTGGTGCGAGACGACGCCCGTGAGCCTACCCTACACCCCCCATCACTTGTCATTCATCACTCATCACTGACCACTCATCACATCCCATTCCCCACTTCTCACCAGGGTGACATTTTCATTGTGACGGGACACCATCACTCCTTCGTTTGACACCGGGGGGCAAGGTGTGGATAATCCCGGCAGACGGAATAGTCGCGATATCGTTCGAGTCCCGGTGAAACGATGCCGGGAGGGCGAATCTCCTGATGAGCCGTCTTCCCTTGATCTAACCTTACGGCTCGGCGGGAGAAAGTGTCTCAAAAGTGTGTTTTCGCCCTCACCAAGATTGGGGAGGGTCCGGGTGGAGTTGATAAGTTAAGTGTTGTCAACCCCCTCTGTATGTCCCCCATCTTGGGGGAGAAGCACACTCTCGTATGGTCTCCGTGTTTGGAGACGGTCTTGGGAGTCTCGCCCTCGTCGACATTGCCGTGATCGGGATTGAGCGGATGTACGGTGGTACTCGAAAGTCGTGGGCGAGAGGTGATTCATGGCAACCGAAGGCGTTTTGGTAACGCAACAACGTGAAAACGGCAGCCTGCTGCTGACGGTGGTCGGAGACGTTCTGATCGTGAACGCAGCCGGGCTTCAGCGCCACCTGGACGAGGCTATCGAGAGCGACGCCGAACGAGTCACGTTGGATATGAGCGGCGTAGGCTATATCGACAGCTTCGGTGTGGGGGTCGTCGTTAAAACCCAATCGGAAATCGACAAACGACACAAACGGTTCAAAGTTCTGGTCAACGAAGCACTTTCCCGGATCTTCCAAAAAAGCCATCTCGACGCCTACATCGATATCAGCATCAAAGACCAATCCGCTGATGAGGAAGAATAGAACCCCGGTTTTCTGAGTTCCCTTACACACACAAAAAAACGATCCGGAGATGGAGTCCCCGGACCGCTTCGATGTCGCTTTCGAATGCTCATGCGCCTATTTTTTCTTCTTTTTCTTTCTCTTTCCCGACGCTTCTTCCTCAAGCGCTGTTCGAAGCTGCCCGTGCATTTTGTTCAGTGAGATTGACGATTCGTGCCATTGACTTTTCAGATCGGTGATCTTGATACTCGGTTCGGCTTGGATAATGCGAAGCGAGATGGATTGTTTGAATAGTTTCATCACGTCGTCTTCGATATCGAAAACGCCGTTCGGCATACGGTGGGCGAGAAATTGGGTTCTTCGTGTGATTTCCGCCTGGAGTTCGCTGAACTCGCGTTCTTGATCGTCCGTGATCTCCTCGGCTTCCTTGTCGGATCCGGCCGAGAACATCTCCATGAACTTTGCCCAGAGCTGCTGATATTCCGCTAATCGTTTTGTGAGAAACGTTCCACGTTCCTGAGCATCCATTGTAAGACTCCGTTGGCTTTGTATCTTCCTCAAACTTGATAATGAGACTGGAAGTCCGAGCTACTGATCCCTCACCCTAACCCTCTCCCGGAGGGAGAGGGAAACTTTGTAATGCTGGCGACCTGCTTACCCGGAGAGCCCCAGCGACCTGCTTACCCGGAGAGCCCCAGCGACCTGCTCATCCAGAGAGCGCCGGCGACCTGCTTACCCGGAGAGCGCCAGCGACCTGCTCATCCAGAGAAAGAGAGGAACCGGAGAAAGACAGAAACCTCTAGTGTCAGTTAGCTTCAGCTGGTGTCAGCTAGTTTCAGCTAGCGTCAGTGACCAACTTTCTATCGCCCCGGCAACCTTGCTGGAGAAGAGAGGCCTGCTTCGAGTTTCTGAAGGAAGCGGACAATCGAGCTTCCAATGTCCAACGATCTTCCAATCGTTCACTACCGAGATTTCTTAAAAAGGCCCATCGAAGCGCCGAGATAAATCGCGTACAACACTACACCCGCGATCGAGAGGACTTCGACCGTCGTCACTAGATCAACATTGAGGCCCAAACCGGACAAACCAAATCCGAACATCCCGAAATGCTCCCTTCGACCTCCTACTTGTCATCCACTCGGACGCTGCCGATACGTTTTCCTCACTGCGTTAAAGGCCCGTCGATCAATCTTTCGGACTTGGGTTACGCCAAATCAAGCGTTCAATCCGTTGCTCAACCTTGCCGAGCTTCCAATCGAGGCGTTCCCACTTATTATCCGATCTTCGCTGATTGATAATGTATTCAATTTCTTTGTTGACCCGCAACGTCTTTTCAAGGTGTTCATAGGCGCCTTCCATGGCGGCGTTCCGGTATTTGATGTCGTACTTGTCGGTCTCACCGAAAATCGCGAATCCTTCCGCCGCTTTGCGGAAATGCCTGAACGATTCAACCGCGAGTTCCTTGAGGCCATTCAAGGTCTGTGGGGGATCGTCGGCTTTCACATTTTCCTCGAGCAGTCGAGCTGCCGCCAAGAGCCTGCGGGCGGTCAGAGGACTCTGCATGCTCTTGTACGCGTTTTTCAACATCGGGCTGTCCGTTGTCGTTTCAGTGGCCCGCGCAGCGATCAACGATCTCGGCATGAGCCGTGCAATGGTGTCGAAGTCGCGAATTAAGTTCTGCATCTGGGTCAGATTCGCGCTCAGTCGGTCTTTATACTCCTGCTCGGCGACCGCCAGGCTGGTGTCTTCCAGGATAGCTGGGGCTTCCGCCTCCAGAGACGTGAGGTGCTGATGAATGGAATTGTAATCGCCGGCCTGCAGCTCATTTCGGAGCCACTGTAGGTCTTTGACCGCTTTCGCGAGGCGGTCCGGATAAAATTTACGGGCTTGTGCCTGTTGGGCCTGCTGGAGGATCTCGCTGGCCTGTGTGGTTCGCTGCTCCGCTACGACCTCGGCCTGCTCGGGGAAACCGTTCATATCTTCTTCCGCCGCATCGGCCCGGGCGATTAGTTCCTTGTAATCATATTTCTCGTCGGGGCTGCCCATTTCGTCGATCAAGGCCCGTATTTCATTGCTCCGATTCTCCAATATTTTGGCGGGACCTTCGTCGACCAGTTTCTGCAATTGCTGCGAGAGTTCTTCGGCACGAACGGCGAGGTTATGGTGCTGAACCTCCTCTTTGATGGCTCGCGCCTGTTCGAGGGCGGTCTCGGAGTAGGCGAAAGCGGCCACATATTGCTCCAACTCGACCAGGCGTTGGAGCTCGGTGATCATCGGTACCATTGAGAGTTTCTGTTCTCGCGCCCATGTATCCAGTGTCATATCGTCGATGGAGCGGGCGATCCCCTGCAGCTCCTCGACATCACTCTGCAGCTGGGCGGTCATCTGTTTCCAGGCGCTCTGCGCGGCATCTCGTGCATCCGCGGCTGCCTCATAACATACTTCCCATTTCTCATCGATTTCTTGGATACGGGCCTCCGCCAGGCTGACGGTAAAGCGACGCGCCAAAGAGGGCACATGGACGCTCGCCTGCTGCTGCTGCATAAGCTGTTCGGTTCGCGCGAGTTCCCCAAGCAGCTGTTTGCTGCGCTGTCTCCAGGCGAACGATTCCGCCTGTTGGGCGAGTTGAATCGCTTGTTGCGCCGTTTCATTCGCGCGATCGAAGTTCTGTGCTTCCTGAGCCGCTTTTGCTTCATTCAGCAGGGCCAGAGCTTGATCGATGTCTTCCCGGTTGTATGTACGCGCTTCCGCCGCGAGGGCGGCATCGCAGGCTTCCTGGGCATCGATGATTCTCTTGTCCAAAGCCACTTGAGCGGCCTCTTCCGCCTGCACGGATATTTCCCAGGCGCCTTTGTTGTCTTTTTCAGCGAGCAGCTCGCGCGCCTTTTTCATCGTGTCGACCGCCTGGCTGTATGCGAGCGGCGACAGATCCGGCGAATCTGCTCGTTCCGCCAGCCGGAGATCCGAGTCGGTCTGACTCAAGTTTTCCTGCGCTCGAAGTTTGTATGCCTGTGCCTCGGCCTCTTTCGCTTTGGCTGCCGCTGCTTCGGCATTATCGGCGGCTTTTCGATACGACTCTTGGTTCAGGAGCGAGCGCGCCTGGCTCAATGCTCTGACCGCCTGATTCAGCAGATCCGACGCCCACTCCTCGGCTTTGGCTTCCCGCGCCAGGGCGATGGCCACTTCTCCCTGGGCGATGGCCTGATTCACGCCCTCTCGCAGTTTCTGAAAGACCTCATCGATTCGAGGCACCAGCTGCGGAGCCTGGTTGATTACTTGTGAATACTGTCCGCCTTTGAACTGGTCTTCCAATTGGGTCAGTTCTGTAGCGACCTGGCCGTATACCGGTTGGGCATACTGTTCGGCACCTTCGGCGCGGGCTTTGCCCAAACGATTTTGAACGATGCTCAGCTCCTGCTGCGCGTGTCCCCGCAGGGCGGCGGTGCTCAGACCGGCGGACTGTTCCTGTGCCGACTTCGCCTTGGAATAGGCGGTGACATAGTTTTCGGCTGCCAGCGCGTCGTTCGCAGCTTGGATAGCCGCATTGGTAGCTGCGAGTTCCGACGGAGCATATTTCTCCACTTCCTGAGCTCTGGCCTGTTCAATGGATGCGTTCGCCGTTTCCAGCATTTGCTGCACGGCGTTCCCCAGCGCGTCCCGCGCGTCGCTTAGTAGGTTCATCACCTGTTCGGCGGAAGTGTACGCTTCGCTGTGTTGTCCGCCGTCGAGTGACTGCTTTGCCTGATTGAGCGCTGTTTCGGCTTGACCGATGAGGTTGGCGTATTCCGGAACTTCGCTGACGCCGATCGATTTCGCTTCCGAGAGGGCTTTTTCCGCTCGTGCGACAAACTCGCCAGCGGTTGCTTGTTGCGTTTTCGTTACAATGTCTTGGAGGGCGGTGACGACCTCAGTGGCCGATTCGACCACAGCCGGCCAGTTGCCGGCCGAGTATGCATTCTGGATGTCTTCCACTTTCGGTTGAACCGTTGCGAGTTCATCGGGAAGGTATTTGCTGGCGTTCAGGTTCTGGGCTTCTTCCATGAGGGACTGAACGTTCTGATGGATCTCCTCCGCCCGTGGTTTGAGGTGAGCCAGTTTCGCCAGATCGGCACGTTCCTTGAGCTGTTGTGCCTGTTCGATCACCGACTGGAGTTCTTCCTCATCGATTGAGGTCGCCAATTCAACCTGGCGACTTCGCAACTGTTCCAGCTGCGTCTCGAGCTCACTGACGGTTTCCTCGGGTGCTACGCCTTCTTCGCGTGCTTGGGCGAGGGCGTTTTCGATATCTTGAAGTGTGGTGTCGAGTTCCTGTCGTATCCCCTCAATCTTGCTTCTAACCTGGGGCACCGTTGCAATCGCTTGTTGAAACTGGCCCTGCGCCTGCTCGCTGAGCGAGATGGCCTCATCATGATTGCCCGCTCCGGTTACCTGTTCGGCCTGGCTGAGCAGACGAACACCATTGTTGTATATCTGGGGTGTGTACATGGGCGCCTGGGCCTCTTGCGCCTGTGTTTGGGCCGCCTGGGCCTCCTCGATGGCTTTCCGTGCCTTTCGCCCTTTACACCCTGTCGACAGACCGAGAGCCAACAGCACGGACAGAAACGCGATACTCCAACGGTGGGTCGGGGTAAGCTTCATGACAGCACTACTCCTCTATTCAATTCCGGAAATGATCCAAGCAGAAGCAACCTCCCGCTCAGCCTGGATTATAAAAAATATGGCACCTACCTGACATTACGACGGAAGTGGAGTTTGTTCCTCCATATGAACCATCAAATACCCTAATGCAGCGTTCAGGGCGAGAAAGGTAGCGTGCCACTGACCACACAGCTTTTTATAAAAATCAAAGTGAATACCCTGCATGTTTTTCAGGGTCACAGTGTCAGACAAATACGACGTGATGGGCAGGCCCATCTTGTATTCTTCGCCGGAATATTCGAGGAGGTATTGGTGGCGACGTGCCAATTCGGATTTCAGACGCAGAAATTCCTCTTCGTCCTGCTGGGTGATCTCCTCTTGTCGATAGGCACGCTGCACCATTTGGTTGAACTTCTGCCATTTCTCGAGAAAATCCTGGAATGCGGCAATTCGAAATTCAATCTCCTCGCGCTCGCGATCGCTCCAACTAGCCATCGGAACCTCTTTTTCCTAAGCACAGAAAGAGCGGGGGTTCTCCCCGCTAGCTTTCCGAAACACTACTTGATTCTTCCCGAAACGGGAAGTCTTATACTCTGATCAGAACTCACCACTAGGGGCGGTTTCGATAGGTTCGGCAGCCTGTCCGGCAGTCTCCGCCGCCTGTTCGGCACGGTCGATAGCGTACATACCGGCGGGTCCCCCGCCACCGTACATTCCGGCACCACCATAGCCTCCCAGTCCTAACCCCTGTTGATTCTGCAGAATAGCAATATCAAGCCTAAACTCATATTCTTCATCGTTATAGGGTTGTCCGTCCGGGCCAAGGAACTGGCCGTACAGCGTATCCGTCCATTCCTCGATCTTATCGGTAAGGTTCATATTCACGCGCACATTGAGCGCGAGCTGGGTGTCTTCTTCCTGAATCGCGGCAACAGGAATGCGGTAAAACTCGAGGGGATCCTGTTTCTGCTGCTGTGTATCTCTTCGCCGTTGCTCTTTTGCATCACCCAGCAACCCGAGAAAGATGTCGTTTTCCGCCAGACGCAGGGCGCGATCGATCATCTCGATCCGCACTTCGTTGCGAGCCCCCTCTTTCTTCTTTTCAAGAGCCTCAATTGTCAGGTCCAGCACCATTTCCTTGAAGGCTTCGCCATACAGGTTGTCCTGAAAAAGTGTGTCTCTGTTGGCGAGCAAAACCTCACGGCGCGTCTTTTCGAGCAAGGCAATAGGGCCTTCATCCATCACAGAGACGATTGTGGTGACGATGGTGCTCTTGATCATGTTTTTGTAACGGATCGCGAACGGCCCGAGGTAGGTGTCACGGTTTTCGTCGATGTTGCTGGGGAGACCGTCCCATGCGACTTCGTCGCCGTGGGTTCCGTCGTCGTAATATTCGCCTGCTACTTCGTCCGCCGCAACGGGCCTGCTGTATACGTTATAGTCGATAAGGCTGCCGTAGACCGCGCAGTAAACCGCTTCGCCTTCGCGAACGTAGACAAAATTGGGCATTTGCGCCCCGCCGCCGTACATTCCCGGCCCGAAGCCGTAGGGGCTCATCATGCCCATGCCCCCGCCCATACCCATGCCGCCCATTCCACCCATCCCCCCCATGCCGCCATAACCGTACTGCGCCGATGCCGGTGTGGAACCTAGGCTAAGAGCAACTGCAGAAACCGCGATGATCAAACCGTGTCGCATCTTCATGATTTTTCAACCTTTACGTTTGTTCTCGATCCCTTTCGGAGGCTGAGCAGGTCAACGGAGACATTCTCACAACGTACGCAGAAAAAGTAACATGCTCGGATTGAAAGTGTCAACTTGATGCAGTTACGCCGTAGTCGTTGCGGAACGTACGCCTCATCACGCCTCTTCAGCCCTGCCCGCTTCCTCACGATATTTCATCAACCGGACAATCAACCGGTTTGCCGGAACGGGCAGTTCCTTCTCGTCCCCGAGCCGCACGATTGCGCCGTTCAATGCGTCGATCTCCGTGAATCGACCTTGCTCTAAATCGCGCAACATCGAGGGATGATGTCCCCGCGTCGGGGGAACCATCTTCTCATAGAATATTCTACTAAACGAGGCTGCGTCGCGCCAGAACAGACGAACACCGTGGCTCAACGCCACCGTATAGGCTTCCTCGATGATATCGTCCATCGTGCGCCGCGTCGACTCATGGTCGGCCAGCTCGCCGTACGATGCCCCGAGCAAAGCGCCCAGTGGATTGAGAGCGGCATTATAGAGGACTTTCGCCCAAACATATTCCTCGAGCTGCTCTGTAGCCTCTGTCGGGATACCGGCGTCCCTCCAAACCGAAGCGATTTCCTCCAGTGTCGATAAGCCGGTCTGCCGGTGCAAATGCCCCAAGCGGATATCGTCAGCGTGGACTGTAACGCGCACCTCGCCGGGAGTGGGGATCTCGACACCGGTGATGACTCGTCCTCCGAGCACCTTGTCCCAGCCTATCGCCTCGGCCAGGGTTTCGATATTCCCGAGTCCGTTTTGCAGAGAGATACAATACCCAATGCGGGAAGAAAAGGACCGAAGTGCGTCGGCGGCGGCAGCCGTGTCAAAGGATTTCGTTGTGACAAGAACCCAGTCCCAGTCCGAACGCTCCTTCCGGAGCTCTTCAACCGATTCATAAGCCTGCAGCGGCCCCGGTATCCGGTGCTCAGCCCACACACCCGAAACGGACAATCCTTTTTCCCGTAGGGCATTCACAATCGGTTTGCGCCCCACAAAAGTTACAGAATGGCCCGCCCTCGAGAGCAGTCCACCAACGAGGCAACCGACCGCGCCCGCACCGAAAACCAGAATCCGTTTCGCTGATTTCGTCATTCCGCTTCGACGATCCCCGCCCCTGAGACCGATACACACACTTCGATAAACGGCTCACGGTTCAGAGGCTTGTAGTATTCCCTCTCCAACGTTGTCTTGAGACGTTCCAACGCCTCGGTACGGACGAGCACAACAATACAACCGCCGAGTCCTGCGCCGGTCAAACCCGCGCCCGCAACTCCGTCGACACGAGCGCAGATATCCACCATCCGATCTACGTCCGGGACGCTACAGCGATAACCGCCCGGTTGGAATTGAAGAGCCGCCGTGTCCTTTCGAGTTGTCTCTCGTGAACGGATTTCTGAGATCAGATGGTTCAGGTAGTCATCATTGTAAGGGCTCCGATATGGCTCCGCATCGCCATTCATCGTACGGGAAACCCGGTCGCCGTCGTGTGAGACAAGCATCAACCTCCCAAGAGTTTCAACATCGCCGGCATCCAACAACTCCGCAAAAATCTCCGACCGGCGGCACTCCGCCACCCCGAAGAGGACAATCTCGCGGAGAGGATAGGGCTCGCTGGATTCCCCGAAAGTCTCGAATACTTTCTCGACCTCGGTCCGGCGAGTCTGCAGCTCCGATCGGAGAGCGTCCGCTGTGATTTCCACCGGAATGGAGAGAAGAATCTCGTATATACCATCTTCATTGATACCGAGAGTCGCGGGATGTATGTCCCGAAGATGAGCGAGCCGATCTGCGTACTGTGGGAATTTCTCTTTGACCCAGAGAAGGCCAAGCGCATATCCCGCAATACGTCGATTGAAAACCTCTCGTGCGCCTGCCGATTTTTGCGCTTCCACCCTGGAGTGACAAACGACAACGCTGTATCCCTCCGGAAGAGGAGCGTATTGGTGTTCCATGGGAAAGAACCGGAGGTGGACCACCCGCCCCCGGCGTCCGAGAAGCATCGCGCCGTGGTCTCCCGCTCCGCCCCGTGTCCCGACAAGCCACTCGCCTTCCGCGCAAAGCGGTACGAGGTCTGCTGACGATAACTCCAGCCCGTTCAGATGGTTTGCCGCCATCATTGTACCGACAACAAGCGTTGAAGAGGATGACAAACCCGCTCCGGGCGGCACGTCTCCGTACACGCACAAGTCGAACCCTCGTAGAGACTGTTCAGGGTACGAATCCTGTAGCTTGAGTACGGCCGCCTTCAAGTAGTTCCCCCAGTGTCCCTTTTCAAGCTGCAGGGCGCTAATGAATCTCATCCAATCGCCCAACTGTTCGTTTGGCAACTCCTCATCGATCGTGAATTCTACGCTCGCGTACTGAGGATCGACGTTGAATGCACAGATTCTCCGATCTTCCCGCGGTGCGGCAAGGAGCAGCGTTTCCCGGGCGAAGGTAACGTAGTTGCAGAACCCGCCCCGATGATCCACATGGACCCCCATTAGGTTGACCCGGGCGGGTACACGAACCAAAAGAACCTCTCGATCCCCCCATTGTTCCAACGCCGATGAAATCAATTCGTTGTAAAGCCGCGACCGATCTTGAAGAAGGTGCTCGCCGCTTCCGTAGTGCCCGGTCAGGACTGAAAGCAGTTCGCCGGATTGTGCCAGGGTATGGAGGTGAGGGAGTTTCATCACAGCTATGAATTCCTTTGATCCGGCATTCTAGTTCAACGTGTCTGAATCCTGCAAACCTGATGACACGGCAAAAAGTGAGCACTGTTCCCACCCCCAAGCGGAGTTGGGGGTGGCACCCGATACAGATTCATCCACGGGTGGCTCCCGATACAGATTGCTCCACGGGTGGCTCCGATTGCTTGTCAATCGGAGTGGCGAAGCCACAAGAGGCTAGCCTGATACGCTTCGCTTTGACCCTCACAATGCTCTCTTCTACCCTGTCGGCTTTTTGGCGCTCCCCCAATCTACTTCCTACGTGCGACAAAATGGATGCGCTCCGCCTTCGGTCTTGCGGGAACTTCCGAGGTGTTGTGATAGGTGCCGAGCACCTCGAAACCAGCCTGTCGCAGCCATTCTTTCAGAACCGGTGTTGGATACACTCGCTGTTCGTGCATCTCGATAACTTTCTCGTAGCGTTCGCCGGACCGCTCGAATATGGTGACTTTCGAGCTGCAGAGCTTTGTTTCGATGTTGTATTCGTTTTCCCAGATATAAGAGTAATTGTCGAAATTCTCTGCGAATGTGTATCCGGCGAAATTATGGAGGAGGTTGTATTCGGTCGTGACGTCCATAATGAACGCACCGCCGGGACGAAGGTGGTCGTGAACCTCTCGAAAGCAGCTCTGTACGCCTCCCTCATCCAACACATAATTCAGACTGTCGTAAAGGCAAATGACAAGATCGAAGTCACGGTCGATGCCTTCCTGTGTAAACGACTCCATCTTCCCCTGGAAAATGGGGAACCGGCGGTCCAGAACGTCCATCTTGCGCCTGGCTTCGTCGATCATGTCCTGGGACGCATCGACACCGACGACGTTGTAGCCTTTTCGGAGTAGATGAAACGCGTGCCCGCCCGAGCCGCAGGCGAGGTCGAGGATCTTCTTTACGTCGAATTTGTGTTTCCTGCACAGATTCTCGACGTGCTGCGTCCAAGAGATGTAATCCACATCCCGCATGACACGGTCATAGATTTTCGCAAATGCTTTGTACTTCATCGCACCGATTCCTGCAATTCGAAGGATGATGATCCCGTTTTCCGCTCAAGCAGGCTAGAGCAGTCTTTTCCGTGAGAGATCGTCGCTTACGATTTTCTCACTTGACGAATGGTGACCGTTGAGCGATCTTCATTCGGCTGTTTGGTATTCTCCGGCCTGTTTCCTGGATCTCATCGCAAACCGGTGTCTGTGGAGCGGGCTGCTCTGTTGTCGCATGTCTGTCCATTGTTCCGCAAAGAGAACGAGCGAACACCGATGAAGTCGTCTGCAGCGAACACACTGAACGATAAGATTGTATGGGGAGCCTTCGGTTTCTTTTCTCTCCTTGCCGTTGTGCTCCATCTCTCTTTCTCGGTGTCCTTCTTCGATGGGCCGATCGACCGGTACGATTCGGCACTGTGCAGCTGGGTACTCGCTTGGGATTGTTACCAGTTCTTCGGCGGAGATGGACGTTTGTTCGATGCGAACATACTTCATCCTCAGAAGAACACGCTGGCTTACAGCGAACACTTTCTGGGTCAGGCTCTTTGGGTTTGGCCTTTCCGCCTGTTGGGCTTCACCCCCGGCGGTTTGCACAACGCGGCGTTGCTCCTCGCCTTTGCATTGAACGGTTTTATTCCCTTCCTGGTTGTTCGGCGGTTGTTTCGAAGTACGGCGGCGGGATTTGTCGCAGGGTGTATTTATGCCTACGCTCCCTATCGTTACGGTCATTTGGCCCATTTGCACGTTGAGTTCGTTTTTTGGATACCGGCGCTTTTCTATTTCCTGATTCGATACGCCCAAATTGGCGGGGCCATACGAGCTGCCGCCATTGCTGTCTGTTTTTGGCAACAGGCGTGGGCGAGCAATTATACTCTTGTGTTTCTCTTTTATCCCACAGCGATTGTTTTCGGCTGGTATTTTGTTCGTTTTTGCCGTGAGCACAAACGGATTCTCTGGTCCCATCTCGCCGCCTGGATCATTGTCGCCGGTTTTCTGATGTATACTACGCTCCCTTATCTTGCTGTACGGGAAAGCACGGGATTCCATCGTAATGTCGAAGAAGCGAGTATCTATTCAGCCAACTTTCAGTCGTATCTGTCCGCACCTCCCAATAATTACATCTATGGGGGAGTGACGTGGACAAATCGGCTTGGCGCCGCAGAAGGCTTTCTTTTCCCGGGCCTGGTTACCTTAGGATTGTTCGTGTTGGCCGGCTGGCTTCTTTGGCGGCGTGGTCGGCGACCCATGCCGCCCGTCGGAGAGATTGCTCTTTCCTCACAAGCCGTTCGGTTTCTCTGGATTGCTACTGTCGTCACTATTCTCTTCGCGATGGGACCCCTGATTCATTGGGGAACCGACCCGTTGTTTAAAGGACCGATGTATTTTTTTCATAAGCATGCGATTGGATTCGAAGGTCTACGCAGCTACGCCCGTTGGCACATCGTCACATTGGCGGTCCTGATCTTTCCGGCCTCGTATGCGTTCCTTTGGTTGAAGCGAGTTATAGACAGGAGATGTTCGGGACACGCTGCTGGAATCATTGCGACCATCGCAACATGTTTCCTGATTGTCGCCGAGGGATACGGTATGGCGGACTACGTCCCTCAAGAGGAACGACTCGCGTCGCAGGCGCCCCCCGTGTATCACTGGCTTTCCGACCAGTCGGGCAGGTTTGCGATTATCGAATATCCCTATCGTCTGAGACCGCAAGTAGAGCGACGGTATATGTATTTTTCGTGCTATCACTGGAAACCTCTCGTCAACGGTGACAGTGGATGGCTCCCAGGCGCTGTGAGAGAAACCATCCATATTGTTCGAAACCCCACGACTCGCGAGGCGGCAAACTGGTTTCGAGAACACAACGTCCGCTATTTGATCTTCCATTGGAGCGAATATGACGAGCGGACGATGAATGCGTTCGAGCGAAAATTCCTTGCGGACTCGCCGGATTATGCGATGGAGTGTCGATTTGGCTCAGACGCGGTCTACCGGGTCCTCGATGCTCCGAAGGGCGGAATGGCGGTCGCCGAAGAAAGTTTGAAACCGATTGCTTTGGGGCAGCGAATCCAAGGGGAGATACGGTATCCGGGCCAGGTCGATCGATTTGTTTTCAAAAACAGCACGGAGAGAGATATTTGGTTTTTGTTGGACGATGTGGTTCCCGGTACGAATGAAGGCGGTACGTTCGATCCTTTTCTCCAACTGGAGAACGAAGCCGGGGAGGAATTGGTGTCGGACGACAACAGCGGACGCGACGATGATGCTTTCATCGTCACCAATCTATCCTCGGGGATCATTCTCGTGAGCGGCGGTCCAAAGCTAACGTACGGGAAGTACCGGTTGAGCTGTCTTTCCCAGGCACCGGATCCTCCCGATCTGCGCGAGGGCAAACGTATGCCGAATGGAGCCCTGCGAACCACGATCCGGCTGAGAGGAGGCGACACGTTCGATCCGGGAGTTTTTGAGACTTTTGTATTCACTCTTGCGAGAGGGGAGAGAGCGATTGTTCGATTTCTCGACTTCGGCGGGGCCCTGGACCCTGCTTTTCGCATTTGGGGCCCTCGGTTCGAATCGGCGATTACGGTTCGTACGTCGCCGCCGGAGTTTTTGGAAGAACCTGACAACGATGACGCGGGGACTATGGTTATTAATCCGGGAACGTATTTTGTTGAAGCCTTTGGTGAACACGGCACTGGAGGGCCGGGTGCGTTGGAGATTGTGATCCGTTAGCGTTCATGTTTTGAGAACCGTTTTTCTTTTTCGATTCACGATTGGATGGCGGAGGATCTAGTCTCATTCTTACGGATCTTCCGAGCCCGAATTTCCATTCGGTGGGCTTTGTCGGCACGGCTCAGTCGGCGCAGAATGCGTGCATACGTCTCCAGTGGTTTGATCAGAGTGGGGTGATCCGGACCGATCGACTCTTCCCACGTTTCGATAGCCTCTCGACAGAGCTTCTCGGCATCGCTGTTCCTTTGCTGCATGTAGTGAAGTATCGAAAGATCGTAAAGCGTTTCCGCCACTTTGGAATGCCGTTGGCCATAATAGGCTTTGGTTATTTCCAACGCTCTCAGATAGAGAGGTTCCGCCTCGTCGTATCGGTCCCGATGCTTATAAAGTGCGGCCAGGTTACTCAGACTCGTGGCCACATTGGGATGATCCGGGCCGAGGATCGTCTCCGTCGCTTCCAACGACTGTTTATACAATCGTTCGGCCTCGGAATAGCGTTGCTGTTCGTGATGAACTTGAGCGAGGTTATTCAATGCTGTCGCGACATCGGGATGATTATCCCCGTGTACTTTTTTCCAGATTGAAAGCGCCCGCTTGTACATTTCCTGCGCGCGGTCGAACTGTCGCTGCTGATGATAGAGGCCGGCAAAATTGTTCAATGTCGCCGCAACGTTGGGGTGGTCCGTTCCGAAGACTTTTTCGGTCAATGCGACGGCACGCTTGTAAAGCGTCTCCGCTTCAAAGTACCTGGCCTGGTCATAATACAGATCGGCCAGATTGGTAATCCCCGAGGCTACCTCGGGAGAATCCGGACCAAGTGTTTTGAAGGCGATTGACAACGAGCGCCGGAGATGGAGTTCGGCTTCCTGATAATTTCCCGCCTCATTGCAGAGTACCGCGAGTTTGTTGAGACAACGGCCTGTGTCCGGGTGATTTGGACCGTATGCCTTCTCAAGAATATCGAGAGCTCGTTTGAAGATCGTTTCGGCTTCGCTGAATCGCCTCTGTTGTTGATACGATGTCGCCCATTCCTCAAGAATCCGGCCCGAATCTTTGTGCCCGTCGCCGTATGCCTCTTCAGCGGTTTCCAATGCGCGCCGGTAATACGATTCCGCTTCCTCGTGTTTTCCCTGCTCTCGACAAGCGGTGCCCAGATCTCTCAACGGGGCAATGAGCTCGCTTTTGGGTTGTCCCTTGATCTCTTCTTTGAGTTCGAGAGCTTTGCGGAAGGTTGATTCGGCCTCGACGTAATCCTCGGCTAAGAGCGCGTTATGCCCACTCTGACAATAATAGCCCGCCCTCTCCGGATCCGAGTGGTCCGCCGTCATCTCAGCGGCTTCACGATAGTATTGCGCCGCCCCGGTGTGATCCATTCGCATCGAGCGAAGCGCGCCCAGTTCGCTCTTTGCGGCCGCTGCAGCAAAAAGGTGTTCTGTCTTCGATCCGTTCTCTTGGAACGCCGCCATCTCCTCCTGAACGGATTGTTTCAGGATCTCCTCCGCCAAATCGAAGTCCCCGAAATCCAGGGCTTCGAGAGCTCGGCCTTTCGAAGAAGAACTCGACTGCTCTCCCTGCAAACCTTGGCGTAACTTCCGGATGAGGTCTTTGTAGGACCGTGCGGCTCTGCGAAGAGTTCCGTTCAGATCGTCAATCTTGCGTTCGTCGAGAATTTTAAACAGGCCTTTCAATGCGCCTACCGCCATACCGATGCTCTCAGCGATTCGGTCGCAATCCATATCGCTGAGGCCGCGGAAGTCTGTCAAATAGAGACCTTTTCCCGAAACCGTTACTAGAGGGACGTTGTTGTCGGAATCGTCTTCGCTTTCGCTTTCCGGGATGAATTCTTCCTGTTTTTGCGGCTCGGAAACGTGCGTAGTGCGGACAGGGGCGTCGCTCTGCGTGTACGAGACAAGGACCGAAAGAACGATTGTTGCAATCCCCGTGACTCCCAGGAACCACGCCCACAATGCGGGATTTACTTGCCGGATCGACCCGGAGGGAATTGAAGCAATGAGGAAGGCAAGTCCTACGCCCGCTGAGATACTGCTCAGCGTCCAAACCCACCCTCGTAAACTGGATTTGATATAACCAGCCACAATGATCGCTCGTAATCTCGTTTTGCGGTGCGGATACGTTCCGATGGAATTACAACGGCAGGATCCCTCCGTGGATCGCAAATCAGAAAACAACAAAACTCAACTACTTAAAGGATGCATATTTTAGAGAGGAAAAGCAAGCTGTAGGCGGAGCTTCCTGTACGGCATATTCCTCCGTATGTTTGCTCCACGGTCCGCCGTAGGACGATGACGTTCTTGCCCGACGACCTGTGAACTTCCTTGACCGCCTGTAAATTGGCTACACTTAGCGTTCATAGACTGACTATGCGGGAAGGCTCTCTTATGCGCGAAAGAACTCTATTTGCATTCTGTACGACGGTTTTTGTTCTTTTTTCATTCACTTGCGACGGTTTCGCTCAACTCGTTCGCCTGAGTCTACCGGAGATTCAAGTAGTCCCCGAAGGATCTACCGGACCGTGGATTGGTGTTGGCGAACAGTGGGTTGGCTATTACGACGTGATTGTGGGCGAAAGCAAATATGTCGGCGACAACGAGGAACTGGTCTCCCCCACACTCACAGACCGCAAGAAGTTCTACGAGCGGCTCGTTATGGACAGCGCACCGGTTGCCGCTTTACCGAATCACGTTGTCAAGATCGATTTTTCATGGGGAAGCCTGGAGGGGACCGGCATGGGCGAGTTTACCTATGATCGGACGGATTTCGCCGCCGAGTTCGCGCTGCGGCGGCTCGGTTCGCAAATCATCGGTGTGCTCGGCGTGGGACCGACCGACTGGGTCCAGCCTTTTCTTTATGACGCGGAATCGGGGATGACACTGGAGCAGTACAAACTTATGGAGGTTGTCTCCAACGACGGAATTGTGCGGAGCGGCGAAGACCGCCTCGACGCCTGGGAACGATACGTGGCGGCGGCTGTCGCCCGGTATGCCGATTTTGTAGAGATTTGGCTGATCCTGAATGAACCCGTGACGTTTCTGTTTTCCGAGAAGGCCTTCATGGCATCCGGTATGTCAGAGGACAGGGCCCAAGTCAACGCAGAACGCTTCGGCGAGCTATTCGATGGTCTGACATATGAATTGATCAAACGGGCCTCGCGGGTTATCCGTGAGCTTGACCCTGCAGCCAAGATCTCCGCTCTCGGATCGCTTGATGTACTGAACGACGAGAGCGATGTAGAAGTGATTCAGTCTGTTCGTCTGTTGGATCGTCTGCTTCAACGGGGAATTGCAGACGAGGTGGACATGATCTCCCTGCACCTATTTCCGCGACAGCTGCCCGGCCTTACCCGCGAGGATTCCGTGGACGACGATGCGTCCTCGGACGACATCGAAGACGCTACGCAGACTCAGACCCCGGAAGGCGAGTCGATCTCACTGGATCGTTATACAGATCCCAACAGGGCGATAGAGATTCTCGGCGGAACCGATCTGAAACTAATGGTGGACGAGTGGGGACGCGTCACCACAAATGAACGAGAAGAGCAGGCGTTCCCGCACTTTGTCACCCGGCTGCTCGCTCAGAATCTGGCAGGCGGCGTTTCACCGCTCCTTGCCTTTGAAGCGTATGATTATCTCCTGTTTTCAACCGACATTCGTCAGGAAGTCGAAGATTTTTGTTTTCTCGACAGCCGATATCCAAACCCACCCGCGGAGAAACCCGGATTTGGCGCGCTCCAGGAGTTCATTCGACTCTGCGCCGGAGCCGTCCCGGAGACCGAGGTCAATGCGACCGCGCCGAACGCGAGCGGGCCTGAATATCCGAACGCGTATCTCGCATACGGCTTTTCGTATCGATCCTTCACCAATGGATTGGATCGTATTGTTGCGTTATGGTCCAATTCCAAGTCGGCGATCGATCCCCTGATTTTGAGTCCTTCGGATGTCCAGTCGAGAGTCGTGGTGTTTCGGGAGAGCGGAGACGCTGAGATTCACGAAAGCACCAGCGCGTTGAGCTTGTTCTCGTTCTCGCTTCAAGGGATTGAGCCACTCGAACCGTTCGAATCCGCTCTGGTCTACCTTTCACCCGCCCCCGAGGCGGCTATTGACCTGGTCTTACCGGCGACGGAGCTCGTGGTGGGAACGACAATCGCTGCTCACGCGCAGGGCCCCAACGGCGAACAGCTCGCCCCGAGTTGGCGAGTGATCCAGGGGGATGGATTGGGTGTCATATCACCCGAGGGGGTTTTCCGTGGAATCCGTGAGGGGACGGCAACCGTAGTGGCGGACGTCGGAATTCACCAGGCGAGTGAGACGATTCGCATCGTCGATCTCACACAGAATCTACTGGTGAACGGTGGATTGGAACGGACCTGGATGGGAGACGGTGGATCGGTTTTCAACGGGTGGAGGGTCTATGAACCGGCTCAAAAAGCCTCGATTGAAGGGGCATGGCTCGGAATTGTCTCGGATGACGAGCGTTTTATGGGGAATGCGTATGCGAATATCGATTATCCACCCCGAGTCGGAGTCGGAATGGACGCCGGCCTTGCCGGCGATTATTGGCCCGGGGCCATCACGCAAATCCTTGTGTCCGGATTTTCCGGGATCGGCCCCAGTCCGTGGGATGAACCGCTGCTGTTTTTCTGTTGGACGAGAAGACCAAAGGGGAGCATGTCGGATCGGTACGTCTATCTTCATCTCTCTCTATTCGACCGCTACCGGAATCCACAAGGGAATAAAGGCAATCCTGTGAAAGATCGGCACAAGCTTGCGGAAGTGCGCGTGGGAGGCCGACTCGCACCCGGCGACGAATGGACGCTGATTTCATCTCTGGATAAGGTTGGTGCGCCCTATGTCGCCGAAGACAGCCGCAAATCGGATTTTGTGGGTTCGGACGGTCTGATTTATTTCCCATCGGATGTGGAACAAATTGAGATGATCTTCGAGGTCGACAACCGGTTCGAATCGGTTCCCACCGTGGCACAGATTGATAGTGTGTATTTAGGGCCGTATAAGCCGCTTGTGCTTATTCATAGCGAAGACTATGGCACGGATGTGGATCTGGCATGGTTTTTCGATACACACGCTTACCTTCTATCCGGAGCCAATGTCGATCTTTATTTGGATATTGATTTGGAGCCTGGGAATGGCAATGAGTGGCTTATCAACAGCACCGAGTTGTTGCCCGTTGTGTGTGAAGAAGCCGTTCAGGTGCAGTTGGAGGATATTCCGCGGCGGATGAAAACGCATCGTCCTCTGTTCGCCTATGCCAGAGCGGAACGATACGGGGCGGAAATTGCTATCGACTATGCCGGACCGCTGCCGCTGGCCCTTCCGTCGATCATGCAGCTCAGCGATGTAAAAGGCGATACGAACGGGAATGCGGAGCTGGATATCGGCGATGCGATGGCGATCACTCAGTTTCTCGGCGGCGTGCGCGACGATCTTCCGAATCGACCCATGGCGGATCTGACCGGGAACGGTAAGATCGACATCGGGGATGCGCTGTATATCACACAGATCCTCGCCGGACTCCGTCCGGACCCGAACAAGGACGTATCGGAACCCGATTCGCCCGCAGCGGACTGATAATCGATGCGCATTCTATTTGTCAATCACACATTCCCTCCCTTCAGTTGGGCGGGGTCGGAGGCCTGTGTGTATCACCTGGCTCGCGCCCTTCGAGCGTGCGGCCATGATGCGCGAGTGTTTTATCGGTACGGCGACCCGGGGGACGACGAATACCGTCTGATCGAGGAAGAATTCGACGGTGTTCCTATTGCGCGCATCAATCACACACATCGATTCACGGATCGGTTCGAACGCGTTTATCTCAATCGCGCCATATCCGCTGTTTTTGGGCATTGGCTTGCGGGATTCAATCCTGACGTTGTTCACTTTCATCATCTGACAAATCTCTCGATGGATCTTGTCGTGGAGACAAAGGCGCGCGGGATTCCCTCGATCATGACGCTTCACGACTACTGGCTGTTGTGTCAGCGCGGTCAGCTATTGACACGGTCTCTAGAGTGCTGCAATGGTCCGACCCATGAGGGTTGCAGGAATTGTCTGGCGCCTCAGTTGCTCAAAGGTCCGCTTCTTGCTGCAGCTTCCCGTTTGATGCGTAAAGAACGTACGCTCGCCAGCCCGTCGATCTCCTACGTGGATCTTTGCGATCTATCGGAGGCGCGGATTGAGACACCGGACCGGCGTTTTGTGAATGAAACGGCATTCGATATCGCCGGGGTATCGTTGCCTACTCTTCAGGCACACCCGCCATCGATTATCCGCCGTTCTTTGAGAGTACCGGAAGCTGCTTCACTCAGTTTTTCAATCGCCATGCATCCCTCCACGTACGATGCAGAGGGGGAGGGGGTGCGGTTTTTGGTGGAAGTGGATGGCGAGTGCGTATTCGAACGTTACCTCGACCCGAAACACAGGCCGGAAGACCAGGGATGGCATGATGAAGAGATCGATCTATCCCCACGGAGCGGTCGATGGACCGTCATCGCTTTCCGAACGGAACCGGGACCTTCGGAGCGGATAGAATTCTGCACTGCGGGATGGGGTCGACCGCGATTGTATTCCGGCTCGCCGGAGCCACAAACAATGTCGCAACCATCCGCTCTTCGCCGTGTAGGCGTGGACGTAGCGCATCGGGCGGCGTCGTTCATGGCGCAGCTGAGCCCGAGGGCAAGAGCGGGCATTCACCACCGGCGGCGCTGGACCCAGATTGTTTTCGATTCCGTGGATCTCTTTCTTTCACCTTCTCGATTTCTGCGCGATTTTTTTATTCATCATGGCCTTCCGACAGACAAGATTGCTTACCTTGATAACGGGTTTATCCCACCGGAAGAGATGCCCGGCCGAAGCGCGTCGAGTCGCGGTCCGATCCGATTTTTGTATATCGGAACGTGGATCCCTTCGAAGGGAGTGGATCTTGCGCTGAAGGCGTTCCGGGAGATCGATCCTTCGAAAGCATCGCTTTCGGTCTACGGTTTCTTTCCCGGCTATCCGGGCTATGAGGACTACGAACGGTATTTACAGTCACTGGCGAGAGGATCGGGCGCGATACATTTTATGGGACGATACGATCCGCGCCGCGTTTACGACGTACTGGCTGAAGGAGATCTGATCATTGTGCCTTCGATCTGGTGGGAGAATTCCCCCCTCACGATTCACGAAGCCTATCTCGCAGGCGTGCCGGTTATTGCAGCGGATCGCGGCGGTATGGCGGAGTTGGTCGAGGACGGTGTTTCCGGCTTGTTGTTCCGTCACCGGGATTGGCGCAGTCTTCGACGGGTTGTCGAGCGGGTGATCGAGCACCCTGAGATTGTTCAGAGACTTCAAAAGGGAATCCCGTTCGTACCGACAATGGACGAGCACGTTCAGGCTTTGCTGGAGATTTACAAAAAGTACGCCAAGCAATCGCCAATCAATGCATAACTTACTGGATTTTAAATATTTAAGATAAAGGGATGTTTACATGAGGTGCGAAACTGGTCTATCATTAAATAGACGGAGTGCATCAGGTTCCATTGAACCTAAAATCGGCAGTTGAAACCCGAGCGCGGTTCCTGAGCCCGTCGAAGGGCCGCATGGGTATTGGTGATCGGCCTTTCGAGAAGTTCAAGAACCGATCACCAAATGGGTGACAGATAAGGATGATCACTACTTGTGAAACATGAACGGTTTGCAGCCGCCATACTGTTTTCAACTGCCGAATTTAGGTTGAAAGAGGAGAGGACCTATGGACTATCTTAAAGCCGAGATCGGAGAAGGTGGTATTATCCGCGTGATCTCACCTGAGGCTAAGCCCGGCGATGTGGTTCATTTGCCTGTCGAACCGAAGATCGTCCCTCATGGGAAAGAAGATTGGTGGGAGGCGTTACAGGAAGTATTTGCAGAAGCGGACAAGCTGGAGTTCCCCCGGCGCACCCATGAAGAGATCATTCACGACTTGCACGAGCTGAGGGGCTAGATGCATGAACTTTGCCTATGTCGATTCTTCAGTGTGGATCAACCGCCTGGAGGGTTTGGCTGATTATCAAGTACTGGTTCACGACTGTCTCGCTTCACTGCGGATGGATGGCTGGGAATTGTGTGTCTCTGAAGCCATCTTCCTAGAAGTGCTGGTCAAGCCGTATCGCCATCATCGAAAAGATCTTATTACCATGTACCGTAACTCGTTCGATTGCGCTTATTTTCTTAAGAACTTCGGGGGTCTTTTCGAAGCTGCGCTCCACATCGCCCAGTCGGAGAACCTCAAAGCACTCGATGCCATCCATGTCGCCTTCGCTATTGAATACGGTTGCGAGCTTTTCATCACCACAGATCCGGATTTCCGATCTGTTACACGTCTTCCTGTGCGTTGGATTGACCTGAGCCGTCAATCTCGAAGATGAGATAATGGTCTATGAATAACCGAATGAACCCAAAGTGACTTTATTCGCGATTCTAAAAGGAACAGGACCCATGGACTATCTTGAAGCTGAAATCGGAGAAGGTGGTGTTATTCGCGTGACGACGCCCGGTGTGAATCGAGGAGACCGCGTCTCTTTGGCAACTCGACCGGCTATCCGAAATGCCGATAAGGGTTGGTGGTCGGATCTCAAGGAGGCCTTCTCCAAAGCAGATGCTTTAGATTTTCCTCGCCGCACCCATGAGGAAATCATCCGCGATCTACACGAGCTTAGGGGCTGAGGATATGCCGTTCGGATACGTTGATTCTTCAGTGTGGATCACCTACATGGAAGGAAAGCCGGCTTATCAGCGGGTCGTAGACAGTGAGTTGACCCTACTGGAGAGGAAGGGGTGGCAACTCTGTCTATCCGATCTGGTTATCCTTGAAGTTCTCATAAAGCCCCAAAACGAAAATCGGGTCCAGCTCGTAGACTCCTACAAAGGAGTATTCTCAAAGGGTGTCTTGCTCCCCACCTTCCAGGCCGTGTTTGAGAGATCCCATTCTCTTGCGCAAGAGAATGGCCTAAAAGCGCTTGACGCCATCCATGTCGCCTTCGCTATTGAATACGGTTGCGAACTCTTCATTACCACAGATCCAGATTTTCGATTCCTCAAAAGTCTTCCTGTCCGATGGATTGATCTAAGCCGTGAATCACCGTAGTGATCCCAGAATCGGCGCCTGGATTTTTCAGGTCGAAAAAACTCCCGTTGTTCCAAACCTCACTCAACGATTTTGACCCCGACAACAAGATACCTTTTGGCTGCGCCCGCCCTATTCTGAGATGAGCCGAGCATGTTTGTGCTCGAACCGGAGGAAGAGATTAACCGCTGACCGTCCGCCGAAAGCAGCAGTTCCACACCGCCGACTGTTTTCCATTCCTCTTGCGTTACCGTCATGGGTGTGGAGAGCAGGTACTGTACGTTTTCGGACCTTCTCGGGCTGCGCGTCCTCTCATAGGCACGTTCGGTCGTTGCCGCGAATTCCTGGATTGTCTCTCCGTGCTCGCGTTCGCGATAGACTCCGATCCGGGCCTTTACGATGCCCCTCTCTGCGTCTGCAGCCAGTGGTTCGACAACCAAATAATGCTCGGGAACTACTTGGACCACCGTCGATTCGCCGGGCCAGGCGATCACATGCATGGTGTTCCAGAGTGAGTAGGTCGCGTAATTGAATCGGTCTCTGAGCGACCGGCGCATGTCAATCAGATCGGGAGGGAGAGCACCTACCAGACCGGTTTTCGCGCCGAGCAGAACACGAACCTCGAGATCCAGGTCGGCGCCAAAGTCGTCGACGGTGGGAGGAGGCACGGGAGCGTTCTCCGGAATCTGGGCTTGCGCCCCAGTGGCCTGCTCCGGCTGGGGGGCGGCCGGTTGCGCCTGCTGTCCCCACGCGGATTGAGCAAACAACAACACCGCCATCAAAAGAAAAGGGAAAGATTTTCTCATTGTATTCCTCCGAAACTTCGCAATACCACGTCACGTACTTTCTTATGCAATTCCCGTACCCGTACGAGCGAATACTCCGCTCTTCCCTTATTGTACCGCTGCCTGAGCCAGACGAAGGGAGAATTGAAAATGGGGAACGCACCGAGCGAGGCCCTGCCGGATCATTGAGCGGCGAACATTCCGACGATGGGCAGGGTTATGAAACTGAGGAGAATGGTTACCAGCGTACAGATGGCCACGTATCGTTTGTCGCCGGGTTGACCGTAAAAGCCCGCAAAGATCGCGATCAACAAGGAAGTCGGCATTGCCGTCTGCAGGATCAGCAGTCTGCTTAATCCGGGCTCGATCGGCATAAACTGCAGCACCAGAAAGGCGAGCGCGGGCGAGACAACCAGGCGGAGAATCGTCGCAGCCACCGCCGCTACCAGCATTGGGGTTAAGCTGGGCAATTCGAATAGGTACAATCCCTTACCGATCAACACACCGAATAACAGGAACGTAATCGTCGGTACGCATTGCGAGAACGGTGTGAGGATGTTCTGAATCGTTGTACTGACCTGGATTCCTGACAGAGCGAGCACATACGCGAGAATTGCCACCGGGGCAAGCGGGAAACGGATCAGGTCGATGATCCGATCCAGTCCCGACAGCTTTGGTGTGGCGAGAAACGTCCCGATTGTAACGAAAGCCAGCAGGCTGAGATGGAAGATGTGGTATAGATTATCTGCGTAAGCAGGGTCCAGCTCCCCGACGATCAGCGGACAGATCGACGAGGGGAAAAGGTACGGATGCGGAAAGAGCACCGTCAACAGGATCAACGGAAACGTCTTCTGCGGTAAATTTAGTATTCTGAGTACAGGGATCGTTGCAATCCACAACGCGGCTGTGTGAAAGAACAGGAAAAAGAAGATCAAGCCGAGTTCTTTGTCGGGTTCCGCCGGGGAGGAGAGGGCCGAGAATAAGTACGCTGGGAATAGGAAACAGAGAAGACAGACCGAAATAGTCCTGTCGTCAAACCACTGTATTGCGCGACCGAGAACAAGACCGATCAATACCGGTAGGAGAATAATAAACAACGAAACTGAGATACTTCCTGTAGGCGGAAGCATGGGGAGCTCCACACCTCACTTCTTTTTTTTGCGTCAAAGACCGCTCCCGCCCAAAACGGAAGTCTATAGTTAATAAGGTTTTATAACATTTCGTAACCGTATCTGTCAACCTTATTCTGGGATTCATGATGAAATCAATGAAATCGATCCGTATCCGAGGAGCGAAAGAGCATAATCTACAAAGCGTGGATCTTGATATTCCTCGTGACAATCTGGTGGTGTTCACCGGAGTGAGCGGGTCGGGGAAGTCATCGCTCGCGTTCGATACCATCTATGCGGAAGGCCAGCGGCGGTATGTGGAATCGCTTAGCGCATACGCCCGGCAGTTCCTGGGGCAGATGGAGAAACCGCATGTCGACTTTATCGACGGACTGTCGCCCGCGATCTCCATCGAGCAAAAGAGCGCCAGCAAGAACCCTCGATCCACAGTCGGGACCGTCACCGAGATCTACGATTACCTTCGTCTTCTTTTCTCCCGGTGCGGAATAGCCTACTGCCCGGACTGCGGCGAGCCTATCGGTGCTCAAACCGTCGATCAAATCGTCGACCGCATTCTAGAACTTCCGGAGGGAACGCGGTTCATGGTGCTAGGCCCGCGTGTCCGGGAGCGCAAAGGCGAGTACAAGGATATCTTCGAGGAAGCCCAAAAGGACGGTTTTGTCCGGATTCGCGTCGACGGGGTTGTGCACGATATCGACGAGGACATCAGTCTCGACAAGCGGCTCAAACACAACATCGAGATTGTCGTCGATCGGCTTGTGATGAGAGCGGACATGCAGTCGCGTCTCTCGGACTCGGTCGAGACCGCGCTTCGCGTTGGGGACGGTACACTGATCGTCAACCGATTGGACGGCGAAGACCTTTTCTTCAGCGCGAAAAACGCGTGTCTGAAATGCGGTCAATCGTTCGATGAACTGACCCCGCAGCATTTCTCGTTCAATCATCCCCTGGGGATGTGCCCGGAGTGTGACGGACTCGGGCGCAAACTCGAACTCGACCCGGATTTGGTTGTGCCAAACAAGCATTTTTCTGTTGTCGAAGGCGCAATTCACCCGTGGCGCAATCTCTTTGAAAAAGAGAACGGAGCCTATTGGGCGAGACACGTGCGCAAACGCCTTCAATCCATGGCAAAGAAATACAATTTCTCGCTGGAGACGCCATGGGAGAAGCTGTCGAAGAAGGCGCAGCAGGTCCTGCTGTATGGCGACAAGAAGGGAACGTATCGCGGGATTATTCCCGAAATGGAGGAATGGTATGCGACCACGTCATCCGAGGGGTTCCGCAACTACCTGTTCGAGCATTTTATGCACCGGATTCCATGTCACGTCTGCGATGGGGGGCGTTTGCGGCCGGAATCGTTAGCGGTTCGGTTCCACGATAAGACGATTCAAAGCGTTTGCCAGTTGAACGTCGGCCAGGCATTACGGTTTTTTGATGCTGCAACGCTTACCCCGCGTGAGGAGACAATCGCAGGGCAGGTACTGAAAGAGGTTCGCAACCGATTGCGCTTTCTTAACGACGTTGGGCTGAATTATCTAACGCTTGAGCGTGCGGCCCCGAGCCTCTCCGGTGGGGAAGCGCAACGGATCCGGTTGGCGAGCCAGATCGGCAGTGCGCTGGTTGGAGTGCTGTATGTGTTGGACGAGCCGAGTATCGGTCTTCACCAACGCGATAACCGCCGCCTGATCGATACGCTCTGTCAACTCCGGGATCTGGGCAACACGGTTCTTGTGGTGGAACACGACCAGGAGATGATGGAGTCGTCGGATTACATCGTCGATTTCGGGCCGGGAGCCGGGCGCGATGGTGGGGAAGTGGTTGTGGCCGGTCCGCCGGAGACGGTGCGTACGAACGAGCAATCGTTGACCGGGGCCTATCTCGCAGGAAAGAAAGAAATCGAAATTCCACCGAAACGGCGTCCGCAAAACGGCGAATCGATCACGGTCGTCGGCGCGGCCGAAAACAATCTCAAGAAGATCGATGTTTCGATCCCATTGGGTGTGTTCACCTGTGTGACCGGTGTATCCGGTTCGGGGAAAAGCAGCCTGATCACCGAGGTGCTTTATAAAGCACTCGCGCAACAGCTGCACGGTGCGAAGTCGCCCGCAGGTCGGCATAAAGAGATTTTGGGGATTGACCAGATCGATAAGATCATCAACATCGACCAGAATCCGATCGGCCGAACGCCGCGCTCGAATCCGGCGACATATGTCAAAGTGTTCGATCCGATCCGTGCGTTGTTTGCCGATCTGCCGGAAGCGAAAGTGCGCGGCTACAAGGCGGGTCGCTTTTCGTTCAACGTGCCGGGCGGGCGGTGTGAGGCGTGTGACGGGGATGGGTCGAAACGGATCGAGATGCATTTCTTGGCGGATGTGTTTGTGACGTGTGAGGTGTGTGGTGGGAAGCGATTCAATCGAGAGACGTTGCAAGTGAAATTCAAGGGGAAGAACATCGCGGATGTGCTGGATATGACCGTGTCTGAGGCGCAGGAGCTGTTCGCGAATTTCCCGCGAATTCAGCGTATTCTGCGCACGCTTGCCGAGGTCGGGTTGGATTATGTTCGTCTCGGGCAACCTGCACCGACGTTGTCGGGCGGCGAGGCGCAGCGGGTGAAACTTGCAAAAGAGTTATCGCGCCGCGATACGGGACGGACCTTCTATATTCTGGACGAACCGACGACGGGTCTTCACTTTGACGATATCAAAAAGCTGTTGCGTGTTTTGAACACGTTGGTGGAGCGGGGCAATACGGTGGTTGTGATCGAGCACAATCTGGATGTGATCAAGTGTGCGGATTGGATTATCGATCTCGGTCCGGAGGGTGGCGATGACGGTGGGCGTGTGATAGCGGAAGGCACTCCGGAGGCGGTCGCCCGCAAAAAGAAATCCTTCACAGGCCAATTCCTCTCAAAGATCTTCAACGGAAAACCGAAACGCAAGAAGAAAGTGGCGTGCTGATTCGACAGGCGATGTTCTATTCCGCTCGCCTTCTTCTTCGCTCGCCCTGGAGTTGTACTCCTGGGCGGGACGGAACGTTGCTTGTGTTTGTCCAATCGAAGGCAATCGGGGCGATGAAGACGCAAGAGGAAGAACTCTCTCCGGAATAGATTTTGCAGCAGATGCCACTTACAACGGGTGCCACCCCCAATTCCGGCTTGGGGGTGGTCTCTTTTCGCTTGTTTTGCTCTTTTTTTCTGAGGGGGATGAGCAAAGGGTGGAGTCTATGGCCCTGCAATTCCTGTCACCCCTTCATCAGTTGTTCCCGTATCCAGGCGGGATTCCGGCGGCAATCAAGAACGGCAAAAACGACAACAGCGTCGTCGATGATGCGGTAGTAGATGGAAAATGGGAACCGTTTAGAAAGCTGACGATGGTATCCGAACACCCTTCGGTGAATTCCGCCAAAGAAAGCCAACGAATCAATGTCGGAATAGAGAGAATCAAGAAAATACGATCCGAGACCGAAACATCGCGACTCATAGAATCGGTATCCCTCCTCCAGGTCCGATTCAGCGGCGCTTAGGATTTTGATCTTCATGAGATGTTGTTCTTAATTCTTGTTTTGGCTCGTTCCCAATCCGATATATCCATTTTGCCCGCCGCGAGAGCTTCTTCGCGATCCCGTAGGACGGCCTCGTGCCAATCCGGGGACTGCAGCGTCTCGTCATTGCCAGCCAGGTCGGCCCAGAGACTTTCCATCAGGTCCAGTTTCTGTTCCAATGAAAGCTCGGAAAGGGGCAAATCAACCTTCTCCATCATGTTTCTATCCTCTCAGCGCCAATCGCGACATGTGTTGGAAACCGTGCCCCGGCCTCAATTGGTCGCGAAAGCTGATTCCGGCAAATACGATGCTCTCGTCAAGTATGACGCGGGTGGTAAGGCAAAGAAAGTGACGAATGATGAATGACGCGCGATCATACACGGGTGGCCCCGATTCGTCGGGTTCGTTTGTTCGACGGCAATCGAGGCAACGAAGGTGCGAGAGGACACCCGGCCATCGATCGATTTTCAACGTTCCTGCAGTGGGTGCCACCCCCAATTCCGCTTGGGGTTGGCACGCGTGGTACGGTTTGGAGTACGACGAGAAGTATGTATGGGATTGAAGGTGGTCTTACTTCGCCCCGTTGGGGCTTAAGATATGTTGCGTTCATCGTTTCCGGGGGCGTTGCCCGCTGGCTAGATCACCTGACCCCTTTGGGGTCAAATGACAGAGTAACTGCGCCCCCTTCCCGACGTCACAATCGTTTCCAGGGGCGTTGCCCGCTGGCTAAATTACATGACCCCTTCGGGGTCAAATGACAGAGTAACTGCGCCCCCTTCCCGACGTCACAATCGTTTCCGGGGGCGTTGCCCGCTGGCTAGATTACCTGACCCCTTTGGGGTCAAATGACAGAGTAACTGCGCCCCCCTCCCGACGTCACAGTAGAAAACCGTGCCAATGCTCTGTAGCTTGGTAGCCTGAATTCTGAGATTGTGACTGGGGAACCGATGAATCAACGCTCAATATGGGATGTGCCGTTCACCGAACTCGAGGAGTGGTGTGAACGAAGGGAACTGCCCGGCTATCGGCCGCGTCAGATTTTCAATTGGCTCTACAACAAAGGGGCATCGTCATGGGACCAAATGACGGACCTCCCAAAAGACCTGCGCGACGGCCTCGCCGAATCGTTCGATCTCTCACTTCCGACAACTGTCGATCGTGTGACCGACTCCCAAGACAGTACGGAGAAATTTCTCATCGAACTGAACGACGGCCGGAAGATCGAAACCGTCGCAATCCCCCGCTCAAAAGGGAAAGAACGCTCACAGAAAGGTTTTACGCTGTGTGTATCCGTGCAGGTGGGCTGTAGTTTCGCCTGCCGGTTCTGCGCAACGGGGCGGATGGGGCTCGTTCGGAATCTCGACGCGGGCGAAATTATCGCGCAAATCGTCCTGGCCCAACGCGCCGGGTTCGACATCAAACGGATCGTGCTCATGGGGATGGGCGAACCGCTCCATAACTACGAAAATGTGATGAACGCCGTCACACTCCTGACCCACAAAGCCGGTCTCGACTGGTCGCCGCGCAGAATCACACTCTCGACTGTGGGACTTGTACCGGAAATCTATCGACTCGCACAGGACAAGCCCGGCCTGAAACTGGCGGTCTCGCTTCACGGCACCACGGATCAAAAACGGGCCGAACAGATCCCGCTGGCGAAAGTGTACACATTGGACCGGCTGTTCGACGCGATTGAGTATTACCAGAAACATGAGAACAGGCGGATCTCGTTCGAATACCTGCTGATCCGCGGAGTGAACGACGGGCTGCGAGATGCGAAACGACTGGCCGAACGGCTGCGGGAACTGCTTTGTCATGTGAATTTGATACCGTACAACCAGGTGGCGCGGTCCGATTTCGCACGGCCCTCGAACAAGGTCGTGACCCGGTTTGCGGAGATTCTACGCGAAGCCGGCGTGGAGACGACTATCCGGGCGAGTCGGGGCCGGGGAATCTCAGGGGCCTGCGGTCAGCTGGCTACGGAATCGAAAGCGAAGAGAAATCAGTAATATCGGGATCGAACATTGACCCCTGAAAAAGCAGGATGGTACCTTAGGCGTGCTATGACGCAAGGATTCAGCGCGATACAGAATCAACCCCCTCCTAACCTCCCCCGATCTCGGGGGAGGAACGGGTTCTTTTTCTCCCCCAAAGTTGACGACCCGGCAAGAAGTGCAAAGATCTTCCCTCACCCTAACCCTCTCCCGTCGGGAGAGGGGAACTTCTATTGCCAGCGGCCGACTCTTTGCCGTCCCGTCAAAGTTCGGGGGAGGAACGGGTTCTTCTTTTCCCCCAAGGGAGCCTCGCTTGCGTGGTCGCAGTAAGGGGAGATACAGAGGGGGTTGAATCTACAATGTTCGCCTACGAAAGGTCAAAAACATGATGAGAGTATTTTCGATATTGTCGATCTGGTTGCTGCTGATGTCGCTGCTGTGTCTCCAGGCGGACTTTTCGCAGTTCTCGACAGCGGCCCCCGGCGATCAGGATGTCCGGATCGCTATCGTGACCAACGCGGTCGCACCGTTCTGGGTTCCGATGACCGTCGGCCTTGAACACGCCTCCAAGAAGCTCGGGGTCGAGGCGACCTGGCAGGGGCCGCCGCATGCGCAAGTCTCCGAACAGCGCCGGATCATCGAGGATATGGCCGCCCAAGGCGTGGATGGGATCGCCATCTCGCCCATCGATGCCGAGGCGATTACGCCGATCATCGACGAGCTGGTGGAAAACGGAATCATTGTACTGACAATCGACTCCGACGCCCCGAAGAGCAAACGGTACGCCTATATCGGCACGAACAATGTCGAAGCGGGCCGGATCGCGGGAGAAGCCGCAGCGAAATGTCTACCGGACGGCGGGGAGATCGTGGCGTTCGTGGGCACGTTGGCCGCACTGAATGCCCAGGAACGGCTTGAAGGATTTAAAGAGGCCGCCTCGAAGCACAACATCGAAGTGGTGGATGTCAAACAGGATCAAACCGATAAGAACAAGGCGCGTCGTAACGTTGAAGATACGATTCAAGCCTATCCCGAGGTGGACGCGTTTTTGGGCCTTTGGTCGTACAATCCTCCGGCGATCACTGCGGCGGTGAAAGCGGCCGACAAGCTCGGGAAGATCCAGGTTTTCGGTTTCGATGCCGAGCCGCAGACGCTCTCTCATCTGGAGAACGGAGAGATCGAATACACGATAGTCCAGAAGCCGTACTTGTTCGGCTACCTTTCGGTGGAATTGATCACGATGATGAAATGGATGGGCATCGACGAGACCCTCAATCTGCTGCCCGAGGATCGGATCATCGATACCGGTGTCGAGGTGATCACTCCCGAGACGGTTGGCGATTTCAAAGAACGACTGAAGGCGCTCGGTATACGATCGTCGTAGTGAGAAATGGATGGGTGATGCCGATGATGTGAGAAAGAAAAAGGAGTCTCCTTTGCCGTCATGGCGAGCGAAGCGTGGCCATCTCTTTGTTGTCGGATCAGAGGATGAGATTGCTTCGCTTCGCTCGCAATGACGGTTTCGTGGGCGCAATGACAGATTTGGCCACGTATTCTTAGGGAAAATGGATGGCAAAGCCTGGGTGGTCGGTGCTTAAAAAGATCTTTCGCAGTCGTGAAGTCAGTACGCTGATTGTATTGATACTTCTCTGTGTAGCGATCCTTCTGAAAAGCGACGCGTTTTTCTCGACGTATAATCTGCGTAATCTCTCCCGGCAGATCGGCCTATTGACGATCATGGGGCTGGGCGAGACCTTCGTCATCATCACGGGTGGGATCGATCTCTCGATGGGAAGCCTGGTGGCGTTCATCGGTGTCGTTGCCGCCTGTCTTCTTTCACCGGCTCCGCCACAGAATTTCCTTGACTTTCAATCCCTCGTCGCATCCGCCGTGCTGCCGATGCTGCTTCTGGCGGGTCTCGCGGCGGCTTTGTACGCCTTGGTAAGACGGATGTGGGCGAAGCGGATCGCGGTCGCTATCAGTGTGGCGGCTCTTGTGATTATTTTTCTGTGGGGGCTTTGCAGCCTGTCGCCGGGGGAGGGCGGGGAAGCGCAGCCGTTTTTGGTGATACCCGGGATCTTACTTCTTTGTGCGCTCATCGGTGTGTACCACGGGGTTCTCGTTACCTATGTAAACTTGCCGCCTTTCGTTGTGACGTTGGGTAGTATGTGCATTCTGCGCGGATTCGCACTGTTGCTTACGGAATCGCTTCCGGTCATGATCCAGGATCCATTTTTCGAGTACATCGGCAACGAAAACGTTTTGGGTGTCCCAGTTCCATTCGCCCTTTGTGTAATCATTACCGTTGTTCTGGCTGTACTGATGCGCATGACTCGGTTCGGGCGGCGTCTGTTCGCGGTGGGCGGGAATGAGATTGCGACGTTCTATTCCGGGATCAACGTTCGCCGTGTGAAAATCTGGGCGTATGTTCTGTGTGCCGTGCTGGGAGGAATCGCGGCGCTCCTGTATGCGGGGTACGACCGGCAGGGCAATCCCAGCAGCGGGGCGTTCTACGAGCTGAACGCCATTGCGGCGGCGGTTGTGGGCGGTGCGAGCCTGATGGGCGGTGAGGGGAGTATGATCGGGACGTTTTTGGGCGCCGGGATTCTGCAGGTCATTCTGAACGGAATCAACTTGATCATTCGGCAGGGGTCATCATTGTGGGAAGGCGTAATTGTCGGCATAGTCGTTGTAGCGGCGGTCACCTTTAACACGATACGTGCGCAGAGAGAATAACCGGTTGAGAAAACGGTTGCCGGGTCGCTGGAGGGAGATACCATGCAGGATGTTCTCAGTACCATCGCCAAACAGGCCAACTTGGACCGTGTGCTTTTTACTCCGGCTGTAAAACAACTCTATTTCGACATGGCGGTTGCGGGCGGCGGGGGCATGCAGTTCAAGCACGCCGACACGACGCGGAACGGTATCGCGTATGCCACGGACAAAGCGGACGACAAGAAACGGGCGCTGCTGTTTTGCAGCTTCCAGGAGCTCTTTACCGCGTACGATCATTTTATCCGTATCGCCAACGACCTCGTTCCGGTTGTGATTTTGGCATTGCGCGAGGAGGTGCGCGCGAAATCCAAGCCGAATCTCTCACCGCTGTTCCTGCGCGATTCCGGATGGATCCAGTTTTGGACCCATACCTATCAGGAAGCTTACGATCATCTGGCGATTGCCTACGCACTCAATCAGGAGAAACAGATACGGGTACCTGTGATGATCATGCAGTCTGCAATGGACGGCGGCGATCAAACCGAGTACACCGCCGGAGAAGATCTCGATTTGGGGAGTCCACTCAAAGGCCTCGAAAGCTCCCGTGCGGGCAAACCGAAGATGAGTTTCGAGGACGCCTTCGAGAAGATGAAACGAAAGAAAGAGCCACCCTCGCTGCCCAACAGCTACCGTCAACTCGCGTCGGCGTTGCCCGATTTGTATTCACGGCTGGGATACGAAGCGACGGCGGATTCTCTTCCTCTTGTGGGAAAACTGGACGATGCCGACGTTGCGATTCTCTCACTTTTGCCCGCCCCGGCGGATATCGAGGCAAACGGTTACACCGGCGACGGAGTCAAGTGTGCGTTTTTGCGGCCTCTCTGTTATCGCCCGCTTGCTTTTGCCGAAACGGCAAGGAAACTGGGACAGATGAAGGCGCTTGCTGTTGTCGAACCGGCTGTTACCCCGGGTGTGTGGACACCGCCGTTCTTTTCGGAGGTGGCGGCGCTGCTCTGCTCGATCTCATCGACACGCCTCTTTTCCGTGACTATTCCCACAGAACAGACGGTCCTGAAGGAGGCAGAGATTGTCGATATCGTTCAGAAACTCGCGACATGAACGGGTGGAGCCAATCTCAGGTCAACCCCCTCCTAACCTCCCCCGATCTTCGGGGGAGGAAAAGAAACGGACGCAACTAAGTTGTTTTCTCCCCCAAAGTTTGACGCTGTTGCAAAAAGTCTGGGATACGGATTTCAACCCCCTCCTAACCTCCC
>CAZTDD010000055.1:0-40397 GCA_964612675.1 uncultured bacterium
GGCGATTTCAGTCGGTGATGTTCCGGAAGGTCCGGCGACAGATGGCCGCGGTTTGATTATTGAGGCGCAGCCGGGACAAGGAACGTTGGCAATATCCACCCTGCCGGTTTCGGCAGAGAACGGCGAGGTAATGCTGTCGGTCAATGTACGTGCGGATGGTGAAGGGTGTTCAGCCGCTCTTGCGGCGTTGAATTCACCGATTGACGGACAGCTTGGTTACTCAAACGCGAGCGGTCCGGATGTGCCTGTTGGCGAGTGGGGCAAATTCGTGCTCCTTTATGACCCACCGGCGGATGCGCTTCAGCCGGGACTTCAAGTGGCTCTGCCTGAATCGGCGGAGGGACCGGTGAAGGTGTATTTCGATAATCTGGTTATTTCCGAGTTGCCGGAAAATGAATTTGAAAATGTCTCATTGGATGTCGACGGTTCATTTGACGGGGACACATCCGGTTTGTTGAAGAACGTGATGGCGGAGAGCGGCGGCACTTCATTATCCTTGCCCGATGCTACCGGTGGGAAAGATCTCCTTCTTACTCTTTCACAATCGAACGACGCGACCAATGTCGGAATATTTGCCAGTCAATTGCAGGGCGGCTTTCCGCATGTGTTACAGGCGTCCGTCGACGCACGGCTGTTCGACGGTTCCGGTGGTGTCACCGCGTTGGTGATAACCAACGGAAATGGGAATGTCGGAGTCTTTGTAAACAATGCAGGATTAGCCGGTGATGAATTTCAAGAAATTACCATCGGAGGCGGATTTACCGCCGAAAATCCCGCGTTTCCGGTTTTGTGCGTTGTCCAGAACGGCGGTCCCGGCGTCGAATCGTCGGTGTTGGTGGATGATCTGGAATTGAGAAGACTTGACGGACAGATGTGACGATTTCGCCTCCCCCTGGAGTCCAACTCCAGGACGCGCGGCGGTTTTAAAAGATAAAATCCTGTGGATCATGGGGATATGGTCGTCTAATTGAAATTTAACATTAAGTGTAGTTGACTTTGTTGATTCCCATTGATACTATGAAGGTAGCCGTTGGTCCTGGCGGCGCAGCTGGACACACCTTGGCAGCCCCAAGAGTCGGTCGGCTGACCCGTCAGGCTGGCGAAGATTGTCAATAGCCACGTTGCTCGGGTAACGTGGCTGTTTTTGTGTTCGGAGAGTTCTGGGAAGTGACCGAACCGGTTGTGAATTTTTTATGATTTTTTTCTAGCAATTCGCGAGAAAACGAGTATACTACTTTATAGATGCAATAGCCCAACCGGCCCCGGGTATAGCCTGCGCGGCACGGCAGAACAGTGCAGCGCTCAAAACCAAAGAGCAAATAGAAATCACGCTATTTATCAAAGGCCGGTAAGGGAATCACGGGACCCGGCTCCTTTCTCGGCCGGGTCCCAGACATTTTAAGGCAATCCTTCCTTCCTCGGTCGATCCATCTGCAACAAGATAGGGAACTTGAAACAGACACCGCTCGTCTTTCTACCGAAGATCTCTGCTAGTATGGTACCTACGAATACGCGATGAATTTCGCCATCAGACGACTGACGACTGACTATGACAACCCCAAAAGGCCTGTCTGTGATTCTTCCCGCATACAACGAAGAAGAGAACATCGCGTCCGTGCTGGAAGAGTCGATCGCAGTGCTTGAACGGCTCAGCGTTCCACCACTCGCGGAAGCGGGCCGCTGGGAAATTGTTGTGGTGAACGACGGCAGCCGCGATCGGACGGCGGAGGAAGCCGCACGGGTGGCGGCACAGTATCCTGAAAATGTTCGGGTTATGTCCCACGACGCGAATCGCGGGTATGGGGCTGCCCTGAGAACGGGATTCGAGGCGTCTCAGCACGATCTCGTGTTCTACACGGATGCGGACGGCCAGTTCTCGCTTGGAGATCTTCGGTATTTCCTGCCGCATATTGACGATCATGACATGCTTGTCGGGTTTCGTGTGTATCGGTTCGATCCCCTTTTTCGCCTGGTTATGTCGTGGGGATACAACCGTCTAGTACGTATTCTCTTTCGCGTGCGTGTTCGGGATATCGACTGTTCGTTCAAATTGATGCGGCGTGAAGTCCTGGAGAGTATCGGTTTGGAGACGGACGACTTTTTTATTGACACGGAATTGGTCGCCCGTGCCCGCCGATGGAATTTCCGAATCATGGAGAAAGGGGTCAAGCATTATCCCCGGCGGGCCGGGGAGAGCTCACTCCGCCCCAGCCATATCCCGCGCACCCTTCGAACCGTGTTCCGCATGTGGTGGCGGATTCATTTCGGGCATTGGTCGCCAAAAGCCCATACGGCCGCCGCCTCGAACCGCGCGGGACCGTCCTCCGGCGAGTGACAATCACGGGTGACGAACGCTCCAGTCCAAGGTAGTATGTTTAAGTAAACTTTTACAAAGTGGAGATTTGAGAATGATTCGAAGTAATCTGAAGAAGATCGTAGTCTCTGGTTCAATCCTGTTACTCGTGTGTTTTGCGCAATCGGCTTATGCTCAGGATGTACTTGAATACACTCCGGACGATGCTTTTCTCCTTCCCGGCGATATTCGAAGTACGGAAGGAGAAGTGACCTACAAACTTGCGCCCGGCCACTATGATATGGACACTCAGATCCGTTTCCAGAACGGCTTTCCGACGCTGCAGGGCTCCGGCAGCGGGGTTGGTCCGGACGCGACGATTCTCGATTTCTGGACCTATTCGATGTCGATCGAGGACTCGCGTGCCCTCTCGGTGCGCGGTCCAATGATCGTGAAAGATCTGACGATCATGCATGTCGCCGGACGTGTGGCTGACTTGCGCACGGGCTGGCTGAGCACGCCCTCCGACGACACGGTGATTTTCGAGAATGTCTGGTTCGTCAACTGTGGAACTGTGCTGAAATCGACGGGCGGTCGGACGGTGGGGACCGCTGAGAATCCGATGATTGTCCGGAATTGTGTCTTCGCGACGACATCCGATTTTCCCGAGGATTTTCCGGGTGTCGGGGCGGCGATGACCTTTCGGGACACCACTTTTGCGGTGTTCGATCACTGCGATTTCTTCAACCATCGTGAGTTGGCCCACATGCGTTTGGATGAGCCCGAGACCGCACCGAATGAAGGGCCCAACGTAACCATCAAGAATTCCATACTCCTTGCAACAAACGGCGATGACGGGACACCGGACACGGACGATCTGTATGTTGGCGCTGGAACCCTGACGATTGAAGATTCGGTGTTATGGGATATGGGGCATGACGGTGGCCTGATGAAGACTGGTGACGGAACGCTGGAGCAGTCGGATACGGTGACGGCCGATCCGCTGTATGTGAATGTCCGTCCTGAGATTCTCGCGGAAGAACTGGATTTCGGCTTGCACGTCGATTCACCCGCCGATGGGCTGGCAAGCGATGGCCTGAATGCGGGCTCGGTAGCGGCCGAACCGGCGAGTGTCACAACTTGGAGTCTTCACTGACATGAAAGAGCTGCGTTCGTTTGGGTGGTCGGTTGGAATCGCGTTCCTGCTTCTGGCGGCGATATTCTGGTGGCGCGGACACACCGTTGTGCGCGACGTGATCGGTGCGTTTGGGGCCGCTCTTGTGATTCTGGGAACAGTCTATCCGGCGGCGTTGACTGAGATTCATGCTGGGTGGCTGCGCATGGCGCACGCTCTCGGCTGGTTCAACACGCGTTTAATCTTGTCGATATTCTACTTTCTGGTCATTACTCCCGTCGGCGTGGTGATGCGAGCGTTCGGACGGGATCCTTTGAATCGAAAATGGTCGGCGGAGCAGAGTTCCTACTGGATCAAGCGTGAGGAACAGCGCTCGCCCGACCACTTTGAACATCAGTTCTGAGAGCGCGTCAAAAGGTCTGTGCAAGTAGAGGATATCAACCCCCTCCTAACCTCCCCCGATCTTCGGGGGAGGAATAGATGCGTTTTGGGGATGCGTTTTGGGGATGCGTTTTGGGGATGCGTTTTGGGGATGCGTTTTAGGGATGCGTTTTAGGGATGCGTTTTAGGGAGGAATAGGTGCGTTTTATTGTGCAGATTCAAACAGCGTCGTTGATAGGTATCGCTCGCCGGAGTCGGGCAGGATTACGACAATCGTGCCTCCCGCAAACAATGGATCTCTCGCGAGGCGATCCGCGACAGCAACCGCCGCGCCGCAGGAAATGCCGCTAAGCAAACCTTCTTCCTGCGCCAAACGGCGTGTGTACTCGAATGCATCTTCGCTTGTAACGCGTTCGACCCGGTCGATCAGCGACAGATTCAATACCTCCGGGACAAATCCCGCTCCGATTCCCTGAATCTTGTGGGGTCCCGGCTGCATCTCTTCCTCATTCAGAACCTGGGTCAGGATAGGGCTCTCTGCCGGTTCGACGGCGACCGAACAGATGTTCTTCTCGCGGACCCGTTTGATGTAAGAGGAAACACCGGTGATGGTTCCTCCCGTCCCCACTCCCGCGACCAACACGTCGATTTCCCCCGAGGTGTCGTTCCAGATTTCCGGTCCGGTGGTTTGTTCATGAATCGCAGGGTTTGCGGGGTTCTTGAACTGGTGGAGCAAAACATAGCGGTCCGGATCGGATGCGGCGATCTCCTCGGCTTTGGCGACGGCGCCTTTCATTCCTTTGTCGCCTTCGGTCAGAATGAGATTCGCCCCGAAGGCGGCGAGAATCTTCCTTCGTTCGATGCTCATCGTCTCGGGCATGGTCAGTGTGAGCCGGTGACCGCGTGCAGCGGCGGCGAACGCCAACGCGATACCGGTATTGCCGCTGGTGGGTTCGATGAGTTCTTTGCCGGGGCGCAAAACGCCTCGCCGTTCCGCATCCCAGATCATCGATGACCCGATTCGACATTTCACGGAGTAGGCCGGATTCCGTCCTTCGACCTTGGCCAGTACGCGCGCCCGTGCACCTTTGACAATGCGGTTCAGTCTCACCAAAGGCGTACGGCCGATCGAAAAGGTGTTGTCTTCGTAGACGCGTGGCATCTTTCCCCTCCTATTATAAAGTCGCTGAATGCGACGTATACACAAATTGTATAAAATCAGAGGACACCGGCAATGTTGACGACGTCGCCAAAGGTCTGGGATACGGATTTCAACCCCCTCCTAACCCAATGTCATTAAGTGAAGTTTCAGAGAAGGAGCGAGGGGAGGGCGAACCTCCTGGTGAGCCGCATTCTTCTTCATTTCGGCTCGGCGGGAACCTCGCCCTCCCAGTAAACGGCTTCGCCCTTTCCTAACTTAATGCCATTGCCTCCTAACCTCCCCCGATCTTAGGGGATTGAGCCCTTTGTTCCCAGCGATGAATCGCTGGGCTATTTTTCTTGTGTCCTTCGGACACGTCAAAAACAGCCCAGGGTTGTAGGTCTGGGAATGGGCTTCATAGAAATTCCTCTTTCTTCGGGTCCCACTCCACGACTTTCTTCTCTCGGTAGGAAATATTGCCGAGATGCGCCGTGGTAATGACCCGGTGGCCGAGTTCCACCGTTGAATTCGGTTGCTTGCGGCTTTTGACACAGTCCAAGAAATTCCGCATGTGCGCAGGCCCCTCATATTCGCCATCCCATTCCTCGATGGGTTCGTTGCTGCCGCGCGGAAGAACTTTGAAGTGATACCCTTCGACCAGAAGCTGCGCGTCACTTCCGTGGACGACACAGGGGAACTGATGCATCCGGTTGCTGATGAACTCGACGGAAAATGTCACACAGGCATCGCCGTAATCGGCGGTCAGGTGAACGACATCAGGTGTCTCCCAGTTATCGAAATAGTAGTTCCCACCGTTTGCGACAACCTTGTTTGCGCCGAGAGCATCCAGCATCCACTGCGCGATATCCAGCTGATGGGCACCGATATCGGTCAAGAGTCCACCCGCGTAATCCCAATACCAGCGCCAGGTGAAATACCGATGCACGTCGAATTCTCGTCTTGGAGCAGGACCGAGGAACGTTTCCCAATCAAGTTTGGCTCGTTCGGCGGGCGTGAAGTTATCGATGTAGCGCGCCCATGGGTCTCCTCTCGACCAATCGCGCAGATCGGTGACGTGAATCCATACCACATCGCCCAGTTTGCCGGAGTTGACGGTTTCCGCGGCACGTGCCCAGTGTTTACCGGAGTGCCGGTGGTTGCCGATTTGGACGATTCGATCCGTTTTACGGACCTCTTTCACCATGTTCTTTCCTTGCTCGATAGTCTTCGAGAACGGTTTTTCTTGGTAGACGTCCTTTCCGGCTTTGACGGAGGCGATCAACATGTCGTGATGCCAGTGGTCGGGTGTTCCCACGAATACAGCATCGATGTCCTTGTTTTCAAGCAGCTTCCGAAATTCCTTATAGGGTTTCGGTTTTCTGCCGTTTTGCATTTCCCCGGCGCTCTCAATAGCGGCATTCAGCCGCGTTTCATAAACATCGCACACCGCTATCGTTTCCGCTCCCTGTTTAATCGATTCCCGCATCCCCCAACTTCCGCGATCGCCGACACCAATGATACCCATACGGATTTTCTCGTTCGCACCGAGAACCCGTCCTGGAGCGATGGCGAAACCTGCAGCCGCGATTCCCGCGGATGTTCTTTTAATAAAGTCACGGCGTGTAGTTTGTTGGTTCCCTGTAGACATGGTCGTCTCCTCTTTCAATCAGGTCTGTATATTCGTCTACTTTACACCTTAATCTTCCACCCCCATATGCTTATCTTTATAGTGATTTGTCAATGATTCCCGGGTCTGCGATTACCATGCTGCGAATTCTTGTTTTTGTACTTTTCGTACCATTGCCGGTCTGGTCTGGAATTGCGGTTCTCTATACGGAGGACGGTGCTCCACAAACAAGAGACGCATCGCAACCGGTCCGGTACCGCGTCGATGACGGTACGCTGGGCGATCTGAGCCGTGAAGAGGTTTTGGAACGTCTGGAATCCGCGTTCGAAGTGTGGCGGAGTGTAGATACCGCGTCTATCGAGATCGCTCCGGTTGAGCCACTCGGTGAAGATGTGACATGGGGCAGCTACAACAAGTATAAGATCCAGGATGTCGTCATTCTTGACGAAGAAGGCACTCTGATCAACTACATGTTCGGTTCACCGACGGCTGTCGATGCCTACACCTCCTGGTATTTTAATCGCGGCACGCTCGAGGCTGCCTGCATTATTCTGAATGGGAAAGCGGGCGGACACGAGAAAGACTGCATGATCCACGAAATCGGTCACGCGTTGGGGTTGGCGCACTACGATACTCCACGCGCACCCGGCCCGGGGCCGATTATGTCTTACAATCCCAATCGAGTCGCCGGATTGTCGTGGGATGACCGGTTCACATTGAGTTGGTTTTACCCTGCGCCGGAGACTTTCCCTTTCTGCGGCTCTTTGGCGGGCCGAGTCGTCGATTGGAAAGGAACTCCCGTTCCCGGAGGAATTGTGACCGCTCAACGTACGGACAATCCAAATGTCGTCGTTTCATCGTTATCCAGAGGAGCGGGAAAGAAAAACGGATCGTTTCTTTTTCCACTATTGCCCGCCGGTGAGTACAAAGTTCATTTGGATCCAATCCCCAACTATTACGGGCGTCGCGGTGGACCGCAGGTATACGGCTCTGAGTATTACTGGCGCGACCCGCGCGATTACCAGATTCCCGCCGAGTCGTATAGCGGCATGGCGGAAAGCGCTTCTTGGGTCGGGGATCCTGCACCGCAAGCGGCGACAGTCACAGTAGAAGCCGTCACTGCGGAACATATCGCGCTCGTTCGGAACCTAACGCTGCAGAGCTGGGGAGAGGCAACACAGGTTCATGACCTGAATTTCCACTCGCCGCTCGATTATCCTTATCCACCCATCGGTACGATTCGCGGACAGAGTTTTGTTGCTCGTGGAAGCGAAATCACGGATGCGGCGTTGTTTTTCCATGGCAACACCGATAATGCACACGGTCGACTATTCCTCTGGGCTGCCAACGGGAAAGGCGATCCCGATTCAGCGAAATCGGTTTGGGAAAAGAAGGGAATCGCTTTCCGTGACGCGCGCCTGGGAGTCTCATTCGATCCTCCGCTTCGTGTTGAGCCTGGTGGCCGGTATTTTCTCGGTTCGGAAGTCGCCGCCGATTTCCGCATTTACGCAAAAGAGAATGATTACCGCCAGGGCCGCCTGCGATGGGGACGCTCGCTGGAAAACGAAACCGGCTACTATGACGCCCGCTTTTTGGTGCGGTACAAGAGTCCGAAACAGGAATCCGCCGAGTTGCCTTCCTGTGAGCCGGATACGGTTCGACAATTCACTTCGAGAGAAGACGGACGATGGGCGTTTGATGCACTTCCGCAGGAGGGGATCGCATTGCTTCAACCGTTTCGGGCCAAAGGGGAGAAACTCAGACGTGTTGGGTTGTTGGTTGCGATCGAGGAGAATGTCACGCAGGACATACACGTAGCCGTTGTGCACCTGGATTCGCTCGAACCTGCCGGTTCGGCGTCAGTCTCAATGAAATGGGAGGTGCCATCCGTCCTTCCTCAATACCTGATCTGTGAATTCGACCCGCCCGTCGAGACTATTCCCGGAGAGGAATACGGTATTCTTCTCTCGTGCGATTCCGGAAGAGGAAAGTACTTGCTGAGCCTTGAAAAGGCCCTTGAGAACCCATGTTCTCTTCAGGTGGTCCACACGAATGGAGGACGATCGGAACTCAGCGGCCTCGCACTGACATCCTTTTTGGACTGGCAGGAGAGTGGGAACGACTCCGGTGTTGATTGGCGCGAGAAGTGATCTATTCGCGTCGCTCCAGTCGCTCGATAACGGCCATCATAAGCAACGGCCACGCGATGGTGGCGTCCGCGAAAACCTCGGCGAAGCGCCCGCCCTCTTCCCGCGGGACGAACTTGCCCCAGGAGACTCCTTCGGAATAGGTGCATCCGGACAAACCGCCCCAATGAACCGGTTCCGGGCAAATGCGGACACCATAGCGAAATCGAAGCGGTTCATAGCAAACCCCGCGCTCACGGCGCTGAATGACATCCGCATACGGACCCATCTGCTGCGCCCAGTTGCGGGGAACGCCTCCCCCGATGGTGAAAATTCCCAGCCGTTCCGAGTCGACCAGGAAACGGTTGTAGGCTTCGAAATCGAGGAACGGATTGAATTGCAAAGGCGGTTTGTTTTCTTCTGTTCGCGAATCGTTGTGGAGTTGGAAACAGATCCCGATCTCACTGTCGGTGAAAGCCGGGATGAACACCGGGACGTCATGCTTCGCCGCCACGGTGAGAATGCCGGGCCCCATATCCCGGTCGATCATGTATTCGGCTACATCCCGGCATATCCTGTGGCTGCAAAGGACCTTATCATCTGGATACGATCCGAGAACCTCGCGCATAATTTCCTCGGTGTAGTCGAGATTGGTCTCCAATTCCACGGAATCGTACACTCGGTTATAGCCGACCTTGTACATCTGCGCGTCATCCAGATCAGGTCGGTGTTTGAAGTGGACCTTCCCGGCGGTTTCGACGAGCCCGTGACAAATCAGGGCGCCGGTGCTGACGACAGCCTGAATCATTCCGGACGAGATCATCTTGCAGACGATGAGGCCCATTTTGGCAACCGTCATTGCGCCCGACAAAGTACACACCACACGGCATTTCGGATCCCGCACCATTGTTTCGAGCACATCGGCCGCTTCGCCCAATCGCCGCCCGCCAAATGCGGTTTTCGACATCGCTCTCACCAGCTCATCGAAGGAGTAAATATTGTCCGGATCGAGAGCCGCTAAGGGTTCCAATTTGTCCTGGAACCCGTCTCCAAAATCTTTCATGGATCGCACAGACCGTGATTCTCGCACTGTTCTTTTCTCCTATAACACCGCTCTTTTTGGGCGATCGGTGTCTTTCATTCTAAATCCGGCAGTAGCGCTCGGGTTTATCCCGGGCGATTTGGTTCGTCCGAGATAAACTCGGATGCCTGTCATGTGCTTCATCTACTGTCATCGCAACCAGTTAACGCTCTGTCTCTACTTCGAACTGCCGTTTTTAGGTTCATTCCGATTCTGCAATGACAGTTCCTTAAAAAAAGGGTACCATATTCGTCGTTCGGAGCTATGGAGGGGGTTGTTTCTCGGGGATTTCTGTGAAAAGAGCACAAGCACGTGAGCAAGGCACAAAGTCAAGACAAGCGCCTACTCCGTCACGATTTACGCGCGACACATAACAACGAAACACCTACGGGCAATTTCCAACATTGCAGCCATCTCGCCTCTGCCGAGAAGATCAATTTCAGAAGATCATTCAAACGTCCCGGTTTTGTCATCGTGAAATCGGACCGCACTGTATCCTCATCCACCTGCCTTCCCGATAGACGGCGTGCCAGGCGAATCAGCGCGACAACCGGAAACAGCACGGTGTTGAAATAGGTCCTGTACACGAGACCCAGACCGGCGGACTCGATTCTCCGTTCTAATTCTCCCGTGCGGTACCGTCGCACATGGCGACTGATCAGATCCTGATTTCCCCACAGCCACGGGTGAGCAGGCACAGTGACACACAAATATCCGCCCGGCCGGAGAACTCTCGCGGATTCGACCAATACGCTCTCGTCATCCTGGGTATGTTCGAGAAGGTCGAAAAGGGTTACCAAATCCAGCGACTCGTCGGCAACCGGAAGACAACCGGCTTCTCCTTGTATCAGCCGTCCGTGTGCGGATTCGCGTGAGAAGAATAATGCAGACGACTCTCGATCGCATCCGAAAACCTCGCCGTATCGTTCCAGAAAAGGAAGCATTACTCCGCTGCCAATGCCGACGTCCAAAACCCTTCGCCTTGCTGTTTTCAGCCCCCTCTGTATCTCCCCTACTCGGCCACGCGAGCGTGGCCCGCTTGGGGGAGAATACGCTGCAGACACGCTCGTTTCTTTTCCTCCCCCGAGATCGGGGGAGGTTAGGAGGGGGTTGAGATCCGTTCCGCTCACTTTTTGCGACGCCGTCAATCTTGAGGGAGACTTCTTTTTCCGATCGATATGCGATTCTGTCGCTGTCTCGACTGATGCGCTCTTGCCCGGAGCGGTATCGAGTGGATCGGGTGAGAAAAATCGGTCCAGGACGGTGAGAATGATTTTTCGCCGACCGAGAAACCACCAATGCTCTCGTTCGATGTGGCTGTATTCCTCGTAAAAGTCCTGTCGCATAGTAGCAGCCGGGTACCGCGATGTACGTTTCGGTAGTGTTCACAAAGTGTAGCACATATGGGGAAGAGCTCGCTGCAGGAAGGGAGTTGCGGCAGCGGTGGCTAAAAAAACAACCGGCCGGGCTGTTGAAGGCCCGGCCGGTTGTGTGTCGCCGTTCGGTTGGACTATTTCTCTTCCTCGACCTGTTTCACACTGTAATCCATGTTGGCCAACTGTTCATAGATGTGCCAACGTTTCGATACGTCCTTTTGGCCGAGATCCAGCAGACGCTTGGCTTCGTCCGGCTTGCTCTTGGTGAGCATGCGGAACCGGGTCTGCTGATAGGCGAAGTCCTTGTAGGTGATTGTCGGAGGTTTGGAATCCAACTTCAGAGGATTCTTTCCTTCTTCCAGAAGGGCCGGGTTGAAACGATACAGAGGCCAGTGACCGCATTCCACGGCCGCTTTGTGCGTATCCATACCGGCGGTCATGTTGATGCCTTGAGCGATACAGTGACTGTACGCAATGACCAAACTCGGTCCATCATAGGCTTCCGCTTCGACGAAAGCGCGAATGGTTTGAAGATCGCTCGCGCCCATGGCAATTTGTGCCACATAGATGTTGCCGTAGGTCATCGAGATCATGCCAAGGTCTTTCTTGGGCAGCGGTTTACCGGCTGCCGCGAATTTGGCCACCGCGGCGCGCGGGGTTGCTTTCGATGCCTGACCGCCTGTGTTGCTGTACACTTCGCTGTCGAGGACAAGGACGTTCACGTTCCGGCCGGATGCCAGGACGTGGTCCAGGCCGCCGTAGCCGATGTCGTACGCCCAGCCGTCACCACCGACGATCCATACACTTTTCTTAACAAGGTAGTCGGCCACAGCGAGCAGATTTTTGGCGTCTTCGCTGCCCATTCCGGCGAGTTTCTCTTTGAGCTGCGCCACGCGCCGGCGTTGTTCCGCAATGCCCAACTCACTGGACTGATCGGCGTTCAGAATGCCTTCCACCAATTCCGACCCGATTTGACCGTTCACCCGAGTCAGGAGCTCACTCGCATATTCCTTCTGTTTGTCGAGTGTCAACCGGAAACCGAAACCGAATTCCGCATTGTCCTCGAAGAGTGAATTCGACCACGCCGGGCCACGGCCTTCCTGGTTTACCGTCCATGGTGTTGTAGGCAGGTTGCCGCCGTAAATCGATGAGCATCCCGTTGCGTTAGCGATAATCGCGCGATCTCCAAAGAGACGGCTCAGCAACTGGACATACGGAGTTTCACCGCATCCCGAGCACGCTCCCGAGTACTCGAACAACGGTTCGAGCAAGGCCGCCCCTTTGACGGTGTTGACCTTGAGAGCGGTCCGATCGTACGTCGGGATTCCCAGGAAGAAGTCGTAATTCTCGCGCTCGCTTTCACGCAGCGGGAATTGCGGTGCCATGTTGATTGCTTTCCTGTCCGGATTCTGTTTGTCTTTCCCCGGGCATGTGTGGACGCACGCCCCGCATCCCGTACAGTCTTCCGGAGCGACCTGGATCGTGAACTTCTTTCCTTTGTAGTCCTTTCCTTTCGCGTCGGTCGACTTGAAGGTCGAAGGGGCGTTGTCGAGAAGGGCCGGATCGTAGATGCGCATCCGGATGGTTGCGTGGGGACATACGATGGTGCATTTGCCGCACTGGATACAAATATCCGGTTCCCACACGGGAATCTCGAGCGCGATGTTCCGTTTTTCCCACCGTGTAGTCGCAGTTGGAAACGTTCCGTCATCCGGGAACTTGCTCACCGGGATATTGTCACCGTCTCCGGCGATGATCGGAGCCGTAACCTCCTGGACGAATTCCGGCGCTTCCTCCGGTACCACCGGCGGCATTTCGATGTCGCTGGTGGGATGATCCGTATAGTCGATCTTGTGCATGTTTTCAAGCGCATGGTCGACCGCATTGAAGTTCATCTTGACGATTTCATCGCCCTTCGCACCGTATGTTTTCTTAATGGCATCCTTGATCGAGGCGATGGCTTCGTCGCGTGGAAGAACGCCCGAAATGGCAAAGAAACAGGTCTGCATAATGGTATTGATTCGCTGACCCATCCCGGTGTCTTTCGCCACCTTGTATGCATCGACTACATAGAACTGGATCTTCTTATCGATGATCTGCTGTTGTACCTTGCGGGGCATCTTGTCCCAGGTCTCTTCAGTCGGATATGGAGAATTGAGCAGGAAGGTCGCGCCCTCGACCGCATTCTTCAGCATGTCGTATTTCTCCAAAAAGACGAACTGATGACAGCCGATGAAACTTGCGGAATTCACGAGGTAAGTGGAGTGAATCGGCTCCGGTCCGAAACGCAAGTGCGAAACAGTGACCGAACCGGCCTTTCGGGAATCATAAACAAAATACCCTTGGGCGAAATTGTCCGTTCCCTCACCGATAATCTTGATGCTGTTCTTGTTCGCCCCGACGGTTCCGTCCGCACCGAGACCGTAGAACAGGCAACGTGCGACGCTCTTGTCTTCAGTCATGAAAGTCGGGTCATAATCGAGACTGGAGTTGGTCACATCTTCGACGATACCAATTGTGAAGTGATTCTTTGGTTTGTCGTTTTTGAGTTCGTCAAAGACCCCTTTGACCATGGCCGGGGTAAATTCTTTCGAGGAGAGTCCGTATCGTCCTCCAACGATGGTGGGCATCTTATCGAACGGAGCGATTCCTCTGCTTAGGGCTTCCGCGATGGATGTAATGACATCTTTATAGAGCGGTTCGCCGTCGGAACCCGGTTCCTTTGTCCTGTCGAGAACGGCAATCGACTTGACCGTTTTCGGCAGCGCTTTCATGAAATGTTCAACCGAGAAAGGCCGATAGAGGCGCACCTTGATGAGGCCAACCTTTTCGCCCTGTTTGTTCATATATTCCACCGCCTCATGAGCGGCTTCGGCACCGGACCCCATCAGCATGACAATCCGATCCGGTTCGGGATCGCCGAGGTAGTCGAACAGGCGATACTGTCGGCCCACCACTGTCGCGAACTTGTCCATGGCCTTTTGGACGATGTCGGCGCATTTTTCATAGTAGGGATTCACCGTCTCACGGCATTGGAAGAACACGTCGGGGTTTTGGGCCGATCCGCGAAGCACCGGCCGATCCGGAGAAAGAGCCCGAGCGCGATGTTTCCGTACCAGTTCGTCATCGATCATGGCCCGCAGATCGTCGTCCGACAATTCCTCCAACTTCTGGATCTCATTGGAGGAGCGGAACCCATCAAAGAAGTGAACGAAGGGGATACGGGAATCCAGACTGGCCGCCTGCGTAATGAGCGCCAGATCCATGATTTCCTGAATGGAGTTGGATGCCAGCAGTCCGAACCCTGTGCTGCGGCACGCCATCACGTCGCTGTGATCGCCGAAAATCGAAAGCGCGTGCGTCGCAACCGTTCGCGCCGATACGTGGAACACGGTCGGTGTCAGTTCGCCTGCGATCTTGAACATATTGGGAATCATCAAGAGCAGCCCCTGAGACGCCGTGAAGGTCGTCGTAAGCGATCCTGTCTGGAGCGCTCCGTGAACCGCGCCGGATGCTCCGCCTTCGCTCTGCATCTCGACCACGACCGGCACTGTCCCCCAAATATTCTTCGCCCCTTCAGCCGACCATGCGTCGGCCCATTCGCCCATTGGCGACGACGGGGTGATCGGATAGATGGCGCACACCTCGTTGGTCTTGTGCGCCACATAGGCCGCCGCCTGGTTTCCATCCATTGTGTTCATCTTACGAGCCATTTATGAAACCTCCGTTATTCTTGGCGTAACACAACCATATTGAATACCCGTATTTGTGTGACCCGGCATCCGTCGGGATTGACGGGTCTGATTGGCCATATCGAGAAGCCGCAGTATTTCATAGACTGCAATGGCTCTCCCCGTAACGGCAACTCGCGCGACAAGCGCAACGAAAGCCGTTCCCCAGCTCAAACACCGTCACAACGACCCAATGCTGATTATGATTCGGTACCCCGATATTTCGGGAAGCCGCTTGCAGGAACAGGAGATCCGTGCCCCGGAACGACCGAGCGCCATCGCAGCTCTCCACTATACCAAACGTAAGCCGGGCACGGCAGGCTAACCACACCCGCTGCCTGCGGAAAAGCAGCGAAACGAACGCCCTCCCCGCTTGCGGGGTTCACTCCTTTGGAAAGTAGCTCAATTCCGGCGAATAGGAGTATTTTAGTACGGAATGACCGCGTGAAATCGAGCGCAGTATGTCGATGAGCGTCTCGTCGCCCAGTAGATCCTCAAACCGTCCCCCCTGTTCCTTCCACTGTGCCTCGTCTCTCCATACGTTTCCTACCCAATAGCGTGGGCAATCTGCGGCGATAATGGACCTTGTGACAACAAATGGAATGCGGCTCCCTCTCTCCTTGGCAAGGGCGGCATACTCTCGGAAGAACTTCATCGCCTCCATTTCCTTATCCGCCGCGATTCTCCATTCCTCAACCGCAAGGAAACAGGTTTTCGAATAATCCAACTCAAAGATGGGATTCTCAGGGGAATGAGACAGTCGCGGGTCCTTCGAAACGATCATCGATGATTTTTTTATCATATTCTTCGCAACGCGGTTCGCTAGTCTCAAAAACGTCCTCTGCCCTGTAGATTGCCTGAGCTCCATCATCGCCTCTTCCAAAGGTGAGAGATCGACCAATCCCGCCGTCGCGACTGGGACTTCGTAGAGATATTCGTTTTCGTTACGAAAAGCGACTGATGCAAATGGGAAGTTCTGTTCAGCGTAAACCTTGTGTAATTCTTTCAGGGCCGCTTCATATTCGGCTGTTCGATCGGGCTTCGCTTCCACCTGTACGATCAAGACACACATCGGTCCCTTTTTGTCCTGCCCCCACCCGCTCACTGCGCTACCGAATATGAACGCTACGGCAAGCCAACTGAAAACTCGGCGCCCTCGTGTGGTCCTCATGGCATCTCCTCCCAATCTCGCGTTCCATCTGTTGTAGGATTCAAGCATTGGAGCTTTCTATAAGAATAGAACAGAAACGACTGGAGTTCATCCGCTGTCTTCAGACAACAATCCTAACCAAGAACTCACGTTCCCCGGCGATCGGTTCACAGATATCGGTCTGATAACTCTCCACGAGTTTCATCAGGCGCTGTGTGTCGAATCGCTCGGTCACTGTACCAGTCCCGGGATCGGTCAGGTTCGCACCCAGCCAGGAGAGAAATGAATTTGTTGAAGAAGACAGATTTCGGACCGGTTCGACAACGAGTACGTAGCGTTTCGCGGCGTGGATCATCGCATCCAGGATTTCTTTTTCTCGGGGAATGAACTGATACAACGAGGCCTGCATCAAGACGATATCGCTCTGCGGAATCGGGTCGGATCGAACGTCGAATTGCCGAGCGTCGACGCCGCGCTGCTGCAGCCAACTCACGAAGAATTCGTTCAATTCCAAGCCTAAGTACGAGACGGATTTCTGTGACAGAAAATGCCGGTAGAGGTAAGCATCTCCGCAGCAAAGATCGACCACGCTCGCACCTGCGGGAATGGCATCGGCAAGCGCGCGGTACCGCGCCCGGAAACTCCGGCCATAAAGCAGGCGCATGAGCGATTGATAGAGGACCGGATGCCAATAGGTGGGGCTTTTCACTGGATTCTGCCATGCAGCGAACTGCTCATGCGTTCGAGATGTTCTTTCATACCGTCCCACTCGGCCTTGCGTTGGCGGGCAAGAAGCCGCCGGACCGCTTCCCCCGGTTCGCTGCCGTGAAACAGGATCCGGATCACTTCGGAGATGATCGGCATTTCGTTTGCCTGAACGGGCTGATGGCTGTCGAGAGCGCGCGCGGTATGGACTCCTTCAACCACCATACCGACCGCTTTCTCGGCCTCGCCGGGTGGGGCCCCCTGGCTGAGCAACTCGCCCAATCTTCGGTTCCGGCTGTGGCGGCTCGTACAGGTGACGATCAAGTCTCCGAGACCGGACAAACCGAAAAATGTCTCAGGACTCGCACCGAGGATCACGCCGACTCGGATCAACTCGAGCAACCCGCGCGTGATTAGCGCGGCACGGGCATTGTCCCCATACCCGAGCCCGTCCGAGATCCCCACCGAGACCGCAATGACATTCTTGAGCGCTCCGCCAAGCTGTGTGCCGAGCGGATCATGCCCTGAATAAACCCGGAATTCCGGACGCTGGAACAACCGCTGAACCTCTCTCGCGGCCTCTTGGTCCTCCGATGCAGCCACCAAGGCGGTGGGCATTCCATGCACCACTTCCTCCGCATGGCTGGGCCCCGATAACGCAACGAGACCTTTGAGGTTTTCCTCCGCCCAAATCTCGTCGAGGACGCTGGTCATGGTGCGCAACGTGCCAATCTGCAGGCCTTTGGTGGCCGAAACAATCAACCGTCCGGATAAGAGGTCCCGGTTCGCGCATTGATGCGCCACGGACTCCAACACAGCCGACGGAACGACCAGAAGCACGACACTTGCATCCCGCAACGAGGCTTCGAGATCGCTGGTAATCCGTGTCGCCTCGGGCACCGTCGCTCCCGGAAGCCGCGGCTCCAGCGAACGTGTCCTGTTCAGATGGTCGGCGTCTTCATCGAGATGAGCCCAGATCGTCGTCCCAAAACCGTTTGCGTCGAGTACGCGCGCCAGCGCGACCCCCCATGATCCGGCTCCCAATATTGCCACAGATGCTGTTTCACTCATGAGTCCACCAAGCCGTTTACAAGGATCGCGTGAGAAACGATATTGTAATACCCTATGCCGCAATCCTTTACGTCGTCAAAATGACCTTCGCCTGAAGAAAATCGTACTCTTTCCAGGTAAGCATACAAGATGAGCTTCAAGGCGGGGAAGAAAGGATTCACCGTGTCTTTTCGGGTACCGCCGCAGTGGAGTTTTCGAACCGCCGGTTGCTGATGGATCAGAACAATCGCCGATACAACATTCTCTCCGGCTTTCCCCGTCGTTTCGCCGACTGGATTCAGATGCAGTTCGAAAGCATGCGACGGTATCCGGTTATCCGAATCGTCGACCGATATCTGATTCGGGAGTTCTCCAAGTCTTTGTTTGCGGTGATCGCGCTGTTTTATGTGCTGGGTGTGGTCATCGTTTTGTTCGATGAAATCGATACCTTTCTTGAATACGGTGCATCCTTCAGCAGCGCGATGATGCTTGTATTGCTGGCTTCACCTCACCGGCTGGCGGAGGGCGGTCCTCTGGTCATGCTATTGGCGGCGGTTTTCGGGATCGGCCGGATGGTGTACGCGCGGGAGATCGATGCCATGGTGATCGGCGGCTATCGATTCTGGCGACTGCTGATGCCCCTGGTGGTCTTCTCATCGATTTGTGCTCTGGGCTATTTCCTCGCCTGCGAATACATCATTTCCCCATGCCGGGCAAAGGCGGAAGATTTGATGGATCTGACGATCAAAGCCGAGGATTCCGAGCGTGTGGGGCGCAAACGTGTGTGGATGCATGGGCAGAACCGTAGGAAGTATTACGTGCGATTCTATGAGCCGGACACCGCCACCCTGTACGGCGTTCATATTATCGAACTCGACGACCATGAGTTTCGGCTCGCACGCCGGATTGAAGCGCGTACGGGACATTGGGATGCGTCCTCGGGGGTCTGGGTTCTGAGGAATGGAGGAGAGTGGACTTACAGTCCGGATGGGGATGTTGAGCATGAGCTGTTCGATGAGCGAAGTTACTTGCTTGAAGAAGGCCCTGAGGATTTCTCCTTGGTTTCACAGGATGAGGAAACGCTGAACCACGGGGATTTGGCGCATCTCGTTCGGGTTATTCGTCAGGCGGGCGGAGACCCTGTCGCATATTTACCCTACCTGCGCTTACGTGAGGCGATGCCGTTTTCCCTGATCCTGATGGCTCTGCTCGGCCTGGCGCTGGCGATTCGCACGGGGCGAGGTGGATATGTGTTGGGCCTGGGGATCTCGTTGATTGTGGCGATTGGGTTTTATGCGGTGCTTCTTTTCTGTCTGAGTTGTGCCAAGAAGGGAATCCTCCCGGCGTGGATCGCCGCCTGGCTACCGAATCTACTGCTGCTTGCTGTGGTTACGTGGTTTCTGAGGAAGCTGGGACAAGCGGCTTGATTGCGCCGATACTCGCGGTTGGACCCGATTGTTCGAATCTGTCCGGTTGAAAGCAATCGAGGTGACGAAGGAGCATGAGGGACAATTCGGTGATATAGTGATAGCGTACATTCCAGAAACAGATGACTATATGGAAATCCATTTTTCCATGGTGTCGTCGTACAACAATCTGTTCCGAGCCGGTTTCGCAATCTTAGATGGACGGTATGCGGATCGACGAGTGTCAGAAAACAGATGATCAAGAATCCTGCCAAACTCAGACAATTCGAGGATGATTTCAATCGGAGCGATCCTCCGAACTACCGACGTAACCTGCGGCTGTACGAGGCGATGTACAAAGAGGCCGTACTGCTCGGTGTACTGCCCGCAAAAGACCCGCTGGAAAATATCGAATGGAAAATCGAATTTGCCAGGAAACTCAATGTTCGAACGGCTCCTCAAGAAGATCGCTCACACATTTGAACGATATGAGATCCCCTATATGGTGATCGGTGGACAGGCGGTCATCTTTCACGGGGAACCGCGTCTTACGAGGGATATCGACGTGACGTTGAGCAGCGGACCGCAACACATTCAGTATGTCTTGGGAGCGGTTCATGACTGCGGATTGCAGGTTTTGGTCGAAGATGCCGAAGGATTCGCATGCGAGACGATGGTTGTCCCTTGTATCGATCCTGAGACCGAAATTCGCGTGGATCTTGTTCTTTCTACTTCGGCGTACGAGCGGCAGGCCATTGAACGGGCTCAACGCCCGGTCGAAAATGAGATTCAAGTTTGTTTCGCTACCGTTGAGGATTTAATCGTACATAAGATCATTGCCGGTAGGCCCAGAGACCTGGAAGACGTGCGATCTCTATTACTGAAGAATCCAAACACGGACATCGAGTATGTCGAGAATTGGCTTCGCTCGTTCTCGGAAGCGCTCGTCCAGCCGGTCGTGGAAGAGTTCCGACGAATACGGGATCAAATAAGCTGAGTCTCTGTGGGCCGGCACCAATTCCGTATGACTCCTCCATTCCCAAGCGGCGGGTGGGGCATAGGTGTAACCCAGTGATATCGAATTCCATCGGTCTTCGACGGGGGAACGCATACGACGGTACCGAAGCGGCTTCGATTCAGGGCGTCGCCTTGCACAACCACCGCCGGCCTTCGGAATCCGGGTGCCGAGCCTGATGGTGCAGGAAGATCCGTCCACCAGATATCCCCGCGTCCAATTACCATTCGCTCCGCTCTAGAACGCGACACGCTGCAGATGAAACGAAATCATCACGCGAACCGCCGACTTCCCGGCACACCCGATCCATGGCCTCCGTCACCTCGTCTGGCGAGTGTCGTGCCACGTATTCTTGGAGGGCATCGCTGAAGAGTCTGCTTCGTGATTTCTTGGTACGCCGTGCAAGCCGCTCGGCCTGTTCGAACAGATCGTCTGGGATAGAAACTGCTGTTTTTATACCAAAAGTATACCCCCCCGAATCAATCAAAGAGCTTCTTTGTTCCGTCTTGATCTGCGACAATCTTCAGACTGGTTATGAAAACAACCGCCGCCACTAGCAATACAATAAACGAATGCACCAAGATGTTCACTTCCGCCTTTGAGAATAGACTAACGAGGCTGGGGCGAATTATCAACGCCACAGCCAACATTAAAGTCGCAAGCACAATTATTAAATTGACCAAACCCGCGATGCCGGCACGTCCACGGAGTTCTGTCAGGATGTATGGCAGAATGGTGTTAAGTGCCCTCGTCAAAGTCGAGAGGGGGTTTCCAATTACCTTGACGAAGATCGCCAGGGCGAGGAGCATGACAGCAAAAGATATTGCGAAAATAAACGGGTTTTCGACAAATCTTTCCAATAAAAGATCCATTATGTTTTCTCTTTTTGGGTCTTCTGCCAATCAAGGTACAGAAAATACGACATGACGGAAAATCCGCCAGATACGCATATCCCTATCGAAGTCCAAAACCGGTCCATTATGGTCACACCCAGAACTAAATCGGCAAGCAATGCAAAAGAAAATAGCGATATGAAGTAAAACGAGAGACGAGCAGCTCGCTTATAGGGCAGAAACCGCACGAGCGATTTCTGTAAGTATATTATTCTGTTTTCAAGATCTGAACGCGTTTTCTCGGCTTCCGTGCGAATGTTTTCAATTACCTCCTCTTTCGCTCTCAATAAATCTTCCTTTTTCGCAAGTTCGTCTGAAAGTGAATCTATCTTTTCACAAATAAGTTTTCTTGTGAACTCGTGCTCTGTGTGCTGAGACTCTTCTAGAAGGGGCACCTTTGAGGGGGCAGACTCTATGAATTCGGGTTCGAGGAGAGATCGTCTTTTCATCAAATACCGATAGTAGTGCCTGAACCTCCTGAACCTATTGAGTAGCTGTTCGGGCACTTCTTCGTCTTCGAAGACGTTTGGCATATCATGACGGTTCCCCCAGAAAGATGTCTGTTCGTCTAGACTACGCCACCTCAATTGATCAAGGGACACAGAATCTTTGTTGGGGTCGTCGTCGAGGGTGTTCCTTAGCCATTCCCCTGCCATTGCGAGCCTAGTGTTCTCCGTTAGCCTCTTTTCAGTCTCGGTCATCGTTCTGCCTCCGCCCTTTGGTTATGGTGATCATGCAGAGCTTTTAGTTCCTTCTGAGCTGCCAATAGATTAGCAATGATTTCGTCGAGCTCTTTTTCCTCAACATCGAACATGCACGTGGTTCTGTCGTGACTATCGCTTAAGTTAAAAGCGAGGGCCACCATTGGGACGACATCCTTAACACTCGGTTTATATTGCTCGATCTGTGTCGTCCTGTAATTGTAATCACTGGAGAAGCGGCCGCGCAGGTTACATGTATATTCCATCCCCATGTAATAGTTATTTGCTCTGGTTTTGTAAGAGTTAAGGCGCCGATGCTCGAAATAGTCAGGCAATAGTGTGAGTGACTCAAGAAACTTCGCCACTACTCTCGCGGCGTGTTTGCTATCAAGTGTTTCGATCCCGTTCTTCGTATTTTTCTTAAACTCTTCGTAGTTCTCAGCAAACTGGAGATTAAACAGTACGAAGTCCACAAGTGTTTCCGAATGATCAACGGATTGTTCAGAGAGCCTCTGCCGGAGAAACGGAAAGAGATCCTGAGGTGACTTATTCTCTATTGGGAACCGTGCCTCATTGCAGGCTGCGGTTATATCGTCGATCTCTTCTTCAGTTATCGACTCGAGTTGCTCTACTGGTGCAGGTTCAAAGCCTAGTCGTTTGAGAAATGACATCGTTGATCGCATGCGAAACCTCCTGGATCGACGGTTGCAGCCAACCACGTTAGGCGACACAACTATCTGTAGGGCGTTGGGTGAAACGTAGATTCTGTTTTTCGTAGAGCCGACACTTCACCCTCAGAGATGTTGCTAACAGCAAAATCAATACACCATTCAATACGACAGGTACCGCCTCCTTCTTCTGCCTGAGATCTATGTGTTTGATTCTGAGCAGGTTAATTCCTCTTTGTCAAGCCAACACTATCGAAATTGTACACACTGTTCAAGATGCAAAAAAGCGTGTTCGCCGCATCTCATTCTTCATCGATGGACCGATTGCCCTTGGAATTGACGATCTATCAGCTTTTAGTACCCAAGATGAATGTTTTAGAAAACAGCAAGATCGAGGCCATAGCAGCCCACCCACATCCGCAATACTCCCTCGGTGTCCGGCAGTACACCCAGCCGGTGGGCAAGAGCCGCGAGACGTGCTACATTCGGTTGTGTCGTAAGAACAGCCTCTTGGAGTACGACCGGTGAGCGATCCGATCCAGACGCCCTCCCCGATAGAAGAATCAACCGCATTAACCTCCTTTGACCTCTGGAGAAATCGTCTGGGATTTGTTTTCGCACCCATTGCGATTCTTGTGCTCTGGTTCATGCCGTTTCCGAGCCTATCCACTGAGGCCCATCGGCTGGCGGCCATTGCGGCCGGTGTGATCATCCTCTGGTTTTGTGAATCGCTTCCTCTGGCGGCGACGGCGTTGCTGGGACCGTCGCTGTGTGTTGCCGCCGGGGTAACTGACGCAAAATCCGCTCTCGCTCCGTTCGCCCATCCAGTGATTTTCCTCTTCATGGGCAGTTTCATGATTGCCCGCTCGATTACCATTCACGGCCTCGGCGAACGATTGGCCCGGTACATTCTCTCTTTGCCTCTGGTTCAAGGGAATCCGGCACGAGTAATACTGGCCCTGGGGCTTCTGAGCGCCTGTCTCTCGATGTGGATCAGCAACACCGCGACAACTGCGATGCTGTTCCCGCTCGCCATGGCGATTCTCGCAGGATGGTCGACCGACCAGGGGCGACGCGGCCGGAACGCGCTTACGTACGGCCTACTCATGATTTCCTATTCCTCCACCCTCGGCGGTCTTGCGACACCGATCGGCACACCTCCAAACATCGTTGGTATAGCGCTGATCAAGGAAGCCAGCGGACTCGATATTAGTTTCGCCAAATGGATGCTGATGATCGGGCCGTTGTCGATTGTGTCGTGGCTGGTATTGGCCTATATGCTTCGCCCGCCGCGTGCCGTTATCGACGGTATCTCCGAGAGTGAAGCCGCGCCCCCCGGTCGGCTGGGCGGAAGAATGTCTCGGGCTGAGATTAACACGGTTGTGGCGTTCTGTGCGGCGGTAGCGCTGTGGCTTCTCCCGGGGGTGGTCGCGTTGATAGCAGGTACGACTGGGCCGCTTGCCGAATGGGCGGCCTGGATGCGGAGTCATTTCCCTGAGGCGATTGTCGCGCTCCTCGCGGCTTGCGCGTTATTCGCCTTGCCGACCGGCGACCCGAAACACCCGCGTACGCTCAACTGGGAGGACGCCGGCCGCATCGATTGGGGCACGATCCTGCTGTTCGGTGGGGGCCTATCGATGGGCGGAATGGCGTTCGACACAGGTTTGGCGGAGGCATTGGGCCAGGGGATTGTCTCTCTGACGGGCGTATCATCTGTCATCGGACTGACCGGTTTGTGTATCTTCATGGCGAGTCTGCTGAGCGAGACCACAAGCAATACAGCCTCGGCGAATATGGCAATTCCGGTTGCGATCAGTGTTGCGACGGCGGCGGGTGTCAATCCGCTCCTGCCTGCGTTAGGCGCGTGTCTGGGTGCGAGCTGCGGCTTCATGCTTCCTATCAGCACTCCACCCAACGCTGTGGTGTACGGATCGGGGAAGATTCCTTTGATGGCCATGGTTCGCATCGGGATCTTCCTGGACATTACTGTCGGTCTGCTTATGTGGGGATATTTGGCCCTGCTCTCCACTTTCTTCCTGGGATAGTCCTGCGAAAACTGCACCACCAGCTTCATCCCTCCAGTCTTGACTTTCCCGGTACCGGAGTGAACCTGTTTAGAGAGGTCTTTCTACAAATTCATATTGCATTGGAAAGGTAGGAACATCAAATGATAAATCGATTTGCGTTTGCGTCCATTTGCTTGGCACTTCTCGCTTCGTTTGCCGGGGCACAAGGGTTATTCGTCGATAGTTTCGAGGATTATGTCGCTGAAGATGAACTCGATATGGTTTGGACCTACTCCAAGGCAGGCGGTCCGGATGGATTGTTCATTTATCTCAACAGAACCAGCGCGCCGCCGGAGGGAACCACATGCCTCGAGATGGAAATCGATATGCCCGAGAAATGGTGGTACAACAAAATCCAACGGCCGATCCCGGAGGAACCGCTTAATCTCAACCAATATACGGCAGTCTCTTTCTGGCTTTACGGGGATCCCGGCATACCGGAAGGCGCGATGGTGGCAGCGTGTTTTCTTTTTGACAGCCAGGGCCGGATACTCCGATTCGAGGTTCCCTATGATTACTGGGGGCAAGGTGAATGGCAGAAAGTCACTCTGGCGCTCGATTCTTTTGTTAATGAACAATGGGATACCGGGTACGGCACCGACAACCCGGACGCGGATCGGACGGACATTGTGGATGTCGGTTTCATGGTTGTCGGTAATGAAGACGGTGTCCTCGGCAGGATTTTCCTGGACGATATTCGTTTTGTGAGCGCAACAGATACATCAACGGTTAGCGGGACTATTCTCGAAGATGAAACCCCATTGTCGGGGGTTACGGTCCGGGCAATCGGTCCCACCTCAATTACGGAGACAATGACGGACGCCTCCGGGACTTACTCGTTCACTGAGCTGAGCCAAGGCAAACCCTATCGTTTCGTTCCGGTCAAAGACGGCTATGACTTTGTGCCGGGATTCACAGCATTGACGTTGCTCGATCCGGAATACGTTGCGGATTTTGTCGGCACACCGAGCATCTACAATGATCTTGAAGCCGGTACGATTACCGATTCCTTCGATGAAGGCGGACTGAATCCAGACATCATCTATCGCGGTGTTGCGCCATGGAACAATCCCGGCAATGAGCGACCGGTGATCGATGTCACGCAGGAGAAATTCCACGAGGTCGGATTTCCCGACGGAGAAATCGCTGAGGCGTATCTGCCCCCTATCGAGCCGAACACGCTCGATGGCGCGACCAGCCCTCAGTATGCAGTCGAAGTCGGCCTTTCCTATAGTTGGGACATGTTGGTCATCGGACAAAACACGGACGCTGACTATTTTGTCGAGGTGGATGTCTATTGTGAAGTACGTGACGATCTAGAAACCGGTTACGACCGGGTCTCGCTCGGCGTTCGTTGCAACGCCACCGATCCGGAGATGCCGGCTTTGGACGCCCGTGGCGATAATGTTCCTCATTGGAGTTCCGGTGGATATGCGCTTTCCTACGAAACCGATCTGGGCGAAATCATCGCGCGCAAATATGCGCCCAGCAACGATACGGCTCATGTGTTGAAACGAATGGAAGGGTTTGCTGAGGATTATGCGAGTGTCCCGATAACCGAAGACGGCTGGCACCGTTTCCGAATCGAGTGCGTCGGCGACACGATAACGTTCTTCGTAGACGGTGAGGAGATTGCGGAGGTGACTGACGAGTCAATGGATAGCGATTATGCATATCCGTACGGACCGGCGGCGCTTCATTACAGAGCGTGTTATTCCGATTCCGCACCGGACCTGGCGAACATGCATCACGCGCGGTTCGACAACCTCACGGCCGGTCCGACCGCTCCAACCGCGGTGCAGAATTGGATGGTGAAGTAAGAAATTGGTCCAAGTCTTTGAGCGAGCGCGCTCCATGAATGTCGATTTATGAATCGGGTGCCACCCCCAACTCCGCTTGGGGGTGGTTTGTCTTCAATAGATCCTGCCGTTCAGCTGTTACCGACCATCCATTTCGAAGCCGGAACGATTTTGTAGAATTCTCTTCAGCAGCAGGGCTTCTATCGAGTTATCCTTTGAAAGGCTCCCAAAATGAAGATCGGCGTTCCGAAAGAGACCTTTCCGAACGAACGGCGTGTTGCGCTCGTTCCACCGGGGATCCCGGCACTCACGAAACTGAATTTCGAAGTCATTGTTGAATCCGACGCCGGCAAGTCTGCCGGATATCCAAACAAAGCGTATGAAGGACGGGGCGTGGGGATCGTTGCGAATCGCGCAGACGTATTCTCGCAAGCGGACGTGCTTCTTCAGGTACGCAGTTTGGGCGTCAATCCAGAAGCCGGACGGGAAGATTTGGATATGTTGCGGGACGGGCAGATCCTCGTTGGCTTGATGGACCCGCTCGGTAATCCTACAGCGGCAAAGGAGCTCGCCTCACGGAGTGTATCGTCATTCGCCATGGAACTGATGCCGCGCATTACACGCGCACAAAACATGGACACCCTCTCTTCTATGGCAACCGTCGCGGGCTATAAAGCGGTGCTACTCGCGGCGGAAGCGCTTCCGCGCATGTTTCCAATGCTGATGACCGCCGCCGGTACGATTTCCCCGGCGAAAGTCTTCGTGATCGGAGCGGGAGTCGCGGGGCTGCAAGCCATTGCCACGGCACGCCGGCTGGGGGCGGTCGTTCATGCCTATGACGTTCGGCCCGCGGTCAAAGAACAGGTGGAAAGCCTTGGGGCGAAATTCGTCGAACTCGAGATCGATACCGGTCAGGCCGAAGACAAGGGCGGCTATGCGAAAGCGATGGATGAGGATTTCTATCAGCGACAACGCGAGATGATGGCCAAAGTGCTGGCGGAGAGCGATGTCGTAATTACCACCGCCGCCGTTCCGGGCAAGAAAGCGCCGATTTTGATCACCGGCGAGATGGTGGGTGTGATGCAGGCCGGGTCGGTGATTGTCGATCTTGCCGCCGAACGTGGTGGAAACTGCGAATTGACGAAACCCGATGAAACCGTTGTGGAACAAGGCATCACCATTATCGGTCACGCCAACCTGCCGTCCACCGTGCCTTATCACGCCAGCCAAATGTACTCAAAGAACCTGACGAATTTCCTAACTCACCTGACAAAAGAAGGTTCCATCGAAATCGATACCGAAGATGAAATCACCCGGGAAACACTCGTAACCCGAGAAGGCGAAGTGGTGCATCCGAGAGTGCGGGAAGCGCTGGATCTACCGCAAAACACAGAATCGGAGGAGAAAACGGACTAATGGTTGACTTTGTATCTGTCCTTACGATCTTTGTTCTCGCGATCTTTGTGGGGTTTGAGATTATCACCAAAGTGCCTCCGACACTTCATACCCCACTGATGTCCGGCTCAAACGCGATCTCCGGTATTACCCTCGTGGGGGCGCTGCTTGCCGCCGGATCGTCGGAATGGTTCACCTCAATACTGGGTTTTCTCGCGGTGATTTTCGCGACAATCAACGTGGTTGGCGGGTTCATGGTGACCAATCGAATGCTCGAAATGTTCCGAAGGAAGAAGGATTAACGAAATGGTCCATCCGGCTGTAATCAACCTGATCTACCTGTTGGCGGCCGTCCTTTTCATTCTCGGACTCAAAGGCTTGACCCATCCACGTACGGCGGTTCGCGGCAACCTGCTGGGTGCCACAGGGATGCTGCTTGCCGTAATCGCAACGCTTCTCTATGGCGGCCTTAGTTGGGGGTTCATCATCGCAGGAGTGGTTGTCGGGTCTGTGATTGGTACGGTGTGGGCGCTTCGAGTCCCAATGACCGCGATGCCGGAGCTGGTGGCGATGTTCAACGGTTTCGGGGGCATCGCTTCTGTGCTGGTCGCAGGGGCAGCGTATCTCTCTGCCGACGCAGTCACGGTACAGATGACCGTCGCAACCGCGTTATCCGGTTTGATCGGAGCCGTGACCTTCACCGGCAGCATTGTCGCCTTTTTTAAACTTCAGGATGTCAAATGGATTCCCGACGGTGCGTTCATCCCAGGCCAACAGGCAGTCAACCTCCTCCTTTTACTTATCGCAGTTGGGCTCGGGGCGTGGTTGGTACTCGATCCTCTAAGCTCGGTACCCTTCTGGTTGATCGTACCGGTCGCGTTTGTTTTAGGCATTCTGCTCGTGAGTCCGATCGGTGGTGCAGACATGCCGGTGGTCATCGCGCTCCTGAATTCTTACTCCGGCCTCGCCGCGTGCGCGACGGGATTTGTTCTATCGAACAACGTGTTGATTGTGGCGGGCTCGTTGGTGGGAGCATCGGGACTCATTTTGACCAATATCATGTGCAAAGCCATGAATCGGTCCCTGACAAATGTCCTTTTCGGCACATTGGCCCCGACCGCCGAAGGACCGTCGGCCGATGATGTGTATGCAGGAAAGGTCAAGGCGGCGTCACCGGAAGAGGTCGCGATGCTGTTTGATGGAGCCCGACGGGTTGTTATCGCGCCCGGCTATGGAATGGCCGTGGCACAATGTCAGCACGCCGTCCGGGATCTCGCGAATCTGCTCGAAATGAGAGGAATCGAGGTTGAATTTGCTATTCACCCGGTCGCCGGCCGGATGCCGGGCCATATGAACGTTTTGCTGGCTGAAGCCGATGTTGCCTATGACAAGCTCAAAGAGATGGATGAAATCAACTCATCATTTGAGCAGACCGACGTGGCCATCGTGATCGGCGCGAACGATGTGGTGAATCCGGTCGCTCGCACCGATCCCTCCAGTCCCATCGCAGGGATGCCCATTCTGGACGTCGATAAAGCGCGAACCGTGGTTGTGATCAAGCGGAGCCTCAGCCCCGGATTTGCTGGAATTCCCAATCCTCTGTTTGCCGCCGACAATACCCTCATGCTCTTCGGCGACGGCAAGAAGGCCGTTTTGGAGATGATTGCGGCTGTGAAAGAGACATCGTAGACCGTTTCCCGGATCACCTCTCTGCCATTCAATCGCGGCTTCTGTGACCGTAAGAGGAAAGATCGCCTTCGCGGTACCTTGAACACAAAAGCTGTTGCTCCTATGCTTGCAAGCGGGTTCGGAGCGGCGGCGGTGTCCGCCGCCGGGACTCGAAGCAAGACAAGAATGAAGGAGTAGTACCAATGGACAACGTGCTGGTTGACGATGTCAAACGAATGGAAATGGCCACTCAAGCGCTCTGTTCATACATTGTGGCGTTCAACGGTCCGGACATGCGCCCGCCTGACGCGATCACCTGTTGCCGGTATTTTGAGTCGTTGGTTGAGACCATGGACAACCTCTTCCCCCGCCCCCAGAATCCGGGAGGGGGGAGCTGAGATATGGATCCTCGACTTAGCCGTCTCGTCGATCTTCAGAAATCGATGGGAGAGAAACACAAGCTCGAACGGGAGCAAACCGAGATCCCGGGCCGGATCGAGTCTCTACAGAAACAAATCTCGGACGTCCGCGATGCACTGAAAGACGCCGAAGAGAGTTTTAAGAACCACGAATCGCAGCTGCGGACCAAGGAGATGGAGCTGCAGGACGTTCAGACCAAAGAAAACAAGGTCAAAGGGCAACTGCATCAGATCAAGACCAACAAGGAGTACCAGGCGGCGTTACAGGAAATCGAGAATTTCAAGAAGAAACGCGACCAAATTGAGGAAGCCATCCTGCTGCTGATGGATACGGTCGAAGAGGAGCGGACTCGACTTGCCGAGCGGCGCGACGAAGCCGAAGCGCAGGAGAAACGGCTTCAATTGACCCTTAACGGTTTGCAGCAGCGTGAGAAAGAAATCGAAGAGGAATTGGTTGGGGCGACCGAACGCGCGGATGAGGTTTCTCAGGAGATCGACGCGACTTTGTTGGCACGATTTGAACGGATTTTCCGAAACAAAGACGGGGTTGCTTTGACACCGGCGAACGGTGGGTTCTGCCATTCCTGCCAGGTGAAGCTCACACCTCATGTGATCCAGATGGTCCAGCGCGGCCAGGACTTTGTCACCTGCGAGGGTTGTTCACGCTATCTCTACTGGGATGAGGAGCTTGGGGATTGATTTCTCCCAGGGCCTATCTCCAGTTTCGACCACGCTGATTTTCGAGACAGAGTACTTGGTATTTGCTTTTATGGAGCGGTTCTTCCGTTTCTCTAAAATGTTTCCTCATAGTATTCAATAACTTGCATCACTTGATGTCAAACCGCAATACTCGCAAACTCCCCAACGGATTACACACGCTTCTTACTCCTCCTCCGGATGCCGGACAGGCCTTCATGTTGGACCCAGGGGACCGGAAGTTTCAAATACGATAATCAGAGTTGCCGTTTCTGTAATATATGCAACCAATTGATTTAAAAGGACTTAGATAGAAGAAATCGACAACGAAACCGGTCCGAATGGCGACCGAGGCGTTCTTTTGTTATTGAATTGTTTGGCCGGAAATGCTAACGTAGACGCAATCTTTAAAGTATCGAATTATTGTTCTTTATGCCGTAACCCTGCGCGATAAATTAACATAGGACGGGAGGCAGCAGTGGAGGACGTATCTTTAATCCTTCGGGATAACGAAGCGAAGTTCGATGTACGGTCCACGCGAGAACTGGCGATCAAGAGAGCTTGCTACTGTCCGATGTACCGGCCCAGCAAGATCCGAATTCAAGAGTACTTCGTGTGCGATCCCGTGAGACCCAACTGCGACATGTGTAGGGAATGCCCGATCAACGGGCTCAGGGAACCCCAAACCATGTCAATCAATTACTCCGCGAGAGTCGTTCCCACAGGGGCTACAGAAAACTGAAGCCTCGAACAAGTTCAGAGAAGTATTTGCTGAAGCAGGCCGATCAGAAGTGTTATCGGCCTGTCTTCGTTCCGTCTCCCACCTCGTTCGTCTTTCCTCGAAGCGTCTGGCTGTTTTGCGGCCGTCGGATATTCCTCCCGGATGTTTTCTCCATTAACCTAAATTCGGCAGTTGAAGGTGTGGTTGCGAGGGTAAGCCGCTGATTTTTTGATAGTAGCGTTCATTCTCAGCTTTCACCCAAATGGTGATCGGTTCTTGAGCTTGTCGAAAGGCCGATCACCAACGCCGGCGCGGCCCTTCGACGGGCTCAGGAACCGCGCTTCCCATCCTACTGCCGAATTTAGGATTAAGAGAGGCTCTACCTCCGAGCCGAGATCCCTGGCAGGAAGGCGAATCATACTACATAGGGAAAGATAGTCTTGTTACAATAGACTTGCAGGATGAAATGGGATTTCCAGGATGAAGTCCTGGTATCGATACAGAGGAAAAGGAAGAACAAGCAATCTGGTCAAGCCGAGGGGTGGGCACAGCCCTGAGAACCGGACTCAACCCACGGTAACCCTTCGAACCTGATCCGGGTAATACCGGCGTAGGGAAGGCGGCACATCGAAAGAATGTCTTTTCAGGTGTTCGGGCCGCTTTCCGTATGGCGAGCGGCTTTATTATTGGAGAAATTGTGATGACCTCTTCGCAGAACTCGAAACACCGAGAACCGACAACTCAGATTCAATATGCCCAGGCGGGGATCGTGACATCGCAAATGGATGTCGTCGCGCGGGATGAGAACCTCGATCCGGGAGAGATCCGTTCCGAGGTTGCTCGCGGGCGACTGGTGATCCCGGCCAATCCGGCGCACAGGAATCTGCATCCCATTGGGATCGGTATCGCCGCTCGATGCAAGATAAACGCAAATATCGGCAACTCCCCCACATCTTCCGGTCTCGCGCAGGAAATCGACAAACTCCATGTCGCGGTCAAGTACGGGGCCGACACCGTTATGGATCTGTCCACCGGAGGAGACATTAACGCCATCCGTCAGGCAATCATCACGGAAAGCACGGTCCCTGTAGGAACTGTGCCGCTGTACCAGGTCATGGCTCTTGTGGAAGAACCCCAGGAAATCACGCCGGAGCTGATTGTCGATGTGGTCCGGACGCAAGCCGAACAAGGCGTCGATTTCATGACACTCCACGCGGGCTTGCTTCTCCGGCACATCCCGCTCGCCGCCCGGCGCCTTACGGGTATCGTGAGCCGTGGCGGATCGATCATGGCTTGTTGGATGAAATACCACAACAAGGAGAACCCAATATACTCACATTTCCATGAGATCCTTGAAATATGCAGGAAGCATGATGTGACTCTGAGTCTTGGGGACGGTCTCCGGCCGGGATGCCTGGCGGACGCCAGTGACGAGGCTCAATTCGCAGAACTCGACGTACTCGGCGAATTGACTCAACAGTGTTGGGACGAAGGAGTGCAAGTGATGATCGAAGGACCGGGACACGTTCCGCTCGATCAGATCGCCATGAATGTCGAGAAGGAACGGGAAGTCTGCCAGGACGCTCCATTCTATGTGCTTGGCCCCTTAGTCACGGACATCGCGCCAGGCTATGACCACATCACATCGGCCATCGGGGCTACTGTCGCCGCGTATCACGGTGCATCGATGTTGTGCTATGTGACTCCGAAAGAACACTTGGGATTACCGAACCTGGAAGATGTTCGCCAAGGGGTGATTGCGTATAAGATTGCGGCTCACTCCGCTGATGTCGCACGCGGCCGGCCCGGAGCTCGTGACAGAGACGACGCGCTCTCACGCGCGCGGTACGACTTCGAGTGGGAAAAGCAATTCGACCTGTCGCTGGATCCCGAGCTTGCACGAATCATGCACGACGAAACCCTGCCGGACAAGGAATTCAAAAGCGCTGATTACTGCTCGATGTGTGGGCCTCGGTTTTGTTCGATGAAACGAACGCGAGCGAACCAAGGCGATCTTGCCTCCTCGAAGCGTTCCCCCTCAGCCGGTGACTCCGAAATCCCGTAAGATCGTCTGAAGGCGATGTTGGATTGTGTGATGAGCGAGCACTTCAGCTTGTCCCTGCCTGGCGATCTCCCGCCGCTCGTCTGGATGAGAGAGGTAGTACCGGACTTTCTCCTGCATCTCCGCCGGGGATGAAAATGTTTCCAGGTGCTCCCCGATTCGGAACATCTCCTCCACTGCCGGGGAGTACTGGCAAAGAAGAAAACCTCCACACGCCATCACGTCATAGACTCTGGCATTGAGAGATCGCTCGCATTGGAGATGAAACAGGTTGATGTTGATATCGCTTCGAGCGTATACCGCGGCTGTCTCTGAAGGATATCGTAAGGCTCGTCCCGCGTAATTCCTGGTCAGCGATTCCGAGTGGCGGGTAATACCCCATCCCGCGTCACCGAACAGGGTCAGCGGCTGCTCCGCCACCGCGGTCAGAAACGCTCGATGGCTGCGAAGCGTAGCCTCTTCCTCGATCATTTTCAGAAGAAGACCCTGACTGCCCAGGTCGGCGAAGCGATCGTCTTTGAAGAGTTGTTCACGAAGCCAGGTTGCGCCGTGTTGCAGGCATCCCTCGATCAGCGGTTCACATTGAGCCCGTATTCCCGGACGGGATCTTTCGATTTGCTCGAAATAGCGCCCGGATTCCCGGTTAAGCCCGGAAGAACCAACGAACGTGATCGCGTATCGACGGTCCCCCATCCAAGGTGGGATGAATTGAGGCGGACTCAAGAGGGCTCCGAAGGGAAGAAACCGTCGATTATTGAGGCCAAGGGATTCCAGACGTTTCCCATGTGTCGGGTCGAACACGTATACACGTCTAAAGAGCGCCCAGTGTTCAGGCTCCGGGTCATACCAGTCCGGGTCTTCCAGAAAATGAAGTGCCTGCGGGACTTCCAAGTCGCCGAGCGCCTTCTCGGCGGGCTGCGGAAGACCTCCGCGGTTCAGTCCCAGTACAAAGGCCGGTCGATACCCCTCAAGAAACGATGTCCATCCGGGAGCCCCGCACAAGAATCGGAAGCGAGCGTCATCCGAAGACCGCCAAAGACTACGGATACCCAGCTTTGCGGCGGCTTCCATGAATCCTGAGGAAAAACCGGTCGTTGTCGGTGGTCCGTGTAGTAGAAAATCCAATGTGCGTTCTGTCTCGGAATGCTCTGCGGAAGGAGAGTCGGAACCCTCCCGAATCTCATAGAGATCCGCATCGAGGTTAGCTGCCTCGTCGTTGATTGCCGGAGTCGATTCGATGCCGGGAACGATAAGCCAGGTCGCCGTAAGCGCCCGAGGATTCGCGCCCATCAACTGAACGAAACGTCGCACCGCTTCGCTGCCAAGTACAAGCAAGCAGCGGGGAGCCCCCAGGACGGGTCTCCAGTCGGTAACATCGAGACTCAACGTAAATAGATCCTCATCCGGTTCGATAATCGACAGTCGTTGTTTCGTTTCGTGGAATACTCTCGAGGCGAGATATCCGAGGCCGGCGCGGTATACGATGGCATGAGCTTCAGGATAGACAGACAAGGCAGCGAGCATCCGCGACATCATCGCGCTTGGAGGATCCGGACCGTGTATCCACTCTTCACGCCCGCTTCTTGCCGAACGGCAGAGGTACTCATTTCCCGACGGCACAAGACGGTAGGGTAGTGGGCGGTGTCCGCTTTGGAAATCGGCGGCAATTCGCTGAACTCGTTCTGCCTCTGCAGGATAGAAGCGCGCCAGGAAAGAGAGATTGCGACCGAAAAGAGAAGGAGTTTTCGTCTTCTTCATTTGTCAATATCATTGTTAAGCTGAACGCGCTCACCGCGCGGACAACGATTCGGCAATAGGGTGACTTCCATTCTCGATGAAGTCGGATTTGTAGCACCGTTTTTCGACATAAGGAACGGCGTTTCAGGTTTTCTTCGCTTCCTCAATTAACTGTCTCTGGACCGTTTCGGTCTGGAAGGCCTCACTGTTCTCCAGGTATCCGCGGATGACCTCATTCTCGCGTGGCGACATGAATTCGCCTAGCCAGTCGAGGCCCTGCGAGCGGAATCGAATAAGTGCATGAAGCGACATACCGTGTTTTTCGGCCGCTTCTTGAGCGCCTTGCTCCCGGTCGAAGACAACAGCGACGTGTTTGCAGTTCACGTTCTCCAAATCTCGGCGTTTGACTTCTCGCATCACCTGCTCGGCGGCGATCAATTTTGAGTCAAATCTCGAAACCAAATCATCTACGATCACCGGACAATCGCCGGAACGCAGTTCGCCTTCGACCAACGCGTGTTCGCCGTATTCGGCCAGGGCTTTATCGAAATCCTCGATGGAACGTACTCCGGGCAGCTTGCGCGTCATGGCAGACGGGATATTCCCAGCGAGGGAGGCGGCCACGGAAATCGGAATTCCGGCGAATGCCACACCGACCAGCTGGGTGACCTCGGGCACCTCGGCTCGAATCATGGCAGCCATCCGTTCACCGACCAGACGAAGCAGATCCGGATAGGACTGAAGTACGCGTAACTGAATGTAGAGTGGGCTCCAGAGTCCTGAGATCAGCCGCCATCCTTCCGGGTTGTCGCGGTACCATGTCCGGATCATCCGGAGTTCGTACATCTTTCGAAGGATCTCTCTTGCGTCGCTTTGACTGTTTTGTCCGTCGGGCATTTCGGTACTCCTCCACGTGTCATTCTGCGGGGAGAATACCGGAAGCACCGGGGCTCCGGCTACCGCTCCCCCCGGATGCCCTCTTCCAGGCTTCACGAAAGAAGAAACCGCCCGGCTCCGATCGAACCGGACGGTTCGCGTGTCATTCAGACTCTTCCACAAAACTACTGGTTGATCTGGCCGGAACCCTTCATGGTAATGTCGCCGGCGCTGGTCAGACCGTTCGATGGATCGAACGGAAATCCCCGCTCATCCATAGCACCCGTACCACCGCCGACTCCGAGGTGTCCGTCCGGACCGAGAGCCAACAGACCGAAGTCATTTTCTTCCATGACTTTCGTATTGTATCTTTCTGCAAGGCTCTCATCCCGCCAGCATTGAATGCCGCAATCACGGCCCTCAATGTGCGGATCCTGGTCGGCATACACGTACGTTGTATACGGACTGCCGAAACCCCGCGCCCCTGTATCGCTCAGCTTCGCAATAAACGGATCTATTGGGATGGAACTCATGTAAGAAATCGGGCTGGTCAGTACGGCCAGGTAGAGCGTTGTCGTTCGGTTTGCCTCGGGAACATTTCCCACGTCGTTGAAAATGTCCGCGAGAATTTCTCGGCCTTTTGCCGTGTCGTCGTCCCAGCCGTCAATGGGTAGATGGTTGGTGTCCAAGCGGCATGCGTGAATCGACGTGGTGAGCGATTTCATATCTGCCTGACAGCGCGCAATTTTCGCTCGAATTTGAGCGTTCAAGAAATTCGGGACGGCGATGGCGGCGAGAATTCCGATGATCGCCACAACAATCAGCAACTCAATCAATGTGAAACCCTTGCTTCTCCTCATCTATTTAGATTCTCCTAACTTTTTGTTCGGTACATTATGTACCGGTTTTATGAACATACTCCTTTTGGGTACCGAACGCCAAACAAAAGAAACGTTCCGACTCAAAGGGGATGTTGTTCCCGATTCCACCTATTTATTAATGCCACCGCCACTACGCATGAAGATATCGCCCATACTATTCAGACCGTTAGAGGCTTCATAGGGGATACCGCGTTCCGGCGTGATTCCCCCTCCGCTTCCTGCATGACCGTCCGGTCCGACGCCAACCAGCGCGTATTCTCCGCGTTCGATCGGGCGAATTCCATGAACCTCACAAACCGGCAGTTCCAGAGCCGCAATATTCATGTTGTTACTGTTTGAACCTGTCCCGGGGATTTTGGGATCGAAGTCTGCATAGATGTAAGTCGTGCAGGGGCTGCCGAATCCACGATCGCCCTCGCCGGTCAGTTTGCTCATGAATGGATCGATCGGGATGGAAGACATGTAAGAAATCGGACTTGTGAGAACTCCCAAGTAGTGTTCCGTTGTGCGATTGGATTCCGGGAAATCGCAAACGCCGTTAAAAATATCCGCCAGGATCGCACGGCCTTCTGTTGTGTCGTCGTCCCAGCCATCAATCGGCAAGTGTCCCGTGTCGAGGCGAAGCTGCTCGACCGAATTCAATACCGACCGCATATCCCCCATAGATCGTGCAAGTTTTGCGCGGGTCTGCGCGTTAAGGAAATTCGGTACGGCAATCGCCGCCAGAATGCCAATGATCGCCACCACAATCAACAACTCGATGAGGGTGAAGCCCTTTCTGTTCCACATAAGACTCTCTCCTTCCCCGTTTTTTTTTGTTCTCCTTTTTCTCTTCGAAAAAGATGGGGTACCAAAGGTAGTCCATAATCTTCTCACACCATACCTTAGTGCGCTAGCCCGGTCTTTTAGGTCTCGCAACGGAACTTGACCGGCAGTGTCCTCGCTCCAAAGACGCATTGTCTGGTGGGGCAAATGGGTGTAAAAAGGTCACAATTCAACCCTGATCGGGAGTTATGAATTGTCGGAGCCAGAGTCCCCATTGAATATCGCTTTGATTATCGGCTGCCCGCGTTCGGGTACCAGTATTGTTGGGGAGTTTGTTGCCGCGCACGAGGCGGTTGTTTATGCGTTTGAGGCACACGGTGTTTGGGAGCGCGTTCCCGGTCAGAAGGGCGGTTCGCACCGAATGACCGCCGAGCATGCCACGGAGCCGATTGTTACGCTTTTCCGGCAGGCGTTTGCCGGAATTCTCCAAGCGAGACCGGACAAAAAGATCTTTGTCGAAAAATGCCCGCGGAATTCGTTGCGGATTCCCTTAGTACGAGAGATCTTTCCCGAGGTGAAACTGATCCATGTGGTTCGTGACGGCCGTGATGTGACGTGTTCTCTTCAGCCGGGTATCGAAAAAGGATGGCGTCACGCCCGGCCTCCGAACTGGCGTGAACTCGCCGAAGAACCCCTGGTGATCCGGTGTGCGAAAGCCTGGCGGGACATTGTCACCATCGCGTTAGACGATCTTGTCGGAGTGCCTCATCTCCAATTGAAGTATGAGGACCTTCTGGAATCGCCTCTGGATAAGGGGCGCGAGATTCGCGACTATCTAGGTCTTTCCCCTTCCCAATCGATGGACGCATTTGCGAGCAAGATTCAGAATCCCACCCGCGACTCTTATCACGCGAAGCTCCAATCCAACTGGTACCGCGACGATCATCGGACCCGTATTGGTCGGTGGAAAGAAAACCTGACGTCCGAGGAACAAGAAACCGTCCACGAGATTCTGGAGCCGACATTGAAGCGATTGGGGTATGTTTGACGTTGTCAAACTGAACGTCGTCGATATCGTTTTTCAGAGAATAGACTGAGAATGGAGTGGTTCCTATGAAGAATTCTCCACTTTCCCGACGAACGTTTTTGAAAAACACTTCCTTGGTCGCCGCAGGCGCTGCGGCGCAGGTGAGCATCGAAGCACCCGCGTTCGCTCAGCAGGACGACTTGCCGAACATCATTTGGTTGATTGCGGATGATATAGGACCCCATGAAATCGGCTGTTACGGTCACGGAGGGCTGAAGAAGAGCTTTACGACCTGGAAATGGATCCGTGGGAATTCGGCAAAGTCATCAACGATCCCGCTTATCAAAACGTGCTGGAAAGGATGCGTGGGGAGTTGGATCGATGGATCGAGAAGACCGACGACATCCCACCCTCCAAATCGCTGCCCGACGAATTCGATCCCGAAACGGGGCAACGCATTCGACCGTCGAGTCGGTGAGTATCAAGTCGGAAGATGTGGGTCTAATGGCAGGTATTGGTCTCCGACTTGGACTGCCAAGCGACCACCGAGCGCTTCAACCTTAAAAACGGCAGTTGAACACTCACAGACCCCTCCGCAGAAGTCGCGGAGCGGGACTTGGATGCGTCGTTTTTCTGCACTTACCAGACCGGCTCCGGGAGCAGCGGGGGCGGTCTGAGCGAGCGGCCGCGCAGGAAATGTCGGAAAATCCGACTCAAAATCATCCGCCTCCGCTCTTCCCATCTTAACTGCTCCGCACTGGCTTTGATGTGAAACAGAAAACTCATCAAAGCCCGCAAAATTCGCTGGATGCTCTCGGTTTTCCCGTGCGTACTTGTAATCGTAACGGTCGTTTGACCACCATGCCGACTCTGCTTGGCAACCCCATGAAGAAGAAGCGGACGACTCGTGATCCCCTCCGCGTGCTTGTGCGGGATCGCCAGACGCACAAACAACGACCACCAGTTGTAGATCAAGCCGATACACCGAGCGAGAATTTGACAACGCTTCAGATCGTGAGTTGTATACCCTCCCCACCCCCATTGATTCTTCAGTTCATCAAAATTATTCTCCACATCCGCTCGATCCCGGTAGTGGTGCGCCACCGTCCGGATCTCCTCCGCCAGTGTCGTCACCAGCACCGCATATTCATACGTCTTCGCTGGCTCCAAGGTTTCCATGAACTCAAATTCCAGTTGGCGAGGCATGGAAGTCCTTTCTTTCTTGTTCACATGGACAAGCCCCCCTTTCACCTCGCGACGCAGCACGATCACCCGACGGCTCCGCGTCCATCCCATCAACTGCAACTCCGTTTCCACACCTTCCCATCCCTGGCCCACACGATCCCAGTCCCGATCCCAAAACAGTTCCTCCAATAATTTCTTCACTTTGGCGCTCTTCCGTAGTTTGAACAAATACGGCAAATCCCGTTTCTCGGCTTGCTCCATCACGCTTTCGTTTCCCCAGTCACAATCCCCTCGAAGAAATGTCGGCCGCGCCCCGACCGGCAATCGATCGATCCAGCGCCACAACCCCGGCTGGGCGTACGACGCTGCTTTCTGGTTTCCCGCCTGAACCTCCACATCCAAGACCAAACGAAGATTCGCTATCCAATACGTATGATAGACATGCGACGGACGACCCGGTTTCTGCGGATTGTACCCAACCACCGCCCCTTCTTGACGCCCGTACAACGGTTTCACCGTCGCATCCATATCCATAATCCATGGCTCATACAACAACGGCCCATAGCAACGATCCAAATGGAATCCAAGCCACTTCGCACAGGCTTCCTCGTCCACAGGGAT
>CAZTDD010000056.1:0-39994 GCA_964612675.1 uncultured bacterium
GAAGATCGGGGGAGGAGTCTCATGGCTTGCCGAAGGCAAACATGAGAGCCGTAGAGGAGGGGGTTGAAATCCGTTCCGCTTACTTTTTGCCGCATCGTCAGATAGTGAACAAAAAGAACGCCGCGCATCGGGCCGCTGGCAGAACGACGGATTTTGGGTAGAATCAGGGTAATCATCGGCTCAAGGGAGCCTGGAAGGAGTCTCGGATCATGCCAAACGTGCTGATTGCCTATTACAGCCAAGGGGGAAACACCGAGCGATTGGCAAAGCTGGTCGCGGACGGTGTTCGTGAAGGGGGTATCGAACCAACTGTGAAGTCGGTCACAGAGGTCAGTTCGCCGGAGCTCCTTGAATATGATGGCATCATTCTCGGCTCCCCGACCTATTACGGCACGATGGCGGCACCTGTGAAGAGGTTATTGGACGAAAGTGTCCAGTTTCACGGCCGGTTGGACGGAAAGGTCGGCGCAGCGTTCACGACGTCCGGCAATATGGCGGGTGGAAATGAGACCACGATTTTGGACATCCTCCATGCGCTGATGATCCATGGCATGGTGGTCCAGGGCGACCCCCGGGGCGACCATTATGGGGCCGTGGCTCTCGGCACGGCGACCCCGCGTGAGGAAGACATCGCACGCCGCCAAGGGCTTCGATTTGCTAAGCTTGTGACGCAACTGGCTCCGTGACGGGGTGACCGAATTGTGCCCTCACCCCGGCCCTCTCCCGGCGGGAGAGGGAGAAAGACTCTCCGACTGTCGCAGACGCGTTTTGATCGTGGCTCTGGATGAGGACTCTGATCGTGGTTCTTGGTAGGGGCTTTGATCGTGGCTCCTAGACAGGGACTCTGATCGTGGCTCTTGATGAGGACTCTGATCGTGGCTCTTGACAGGAACAGTGTGGAAAGATACAACTATCAGGCGTAAAGATAGAAGCATTACGCGAGCGCAGGAGTAGCTCAGTTGGTAGAGCCCCACGTTGCCAACGTGGCTGTCGCGGGTTCGAATCCCGTCTCCTGCTTTCTCTTTATTTTAAGACGATTCCTCGGCCACCCCTTCCTGACCTCAATCTTATGACGCTGCTGCAAAAAGGAGATTCAGAGGGGGTTGAATACTTCTCTATTCTTACCCCTCCCGACTTTTTGCGACGGCGTCAATCTTATGACGGCGCGGCGAAAAGAGTGAGCAAAACGAATCCTCCCCTCACAACCAATACTGACCTTCAGATCGCGCCGTCGATCCATAAGATAGATAAAGCCCATACGCGATCCGTGGGAATTTGGATCCATTAAGCAATTGTCAGACTCTTTTGGGAAATGAATTCTTAAAACCGGTAGTAGTCACATGCAAAGAACAATCCAGGACTTATTGCAGGGGATCAACGCTGATGTTTTGATGAAGATTGCGCGGAAGCTGGGCCTGCAGAAAAGTCTCAGGCGCAAACAAGAACTAGTCGACGGAATCAAAGAGCACTTGCAGCGGCGCCTTCCGGAAGTTGTCGTCCAGCTCAGCGAGACGGAGCGACTTTTTCTGGCTGAGGCCGTAAACATGAGTAGTTGCGCACATCCCATTTCGTTCTCCGCGAAATATGGGGCTCCGTGTCCATTTCCCACGCGATACGGCGATTATGGCAGCCTGCTGAACATTTTGATTGGGTGGGACTATGAGGAGCTGTGGATACCTCAAGCGTTGGCAGAGGATCTCCGCCGGATCCTCCCAGAGCCACGTCAAGCGTCTATTCAGATAGTCGAAGAGGTTCCGACGCTTCATAATGTACCGGGTCGGTGGGGAAGGAAGGCGACAACGCGTCCTGTGCGTGTCCACGAGGGACACCGAATCGCACTCGATGAGTTGCGTCGTGTGCTGAATCTGGCGCAGGCCGACAGAATCCGTGTAGCACACAAGACAAAACGCCCCACTGAAGCGAGCGTTCGAGAAATCGACAAAGTACTGGTGGGACCGGATTTTGATCTCGAAGATCCAGAGAACCAAGACTGGAAATACTACGAACCGGCTGGAGCCGTCCGAGCTCATGCCTGGGGAGTGCTTCTTCAACAATGTAAATGGGCAAAGCCACGAGCGAACAAATTGAGTTTGACACTGTCAGGTAAGAAGATTCTCGCCACCATGGACATCGAGATGTTTCGCAGTGGTGTCGACCAGATGATAACAGATGATTCGTTCGACGAACTCAACCGCATCAACCATATAAAGGGCCAGTCAGGCATAGGGAAGCGCTACCTGAGTAACCCTATATACCGCAAAGACTTGATCATCGAATCCATTCGGGAGTGGCCTGTCAATCAATGGATCAGTTTTGACGAAGTATTTCGGTTTGTTTACGCTGACGGGTGCGGGTACGAGGTGATAGGCGCAGCTCATCATCTCTATTTTTGTGAACGGCGATACGGATATCTCTCCGGTGGGGAACATGAAATCAATAAGCAGTACCTACGCGCGTTTTTGTTCGAATCGTTGGCAACACTCGGATTGATCGACGTTGCCTATACCTATCCTCATGGTTTATGGCCCGAGTTGCAGGGGGCTTGGGGCACGGACGCCCTGGCGTTCTGTGGCCGCTACGATGGTTTGTTATACGTAAGATTAAATGCCCTCGGGGCCTATTGCATGGATAAAACCGATACGTATGAACCGACAGGCCATACAGAATCCCTTGAATTCAAAGTCCTCCCGACCCATGAGATCATTTTCTTGACAGACTCTCCGATAAGCCCGCCTGATCAATGCCGTCTTGACTGTTTCTCAACCGCAACAGGAGACCATATCCGAAGAATCGATGAAGAACGGATACTCAATCACCTTAGCGAAGGGGGATCGACGGAGGAAATTCTTGAGTTCTTGGAAACCCATTCAAGCGTGGAAATACCGGACACAATCAAAGCGCTTCTGAGCGATATGCAAAAGAAAGCATCCGCAATAACCAACGTCGAGGACGCTCTGCTGGTCACGTTCAACGACGACTGGAATGCGTTCCTAATCGCAAACGATTCCGGCGCGCAGAAGTATTGTGTCCAGGCTGGAGACCGCCATCTTGTAGTTCCGCGAAAGAACAGGCGCGGCTTCGAGAATGCACTCAAAAAGCTGGGGTACGTTCTGCCGAAATAAAATCAAAAGGTAGAGGCGTGACCTTCGTTTCAGACCCACCCCGCAACATCCTTGGCGAAATAGGTCAGGATCATATCCGCCCCGGCTCGTTTTATGCTTGTCAGCATCTCCAATACAACCCGCTTTTCGTCAATCCAGCCGTTCTGCGCAGCGGCTTTAATCATCGAAAACTCGCCGGAAACATTATAGGCGGCTATCGGCACATCGAATTGCTCGCGCGCCCGAAGAACGATATCCAAATACGCCAGCGCCGGTTTGACCATCACAATATCCGCACCTTCGGCAATATCCAGCTCGATCTCACGGATGGCTTCCCGCGCATTGGGCGGATCCATTTGATAGCTCGAACGGTCTCCAAACGCGGGTGCGGAATCGGCTGCATCCCTAAACGGTCCATAAAAACCCGACGCGTATTTCGCTGAATAAGCCATGATCGGAATATGCGCATACCCGGCCTCATCGAGCCCGTCACGAATCGCTCCGACTCGTCCGTCCATCATATCCGACGGCGCAACCATATCGGCCCCGGCCTGGCAATGACTCAGCGACATCAACGCGAGCAGTTCCAGCGTGCGGTCGTTGTCAACGGTATGTCCGTCCAAAACGCCGCAGTGTCCGTGGCTGGTGTATTCACAGAGACACACATCGGTTATCAGCACCAGCTCGGGAACCGCTTTCTTGATTTCACGAAGCGCCTTTTGAACAACTCCATTCAGGTCGAGTGCGGACGATCCGGTTTCGTCTTTCGCATCGGGAATCCCGAAAAGAATAACTGCCGGGATGCCGAGGTTGTAAATGCGCCGACACTCCTCCGCGACGAGGTCGGGCGACATACGCTCGTTGCCCGGCATCGCCTCGATCGGTTGACGAATGTTCGCCCCCTCACAGACAAACAAAGGCATGATCAAATCATCGACGCGCACGTGAGTCTCACGGACAAGATTCCGGAGACCCGGCGTAGATCGTAGACGGCGAAGACGGTGTATCGGAAAAGCCATAATCGATCCTCCCAGGTTGGCTCTGTTTGATGGTATTCACAATATCGAGGACAGCGAAGGGCGACATGAGCGGAGAGGACTACTTGTATACCCGATGAATATTCCTTTTGGCGTGAAGAATGTGGACGATCTCGACACCACCATCGACCGGATCATAAAAAATAACGTAATCTCCAATCGGAAACGAACGAACAGCAGCACCGAATTCAGGGCGACGACGACCCGTCATCGGCGAGCTTGCCAGACGGTCATATTTCGCTTACGAAGATCCTCGAAGACTTGTGCTACGGGGATACCTTCACCGCGATTCAGCTGCTCTCGGCCGATCAGGATGTTCTGACGGATCTCCGCCTCGGTCTGATCGTATTCGTCAAGAACATCCAAGGCCTTTCGGAGCACATCCTCGACTGAATGATACTTACCGGACACCATCTTGCGATTGATCTCGTCAACAAGAGAACTAGGAATGTCCATTAGAGTGATCCCCTCCTTTCTGTTACTCATTCTACCATATCAAGGCGCACCCATGTGCCCACAGCCTGCTTCTTCTCGTTTTGGATAATGATACGGGGATCGAGATTTCTGCCCGGAACGGGCAACCCCTGGGATTTCAACAATTCAACATGCTCTTCCATCCCCCATTTGGCCTTGTACAGACAGTCCTCCACGGAGTGGCCTATACCCGAGAACCCCTCCAAATCGGGAGAATAGAAACCAAAATAGTCGGGTTCTTTGGTAGCCTCAATTACGAGCGAAAACGGCAGTTCAGTCATTCTTGTTCGATCCTCCAACACAAGAAACTCCACAATACCAATCCATTCATGAGATCCGACAGTCGGTCATGCAAAATGCTCCACAATTGCTCTAATCAACCCCTCCCCTGTGTGTTCGACGGCTTCGATGTGAACCGGAAGTTCGAGTTCCTTCATACGCCGTGTCGTGGCCGGACCGATGGACGCAAACAGCGAGGCTTCGCGTGCCTCTTCTAAATGTTTCGTGCTCAATTGATCGACGAAATTGGTAACCGCAGACGGACTCGCAAATGTGATCGCGTGAGGGACTTCTTGCCACGGCGGATCGGGCATTTGTTCCGAAACCACGCGATACGCCTCAACCCGCTCCACAACAAAGCCGTCTTGTTCCAAATCTTCTCTTAGATCCTCTGGAGCCAAGTTCGAACAAGGTCGAAGGATTCTTCCGCCTGTGTGCGTTTCCCCGAGTTCCGAGGCCAGCGCCTCGGAGCAGAATCGTTTCGGCATCAGGTCCGGCATAATCCCTCTCTCGCGCAGACGTGAGACTGTGGCCGGTCCTACAGCCGCGATTCGGCATGAGGCAAGTCGGCGCGCATCGCCTCCTGCCTCCGTTAAAGCGTGAAAAAATCCATCCACAGAATTCGTGCTGCTGAATACGACCCAATCAAATCCGTCGAGCCTTGAGATCGCCTCACGCAACGGAGCAGAGTCAGCCGGTGGTTCGACACGAATCATTGGAAGTGTCAGCACACAGGCCCCTTGCTCCATAAGCACGCTGCGCATTGTCTCCGACTGTTCGCGTGGACGTGTGATGACAACCCGCTTCCCGAATAACGGCCGCCCCTCAAACCAGTTCAATCGATCCCGCAAAGTGACCACGTTTCCAACCACGACCAGTGCGGGCGAATGGAGACCCGCTTCCTCCACACGCTTACCGATATCGGACAACGTTCCCATCACGGTTTGCTGGCGTGGCAGCGTCCCATATCGAATGACGGCGACAGGTGTCTCCGACGACCGCCCGGCCTTCAGCAGATTCTCGACGATCTGGGGAAGTTTGTGCATTCCCATGAACAGAACCAACGTTCCCGAGACGCCGGCAATTTTATCCCAATCGACCCGCGTCCCTTTTTTATTCGGGTCTTCGTGACCGGTTACCGCGATCAAACACGAGCTCAGTTCCCGCTCGGTCACAGGAATGCCCGCCGCCGCGGGAACGGCGGTCACCGCGGAAACACCTGGAACGATCTCAAAAGGAATCCCTCTGTCCGAAAGATAAAGCGCTTCCTCTCCCCCGCGACCGAACAGAAACGGATCGCCGCCTTTCAGCCGAACCACAAAACGCCCGTCCTTCGCCTCCTGGTAAAGCAGCTCGTTGATTTCCTGCTGAGGCATGAAATGGCATCCCGCTCGCTTTCCCACATAAACACGTCTCGCGTGAGCGGGGGCAAGATCGAGAAGACAGTCGGCGACAAGCGCATCATAAATCACTACGTCAGCACGACCCAACACATCGCGGCCGCGAATCGTCAAAAGGCCCGGATCGCCCGGCCCGGCTCCTATCAACACCACTCGACCACTCAAAGGACCGTCTCCTCGGAAATATCCGTCTTCATTCGCTGCGATACTCCGTCGTTTCTTGTTCGCACAGTTTCAGAATCTCGGCGGCCCCTTCTGCGAGCAATTGTTCCGCCAACGCCTGGCCGACTGTGCTCGCCTCCGAGGGATCGCCGGTGAATGTTTTTCGAATCCCCTGGTGTCCATCAACACTGAAAACTCCTCCGTCGACCAGCAACGTATCATGTTCGACCCGTGCCAAACATCCGATAGGAACGTGACATCCGCCGCCTAAGCCGTGAAGAAACGCTCGCTCCGCGGTCACTGCGGCACGGGTGTTCAGACAGTCTAACGGCCGAAGAGTCTCTTGCGTTTCCGAGTCGTCGCTCCGCCCTTGGACCGCCACAGCGCCTTGGCCGGGAGCAGGCAACATAACATCGCCGTCCAGCACCTCGGCAATCCGGTCATCCCATCCCATGCGAAGTAACCCCGCCGAAGCCAAGATCGCCCCGTCCGGCGGTCCCTCCGCATCGACTTTCTTGAGACGCGTATCCAAATTCCCACGAAGGTCGATTACAGTAACATCCGGCCTGACACGCAGGAGTTGTGCGCGGCGTCGAAGACTGCTCGTGCCGATCACCAATTCCGGTTTGAGCTTGCTCAACGGTGTGCCGTCTTTCGACACAAAGGCATCGTATGGACAAACGCGTTCGCAAATCGCGTGAAGCGAAAGTTCCTCAGCCATTTCGGTCGGAAGATCCTTGAGCGAATGCACGGCGATATCGATCTCACCGCTGAGCATCGCGGACTCCAACTCTTCCGTAAAAAGTCCTTTGCCCCCGACGAGCGGCAACGGACGATCTGTCACACGGTCCCCTTTTGTCGAGATCACACAAATCTCGATCTGCAGGTCCGGCCATTTCCGTGCCACTTGCGCGCGAACCTCTTCTGTCTGACGCATCGCGAGTGCGCTGCCACGGGTTCCTATGCGAAGTATCTCATTCATCGTGGTGAATCCCGAGGATATCGCCGATAAACTCGATCTGGTCGACCGAGCGATCGTCGCGCGCAGCCTCTTTGAGATGCAAGATCGGATGCTGAAGAATTCTCCTGACCAGGGTCTTCGAAAAAGCATCGACCACTTTGAAATCCTTCTTGGACAACGCCGACTTCAGAGGTCCGATCTCGGTTTTTCGTATCTCTTCCAACATGCTTTGGAGTTGTTCGATTGTGGGAGCAGCCCGATGCGTTTTGAACCAATCGACAAACTCGTCGCGCTCTTCCCGCACGATTTCGTAGCCCTTATGGATCTCATCATGACGACGTAGGCGGTTTGCTTCTACCAGATCCTCCAGATCGTCAATGTTATGAAGCGAAACTTGTTCAATCTCCTGCACGTCGGGTGCGATATCGCGCGGTACGCCGAGATCGATGCAAACCAAGGGTTTTGCGCGGTCTTCTACGACGGGTTCCAGCTGCTCCCCCGAGAAGAGATGCTCATCCGCCATCGTCGCGGTCACAACAACGTCCGCATCGCCCAACTGATAGAACAATTGCCCGAACTCAAACGCTTCCGATTGGAACCGTTGCGCAAGTTCTTCGGCACGAGCAAATGTTCGATTGGTGATTCGCAGTTTCCCAATTCCACGCTCGATCAGGTGGCGCGCGACCAACTGTCCGGTCTCGCCCGCCCCAACCAGGATCGCCGTCGCGGAATCCAATTTACCAAGAACCCGTTGCACAAGATCGCAGGCGGCGAAACTCACGGACAAGCTGCCCTGGCTGATACCGGTCGAACTCCGCACACGTTTGCTGACCGCGAAGGAACAGTGAAGAAGACGATTCAAAAGCCGACCGTTGCAACGACATGAACAGGACATCGAATACGCGTCTTTTACCTGCGACGTGATCTGCGTTTCACCCACCACCATCGAATCGAGGCCTGCACAAACGCGGAAAATGTGTTCCACGGCATCCCCGTCCTTGAACGTGTAGGTGTGTGCGCGGATTTCCTCTTCCGGGATTTCCTTGCGCTCTGAGAGGAATCGAATCAATAGTCCCGGATCGACACGGCCATTCTCGAAAACAGCCAGGATTTCCGTGCGGTTGCACGTCGAGAGCAAAAGACACTCTTTGACGTCTTCATGTTTGCGCAAACGAAGCAACGCACGTTCTTGATCTTCGGGCGAAAACGCAACCCGTTCCCGAATCGAAACGGGCGCTGTTTTATGACTCAGTCCAACGAGGACAAGATGCATTTCTTTGCTACCTCTTCAGCGAGGTCCTCCTTCCCGTCTACAAAGTAGTGAATGAGATCGAGTTCAATTAGCTGCATAGCCGCGGAATACCGTTTGTCGGGATCGTCATGAAAATGCTCCCGGATCCACTCCCGCATTCGACCGAGAAAATCGACATAGGGACCGTATTCCGGACCGAATCGAAGTTCGAGTTCTTCACGAAGTCTACGTGCCAATGCGGGCGATCGTCCTCCGGTTTGAATGGCGATCACAAGGTCTCCTCGCTGTACGATGGACGGAACCGTGAAAGTACATAATTCAGGCTGGTCCACGACGTTAACGGGAATACCTGCTGCACGAGCATCCTCTGCAACCCGGCGGTTCGTTTCCATATCATCGGTTGCGGAAATCACTAATAGCATACCTTCCAAATCTCCGCGTTCGTAGGATTTCTCTTTCCATTCAATCTCACCATGGGCCGCGAGAGCCGTAAGTTCTGGTACAGCCTGGGGCGATACAGCGCGCACCTGCGCGTCGAAAGAGAGAAGCCCTTGGACCTTCCGCAGGGCAATCGTCCCGCCGCCCACGACAAGGCATGTCCCGCCGGATAGATCGAACACAATGGGGTATCCGGACACACTTTCCTCCAAGTGCACAAGAATCGAAGCGTCGGATTTGGTAGCCTGTATTATCCTAAGGCAAGGATTATCATACCCATATACGCTCAACGATCCAAACCCACGAGGAGGAACATCACTGGTTATCATGGGCAGATCCTCATCAGAAATCCATATCGCAGCAAAGAAACTGATCCCGGGTGGAGTCAACAGTCCGGTCCGAGCGGGACGCTCTGTCGGAAGAGATCTGCCGGTCATTGAACGCGGCAAAGGATGCCGCGTAAGGGATATTGAAGGTAACCAATATATCGATTTCATCGGGTCATGGGGGCCGCTCATTCTCGGACATGCGCACCCGGAAGTTGTGGACGCCGTCAAAGCAGCGGCAGAAAACGGTCTAAGTTTCGGCATGCCGACCGAGCGTGAACTGGAACTCGCCGAACTTGTCGTCTCCATGGTTCCGTCTGTCGAGCTTGTCCGGTTGGTGAACTCGGGTACCGAGGCCACGATGAGCGCTATCCGGCTCGCACGGTCATTTACCGAACGCGACAAGATCATCATCTGTTCCGGCGGGTATCACGGACATGTGGACGCTCTTCTCGCTTCCGCAGGATCGGGCATGGCGACACTCTCGATTCCCGCGACTCCCGGCGTTCCCCGCGCTGTGGTCAACGACACCATCATCGTTCCCTTCAACGATGTCGACGCAGTCAAGAAAGCCTATGATGAAAATAAGGGCGAAATCGCCGCCCAGATAATCGAGCCGGTCGCAGGCAATATGGGAGTGATTCCACCAAAAGAAGGATACCTGCAGGCGTTGCGGGACCTCACGCAAAAGGAAGGCTCTCTGTTGGTCCTCGATGAAGTGATGACTGGATTCCGTGTCGCGATGGGCGGTGCCCAGGAGCGATACGGCGTCACGCCTGACCTGACAACGCTGGGAAAAATCATCGGCGGCGGTCTTCCGGTCGGCGCATACGGGGGACGTGCGGAAATCATGTCCCGTGTCGCGCCTACTGGAGACGTCTACCAAGCGGGAACGCTGAGCGGCAATCCGTTGGCAACCGCGGCAGGGAAAGCAACTCTCGCTTATCTCAAGAATAATGATCCGTATTCCGAATTGGAGAAGAAATCTGCTTTATTTTCAGAGGGAATAGCGGCAGCGTTCAAAGAAGCGGGGCTCCCGTGTCAATGGAATCGGGTCGGGTCCATGATGACCTTCTTCTGCACAGACACGCCGGTAGAGAATTTCGATACAGCCAAGACATCGAATACGGAGATGTTCGCGGCCTTCTGGAGATTGATGTGTCAAAACGGTGTGATGCTCGCTCCCTCTCAATTCGAGGCGGCATTTGTCAGTACAGCACACACCAAGGAAGATATCGAGCAAACCATTCGAATTGCGGATCGAGTCTGTGCCGAACTGGCAAAAACACCCAAGGACAAACTGACCGAAGTCGGGAAATAGAAACGCCTCCGGCCGGCAATCCATCACCCGATCCGCCAAATACCCCCGATGCTCTGAATGCCGTTGCTGGGAGCGTAAGGCATCATCCAACAGGCCGTATCTTCACCCCGCCATCCGTAATTCATTGAGGGGCCAACCGAGTAAATCTGCCACTTCGCACTGCGGAACAGATGCTCAAAAGGCAGCCCCGGCTCCCATGAGTTAATTCCTTCGTTGTACTTTCGATTCAGGAAAAACAGCCCCTTATCGTACTCCTCCGGATTCGAGATCGGAGTCCATCCCTCCCATTTGAACTTGCTGTTGAATGGATCGAATGGCACGGAGGACATGTAGGCGACCGGGGTTGTCAGATGCTTTCCGGCGGACGGGTGGCCTTCCCAATTCAGCGAAAAATGGACATAGACACCTGAGCGAGCGTCCGGCGGATACTCATTCGTGTCCATGTGGTAGGTTTCCAATGCGGTTCCGACCGCGTTCGCATCGGCCTCGACCCGAGCAACTTTGGCGCGTATCTGCGCGTTTAGGAAGTTCGGCACCGCGATCGCAGCAAGAATCCCAATAATCGCCACCACGATAAGAAGTTCGATCAAAGTGAAAGCATCTCGTTTGAAAGCCATTCCTCACCTCAGATAACCGATGCAAGATCTCCTATTTCACCTTAAGTGTCACAGGCCGCAGGAGAAATGTCAATAACTGAAGCCGCTTCGTTTTCGACTTTCAGGCCGCGAAGGACGAACGAAAACGGCCCGGCGATTCACCAAAGGGAACTGAATCAGAGGTTGACACGAAGGTTTCATTTTAATATATTTCTGATATCATATACATATCATAGCAAAGAGGAGGTCTATCATGACCGAGGAGAATTCATTCAGTCCAACATCCGGCTGGAGCGTGCTGTCTGCAAACATCACCATGTACCTGTTCGTTATCTTCTTTTTGATCTGGGGTATCGTCCAGATCAACGCACGTAGCAATCCATGGGCGTGGATTCTGGGAGGCGTTTTTCTCATAGTGGCGATCCTTACAAGCATCGGCTTCTTCATCTTGCAGCCGAATCAGGCGGGGGCGATGGTTCTGTTCGGCAACTACAAAGGCACCGTCAAGGCGAACGGCTTCTTCTGGCGAAATCCATTCATGTCCGTACAGAAGATTTCATTGCGATCCAGAAACCTCGACGGCGAAAAGCTCAAAGTGAATGACAAGGGCGGCAACCCAATAGAGATTGCTGCGGTGGTTGTCTGGAAAGTCGAGAACACGGTCCAGGCGCTGTTCGATGTGGATGACTATCTCGACTATGTCACCACACAAAGCGACGCGGCTGTGCGTTATTTGGCTGGTTTTTATCACTACGACACCGACGAGCCGGACGAGATCTCCTTGCGGGACAGTAAAGATGAGGTGAGTGAGAAATTGTCTCGCGAACTACAGGATCGGCTCGAGAAAGCGGGGGTTATTGTGGAGGAAGCGCGAATCAGCCACCTCGCGTATGCGTCCGAAATCGCGGGCGCGATGCTCCGGCGACAACAAGCCCAGGCGGTGGTGGCGGCTCGTCAGAAGATTGTCGAGGGAGCTGTCGGTATGGTCGACATGGCACTCGCCATGTTGGGAGAGAAGGAAATTGTCCACCTGGATGAAGAACGAAAGGCCGCGATGATCAGCAATCTACTCGTCGTCCTTTGCGGCGAGGAAGCCGCGCATCCCATCGTCAACACCGGGACCCTGTATTCGTAGAAGGGGATTTATGGCGGAACGAAAGAAATTCTTATTACGTTTGGACCCAAAGCTGTGGGAGGAACTCGCTGCTTGGGCGGATCAAGAACTCCGCAGCGTGAATGGGCAAATCGAGTTCATCCTCCGGGAAGCGGTGAATCGCAGGAAAAGACGATTGACCGGCGAACCCGAGAGACAAGGAGACGACTCTGCGGTTTGCGAGGATCGTCCTGAATAAGCCATTCAGACAAGACCGCTCCGGCGTCGTTGACTCTGCTGTACCGCTTGTAGATAATCGAAGTCAGTTTGATTCGCAGCGGAACAAACACAGAGAGGAACTCCCCCGTGCAAGCTGCATTTCTGATCGGCCCCCAACAAATTGAAATCCGCAACACGCCCGAGCCGGAACTACCCGAAGACGGCCTCATCCTTCAGGTTGAAACATGCGGTGTCTGCGGTTCCGATATCAGGCGCTGGAAAGAAGGGCCTCCGAAAGGAGTGGAGGGGATCATCCCCGGTCACGAAGCGGCAGGTACGGTTATTGAAGTGGGGCCAAAGGTAAGTCGTTTTTCGGTTGGCGATCATCTCGCTGTCGGTCCGGATATTCATTGCGGCGTTTGCTATTACTGTGAGCGCGGAATGTACAATCTCTGTGACGATTTACGGTTTCTCGGAATCACGCCGGGCTATCCCGGTGGTTTCGCGGAAAAGCTCCTTCTCACCAACGAAGTCTTGGAAAACGGAATCGTCCACAAAATGCCGCCGGGCACCACATTCAAAGAAGGCGCGTTGGCGGAACTTTGTTGTTCCGTTCTGGCGAATCACGAGAAACTTGGCACAAGTCTCAATGACACCGTCGTTGTTCTCGGAGCCGGGCCCGCAGGGTGCCTGCACGCAGTGATCGCGAAAGCGCGAGGAGCCAATCTCATCGTCTCCGAGTGCAGCGAATATCGAAAGGCAATCGTTGCACGCTTCAAACCCGACCTGATCGTTAATCCGGAACAGGAAAACGTCATCGAGTCAGTACGAGAATTCACTGGCGGCCTCGGTGCCGATATTGTTATCTGCGCTAATCCAATTGCGGAAACCCAAACAGAGGCAATCAGCATGGTTCGAAAGGCGGGAACCGTTGTTCTCTTCGGCGGGTTACCGAAGGCAAGTCCCATGACGACTCTCGACAGTAACCGTATCCATTACGGTGAGATCGTGGTTGTCGGTGCGTTCTCTTATCATCCTACACATCACGAAAGAGCATTGGATTTGCTTCGCAAGAAGGTTATTCCAGCGGATTCAATAGTAACGCACACGCTGTCGCTCGATAGAATCGACGAGGCGTTTCAAATCGCTGCAAGCGGAACCGGACTCAAAGTCATCGCGACAATGAACATATGAATAGCTGCATGAAAAGAATAACCCGCAGAGAGGCGATCCGGGATCTGGCTGCTGTCACCGGGGGGACGTACGCCGCAGGATGTGCATCCGTCCAAAAGACAAAATCCGTGGAACGACCGAATGTTTTGTTCGTTTTGACAGACGACCAACATTTCCGTGCGTTGGGCGCTGCGGGAAATCCTGAGGTTCGCACACCGAACATCGACCGGCTGGCGAAGGATGGAACCTATTTCACTCGCTGTCATGTCTCGAATCCGATCTGTACGCCGAGCAGAGCGGCGATGCTGACCGGCCAGTACGGATTTCATAACGGCGTCACATTTTTCGGGCAGACAATCAACCCCGGCACACCGACAATCGGTCCGCTACTTATGCAACAGGGATACAGAACAGGGTACGTCGGGAAGTGGCATAACGACCACCGTCCGACCCACTACGGATTCGAGTATATGCGAAACGTCTTTCTGGGCGGCATGCATGATTATGAGAGTATTCCCGTCGTGCAGGGCTCCCGAGACAGGCCACAAGAAATCTATCGCAATCCTACGGAGGTTTTTACGGACGGTGCACTGGATTTGCTCGAAGGCCCGTTACAGGATCCTTTCGCGCTATTCCTGTGCTACACCGCCCCCCATGATCCCCGCACGCCTCCGCCGGAGTACGAGGCGCTTTATCCGCCGGAGCAAGTGACTCTGCCTCCGAATTTCATGCCGATGCCCCGCTTCGATACCGGCACTCTCGGCATTCGGGACGAAAGACTCCTCGAACGACCGTTAGATCCGTTGGAGGTACGGCGCGAGATCGGCCGGTACTACGCAATGATTACCCACATCGACGATCAACTGGGGCGAGTCTTCAGGTTCCTGGACCAATCAGGGCGGCTGAGAAATACCGTCATTGTTTTCGCGGGTGATAACGGTCTCACCCTTGGCGCACATGGACTCCTCGGAAAGCAGACAATGTACGAAGAAGGAATCCGCGTTCCTCTAATCATTCGCGGTCCCGGCATCCGGACGGGCCATCGGTGTCACGCTTTGGTGGACCTGATGGACATCATGCCGACAATGTGCGATTTCACAGGCGCCGATATCCCGCCGGAAGTGGATGGTATGAGTTTGGAGCCTTTCACTGCAGGCAGGGAAACCAAGGAACGTGAATCGATTTTCTGTCACTATGAAGACTTGTTTCGGATGGTGAAGACTGATCGCTATAAACTGATCCTCCATTTACGGACGGACCGTGAGGAGATGTTCGATTTATACTCCGACCCTCTCGAGTTGCGCGATTTGTCCCGTTCCCGAAGGCACCAGGCCATCCAGGGAAAGCTCCGGCGCTTGCTCGCAGATTGGCGGAAGAAGGCGGGGGAGAAGAGATCTTAGACACGGCCACCAGGTTGCAGCTGTATCAATTATGGAATTCCCATTCTAGATCGCTCTCACTGCTGATATTGATCGGGTGAAAGATCGCGAAGAAAATCGACGAACGGTTTGAAACATTGCGGGCATTTTTCAGCAACATCCCAATATTGACTGTTGCCAAGAATAACGGGCGCATCCACAGTGTCTTTGTATTTCATTTTTTGCTGCCGAAAGAGCTCAGCGACAATGTGTTTCGGGGGTTTGCCATGATTTTGATCCTCTACGGGCTCAATCCAATTTCGTTCGATTCTTCCTATTCCGAGACGATTCATTAGCGCATGTTCAGAAGCAAGAATAAGCGTTTCCAAATCATACTTGAAACAGAAGACGAAGAATCGGTGTTCCAGTTTTCTGTCATAATCCGGTCGTTTCCTCTGAAGACTCTCGACGAATCTTTGTTGTATTCCACATTCCATTTCCTCGACACTTTTGTGTGGAAACCCTTTATTCGGGGGATAAAGATCGGGAACGAGTGCGACAATTGAATGAGGGGCATTCAAGATGATGTTGGCGGCTTTCTGCGGTGTCTTGATGAGAAGCGTTTTCTTAGCGTCCCCTCCGGATACAGGGAAAAACCGGATCTCGATACCCTTATTGCTCTGTTCGCGTATAAGTGGTGCTAACAAAGCCTCCATGGCGGCCTTATCAGAGGGTCCCTCCACGTACACAATCACTTTCACACCAATTGCTCCAACTCATCCGTTCGATGCATCGCCTCAATTTCTTCCGAGCCAAAATCATCGAGATTTGAGGCGAGCACAGAAGAGTCCTTTGGTTTGATAAGTATGGCCTCGCCATCTTCCTTTCTCATGACGGCAATGTGAGATATATCGAATTGTGTGAGAAAATACGATGCATGAGTGGCAAGCAAGACCTGGGTACGTTCCGAAGCCTTTTCGAACAGACCGGATAAGATCGGGAGAGTTCGTGGATGCACGCCCTGGTCGGGCTCGTCAATACAAATCAACGTCGGAGGATTTGGCTGCAGACAGAGACACATCCAACAGATTAATCGCAATATGCCATCCGATAAGTCGGCGAGACTCAAATCTTGATCTACGCCCTCTTCTCGCCAGAAAGCTATCACCTCACCAGGACCGCCGCGTGCTTTGACCGTCAATTCACGGAAACCCGGCACGACAGATGTGAGATGCTGTGTAAGTTCATCAAAACACGACCGATGCTCGGTCATAAGGTAATGGAGCAGCGAACTGAGATTGCCGGCGTCTTCATTCAGGACCGGTTGTTGCTCAATTGGCACCGACTTACGTATTTTCTGGTGTGCGATGTTGAAGGAGCTGTAAAATCGCCAATCCCGGATGTATTCTCGGAGATTGTACAGAGTCGCAAGTCTCGGGTCGCTCATAGTACCGAGAGCCAACTGATTTCGACGCTTCAGAGCGATTTCCTGCTCTCTCAGTTTCCGCAACTCCGGATCGTGGACCACGCCTCTTCCTTCTTTGACATCCATGTACACAAATGGTCTGTCGTATCGATCGCTCAGCGGTTTCGTAGTCCGAACACGCTCGAACGAAACATGGGTCCGTCCGACAGGGCCCATAACTTGACCCTGGTAATATAGTGGAACAGGGTAGCCCGTATCTATCTCGATACTCCACCAAAACTTCTCCGGCCCCGGCACATGAAAAACCTGCTGCCCGATCGATCCGGCGACGATCTCAGGAGGAATGTCTTGATGAACACTATCCCGAATGAACTTCAGAAACTCGAAGAGACTTGATTTCCCGGCCCCGTTCGCACCGACAAGTACCTCCAGAGGGCCGAGCGTGGCCTGAAAGTCCCTGAAGGGTCGATATCCCTGGATTCGAATCGATGTCAAACGCGAAACGTTCATCGTCCCGGCCCTGGTTCGGTCTGCTTTCCTGCTAATAGAAATGCCGAATTAAGATACCATGTTCACGCGACAAAAGGGAGTTCAAATGAAGACATTAAACGGACACAAGGAGTCTCGCCCAGTGAAAAGGAATTGAGAACAAGATCGATCTGTTATTGGATTCACGTCACGGGAATCCAACCCGGCCGAGTTCCGTCAATCCCCCGCTTTCGCCTCGCCATTCGGCGCTTTCGAATGAATAATCGCGATGGTGCGGTAAAGCAAGTGTGCGAATTTCGAGTACGGGAAATACAGAAACAGCATCAATACCGCCACAAGGTGGACAAAATAGGTTGAATATGCCAACGGTCCCCAGCCCGCCAGACGAAATACTTGACTGAAAATGCCGGTAACGCCAAGCGCTAACATCAACCCTAGGAAAAACCAATCCGTATAATTGCCTTGCCCCGGGTCCTCTTCCGTGATGGTCAAACGCTGATAGATCATCAGCAGGACGCCCACGAGAAAAGCAATTGCTCCGACATTCCCCAGAATTTTCACCGGGTGCCATAACGGCAACGGAGTCTCTAATCCGAACAAATACAGACCAAGAAAGACAAACGTTGTGGTAAGAAACAAAGCAACAAAACCGTAGAACACCAATAGGTGAGAATAATATCGATGTTTTCCGGCCTCACACTGGTTGAATTGGCTGTGCTGAAGGATTTCTTTGATCGCGGCAACCACCGCCGCACCGAAAGAAGGTTCTTTTCCTTCCGCCCTCTGCACCGGACTGGTCCGTATATCGTTCCAAAACTTCCGTGCGCCGACCAGTGCGCAAACCACTGCGACAAGCGATGCGAGAATAAAAATCACATCGAGAGGCCACGGATGCGGAACGAAATTTTTGAACACGATTCCGTGCTCCGGGTCGGGCGGCGGGAAATTCAGATTCCCCGTCACACCAAGCACCAACAACAGAAAAATCGTTGGCATGAGGATCAAGAGTGGCAGGTACTTGATATCCGCAAGCCACTTTCCCATGAAGGATGGGAAGGCGTAATACTTGAACGCCAGGCTGCGTACCGCCGCGAGAATATCCCCCGGGTTCCCGCTCCGAGGACACATGGCGGAACAATCATTGCACTGATAGCAGAGCCAAATATCCGGATCTTTTATCAACCGATCCTTCAGTCCCCAGATCGCCCAGACCATTTCTTTGCGCGGGAATGGTTGGTTGTCCGGAGAAATCGGACAAACCCCCGAACAGGTCGCGCACTGGAAACATTTCTTGAAGGATTCTCCGCCGAGTCCGGCGACTTCATGAATGAATTCCAAATCCGGGTCGACGGGAAAGGCCTCGACCGGCGCCTTCGGCTCCTCCGCCGGTACCGCTTTCTGCTCAACACTCGTGTCTACAGTCTCTGATGCCATATTGTTGAACCCCCACTGTGAGAGTTTCGTTCATTCGCTTGTGCCGCCGCCTCTCCGCACCAAAACGAAAAGCGGCTCCTGGAATCACATTCCTTTGAATGGATTCATTCCTACTTCCTCAATCACCTCGGCCATCGCATCGACCATGCCGGGAAGTTTGTCATAATCCGAAATCGCCAGTTGGTGGAGTTCCACACGCTCATGCTCCAGAACCAGCTGTTCGAGCTTTTCGCGCACATTGTCCCCGCGACGATCCGCCAATTCGCTGCCTTTGATGAAGTGACATTGATAATCGTCACCGTATTTGCAGCCAATCAAGATAATCGCATCGAATCCGCGCGACAGCGCGTCCGCGACCCAAACCGTGTTAACGGAACCGAGACATCGGACGGGGATAAACCGCACAAACGGACTATAGGAGAGATGATGTATCCCACAGGCGTCCATGGCCGGGTACGCATCGTTTTCGCACAAGAAGGCCAGGATCCTCGGTTTTTCGTCAAATTCATCGGGAATATCCACGGCACGGATCATGGTAGAAACAATGTCGACCGAATAATCCTTGAACGACACGATACGTTCGGGGCACGCCCCCATACAGACTCCGCACCGTCGGCAGCGGGTAACTTTGAGCAGCGGGGTCCCCTTTTCGTCTTCATTGAGAACGCCGAACGGACATTCCTCTGTACACCGCTTACACTGCGTACAACGCTGCAAGAAGAACGACGGATAGGATTTGTCTCCCGATCGCGGATGTACCGCTTCGCCGCGTGAAGTCATCTCTAGACACTGAATGGCCTTCAACGCCGCACCGGTCGCATCTTCGATCGCGGCAACGCCATCCATTGGCTGACGCACGCAACCGGCCGTGTACACCCCGGTTCGCCGTGTTTCGTATGGGAAACAGATGAAATGCGAATCCGGATACTTATACTGAAGAACAGGCAGGTCGGGTCCCTGCCGGTATTCCATGTTCAGAATCTGCGTTCCGTCATATTCTTTGAGTGCTTCGACAGTCTTCTTCGCTTCTTCCAGTTGAGCGCCTTCGTCGCCCTTCTCGACGATATGCTGTGCGTCCCAAAACGCTCGAATTTTCTCTCCGTCGGCCGAAACCGGCGCCATACCGGCGGCGAGGACCACCATATCGACTTCCGTGGTGATCTTCTTGCCAAGCATGGTGTTTTCAACGTCAAGTGTAAGCGAACCGTCGGCATTTTCGTTCACACCAACAACTTCGCCTTTCGTAAGAAAAACGCCTTCGTCTTCTTGAACACGCCGGTAGAAATCCTCGTAATGTCCCGGTGTCCGTATGTGTTCGTAGAAAATGTACGCTTTGGCATCCGCCGCCTGCTCACGCACGTAAAGCGCTTGTTTGAGAGACGTCAAGCAGCAGATAGAGGAACAGTGCGAAAGATGTTCCGGATCTCTGGAACCGGCACATTGAATAAAGGCCACCCGTTTGACCGGTTTCCCGTCGGACGGACGAGTAATCTGGCCGGAACGGGCAATCTCTTCCATTTTCACATTGGTTACCACATTCTTGTAAGTACCGTACCCGAATCGTTCCAGACATTTCGATTCATGAACTCTCCAGCCGGTCGCCTGAACGATTGCGCCCGTAACAAACTCCACCGCTCCATTATTGCTGCCCTTGATGTTCAACTTGACATCGAACATCCCCGGCGCACCCGAGATCTTCTCCAACAAGGCTGACTTATACACAGTGATATTCGGGTGGTTCTCAACCTCTTTGATTCGGGCTTCGATGCCGGTATCTTCCAGATCGCGATACGGGGGTTTGGTAGGTACCGTTTTGTGAAGTTTGGCCATCCAGCCGCCGAGCTGATCTTCTTTCTCGACAACGGTCACTTTGTATCCTGCTTTGGCCGCTTGGATGGCAGAAGTCAATCCCGCGATACCGCCCCCGACCACCATGACTGTCTTGTCGATTTTGTCATGGTCCTCAAAGGGTTCGAGCGGTTCGCGTTTGCCCACCCTCGCCAATCCCATCCGCAGATAGTCTTCAGCCATCATCTGCGTGTCTTCATCGTTGGCAGGATGACACCAGACAACCTGTTCCCGCAAATTCACTCGTTCGAGAAGAACGTCGTTCTCGAGTAGGTCGACCGGGCTTTCCAAGCGCGGCGAGGGACCCGCGAAAACGATCTTATTGAGACCTTCGGCTTCGATATCCGCGCGAATCAGGTCAAGCGCCGGCTGGCCGAACGAATCAACTGTCTTGCAAAGAGCCACTTTATACTCGTCGGTGGCCACCTTGGACAGTGCTTCTATGTCAAGGCTGTCACCGATACTACAACCTGTGTAAATATAAACGCCGATTTTGCTGTCCACTGGCAACCACCTCCTTACAATTCCTGGATCGCTTTGAGTGCCGCACCCGTCGCGTCTTTCGTCGAACGCGAAACATCTGCGGGTCGACGGGCGCATCCCACAGCGAAAATCCCGTTTTTATCTTCGCTGATAAAACCGTATGAGTCGTACTGGATACCGTTGATTGGAAGTTTCGACGCCACCGTATTCGGTACAACTCCGGTCGCGAGAACAACGAGATCGAACGACTCGTGCAGTTTCTCGCCGGAAAGCGTGTCTTCCACCTCCAATTTCAGGTTCTTCGTCGCTTCGTCCTCCTCAATAGAGGCAACCTTCCCTTTGACGAATCGAACCTTTTCGTCGTCGAGCATGTCGTAGTAGAACTTCTCCAACCACCCGATGACTCGTATATCGATATAGAAAATCGTGACGTTGGCCTCGGGGTACTTCTCTCGTACATACCGGGCCTGCTTGAGTGATCCCATGCAACAGACCGCCGAACAATACGGCAGATGATTCTCGTCCCGCGATCCGGCACATTGGACGAACGCCACGTTTTTGACTTCTTCGTTGTCCGAAGGACGAAGGATTTTGCCCTCGGTTGGACCGCTCAGGGCGGCATATCGTTCCATGATCACGTTGGTGATCACGTTCGGAAATCGGCCGTACCCGAGATTATCCAATTTCGTCGCATCGTAAGGCTGCCATCCGGTCGCGATGATGATCGAGTTGACGTTCACTTTGACGTGCTCGATCTGCATGTCGAAATCGATCGACCCTTCGGGACACTCCTTCTCCAATTTCTCCTTGTCTTCCACCGAGAGAGCACCACGGTCCAGCACGTGAACACGCGGATAGCAGCTGTCGAACGGGAGGTAAAGCGCCTTGGTCTTGTCGATTCCGTAATTAAAATCGTTCGGCCGTTCGGAGCTGACAAGATCCTCATGCTTGTCCGTCAGCGGTTCTTTTCCGGTGACGTATCGTGGATGGATTTTGATGGAGGCTTCGTAGTTCCCCGCGGAACCCGTCACACTTTCCACTTCCGCAAGCGTATAGACTTGGATTCTCGGATTTGTGCGAATGCGACGAACGTTGATTTCCATACCGCACGTCGGTGGGCACATTTTAGGGAAATATTGATGCATCCGCACAACTCTGCCGCCGAGATACGCTTCCTTTTCCACAAGGACAACTTCGTAGCCCACTTCGGCGGCTTCAACGGCGGCGGTCATACCGCTGATGCCGCCTCCGATTACAAGAACTCGTTTGGCTTCAGCGTTCATTGTTCTCCTATTAACCTCGCGTCTGCATTCAACCGTATCTCTCAAACCGCCCGTTCCACGACCGGCCGAGAAACCGGCAGCCTTCTCGATACTTAATTCGAGCCTTCCTTGGCCTGCCGAGCCGCGTCTTCACTGATCGTCATGAGTTTCTCGCCGAACAAACAAAATCGCAGCCATTTCACTCCGAAACTCATCAATTCCAAATCGTCGTGCCGGATCTTCTCAATGGTCTCCTCATCAATAGCAAAACGTCTCAGAAACGTACTCTCGAAAATGAATTTCCGAAACCGATCGAGATCGTACGTGGCCATATAGAACATATCCATTTTCTCGGGAGAGAGATTACCGCCATGCTCGAAATAATCGTGCAGGGTGAGTTCTTTGAAATTCTCTCCCATACGATCGTATTCGGTTATGCCTTGATCGTTCAGCCACTCGGCAATGGTACACTCGTCACTCTCTTCCAGTCCCTTGCAGATAGGTTCTTCCATCAAGAAATAGAACTTCTCGTCTCCGGAGAGATTGCCTTCCTTGGGCGAGGCCAGACCGAGCGGATACATACGGCAGGCCCAGGGTCGGTCTTCGTAAATCGAGCATCCTTCATCCCGAACGAAAGGACATCGTTTCTCCTCGTCATCCAACATTTTCAGAACGACGACCGGCAAACGCTGCTCTTTGGTGAACGGCAATACAGTATATTTTTTGAGGAATTCCGCTGAGGAAATTCCAAGATTATTCTTCATTCGTAAAACATCATAGGGTGTCAAAAATATCGTAATATCGCGGCAGCACATATTGAAGCAGGGGAGGCCGCGATGACAGGAAAATTGCAGTCTGTCATTCAATCCGTAACGCGGATATTCATCAAGCACGGTTTGCTTGAATTGATCGATTTCATGCATCCTCGGTTTCGTCTTCCTTCATGATTTTGTTCTTCATCGCGTCGCGCGACCAAACCGGCAACGGACCGGTTTCGCCGGTCTCGGGATTAAAACGATGCCGATAAGAAGCAGTCACATTGAACCGTTCGTTCATCCATTTCCACCCACGGACGAAATACGGGCAGTCGTCATCAAAACAGACATACTGAAAGACGCTCCCCCAGGTTGACTCAGGCGGACATTCCCACTTGCTGAGGGGTTTTCCGCAATGCGGACATACCAACTTACTTGTATCCAACATCATCAACCTCGACGAGATCTACTTGTGGGCGGTCAACGGGAATCAGGTCCCGTCTCGCTGGCGCTTCTCAGCGACCCGCGAGAGAAGCGACCTCCGGGCGCCTTAGAAGGCGCCCGGAGGAGTGAAGGCTGAATTCAGCTGAGCTACTGAAGCTCGATAATGGGAACTTTCTTCATTTCCCATTCGCCCGAGCTGGGGTCAACCTTGCAATTGACGAAGCATTTCCAGTTCTCTTCGTCCATTGTCGGTTTGTCGGCACGGAAATAATACCCCGGCCAACGGGTCTCTTCACGGAAGAGCATCGACCGAACATGGGCTTCCGCCTGCCACATCCGATGGACATTCTCCCAGCACCGCATCAGCTCGTGCAGATCTTCCGCAGCCAGCTTATCGGCGTCTTCCTTCATGAACTCCAGCAGTTCAAGAGCCCGGTTGAGTTGCGACTCGTTGGTCGAGAACTGCGCAGACACGCCGCCGGCATACTCGTCCATGATCTTCTGGAGACGGAACATGAACATCTTCGGCTTCATGTACGCCGGATTGATATTGGGATCGCTTGAGCCCGCTTTGTTTTCCTGGAACAGGTCGAGCGGCTTCAGGATTTCCGCCTTCAGCTTTTCGACTTCAGCCATATCCACGTTGGGCTGATCGTTGTTTTCCACGATGAACTGAACGGCGGACTTACCGACGATCCGTCCTTCGGCGTGGGAGCCGGAGGAGAACTTGTGGCTGGATGCCCCAGAGGCATCGCCCGCGCAGAAGAGGCCTTGTACTGTGGACATGTTCGCGTAGCCCCACTGGTAATCGTCGGGAGCCACGTCCGGAGGACCGCTGACCCAGGCTCCGGATGCGCCGGAGTGCGAACCGATGAAGTACGGTTCCGCCGCCGCGATCTCGGAGGACTTCTCTTCAGGCTGTACGTTGGTCGCCGCCCACAGAAGCGCTTGGGAAATTGTCATGTCTAGGAAGTCTTCCCATGCTTCCGCTTCCAGCTCCTTGAGTTTCTTCTTGGCTGCTTTCTCATCGCCCGCGCTTGACGCGATCTTTTGGATGGCTTCCTCAGTCCTCATATAGATGGGACCTTTGCCTTCCATGATGTCCAGCATGCCGAGCCAGTTCCTCAAGTTCGCAGGGATCGGCTTGACCTTGCCGTACGGTCCCCACTTTTCGAGTTCATCGGTCCGTTCAACCATGTAGTTCCCGCCCATCGCGTTGGTCGCACGGGATTTGAACAGAAGGAACCACGCACCGACAGGACCGTATGCGTCTTTGAAACGAACAGGAATGAAGCGCACTTCCTGGCAGGTCATCTCGGCACCCGCCTTCAGCGTGAAGTATGCGCTCGAGCCGGAGTTCCAGGGTGGATACCAGGCACGGCCAAGTCCCTCACCCGTGGAGCGCGGCTTAAAGACGTGAACCGCACCGCCCAGACAAACAGCAACGGCTTTGGCCTTGAAGACGTAAAACTTCTCTTCACGTACGCTGAAACCAACGGCACCGGCGACACGATCGCCGTCCATCAGCGGACCGACGATGAAGACACGCTCATAGATGTTTTCCATGCCCAGAGCGTTCTTGGCGGCCTCGGCCACGACGACCTTGTAGGATTCGCCGTTGATCATCAGCTGCCAACGTCCCTCATGGACATAATTCCCGTTCTCATCTTTCCAAATCGGGAGACCCCACTTTTCAAACAAATGAACCGTGGAATCCACGTGACGGGCGATGTTGTAAACCAGGTCGTCCCTGGCGATGCCCATCAGGTCTTTCTTCACATAATTGACGTAGTCCATAACGGTGTTCTCGCCGTCTTTCAAACCAACATATTGGTTGATAGCGGAGAGCCCCATCGCGACAGCACCACTACGGTCCACCGCCGCTTTATCGACCATCGTCACTTTTACTCCGTTTTTGTTGGCCCAGTAAGCCGCTTCTACGGCGGCTCCACAGGCCGACATGCCGCCACCGACGATCAAAAGGTCGGTGGTGACCTCTACAGTTTCAAAATTGGCCACAATAGCACCTCCTTTTTTACTTCGGTGAAACGAGCTCCGAAAGCCCTGAGGATTCCGGTTCCGTAAACAGAAGCGGGCTCTTCAGGTCATCCGTTCCTGTACTCCAACCGCCGTCGGGGACGGCCGAACCTTCGGGTGTCGTCCGAATTGGGAACTTGAATCGCTTGATCATTCCGTTGCGGAACTTCACAGTCCACATGATGGAGTCGGTACTCCGCATCGGTGTCACTGTGGCCCCCATGGGGCAGAAGTCCGCGTAACCACGAACCTCAATCGCTTGCGTTGGACAAATCTTGACACAGTTGTAGCATTCCCAGCACATCTCAGGCTCCCAGTTGTAAGCCTTCATCTGATTCTTGTCCAAGACCATCAGGTCGTTGGGACAGATGTACTGGCATGCCGTTTTGTCCAGCGCCTTGCAACCATCACATTTTTCTGGAATCACGTAACTTGGCATAGCGTACTCTCCTCGGTATTTGGCGCTAAGCAGTAGATACAAAACACTGGCCACACAGACAGTCCGAGTGTGGCGTCGGAGATTCTCTGTCCGCCACCTCCTTTCCCCATTCCCTGTTCCCGGGGAATTGCCCCGTGACAATTCCGTCGATATCAAGGGGATATTTCTTGTTGATCTTTGACTACAACTGCGTTCCGCAGTTTAGTTACCTTGTCGATCGATCTCGGAGAAACGGCTTTAAAGAGAAGGTCATTCTCTATCCCATATCATCGGGCTGTCAAGGCATGCCCTGCGCATGGATTGTCAAAACCCCTGGGAACGCCGTTGTCTTGATTTTACTATATTTACGACCATGCCTCCGTTCGCCGATCCGAACGAACAGAGGGTCTTCGATTTATGTTTGGCTCGCAGTCTTCTCCTTAACAGTGAGCCCGATCTTGAACAGGCCAGTGAGAATTAAAAGGCCCATCGCGTAAATGCCCAGTGAGATGAACAGTTCAGGCAAAGTCGGCCAGTATTCTGTAACTGTGCCCAGGGGCGAAGGAACAAATCCTGTCACCACCATTCCCAACCCTTTGTCGATCCAAATCGATACGAAAACACCGATACACGCCAGTGCGAGTATGCTTTCGTTCCGACGCGCACTCGGCATCAGCAGCAGAATCAACGCCAACACCGCAACCACGATTGAAGTCCACATCCACGGTACGAGAGCATTCGCCCCATTCACTCCGAAATAAAGATACTCGAAGTGAACCGTGTGTTCCGGGATGGCGCTGTAATACGCCGTAAAAACCTCCAATACGATGAAGAACAGATTCAAACACATCGCGTAGGTTGTGATCAAAGCCAGTTTTTGCAGGGGTTCCTTTCCCGGATCGAAATGCGTCAACTTCCGCACAAGAAGACAGAGAAGTATCAGAAGGGCCGGACCGGATGCGAACGCGGAGGCGAGAAATCGCGGCGCCAAAATCGCGGTCAGCCAGAAGGAGCGCGCGCCAAGACCGCAATAAATAAATGCGGTGACTGTATGGATACTGATCGCCCACGGGATCGACAGAATAATGATCGGCTTGATCCAACGCGGCGGCGGAACGTCTTGACGCTCGGCACGCAGGGTGACCCGCGAAATGACGATATTCAAAAGCAAATATCCGTTCAGAACAACCATGTCCCAAAACAGGACAGAACGGGGACTTGGATACAAGATGATGTTGACCCCGCGCATCGGCTGCCCGAGGTCGGTCACGATAAAACCGATGCACATAATCACGGAAGAAATGGCCAGAAATTCGCCGAGCACCGTGATCTTACCGAACGCTTTGTAATTGTGCAGATAGTACGGAAGAACCACCATCACAGCGGAAGCCGCTACACCTACAAGGAAAGTGAACTGAGCAATATAGAAACCCCAGGTCACATCCCGACTCAGTCCGGTGATCCCCAACCCGGTGTTCAACTGCTGGATATAAAACAGGCCGCCGATCGCCATAAAAGCGACCAGAATCGCGACCCAAATCCAATATCTTGGGCTTCCGACGAACGCCTTTTCTAACATAGGTCGTACCCTTACACGATGTAATAGACTTGTGGTTGCGTACCCAGATTCGGCTTTCGGCGAATGCTGAAACGAGTACGCAGAATTTCTCGAATTTCCGAATGTGGATCTTCCAGATCGCCGAATATCAGCGCGTTTTCCGGACAGGCCTCCACACAGGCCGGTTGTTTCCCTTCCGCCAGACGCTTCTCACAAAAGGTACATTTTTCCACGACTCCACGTGTCCGGGTCGGGAACTCCTCGTTCAGTTCCCCGAGAACCGGCCTTGGATCGAACCAGTTGAAACTCCGAGACCCATACGGACAGGCCGCAACGCAGTATCGGCAGCCGATACAGCGATGCCAGTCCATCATCACGATGCCGTCACTCTCTCGTTTCCAGGTCGCTTGAGTGGGACAAACCCGGCAGCACGGAGGATTGTCGCAATGGTTGCATAAAACCAGCACATCGCTATGCGCCAGTTTGTCCTTCATATACTCGTTTTCCTGCCCCGGAAATGTATGCTCGTAGGGTTCCGTCCAAATCCACTTGATCTCGTCTTTCGGATTATCGAAATTCGGAACGTTGTGCGTGACGTGGCACGCCTCGATACAGTCGCGGCATCCTTCGTTTGTCTTACATTTCGTAAGATCCACAACCATCGCCCAGCGCTTGCCGCCCTCCGTGTCCGAGGAATGCGCATCTCCTCGGGCAAGCGCCTCCATCGAACGCTTTCCTGCAACTCCGGCGACTGTGCCGAGCGAGGCGATTTTGAAGAATTTCCTTCTATCCAGACCCATCACTGATTCTCCGTTGGTGCGATGTGGCAATCCCAACAATACGGATCGACCGCCAGATAATTGTGGCACTGATCGCAGAAATCCTCTTTGTTCGAATGACACGTCATACACGTATCGGTCAGGCTCATCTCGTATTGCTCGCCGTTGGTCGACGTGTAGGTTCGCTCGCCGTCTCGGACAACGCGATCCCGCCAGTCATTCAGCAGATCCATATGGCCGCGTTTCATATACTCCGAGGACTCGACGCAATCTTTGTCCGGCGTAAGGATTTTCGGCTCGGGCGCCTGCGTGGACTTGCCGCCCGCCACGTTGTAAACAATCGGGGAAATGAGCAGAAGAACGAAAATCACCAGCCCGGTGATGACTTTCTCGCCGTGATATAGCTTCATCATTCCTCCTCATCGAGGGGTTCGCCCCTGATGTCCGCCGTTCGCTCTTTCTCACCCTTCATGATGAGCGCATTTGCGAGCAGTTCGTGAATGCCGCATATCTTGACTCCGGGAGCCCAATAATCCGCCAGCGTCGTTAATGTCGCCCGGTCGATCGCGCAGATGCAGGCCATCCGGTTCACATCATGTTTATCTTGAACGTATTTCAGTGCGTTCCCTCTCGGCAGTCCGCCGCGGAGACGCATTTCCATATTCTCATCGTTGCCGAGTCCGGCTCCTCCCGCACAGCAGAATGTCTCTTCCCGAATCGTGTTCTCCGGCATTTCGTAAAAATGATTGCAGGCATGCCGCAGAACATATCGCGGCTCCTCGAACAATCCCATGGCCCGCGCCGGATTGCACGAATCGTGAAACGTCACTCTGAATTTGTCGTTCCGGCTCGGGTCCAAATTCAATTTCTTATGACGGATCAAGTCGGACACGAATTCCATGATGTGGACCATCTTCGTGTCTTTGGCGTTTTCGAATTTTGTTCCGGTAATCGGGGACACGGGTTCTTCAAGGAAATCCGCCGGTCCGTTCATGGTTCCCATGTACTGGTTGATCACTCGCCACATATGACCGCATTCCCCGCCGAGAATCCATTTCACACCCAGCCGTTTCGCCTCGGCGTAGATCTTCGAATTCAGACGCTTGATCATCTCGTGCGAAGTGAACAAGCCGAAATTTCCACCCTCGGAAGCGTAGGTACTCCACGTGAAATCGATACCGATTTCATGGAGGAGCATCATATACCCCATAAGAGTGTAAATGCCGGGATCCGCAAAATAATCACCGGACGGAACGACAAACAGAACCTCTGCGCCCTTTTTATTGACTGGAATATCTACGGTAAGACCGGTGAGATCCTCGATGTCTTCCGCAAAAAACTCCAGTGAATCCAGAAACGCGTGGGGTTGAATACCGAGATGGTTCCCGGTCCGAAAACAATTTGCCACCGGCTCGATCACCCAGTTGATATTGCAACCGACCAGGTTGAGCAATTCCCGGCCCAGTATGGTGATTTCCGCGGTGTCGATACCGTACGGACAATAAACCGAACACCGACGGCATTCCGTGCACTGGTAAAAGTAGTAAAACCACTCCTTGACCACATCGACGGTCAACTCGCGGCCGCCGGCCAAACGTCCCAGGATTTTTCCTGCTTTCGTAAAATCATTTCGATAAACCGAGCGAAGCAGCTCCGCGCGAAGAACCGGCATATTTTTGGGATCGCCCGAACCGATGAAAAAATGACATTTATCCGCGCACGCACCGCAACGCACACAAATGTCCATGAAGATTCGAAGCGAACGGTATTTATCCAAACGCTCCCGCAGCCCTTCCAGGATTATCTCTTTCCAGTTTTCGGGCAGCTTCCAGTCTTCATCCGTCGGCGACCAGTCTCTCGGATTCGGGAGATCGAGAATTTTCAGGTTCTTCGGTTTGGCCGTATAGGACCAGGTGCCGGGCCGAAAGTCCACCGGTGTGTCCATCCACCCCTTTGGAGGCAGACTGAAATCAACCTGTGCGAGTTCCTCCGGTTTGCCGAATTCGGTTTCTGACATTTCTATTCTTTCTCCACGGGAATTCCGGCCTGTTTCATTTTCTCCCGGAATTCGTTCTCATACTCTTCATACGGGTGAGTCTTTACCGGGTAATTCCATGGATTCACGTGCCGTTGGGCACGGTTGTTGTTTGGCATGTTTCGGGTCGGACTCAGAAACACTCCCGGCATGTGCATCAATTTGCTGAACGGGAAATAAACAAGCAAAACACTGACCAGGAATAGATGGATATAGAAAACCACGTTGATCGTATCGGGCGCAACCGGCCGGAACGTCACCAATCCCACGGCGAGCTCCTTCACCGCCACGATATCCGTTTTGGTCGCCGGTAAATACCGCAACAGGATTCCGCTGATCGCAATGCCCAGCAAAAGGAAGAGCGGAAAATAGTCCGACAATAGAGAAATATACCGGAGTTTCGGATCGACGACACGGCGGAAAAACAAATAGGTCAGCGCGACGACAATGATGATGTCCGTGATATACAGCATGGGGACACCGATTTGAAAGAAACTGTCCGCCCATTCAATCCCGGTAATCGCGCTAGGAACCGGCTCGGTGAAAAATCGAAGGTGCCGAACCACGATGATCAGAAACGCCCAATGAAACGCCAAAGCGCCCGCCCACAGGTACTTCGCCGAGGAGTAGACGACGCGCGGTCCCTCTCGGACATCCATACTGGTATTCCTGAAAAGAGACCGGAAGAAAAGAATCTCCATCGCCATTCGTTTAATCGTGTCGAAAGTACTCTGGGGATTCTCGATGGCGTTGTGCTTGATCCACGGGAGGCTTTTCTGCTGCCCGCAGGTCGTAGGGATACGGAACGGCACGGGTGCCTTCGCCCATTCAAGCACGTGCCAGACAAACCCGGCCACAAAACACAAAAAAGCGAGGTACGGAATAACAACGCCGAACAGAGCGTGCAGTCCGAGAGCTCCGACTCCCATGGAAGGAATTAAGACGAGTATTATAACGGCGAAGAGGGAAAGTAGGGCGTTCATGCGCCTTCTCCTCCCTTGGTATTAGACATCTGGTGTTGTTTCAACCGGAAGTTCCTGTTCCTCCCGGATGTACATCTCGTTCGCTCTGTCCAAAAGAAAACGGACATTTCGTTTTGTCTCATTGACTTTCAACTCGTAAATTCGTTCTCTAAACTTCATGAAGCTGTCGAACGTGAGAAGGGCCATCTCGTCGATTCGAAGGTCGAATCTCTCAAGCTCCTCCGATAGCGGCCCCCCTCGAAGATCCTCTCCCAGTTCGTCTCGAATTATCGATTTGAGCAAGAAGACAAAACCGACAACCTGGGACGGCGAGAAATCCTGCACCGCCCGAATACGTACGATGTCCTCTAGGGGGGTAACCAACTCACTTGGTTCCGCCCCTGCGAGGAACCGCTCGACGATGATGCCGACGCTTTCCCGAATGGTATGACCGACCGGATTGGCAAAACGGTTCTTTTCTCTCCCTAAAAACGACGAACCGTCTGCGGAATAGGTTTGAAAAATCCGCTGAATCCATTTATCACGTATAGCTGTTTGTCTCTTCAGAAGCAGATCGTTCAAACTCATATCCGCGCCATGTATCTCCGCTGGTCATCGCCCCCTGTAAGGGAGGCGAATGTCGTCCGACAGTCGGTCATTCGCGACCGGTCCACAGACGACATCGCCCACAGTCCATCCGTGTTGCCGCTCGGTAAAAACGTCTCGTTCCCCGATGTCTCACACACAACCGGTTGGCTTCGGGAGACCGGCGATCTTACAAGCCCCTTTCGCAGGGCCGGAGGGGAACAACTCGTAGATTCGCTTCAGATCGGTCTTTGTCTGCTTGCAAAGCTTGCGAATCATCGGTGCGGTTCCAAACTCGAGATAGTAGTCACGGATATAGTTGACAACGTTCCAGTGCTCTTCGGTCATCTCGTCCACACTCTCTGTCTTCGCAAGAGCGTCTGCAAGGTCTTTGTCCCAAATCTGTGGATCTTGGATGAAACCATCCTCATCGATGTCAACTTGTTTGCCTGCCAATTCCACTGTAGCCATAGTACTTTCTCCAATCTGACTTTTCGGCTGCGAAGGTCTTCCTCTCAGCCGGTATCGTTTTCTTCTAAACGGCCTTCGTTGTCAGTCCGAGGCCGGATTTTCCCGATTCAGGCGGAAGCGAACACAAGACGATTATCATACAGCAGTTCGTCAGTCAGTTCTACCGGACCGTTACGACGATTCCGGTACTCCGCCGCACAGCGAACCAACCCCTCTGCCCAGCCGGTCACACTGCGAGAATGAAAGTGGCAAAAGGACGCCAATACATTCCCTTTACACAGTCCGTCCCGACCGCCGTCAAAACCGTAGCCGCGTTCCATGCGAAATGCCATATCCACGCCTTGTTGCAATTCGCCCCGAACACGAGAGTACCGAAACTCGTGTCCACGCAACCGAAGTCCAGGTTCAAAAAACGGATTCTCCCGCTCTACAACCGCGACCGCATACCCATGACCCTGTGGACGTTCCGCTACATCGAACGCCACCGGAAAAACGCCGACCATGGGATACGCGACATCGTCCACGATCAACTCGCGGCAGAGATACACCAGCCCCCCACATTCCGCCAGCACGGGTAATCCGTGCTCAATTCGGCGCTTGAGATCGGCGCGAAAGCGCCTATTGTCTGCGAGAGCGGCGGCATGAGTCTCGGGAAAACCGCCGCCAATGTAAAGGGCATCCGTTTCCGGAAGTACCTCGTCTGATAAAGCGTCAATTTCGACGATTTCAGCACCCCGTCGCTCAAGATCCTCAATGTTCTCCGGATAGTAAAAATTGAATGCCGCATCCCGAACGACGCCTATTCGGACCCCGCCGTACCTCAAGTCCCGCTCCGCTTTCGCAGGCGAATCGATCTCTAGCGCGGGGACGGAAGTTGCCAGGGTTTTTACTCGATCCAGGTCGAGGTGCTTCTGGACTGCGTCAACCGCTTGACTTAAAGCCGCAACGGCGTCGGGATGCTCCGGCGGCGGAACAAGTCCCAGATGGCGCATAGAGAACGTCAATCCGTGAATGCGGGGAATCGATCCCAGTACCGGAATATCGCATACCGACTCGATGGCACCTCGAATCACATTTTCCTGGCGGCTGCCGACCACAGAATTTAAAACGACTCCGGCGATATTCAAGTCCGGGTCCATCGTCCGACAGCCAAGAACCATCGCGGCTGCTGTCCGGCTCACCTTCGTGCAGTCGACTACCAATATGACGGGAGCATGGAGTAGTTTTGCAAGTTCGGCCGTACTGTGACTGCCCTGGGAATCCATCCCGTCGAACAGGCCGCGATTCCCCTCGATGACGGCAACATCGGCACAGCGAACACACTGCTCAAAGAGCCGGAGGATCTCAGCGCGGTCGAAGAAAAACGAATCGAGGTTGTGACATGGTGTTCCGGCCGCGAGACTCAGCCACGCTGGATCGATATAATCGGGGCCTTTCTTGAAAGGCACGACATTCAGACCGGCCCCCTTCAAGGCCCCGATCAGTCCTAATGTAACGACACTTTTTCCGGACCCGCCGCGCAGACCGCATACGACCGCGCGGGGGCTCCTGCATTCCACCATCCTAAGTCTTCCTCAGTCGGGAGCGGCTCCCTCTTTGTGGGGCACTTCCAAGTAACTCCCGCCGAAATAGGTGTACACCAATCGTTCGGATTCGACCAGTTCGCGAATCGCCAGCTTACAGGCCTTCTTGTCGACTTGGTCGCCGAACCGCTCCATCATTGCCTTGGTGACATCGCCGGGCTTGAATTTCTTCTGTCCCTGCGCATCCGCCACCATCTTGTACATGGCGTTCTGGAGTTCTTCCTGGCTGACTTGGTCTGCCATGGCCTCGTCCCCCTTTTAGAATCTGAGCTGAGCCGAACGTTTGTACGTCAACCCAGCATGCTTGAAGTCGTCGATATGTTCCTTGGAGAATTCGATTCCTGTCAATTCGAAGAACTTCGGCCAACCGATCCGGTTGATCCATTCACCCATTCTTTCATATCTGCGCGCGTTCGCCGCCCATACATCAACAAGATTCTTGACAGCGTTCACAACCTCCGGCCAACGCGGGGGATTGTTCGGCAGGAACGGAATCGCCAATTTCGAGAACATAGGTTCCGCACGAGCGTTGGACACCTTGCCGCCGACCCAGATCGATACACCATCGTTCAGTGGATCGTTCAACGGCATCGCCGGACATACCGTGTAACAGTTCGCGCAATACATACACAGGTCTTCGTCAACCTCGACGCTTTTCTTCCCGTCGATGGAGGCCGGACGGATCGCCGCCGTCGGGCACGACGCGATAACGCTCGGCAGCTCACATACTCTCGGCAGCGACTCATGGTCCACTCGCGGCGGCCGCCGGTGAATCCCAAGAATCGCGATATCGGAACAGTGAACGGCGCCGCACATGTTCAGGCAGCACGCCAATGCGATCCGCAGTTTCCCGGGAAGGTCCGTATTGGTGAAATGACCGATTAACTCGTCCATGACAGACTTCACAATCCCCGACGCATCCGTCGCCGCCGAGTGGCAGTGAACCCAGCCCTGGGTGTGAACGATGTTTGAAATCGAAGAACCGATTCCGCCGACCGGGTGCCCCATGTCATTCAGGTCCTTGATCAGAGGATCGACCTTGCTCTCGTCCGTCAACAGAAACTCGATGTTGTTCCGGCTGGTGAACCGGAGATACCCGTCGCAATACTTGTCGGCCAGATCCGCGTACTTCCGGATTTTGTTAACGCTTGTCAAACGGGGTCCCGCTGTACGAACGGTGAACAACTTGTCCCCCGATTGGCCTACGTGAACCATGACGCCGGGCTTCACAATTTCGTGATACTTCCATTTTCCGTAATTGTTCTTCACAATCGGCGGAAGAAACTGTTCATATTTGGGTGGGCCAATGTCGGTTACTCTCTTTTTCGGTGCCTCAGACATTGCATGCCTCCTAAGTGGTTTCGATCAATTTGGATTTCGTACTTCGTGTCCTCGGTTCAGCAAGAATGGTTGCCTTCCGGCTATTCTTCCTCTTCGTCGCCTTCCTCAAAATACTCCTCGTAGAAGACGTACGGATTCTCTCGCGGTTGAGCGACCATTTCTGGAAGCGGTTCCACTTCAATCGCTTCGAGGAAGTTGCCAAGTCCGACGCGCTGAATGAACTCACCGACACGCTCCCGGTTCTTGCCTTCCTCCGACCAAACGTCCCATATCCGCTCGACGAGGTCTTTCAGATCCTGGTACGGTGGCTCGACCTTCCAGAACGGGATCAAAACCGACGAAAGAAGAGCGCCTTCGACGATGGGCGCTTTAGAACCGAGAAGCACCGTCGCCCCTCGATCCTTGCCGGGCGACAAGGCTTTTGGAAGAACGTTGATACAATGCATGCAACGGACACACATTGAATTATCGATATTCAAATCCTTTCCGTCCCATTCCATGCATTGGGACGGACACCGATCGACAACATCGGCTTTAATATCGGTACCGTCTTTGGCGTATTCTTGCAGAGCATCCTTATCGATCTGAATCTCATCGCGCCACGTGCCGATAATTGACATATCGGCGCGAGCAACCGAAGCGACACAGTCATTGGGGCACCCTGCACACTTGAACTTATACTTGTACGGGAACGCCGGACGGTGAAGTTCGTCCTGATACTCCATAGTCAAGTCGTAGCAAAGCGCCAGCGTGTCGTAGCAGGCCCATTCGCATCGTGCAGGGCCGACACAACAACTCGGCGTCCGCACGTCCGAGCCTGAACCGCCGAGGTCGAAACCGATGTCCGTGAGTTCTTTAAAGGTAGGCTCCAACTCGGGCGTTGTGGTACCAAGGAAAATGATATCCCCGGTCGAACCATGCATGTTCGTCAGACCGGAGCCATGCTTTTCCCACACATCGCACAACTTGCGAAGTACCTCGCTGTTGTAAAACCAGGCACCGGGCATGTTGATTCGCATCGTATGGAAGTGGGCGACCTCCGGAAACTTGTCCGGAAGATCGGAATAGCGGCCGATCACTCCACCGCCGTATCCGAGAACTCCTACGATACCCCCGTGTTTCCAGTGACCGATCTTCTCGTTGTAGGATGTCTCCAACTGTCCGAGAAGATCCTTACACATTACGTTTGTGGCTGCGGCGTCTTTGATCTCTGATACAAAGCTTGGCCACGCCCCCTTCTCCAGCTCGTCAAGTAGTGGAGTCGGATGGTCTTTCGTTGCATCTGCCATGTCCGCTCAATCCTCCCTTGGCCGTTTCTTGTGTATAATTCTGATCCGGCGGCAACCAGATGTTAGTGCATTTCGATGAAGCCGCACGGACATTCTTCCGCACATTTCTTGCAACCCTGACAGAACTCCAGCTTGAATGTATACAGCTGGCCTCTCTCCTCGGGTTTCACAATCGCGTTGTCCTGACAGAAACTCCAACACGTTCCACAGTCGAAACACATGCCGCAACTCAGGCAGCGTTTGCTCTCTTCTATCGCTTGCTCCTGGGGAAGCGTAAGAGTGGTCTCCTTCGCCAGCGAGCCCGGTCCGAAACGCTCATCGACCGGAAGGCTTGGCGCCTCGATACGATCTTTCCGCTCATACCAATCGAGTTTCATCTTGTCGGACGTGATGAGCGGCAGTTCCTCTTCTTCATCTTTCTCCAGCGGAAGACCGCTGAGTTCCGAATGAATCATCATCGCCGCGCGACGTCCGTGGAAGTTCGCAACCGTTACGAGGCCAAGGTCGATCACGTCGCCACCGGCGTACGTCCCTTCCACCTTGGTCTTTCCGTACTCATCCGTTTTGACCCAGTCGCGACCTTCGCGGAACTGTTCGAATCCCTCGAAATTCGGCTCCTGACTAATGGCCGCAATGATGGTGTCCGATTCAACCTCGAACTCGGAGCCCTCGATCGGCACTGGTCGGCGTCTTCCGGAAGCATCCGGTTCGCCCAGTTCCATTCGGATGCATTTCATTCCGCGCGCGGGGCTCCCGTCGCTGCCGTTCCGCAGAATCTCAACCGGCGCAGCAAGAAACTCCATATTGATCCCTTCACGCTCGGCTTCTTCCACTTCTTCCGCGATAGCGGGCATCTCTTTAATCGTTCGACGATAAAGAATGGTAACTTCCGCACCGAGCCGCTTCGAAACGCGAGCCGCATCGACGGCGCTGTCGCCTCCGCCAATCACAACGACCTTCTTGCCCACGTCGATCTGTTCACCGGAATTCACGAGGTTCAGGAACTGCGCGCCTGTATATACATTCGGGGCATTCTCGCCTTCAATGCGAAGCGGAAGACCTTGGTGGGCTCCGATAGCGACGAAAATCACCTTATATTCGTTGCGTAGATCATCGTATGAGACGTCTTTCCCGACCATCGTATTTGTTTTCAGTTCCACGCCGAGATCTACAATACGGTTAATCTCCGCGTCCAACACATTTTCCGGAAGACGATAGCTTGGAATTCCATACCGCAGCATACCGCCCGCCTTGGCAAACGCTTCAAAAATCGTTACCGGATACCCGCGGCGTGCGAGATGATACGCGCACGACAACCCGGCCGGACCGGAGCCGACGACTGCGATTTTCTCGCTTCGCGTTTCGTCGGTAATTTTCTCGAATTTCAATCCTTTTTCGATGCCGTAATCGCCGATTACCCGCTCCAACTTATTGATGTTCACCGGCCCGTCAATTTGGGCGCGGTTACATTCAGTTTCGCAGGGGTGAGGACAAACTCGTCCGCACACAGACGGCAGAGGATTACGTTCGGTAACAATCTTCCATGCCTGTTGAAATGATTCATCGTACGTGCGTCCCATATTCTCTGTTTGTGCGATCGTCATGATGGCCTTACGAATCGGGACATGGTTGGGGCACGCGCTCATGCATGGAGGACGTTTTGGAACAAGTTGCGGTCGTAAATTCGAAGTCTCGCGAGTGGATGGGCCGCCGCCTGGTCGACCGGCACCCAGTTTCTTTTTTTTCTTCTTAACTACCTTCGCCATGGTCGTTCGTTTCCTACTCTCAATCAGACAGGGAGTGTTTTCCGACCGGGAATCCAGCCGAACCCGTCTGATTCTTCAGTATTATTTAAGTTCCTGCGATGTGGGAACCTTAGAATACTCTTCAAGAAGAGATCAGCGGTACAACCAATGAACCTAGGATGCTAGCAGGATACCGATTCAGGTGTCAACGGAGGCAACTGGAGCGGAACCTGGCAATCCCACAAATAAAAGGTAAGTAGAAACTCTATTAAACAGATGGATTTAATAGGATATACCGTGCTTGCTTCTCTCTTGAAAAACCGACAGATCTCTTCGGAGAGCTCCACCGGAAGCCCGCTGCAACATCGCTTATTCGGATGTTGGTGCTTTACCAATATCTTGCCATTTGTGGGCCGTGAGGGAGAAGTTTCCAGAGTCTTCGATTCCTGCCGGATTCGCTGGGGGAGTCGGTCCGGTTGCCCGAGGAGTACAGATAATGATTTCCTCTCGGACGAAGTGCAGACGAATCATGTCCGACTCACATCCTTCGTCAAAATGACAGCGAACCGCGTCTCGCACTCTCTCCTGCAATTGTGCCGGATCGTTTGCCTCTGTGAAAATGGACTGTCCTAAGGCCCGGGCCGTATACCCGCCTTCAGGAGCCTCTTCCACAATGAAAATGATCTCATTCATGACTCGCGCTCCAATCCAGCCCATCGGCGGATTCGTCTTTCGTCGGCGACGCTGGAGTCCTCTTTCGTCGTCCGCGGTATCATTCAGTATAGCATCAAATGTCCGGTCGGGCATTTCGGGCTCCCCATGTCTATGAATCTTCTCTCCTATTTCACACCCGCCGCACTCCACAGACCTGAAAAAGCATCAACCTCATAAATCAGCTGGCGCGGTAGTTCCACTGCCCATATTGCCGCCGGCCCGGTAGTTGCACTGCCGGGCCTCACGATTTTTTTATTTCCTTTTACACAAATCGCCTGCATTCGTTGTATATAGAAACAAGGGTGAGAGAAGGCGGGTGGCATGCCAGAAGCGAGAGGGCTGCGAAGAATAGCCGTGGTCAGGGAGACAAACGTACGACAGGATCAGAACCTGGGAGGCCGCACCAAGACTCTCGAGCGCGGGCATGGACCCCATGAGTGCCCAGCATCAAACTCGAGCAACGAGGGCTACCCACTAAAGGAGGAGCAAGATGAATTCAATAACCAACCGTCCGAGAAACGCAACTCTGTTACTGTCTCTCTTGGCAGCAGTGTCGCTCTGCCCGCCGTTGCCGTCAGGCGATGCTCACGCCCAGAGCGATGTGAACCAGGAATCCATACCTTCCTGGACCTCGGAGACAGGCCAAATCCCCGTCCAGGAATCCGATCGACTTCTGGTCACCGGGATCGACCTCGACACAGTGATGGCGCGCTATATCCCGGATTATGACCAATATACCCGAGGCGGTATGGGGCCGTTTCCATGTGGCATGATATGGCGCTGGCGCGTTAAACCGGCTGCCGGGGACTCGACCGAGGGTTCGGCAAACGCATCGGAGCGGCAGCGGGAATACACTAGAATGGTGATCGGCGTGTTTGGCTCCCATCGTGAAGCCTTACAAGGCGCAGAATCATATCACAACCACATACAGGTAGCCCGACTTAGGGACCCGGTCGACCCAGACGACAGAGGCTATGTGTCCTGGGGAAACAAGCACGGGTTCGTACGCGACAATGTTTTTATCGAAGTCGCAACGTCGGAGGACCAGGCCGAGATAATGGATGCTCTCGACCGAGACATCAAGAACGGGGCTGAAGGCATTTCGAAGGGGCCGGTGGTGCAGAAGCCCGTCATTCTCGGCGGGGA
>CAZTDD010000057.1:0-30276 GCA_964612675.1 uncultured bacterium
AGGAGTCTCATGGCTTGCCGAAGGCAAACATGAGAGCCGTAGAGGAGGGGGTTGATAAATCTCTTCGTACTCAGCTTCATCAAATCTCCAACCGCCACGGCTCCCGATACTCGCGATGCAGCCAGGAATTGAGCGCGGGATGATTCGTGATCTCTTCGTTCTCACCATCCCATACTAACCGCTCACCCGTCCGGTACGCGATATTTCCCAGGATCGGCGCGGTTGTCGCACGGTGACATACTTCGACATCGCACACACACCTCTCCCTTGTTTTGATTTTCTCAAGAAATTCCGCAACATGCAACCGGGTCATGTCGCGCTGAGGCGCGGGATTCTTGTACGTTTTCCTTTCGACACCGTTCTTTTTCCCCTCTTCGGGATAAATCTCGTATCGACCGCGATTGACCAGGATCGTGCCTTCCCTGCCAAGAAACTGGATATCGAAATGGCCGTGCCCGGGATGAGCGTTGCCTTGGCGCAGGGTATGCTGCACAAGACAATCGTTATACGTATACAGAATGTCTTGCGTATCCGGCACGTCGCGGCCGTCATTGGGATGAACGAATTTTCCGCCCTCGCACACAACGGAACGGGGCGCATCTTGATCGAGAGCCCAGTGGACGATATCCATGTGATGGACACCGAAATCGGTAGCGCGTCCACCGGAATAATCCCAATAATACCGAAAACTCCCGTGACATCGATCCTCGACGTACGGTACCTTGGGAGCAGGCCCCAGCCACAGTTCCCAGTCGAGTTCCGGTGGAGGATCGGTCGGCTGTTCCGCACGCCTCCTGCCACCGGAGTTGCTCGTATTCCAACAAACGACCTTGCTGATAGGGCCGATGTAGCCGTCGTGTATCAACTGGATTGCCTCTTTATAGTGAGCCCCCGAATGCTGTTGAGTACCGCCCTGCGAAACTCGTTTGTATTGTCGTGCCGCATTCACCATCATTCGCCCTTCGTAAATGGTGGTCGAAAGCGGCTTTTCGCAGTACACATCTTTTCCAGCTTTGCACGCTTCGATAAACACTAATGCGTGCCAATGATCCGGGGTTCCGATAAGAACCGCGTCGATGTCCTTTTGTTCAAGGAGCTTCCGAAAATCATGGAAAGATTTTGGATTTCCATCGGCGGTGTCGCGGGCGCGGGCAAGATGCTCTTTATCCACGTCACACACAGCGCGAATTTCGGCGTTGTTTTGCATAAAACGGCGCATGACGTCAATCCCCCGGCCTCCGCAGCCGATGAGTCCGATTCCGATTCGTTCATTCGCACCCAGCGCCCGCAGTGAAGGTGAGGCTGCAAATCCCAGCGTGACGGCCGCCTTATTAAATGTCCTACGATTCAGTGAATATGAATTCGACATATTTTCACGATCCTCCAATCCATAAACGTTCTTGTTAGCCGGTCTCGCGGGTTATGCTTTTAATAACGCGATGATACCCGTCATGGCGAGCGAAGTGTGGCCATCTCATCTTGTTGATCCAACAGTGAAATTCCCAAGTCGCTCCGCTCCTCGGAATGACGGAATCGGTCACGTTTTCCTAGCCCTACTCTCTTCTTGTCTTTTTTTTAGTGTTTTCGTGGCTCTTTCGTGCCTTCGCGTTTCATTACCTTCCCAGCATGCGTCGTCTAGCTTCGCTTTCTTGCCCACAGCCGTTCTTAGCAAGAAAGCAAGCGTAGAGTCGGTTAGCGACGAGCTTGTCCGCAGATTATCGAGGCGCACACTTTAGAGCAGCGTAACCCACCAGACAGCCGTAAAGGTCACTCCCCTTTCCTGGACACCGATGACCAGATTGCCTGGAGATTTCGTGCTGCGGGATTATCGGGATCGATTTGCAGCGCTTTCTGTAAATGCTCACGCGCTTTTTCGCCGTCTTTGAGTTCCAGATAACATTGCGCCATCAGCGCATAGACGGTAGCGTTTTCGGCTTCAATTTGTGTGCAAGTATTCAGGTGTGCCAGCGCTTTCTCGTAATTCCCGCTCGCCATTTCAATCTCGGCAAGATAGAGCGCCGCTCGCAACTCCCCAGGATCCATCGAAAGAACTTTTTGAAATTCCTCTGCAGCTAAATTTCCCCGTCCGATTTCCAGGTAGATGAGTCCCATCGCCATGTGCGTTTTTGGAGTGTCGGGGTGATGCCGGAGAAAACTTCGGTAGAAATTCCGCTTCTTACGAGACAGTCGATTCACAGTATCCAGACTTTGTTTTGCTAACTGGACCTTCTCTTTTTGTTTTTTTGCCGCGTAAATCTTGATCAGCTGAAAAATCGCGTGTTGGTAAAAGGGATCTTGATCAATAATTGTTTCGAATATCTCCTGTGCTTGGTCGTATTGTCGCTCCCGCATCAAGTCTTTCGCGTATTCATATCGTACACGCATACTCTCCGGATGATCTTTCAGGATCGACGCGAAAAACTCTTTTGTATCTTCCCCGCGCCGCTGCATAACCAGGCCTTTGAGGACTCGTGCATGCTCGTGCTGGGTCAGCTCATCGACAATCGATTCCGCTTTGGATATTTCGCCGAGCGTGTACAGGATCGCGGCTTTCCGATAAAGCGCTTTTTCATTGGAAGGCTTGCGCCGGAGGATCTCTTCAAGTTGCTCAAGCGCGGGGGGATACCGCTGCAGGCGGAAATAGACCGAAACAAGTTCCTGCCGAAACTCAATCGATTCCGGATTTAATTCGACCGCCTTGTGCAGTTCCTCCAACGATCGATTCGGATCGCGCTGTTGGCTTCCGTAAATCTGTCCGAGATAGAAGTGGGCGGGAGCATTCGACGGGTGTTTTTTTACTGTGGTCTCCAGCAGCGTAATGGCTCTCTCGTAATACCGGTGCAGCTGATACAGTCGAGCCAATTTCAAAAGCAAGACGGCATTATTGGGATCGCGTCGAATTGCCTGCAGCAACTCGCGTTCTTCGTCGACAAACTCGGTCCTTTCAAGAACAGGCTCCTCCGTAAACTCCAGGTCGATTCCCCAGTCCCCGCTTTGTTGTGCCGGAGCAGAGGAGACAAGCAAGAGAACCAGTAGTATCCCTGGCATATATGTGAATATTCGCATTCGGAACAAAATCAAGGTTTCTACTCCGATGCAGCCGGTTCTTCGACAACCAGACGTTGATTCACCTGAACGTGTTCCAGTTTCGTTTTGACTCCGGACGGCCAGAGGATTTCTATTTGTTCGGCCGTCTCTTGTTTGCCCAACCCGAAATGAATTATCGTGCTGTCCTGCGAAAGAAAACTCGATCCGCTCCAAATTCCTCGTGCGTGGCGAATCGGTCCCGAGCTGAGTTGCACTTTGGCTCCGACCGCCTGTCGATTGGACTGAGTGCCGACAAGGACAAGCTGCAGCCAGTTGTTCTTGTTTCCGCCGTCATTCCGCAGCACTGTCGGGTGACTGCTGAGACTATTGAAAACGAGGTCGATATCGCCGTCATTGTCCAAATCGCCCTGCGCGCACCCTCGACCGATCCGATCCCGATAGAAGCTGGCTCCCAACCCGGATTCGACCAGGACAAATCGTTCCTCGCCAACGTTTTCGTACAACAGCGGCGGCTGTGCAAACGCCGTATCGACGTCCGGATGATCCGCCTCGGGATACACATGTCCCGTGCAGAAAAACAAATCCTCGTCCCCGTCGTTTTCCACGTCAATCCATTCCACGCCCCAGCCAAGCGCCGAATAGGTCTTGTTTCCAACTGAGCTGGTATACGTAATATCGCGAAATGTCCCGTCTCCGTTTCCAAGTAGCACAGTGAACGGCTCCTCCGAGAAATTCGCCACGGAAATATCCCATTCGAAATCGCCGTTGGGATCGCCGTAGGATGCTCCCATTGATGCCATTTCCGTCCCGTCCTCGCTATAGGCAACGCCGGAAAAGAGACCGTATTCCTCAAACGTGCCGTCCCCGTGATTCAGCAGAAGATAGCTCGGCATCGAATCGTTGGAAACATACAGATCGGGATACAGGTCCCGATTCACATCTCCCCAGAGGCAGGTGAAGCTATACGCGGGTTCAATCTCCGAAAAACCCGACGGTTCAGTGACGTCTTCAAACGTGCCGTCACCTTTATTCCGGAAAAGGGACATCCCCTGCGGCGTATACGCACGTGGACCTGGATAAACGAGAAATCCACGCCAATTCGCTTTTTCATTTTCGATGGGTCCGGGAATCGAGGTGAGATCCAAATAATCGGCCACAACAAGATCCAGAAGACCGTCCCGGTCGTAATCGCCGAACGAAACCCCCGTGCTCAAAAGGGCCGACTGGCAGCCCGCTTTCTCAATGATATCCGTGAAACGGCCGTTGCCGTCGTTCTGATAAAATCGGTTCTTCCCGTAATTCGTCACATAGAGATCGATATCGCCGTCATTGTCATAATCCGCCGCAGCGCAACCCATCCCCCACCCGGTGTCCCCAACTCCGGCCGCATCGGTAATATCGGTAAACGTGCCGTCACGGTTATTTCTGTATAGCCGGTTTCTTGGGGGCGGATCGATCTTCCTCTCGAAGGTGCTGCCGGAGACAAAGTAGATATCCAACCAGCCGTCACCGTCCGCATCGAAAAGGGCTGTCCCTCCTCCCTTGGCTTCAATGATACAAATTTTCTTATCGCGCTCCCCGGCAACGTGCAGAAAATCGATACCGGTTTCTTCGGTCACATCCACAAAATGAACATCCCCGTGCGACAGAGCACACTGCGTGTCGTCGTATGGAAACAGGAACAGCAGCGCGAAAAGTGAGACCGTTGGTAAAATTCGCCGGTTCATGTTGTCGTTACAGAGACCACCAATAAACAGGGGCGAGACTTGCTCGCCCCCGACCTTTGATTTCTGAATTATTGTTCAAACGATACCAACACCGATTCTTCACTCTTAGAACAGTGACCACTCGCTGATCGGGGTCCCGCCCAATGGATTGTCGGATGTAAAACGCATTTCGCGGAAATACTCAACGCTCGACTCGTTGGCCTGATGCCATCGCATCAGCTGGAAGTTCTGCTCATCCCAATCGATCCAGTTGATATTAAACCCAATCGGCTCGTCCGGTTGGAACGAAGGGAATACCCCCCATGGGAATTTGATTTCCTGGACGTAGGAGGTATGCTGCTCGGCCGGTTTGTCATCCAACTGCACCGCGCGTTCGACCTGTGCCAGGATGTCCGCTTCCGCGTCGTCATCCGTATTCAGCGCCGACCGGAAAATCGCGAAATCGAGCGGCAGACCGTTTGCCATAACCGGTTCCATGTCGAATTCTTCCTTAATGATCTCTGCATCAACGCTGAACGCCGTCTGAAGGTCAAACTCGGAGGTCTGATCGTCGTTGATGTTGGGCGGTTCACGGTTGTTGTCATTATCAAACCAAATTTCGATACCATCATTCGTGAAACCGGGCTGGTTATTGAGATCCCGTTCAATGTGTTGACTCTGATACCACCCCATCAGGCTGTCTTCAGCAATATTGAGAAGGTAAAAGCCGGTATCGTCCCAACCAATATACGTTGTCGCCGAGAAGTCCTCGTCGCCCTCCGTCTCGAAACTGGTGTCGCTGCTGACCAAAACCTTGTTCGGGTCGAACTCGAAATGATCGCCGGTTTTCATTGGAACCATGTTTTCCGCGTTCGAGGTCGCCTCGCTGCCAATTTGCTCCGCCGGATCGATATCCGGAAGTTCCGCCGGATCCCCGAACGAATCCAGCGGCCAATCCGACGGGTCGCCGTCGATTTGGATCTGGATGCCATTTGCGAACTTACGACAGTTGATGAATTGATCCTGGGCAAGAACCGTCTGCCCGCCGAAACACACTGCAAGAACGAAAGCCAAGAAAATGATGTACCCGGAATCTCTCTTCACGATAGTCCTCCAAATCGGTATCACAACGATTTGAGAGTGTGCCGACACGGAACAGAGACCGTCGTAAAGATCCGGCTTGGCCTCTGTATCGCTCCACACAGATCTCTCTCATCCGCCTAGTAGGCAGATGATTGCCACCATGTTAACTTTACTCCATCAGATCGATTCCCGTCAAGAAGTTTTTTTGGGGATTCTTACGGTCCGTCTCCGGTAACATGTCGTCCATTCTGCTTAAAAAGAAAGACCCCGGCTTCATCGCCGGGGTTCACGGCTGAGTCTTTGGACTCAAACCTCTCGTTTGCAGATGCTGCTTACCCGTGGTCTCTGTCCCCAGGGGCTACTAACGCAGCCATTACTCCCGCTTGCTATATCATTAGTATACTGCGATACCGCGCTCTCGACAATAGGGAACAAGAGCTTATCGGCGGACCTCCAATTGAAACGGCTCGAAAAGCCCGTATCCCACCACGTGATAGGATTCCCCGGGCGGCGGACCGGATTCGGGGCCGACCTGGAATTGTCCCGGCCAGGCGGTGCCGAGCTGCGGGTTGCCGTGATGCGGCCCGAGAGTGTTCTTTAAGGTCCCATAAACCCTTACTGTGACTGTACTTCGACCCGGTTCGACACTGTCGCTGATGTCCAATTCCCAGGGCTGACAAGCGATAACACCTGCGGATTCCCCGTTGACAGTCACTTCCGCCACGCTCCCGTCCCAATCCCCCAGACAGACATACACGCTGTCGGAATCGCCGGACACATCAAACGTCTGTGTGTAGCTTACACAGTCCCCGTAAAGCGGCATTCCCTGCCCTTTCCACGGCCCGAGATCCAGGTCCCTGGCAGGGACAACAACGAAACCGCGTTCAACGGGCTCAAGTGCAAAATCGCCAAGAAGATAGACCGACTCAAGTTCGTGGAAAATGGAGAAAGGACTCGCTTTTAGCGTGAGGATATTCTCTCCGTTGGTCACAGCGTCTTCAATATCCAGGACCCCGAAGCATCGGTCCAACCACCAGCGTTCTCCATCCCACTCCACAGGTTCTCCGTTGACCGAGATGGTGTACAGATCCGGTTGTTCGACAACGATGGACATATCCGGATTATCGTCTCCGAATCCCCTGAGGAAAAAGTGGAAGTTCGCTTCGAAACCCGTGTCCGGGCCAAATTCCTCTCGGCTGATAATGTTGTCTTTGAACTGAACAGATCGCTCCCAGAGATTCTGCTGGAATCCGTGTTTCTGGAACACCAGCTGTTGCGCTTTGTGGAAGTAAGTGGACTCTCTCTGTTCGCCGCCGACCGATATGTCGCAAAAATCCAGAGTCAGGACATTGGGCCGGTCTCGATTTACCGCGAGAGGACCTACGGGCTCCAATTCATCGATCACGATTTCTTCATGATCCGGCGGGGGAAATCGGTCGGGTTTCTCCGGCGATACACAAAACAGAGCACTACCCGCAGGCGGCAGGTCGTAGTCGAATGTGACCCGTCCCTCGTACTCATAATAGGGATACATGGTCATTGAACCCTCGGAGAGATCCCACAATTCCACGGATTGCCCACGCAGCCTGCAAGAACCTTTCGCGGGACCGTCCAAGCTGGTGTTGACCAGAAACAGAAGATAACCGTCGTCGAGCACACGCAGGTTATGGAACAGTTTTCCTTCAGCGCCGTCTTCCTTTGCGATGGTCACCGTGGGTGGCACTTGCAAGCGAATCTCTCGCATGGCTTCCGAGGTGGAAACCCGCTTCCAATTGGAGACTTCACCGGCAATTTCCCGCGCAAATGCGTTCGATTCCGAGCCGTCTACGCATACGGGAGCATCGACCAATGAGAGAACCTGTCCGCCCGAACCGACGTAGTGTTTCAGGAATGTTGCGGTAGCACGGTTCAGATTCTCCAAACCGGGCGGGAGAACAACGAGATCGTAAGTTCGTTCGCCTACAATGAACTTGTCTCTCGATGCAGCTCCCCACCGCGCGATAACATCTTCACATCCCAAGTCAAACTCGAGCTGTTCATCCTCCAATTCCGTGACAAATCGCTGGAAGGTCTCGCCAATCTCGTTCAGGCGCGGATGATTTGCGGAAACGGAGAGATACATCCACGCGGTGGAGGTCGGTTCGATGACAAGCACACGGTTTTCTTGCCGCCCTGAACTGACAGCGAGCATCATCCGTGCGAGGTAGTCTCCCGAGACGTGATAGAGCGGCCACCAGGGTTCGTGATAGGTGAATGAAGGCGGATGGTCTCGTTTTCTCGCACCGCGAATGGTCGTATAGGACAGGTGTTGATCGATAAAGTTCACACCGAGCACACAAAGCCAGTCCGCGATCCGTTTCATGTCCTGAAACTCGAAATCCCAGCCGGCGGCTCCGTAGGCTTCGCATAGAACCCGCTCGCGTCCCAACTGATTCGCGATGCTCGCGACCTCCTTGACCGCGCGTACATTGCCGAACTGTGCGTGAGGCCCCTCGCTGTACCGATTCATCAAACAATCGATCCCCGGAATCTGTTGAAACGCGGCCATCGCCATATTGTCCGTCACACCGTTACAATTCGGCCACCCGTGCTCCCAATAGTGGCCTGTGAAGTCCAGGTCATTCTTTGCGCAGTACTCGTAGTAGGGTTTCGCCCAATGCTCGATGAACTCCTCGAGGAGAAACCGGTGCCAATTGTGACGCACTCGTTTCCAATCGCCGACTTCCTCGAAAAGCGACGGGAGGTGCCCGCGCAATGAGTATCCCCACCGCGCCTCAAATCGATCCAAGAAATCTTTCGACCAGTGAATGCCTCCGGCGGGCCGGAGATGCGGTTCGTCCGTGAACGACCCCGGAACCAATTTACCGAATTGGTCGCCGAACCGTTTTCGATAAGTCTCTAGTGTGACTTCGAGGAATTCCTCTGTAACGCCTGGACGCAGAAGATCCACATAGCAATATCCGGCATACCAGGGATTGCCCATGCTTGCCTGGCGGATTGTGAATACCTGGTACTCGCCATCCGGTAACGAGTTTCCTTCCCGCACAGCATCCGTAACATCCTCGGTCTTTCCATCGACGACACGGTGAACAGCGACAATCTCATCGGTAATCTCTTCCGGTGGTTTTTCTGCACGCTGAAGGTGAACGCCGATCCCCCTGGACTCGGGCATATTGTGCGGCACGTGTCCGCCGGCGAACCCGGACGGATACGAGTTTTCGTCGTAAATCCAAACACGCATCCCCAATCGATCGGCTTCGCCGATCGTCCACTCATACAGGTCCAGCCAGCGTTCCGAGAGATAGGGTGTCACGAGGCTGGGGCGCGGATGAATAAACAACTGCCATACGCCTTGCGATTGGAGATCGGTAAGCATGTTGGCGATCTTCTCTTCGGTCATGTCGTCGTTCCAGACGACAAGGGGAGACGAGCGATACTCAACCGGCGGTTCGTGCAGCATGGACCGTACCGCCTCGACCGAATTCTCTACCGCCCCAACGGGACCGATAATTCCCAGTGAAACAAGAACGACTAGAACGACTTTCTTCATATTTCTCCTCACTTCTATTGTCTCGAATACAACTCAACTCCGGATATGAACTGCCGGTCCAGGAGTTCAACTCCCGGACCAGCGGTTAGAGGTGTTTCAATCAAGCCAATCGACAATCTCCCTAGTGGAGAGTGCGGTCCGTTTTACTTGAATATCCGGACGAGCGGCCACGTTGCCGTACAGCGTCCGCACAGCCTCCATATCCGCCACACCGTCCGCGTGACCGATAAGCAGCCTTGCCGGTGCAGCCAGGGTCACCGCCGTTTCTATGTCACCCACACGCCGAATCACAGGAATGAACAAATCGTCCATCCAGGCTTCGTCTTCGAGGAAATCGACATCTCCCGCATCAACCGCCAACGAATCAATCTCCGGCGCGAGCCCTCTCGCCAAAAGACACCACACACCCGCCTTGTCGAGACCGACGAGATTCACCGATTCGGCGTAATACTCACCTTCCAGGAACGAGACCAGTGTCAGAATGTCTTGAATCCGGCATGCGTGATCGGTCAGGTTGTATACCGTGAAGAATCGATCGCTGGTATCGCGTGTCGTTTCCTTCCATGGAGTATGGTATTCACCGGTCAGAAACGGGTCCATGGCCGCGACGATATGGCCTTTACGAAGCAGCGCCTGAATCAGCTCCCCGGGCTCCGCTTCGCCTCTATTGATAAAGAACTCTTTCCCCTCCGGATGGACGAGAATGGTCGCCGGATTCGTATAATCAGCGTTTTCAGGCACATAGAACGTCGCAAAGAACTGCTCGTCCTCGCTCTTTCGCCCGAGGGTCGCCTGATGGATGGTGTAATCGCCGCGTTTTATGCGGCCCCAGCGCTGGAATTCGATTTCGTCCGGCGAGGGTTTTTCAGCGCCGATCGCATGCCGCAGCGCGGGCTCCATCAGTTTTTGGAACTCAATCAACTCGGAAGGGCTCGTCGGCTGAAGATCTGCGAGCCGGCTTTCCGCTTGCTCAATCAGCAGTTCTGTCAGGGAGTCCCAGTCGATTCCGGTGTCCGGCACGTCACGATCCGCAAAAACAAGCAGATCTTCCTCGTCTTCAACGGTATACGGTTCTTCCTCCAGCTTCTCTTCGTCCTCAATTCCGAGCAACCACTTGCCGAACCAGGCATATACCGCTTCACGGCTCTCCTGGTTATAGTTGTGTCCGGCGTCGACCTGAACAGAGGTAACCCGGTTCGCTGCGTCGAAAAGTCTATAGATACTCCGAACAGCGGGATATTCATTCCACGGGGTCTCATCCGTCCAGTCGCCGGTACAGCAGACCATGATAAGGGGACGGGGAGCGGCCAGCGCGCCAATTTCCACATTGTATGTATTCACCCTTAGATTCGGCGCGTTCTCGCAAACACATCCGCCCTGCATGTGCGCGGAGATCATATTGACCGGGGCGGCGACTTTCACGCGCGGATCGATGGCCGTGAGCATAAAGGTCTGGGTTCCTCCGCCCGACGCGCCCGTGCAGGAGATTCGTTCCGGGTCGACATCGTCGAGCGACAGAAGGAAATCGACAACTCGTACACTGTTCCAGGTCTGGATCGCGAGCGGATTTACCGCCCAAAGATGACCGTGCCGGTCCCAGTGCCCATGCGGATCGAGCTGCTTGCTGTCGTTATATGACAACATGTCATAGGCGAAGATCACATATCCCTGCCGAGCGAAACTGATACACCGGGCGGGCACCGAACCGCGCTCTCCGTCGGCCAGACGCCCTTCGCCCCAGTGGCCGTGCGGCGAGGCGATGGCGGGATACGGAGCAGTCTTTCCAAGCGGCCTGTAGAGATTCCCTGTCACAAAGAAACCGGGATAACTCTCAAAAAACACCTTCTCGACGCTATATCCGTCGCGTTCGATCCGCCCAAATATTCGCGCGTTCAGCGGACAGCGCTCGGGTTCGGGCCAAAGGCCGCAATTCACTTTGATATGCTCGCGAAGTTCCTCCGCCCGCTCCTGCCATTGTTCCTTCGTGTCATATCCCGGCCACGTGTAGTAACGGTTCAAATCGCGGATGTCCCATAGGCGGCGATCGTGCGGAGGCGAAAGTCTCTGCGGAAACACCAGCGAGATTTCGTCAATCCGCTCCGGGTTCACGTCCGGATCGCGCGTCAGAACCATTTGTGCCACGTCCCGTCCGGCCTCGCCTCCGACGAGAGGCCGTGAGACATTCAGAACCAGATGGAATCGCTCGTCTGCCTCGAGATCGACGCTCCCCGCTTTCTCCCAGACATGGCCATTCCCGTCACCTTCGAGGTGGGTCGGGCCGAGATCGGTCTTGTCGAAGCGGAGATGGCATCCACTGCCCCGGCGTGCCTTGAGCCACACAGTATATTGGCCTTCAGAGGAGACTGATCCGCCTTCCGCAATCAGCTTGAGAAGGTCCGGGTAGTCGTATATCAGAAAAGTCGGCTGGTCAGTACCGGCCTGAGCGCCTGCTTGCACGCCTGCGGTCAATAGAATCAATCCGCAGACTGCGGCCATAAAGATCGAGCGATGGCGATTCGGCATCATAACGGTCCTCCCTCTTGTGGGTTGATTAGATTCGATCATACGACCCCCTGAAGGATCTGGCTAGATTCGGATTCAAATCATCAGAACGGACGGGGCGGCGAAAAGCCAACAGCAAATGGGAGTGTGGTCCTAATCGTACACCGGACTTTTTGCCACCCCATCCAAACTGGGGGAATCCACCACCCCAACGTGGGTAATTACCGGATGGCAAAGAGGATATCATTAGGATAGATTGTATTACAAAGTTAAGATCACGTGCATAGCGCGTTAAGGATCGTTTATCTCTCAATGAAGAGAGACTGCCGATAGCAGATTGTTGAATGCAAAACAGCCTTGAGGTTGAGCGGTCCATACTCTCCTTTTGCTGGGGCGACAGCAAGAGAATATTTTCAGGATACCCCTGAAGAACCGGGCGGAGCACGGAAGGAACGACTCCGCGATCTCTGTGTGACAAACACAGAACAACTCGGCTGATTCACAGGGAGAAACGACGTACGATGAGTCCAGAGCCGACCGATCGCCAACCACGGGACGAGCTTGAAATGATGGTTGAAATGCTCGAACAAAAAGTCGCCGAACGAACAGACCAGCTGCGGAACCTCGCTCTTGTGCTTAGTTCCGCCGAACGGTCCGAACGGCAACGCATGGCGGAACTGATACACGGTGAGCTGCAACAGCTATTGACAGCCGCCCTAATGAAAACAGATCGATTGGGTGCTCGTCTGACTGACGAGAAATCAATAGAACTGAAGAACGAGGTTCGGAGCCTGATTTGCCAGACCGCCGGTTTCGCGCGGTCGGTCTCCGTCGAATTGAGCCCTCCGATTCTTCTACACGGCGGACTCGTGGAATCCATGGAGTGGCTTGTCGGCTGGATGAAGGAAAGGCATGACCTAACCGTGCAAGCCGACATAGACCATTCAGTGAAGGTCGATTCTGAAGAAATCAAGATACATCTGTTCGAATCCGTCCGCGAACTGTTATTCAATGTCATCAAACACGCGAAAACAGACCTCGCGAAGCTCACATTACGCCGTCATAACGACAACCAATGCCTGATCCGTGTGGAGGATGGCGGTGTCGGCTGCGAATCCGAAATCCTCGGGAAGGCGGGGACTTCGGACGGGAGTTTCGGTTTGTTCAACATCTCAGAACGCCTGAAGATGCTTGGCTGCGAGATCCGCTTCGACAGCGCGCCGGGAGACGGTTTCTGTGCGGAAATCGTTGCGCCGACTGCTTTAACATCGGAGATGGATTTTCCATCCGCAGGGATCTCTTCCATCGCGGAGATTGCAGAGATCGGAGAGAAGATTTACGAGCAACTGAGCGATGACGGGAGCGAGGAAGTACAACTTCCGGAGAATAGTATGATTCGTATCGGCATCGTAGAAGATCATAGAATCGTGCTTGAGGGATTTGTCTCCTTGTTCGACGATGAGCTGGATATGGAAGTCGTCGCGGAGGCCTCGGACGGGATCGAAGCAATCGAAATGGCCCGTCAACATCGGCCGGACATCATCTTGATGGATGTCAACATGCCTCGCATGGGGGGAATCGAATCGACCAAACGTATAGTCAAAGAGTTCCCCAATATCAAAGTAATCGGGTTGTCGGTAAACAACGACACCGCTACCGAAATGGCCATGAAGAAAGCGGGAGCAGTGGCTTATTTTGTGAAGGATGCTCCTTCCGACGAACTGTGCGACTTGATTCGCAACGTCATCTAAAGACAGCCCGCATACGTCCCTCATACCCCATTCTACATTCCCCCTCAGGTTTGCGTACAATAGAGAAGTCCCGGCGATGAATCGCTGGACTATTTTCGCCATTTCACTGCTGTTCCAGGAGTCCAATTCGAGTCCAACTCCTGGACCAGCCGTGAAAAGCGAATTGGAGAAACCATCACCAATGAAAACACCCCACGCGATCCTCATCGCCTCCGGCAGCGAACTGCTCACCGGTCTTCGAACCGACTCCGACAGCGCATATGTCGCACGGAGCCTAGGAAAGTTGGGCATACCCGTGCTGAGAACGCTCATCGTCGGCGACACCATGGAGGAACTGCTGGACGTTTTCCGTTCCTCGCTCGAACGCGCCGAAATTGTCATCGTTTCCGGTGGACTCGGACCGACTGTCGACGACCTGACACGGGAAGCGCTTTCGCAGGCGACCGGAATCGAGCTGCAGGAGAGCCGGGAAGCGCTCGAACAAATCGCGGAACGATTCAGATCCCTGAATCGAGAAATGACCGAAAACAACCGCCGCCAGGCGATGGTGCCGGTATCGGGTTTCTTCATACCGAATCCGCAGGGAACCGCACCCGGCCTGGTATTCGACGCCGGTGAGCGGCTGGCGATAGCCCTGCCCGGCCCGCCGCGCGAACTCCAGCCCATGGTCGAGAATCACCTGATGCCGTTTCTCGATGAACGATACCCCGAGCTGCCGCACGAGAGCTTCGTCCTGGTCCGTTTTGTCGGCACCGGCGAATCGAACATCGACCAGACGCTCCGTGAACGTGTCAGCTTCGACCCGAGAATTCGCATCTCGCTTCTGGCTCGTTTGGGGTGTGTCGACCTGACTCTTTTCAGCCCCTCCAGCGATCCCACCGATCTTGAGCTGCTAAGGGAGTCCCAAGGGAGAGTTCTCGATGCCCTGGGCGAGTTCGCGTACGCCACGGAAGATATCGAATTGGAAGATGCTGTCGGGCGCATTCTTGTAGAGCGCGGAGAGACGATGGCGACGGCCGAATCCTGTACCGGTGGCTTGATCGGCGCCTCATTGACCTCGATCCCCGGCTCGTCGGAGTATTATCTTGGCGGCTTTGTGACATACAGCAATGAATCGAAGATTTGTCAACTCGGAGTACGAACAGTGACCCTGGAAACAGAGGGAGCGGTCAGCGAAAAGACCGCACGGGAAATGGCTCTCGGTGGAGCGCGGATGTTGGGCGCGGATTGGTGTATCTCGGTGACGGGAATCGCGGGCCCGGAAGGCGGTACGCCGGACAAACCGGTCGGAACAGTCTGGATCGGGGTTTCCAATCCGAAACGGGACTGGACGCATGCGAAGTGTTACAGGTTTTTCGGAGAGCGGACAGCGGTACGCGAACGATCCCGCGTCGCCGCCCTTGATGAACTTCGCAGAGCGTTCAAAGAGGTTCCGGTTTGAACATGACCAGCGAATCCTGGGGTAAACAAATCCGGCGCGAAATCCGCCAACAAATCGATCCGCTCTGCGGCGACATCGTGGAGCGGCGGATCGACTCCTGGGAGGCACGGAAACGCTGGGAAGTGGTACGCGCGGAGATCGCTCTCAAAGTCCCGAATCAACTCGACCTGATCGACCGCATCTATGGATCGCGGGTCAACCGCCTCATCGAACAATTCGCCATCCCGGCGGAAGTGGACGAGCTAACGAGAGAGTGGTCTTAGCGCATCACACGTCTATAGAGACTCTCCATCTCACCGGCAACGGATTTCCAGGACAGGTGAGGCGGTAACGGCGCGGGCTGTACCGGATCGTCAAGGAGTTGAGATATTGCCCGGACAAGCGACTCCGGGTCGTGCGGAGGGGCAACCACGAGACCTCCCGGATCGCCCAGATGTTCGAGACATCCGCAGACACTCGTGGCCACCACGGGACAGCCTGCCGACAGCGCCTCCAGAATCACCAATCCCCATACCTCGTAAAGCGACGGCAATACGAGACAGCTCGCGGAAGCCAACCGCTCGGCGACCACCGAGGGCGAGAAATGCCCGGCGTATACCGCCTCCCCGGGTTCCCAAATCGTTTCCGTAGTCGTTTTGAGGTCGAACCGCCGCATCAAGGATCGTAGATACGACCGATTCGCATGTCCCGCCAACAGGAGACCGATCCCGGGATACCGGCGTTTGAGCATACCGAATGCTTCGAGCAACGTTTCGATCCCTTTGACCGGATAGATCCGTCCTACAAAGAGGAGCGACGGCAAGCCGGACGGATACCGAGGCGGCGTTGCCTTCGCCGGACGGAAACCGTGCGGGATGATTTGAATCCTCTTCGTGTCGCCACCGGTCAGCCGCCGGATATCATCGGCCTCGTGCGAGCTGAGCGCATGAAACGCACTGACCTGCGACAGAATGCGACGGCCCACCGACCGGTCGAATCGTTTCTTGAGAGCGGTTTTCCATCGCGTATCGACCGGAGGAAAAAGAGAACCGTGCGTCGACAGGACGATCGGAACGCCGCGTTTACGGGTACAAGCCGCAGCCGCCGCGGAGAGCCCGGTCCGAAACTCATGAACATGGATCGCCTCGGGGCTCGTCTCGTCGATCAGCCTGTCGAGAGACTTCCGCATCCCGGGGATCCAATAGACCTCGGCAAGCGAAAACAATCGCCCGCTAAACGAACGATAATAGAAGATCCGTACGTTGTTGTGGTGAACTTCGAGTCGGGAACCTCCGTTTTGCAGTCGGTCCTCCGGGCCAAATGCGGAGGGTCGAATAAAACGGCCCGGCGAGGACACCGCCGTCGTAGCAACAGAGATTTCGTGGCCTTGCTCCTGCTGGGCGATCGACAATTCATAGACCGCTCTGGGAACGCCGCCCATACACCAGGCTGGATAAAAGTAAGGGATTACGTGCAAAATTCGCATTGTCTGCCCGAACGGAAATGACGAGTGATTAGAAAGGAGCATACCACATGAGTCATCTCAACGTGGAGATCAAAGCCCGATGCAGTCAACCCGATCGGGTACGGCAAGTTCTGCTGGAGCGAAACGCCGAATACAAGGGAATCGACCGTCAAATCGATACGTACTTCCATTGCAATAACGGTCGGCTGAAATTCAGAGAAGGGATTATTGAATACGCTCTGATTCATTATGATCGAGAAAACGAAGAAGGACCGAAACAGTCCGTGGTCACCCTTTATGAACCCGAACGCAACTCTTCGTTGAAAGAGCTGCTCTCCAAATCGCTAGGCATTTTGATCGAGGTGGAGAAAAACAGAGAAATTTATTTCATCGAAAATGTCAAATTCCACATCGACTCAGTCCACAATCTCGGTTCCTTTGTAGAAATTGAGGCCATCGATGCCACAGGCGAATCCGAACGCGACCAGCTGCAGAGCCAATGCGAAGAATACATGGAACTCTTCGAAATTCGCCCGGACGATCTGGTCGCGTGTTCCTACAGCGACATGCTGCTGGAACAGACGGGTTAACCGGCTAAATTCATCGCTGTATTGCCTTGTTTTCGCGGACTGCCGAGTAAAGCGAGCACTTTTTTCATGATTGTATCCGCTTCCTTTTCAATTTATTTGGCCCGTTCCGCATAGTCTTCCCAAAGTGCGTCCAGATCCCAAGTCTCCCCCTCGGCGGGCTGCCCCGCTGCGACAACACGGTACCGCAAATGCCAGGTTTCGCCTTTCTTTAGCACTTTCGGTTTCCCGTAATTCGGCGAGCTCGAAATAAACTGCATGCCGCGATCCTGGATATAGTATTTCGTCGGGTGACTATCGTTTTTGGGATGGTCGAGAATCGCCGCCAGGACCGGCCTTCCGGATTGCGTGCCGGAAATGGCGCACCATTTTGCGGGATCTCCCTTACAACCTTCTTTTCCTTCGTTCCCGTTTGAATTAAAGTATTCTTCCGAATGGAAAGGCCCGGCACGAAGCGTAAGCCCGTGATATTCGCGGGGTTTCTCCGGATCGGAACCGAAAACAACCTCCGGAGCGACGGCTTCGATTACGAGATCGAGGTCAACAAGTTGAAGGTTCCTTTCGGGGGGAAAAAACGTCCACGTCCGGCGGTCTCGAACCAGAACACTCCCGTCCTCGCGGACCCAGACATTCTCTTCCAAAATCCGGACCCCGCCGCCGGGAATCGACTCCGATTCAAGACGCGTAGGAACCATACGGCCTCGCCGTCCGGCAGGAGAATTCACCTCCGCCCAAAAGTCCGTATTGGAAACGTCCGGCCACCCCACGCAGAGAGCGCGATGATGGAGATGATCGGCGGGTGCATCGTATGTAATCGTCCGACCGTCCGGTGTGCGGAAAGGATGAAAATACCCTTTGTCCAACGCGGGACCGGAATGATAGACAGCGGTTTCTTTTCCGTTCAGATGAATGGTGATTTCGTTACGACTTTCACGACTTACTGTTAGCTCCTGACAGACAGCTGTCGAACAGAAAATGCCGACGACTAGAGTGACGCAAAGAAAATGAGAAAGACGCATTTTTTCTCCTTTTTATCAAGGGCATCGGTCCGATCGGACGGATCAAACTAAAAGAGCTAAATTAACGGCAACTTCACCGGTTGTCCTGTCTCGTAACACTGCTGAGCGGCGAACACCGCTTCGTGCGTATTGATTGCATCGTCCAGATTACAGTGCGATTCACGATTGTTGAGAACACATTCGACAAAATGATCCATTTCTCCTTGAAACGGATGATGACTCACATCCGCACTGTCGGGGAGAATTGTCGGAATTTCGACCCAGCCTTTCTGCCCGGGATATTTATGAGACCAAATCCGGTTGTCTTTAACGGTTCCCCTGTCGCCGAAAATCTCGATCGGAAACGTGTACGGCATAATACAATCGAAATTCACCGAGACCTTCCCCACGACGCCGTTGTCGAATTTCAGCAGAAGCACCTCGAGCCCTTCATATTCAAGAGGTGGCGTATCCTCGACCCACGTGCCGGTTGGGTACTGAAATTCGCCTCGTTTTCCTTTGCGATACCCGCCGCAATACGCGAATACCTCGGTCACCCGGGCGGCCTGATATCGCTCCCGTCCCGCAAACCATCTCGCCGAGTCTAGTGCATGACAGCCACCGACAAGCATGGCGCTCACGCCGGTCTCTTTCTTCCGAGCATCCTCATAGCCCGACCACCAACTGGCAATATCGTGCTGATAATCGGTCTCGACGTAGTAGATATTTCCAAGCGCGTCGTCGGCGATCATCGTCTTGAGCGTCTCGAAAAGCGGATTCCAGCGCAACACAAAGCACGCCACGGTTTTCACGCCTGCTTTATGAACCGCGTCCCGCATCGCGCGCATTTCATCGAGACTATTCGCGATCGGCTTTTCGATTACGATATGCTTGCCCGCCTCAGCGGCCTGAATCACATTTTCTGCATGAAGATGCTGTGGCGTGCAAACGGATACGATATCTACACCATCATGGCGCAGTGCCTCGCCGAGATCGTTGTACGTGCCAACATCCTTCAGCCCTAACTCATCGACTTTTCGTTTCGCACTTTCGAGCCTGCGGCTCGAAATGGCAACCACGCGCGCGGACGGGTTGGCTTCAAACGCTTTGATGTGTTCGCCTGCGACCCATCCGGCGCCGTGGACTAAAACACCGACTTGTTTTTCCGTCATTTACTACCTCCAATCAAAAAGACCCGGTCACTCGTACCATCTGAAGATTATCGACCAGCACTTCCGATGTGACCCCCGGACCGCCGTTCTGGACGACACAGAGAATCGGAAATGCGGGATTCTCGGTCTTGAAACCGCCACCGACAGTAATCGGAGAAGATAAACTCGGCAAGGCGTCGTTGTGGACAAACGCACCAACGTTGCCGTTCCCGTTTGTCATGACCAGCGCGGTCACTCCGCCCGAACCGCTGAGCAGTGAGGCGCTGACAGTCGCCTGCAGAACCTGCGGGAAGCTGCCTTGCAGCGAACTTGCAAACAGACCGATGTTGGCGGCGCCGTCATCGCTATCGAGCGACAGGACAACCTTGCCCGCCTGGCTTGCGGTATCTACCGTCCCCGTATCGCCGTTCACGTTTTGCATCAGGCTGCCGACGTCCGAATCGAATGACCCGTCACCATCCAACGTGACCGCCGTGGCCTGCACCGAGGGCAGTTCTTTCACCACCAGGTTATCAAAGAACGCCGTCACACCCGCCTTCCCACTCGATACAGTCACTTGGAGTCCGGGTTGTAGAGAATCACTCGGCGGGTCGTAGATCAGCACGAGACGTCTCCACTGTCCGACGGGTACATCGGCCTCACTGGCCGTTACATATCCCAGCTGCCCGTCGATGGGCGAGTTCAGAGCCGCCAGCGCCAAAGAACAGCCGGGACCGTTCGATTGAGCATCCACAGCGATCAGGACCGGCCCGCTGCCGACGGCGACGGCATCCCGCAGAATCGCAAGCGTGCCTTCTCCACCGCCGGTGTCCATGATCAAACCGTGTCCGTCCGTATCCGGACCCGACGGTACAGTCCCGCCACTGATACGGCCGACATTGAATCCGGTTGCCGCGCTATAATCGATGCCCATCGCGTCCGCCGTCGCGCCGTCAAATCCGAAAGCGAGCAGTTCCTGCGGCGGAGTCGGCGTAGGAGTCGCGGGTTGGGGTGTGGGGGTCGGCGTGGGAGGAACCGGGGTCGGCGTGGGCTGAACGGCCGGTCCGCCGCCGTCGTCAAATCCTTGAATGTCGAAATTCGGATCATCCGTGATTACAATCCAATCCAGTTGCGCGCGACGGTCCCCCGCGTGCCAGTTGATGGTGTGATCGCCTGCAGAGAGTTCGAAAGCGCGCGGCGTGCGGTCCTCGCCCGTGGTTACAATCGTTCGAATCCACTGATCATAAATTTCGGGAAAAAGAAATAGATCTTCGTCCCGGTATTCCACATCACCGTCAATTCCAATATAGAAAGAGTCATACGCCTGACTGTATGCTTGAACCTTTGCGAAAATGTAGTAGGTGCCCGCCTGCTGCACATCGATGGGGAAGTGCATTTGATCGCCGGTCAGGTTCGACTGTCGGTCATATCCCCGAACGTCGGCCATTGATATATAGCCGCTATATACATCTTCGTCTTTTTCAATATAGAACCCCGACACCGGGCTCGCGTTTTCCGCCTCGATATGGACGGGCTCATCGCCAACGCTTACTCTGCCCGCCGGCGTGAATTTCGGCCGCGTTCGGAGATCTTCCTCGCTCTCGATCGTGTTGATCCTTGTTGTCCCGTCGGCGGTAATGGCGATCCAATCGAGTTTGCCGCCGTCTTCGCGTTCTCCGAACATGAACGTGTAGAATCCGGGTTCGAGTTCCCATTCGCGTTTGTCGGTAATGTCTCGTTCTCCCGCCCAGGCTCGACCCCACGTTCCCGCACCGCCGATATCCCAAATATCTTCCTGGTCCCCCGTCAACATGTAATCGATCCAAACATCCACAAAAAGCGAGTCGCTGTTGCCGCCTTCGCCGCGAACCTGGCCGTAGACATAATAGGTCGCCGCTTCTTTCACTTCGACTTCAACCATCAGTGCACCGTCTCCGCCGGTCTCCATGGCATACACGCCGCTGGGCAATTCCGGGTCGATGGCAAGCCACCACCCGAGATCCTCTTCCTGGGGATATAGGCGTTCCGCTTCGATGAAAACCTCTTCCGTGCGTGAAAGCGGAAGCGCTTCTTCAGTGGGACGAATGTTGTATGGGCCTTGAGGGCCGGGTGCGAGTTCGGGAATCGGTAGAATCATATCCCCGCCGATCTCGCCCCCCTGTCGACTCCCATAAGCAAAATCCCCTCGAAAAATCAAAACCTGTTTGTCCGTGTCGGGAAGGTCGGCATCATAGGTCAGTTTCGATTCACCGGCTCCTCCGCTGAGAGTCCATACGATGTTTCCTTCATCGTCCAGCTCGTATGTACCGGCAGTGACTGCGATATTGGATATCGAGACGCCTTCGGGCGGCTCCTCGGTAACTACGAGTTCCGCGTCCCCCTCAGCAGCTGCTTGGGCGGACACTTCGACCCCGCTCAATGTCGCTCCCGGCGTCAATGTCGGTTCCGGGAATTTGCGTTCCACCGTTACCGGATACTCCTCCAGTTCAACGTCCTGGAATTCCCAATAGGTTCCCTGACTACTGCTTCCGGTGACAGCGATGCCGACATAGACCGGATCCGTCATCTGGACTAGAAGGCGCTGGAACCGTCGATAGCGATCTCGACGGGCAAGCATCAAAAAGTCGAACGTGTTTCCGTTGCGTTCCAAGCGAATGGTGGGAAACTCGTCGGTACCGGGATCGACCTCACCGTCGAGGGGCATCCCTGCGGCCCCTTTCGCCGAGCGCCAGGTGCCCACAATCGCGTTGCTGTCCGCACCGACACCGTCCGTGATTTGGATAAACACAAACGGCGAATCGTCGTCGAGGCTCTGCCGGACCATTAAACCGCACTGGCCGGGATACTCGTACCACAACGGGCTGCCGGCAATGGCGAAACTGCCGCTGATTTCCCGATAGATGAAATGAAACGTGTCGTTCGTCGAGAAATCCCCGTCACCGATTCCCCCCGCATCGCATTCGATCATATACAACCCGTTATCGGGGTTCCGGTCCGACCAGCTGGGCTGATCGAACTCTCCGATGTCCGCCGCGTCGGTAAACATCCCGTAATCCTGTCCGCTTACCGAAACGGCACAAAACGAAACCAACACGAAACCAACAACCATTGAACGAATCGAGATTCTCATGATCGGTCCCTCCCGGAAGTGATCGAACGTCTTTTTTGAAACGAAGAGACGGTCTGCCCCGGCAATCCAATGTTGGGACGTTTTCGTCCGTCCTTCGTACGGTCCGGCATTCGGGTACGACTATCCACCATAACTCTAATACTGATCGATTGGAACACCCTTTTTTCGGTCGATCAGGTACGCTCCGCCGCGCTGGGCGAGCAATTCCATTCGCCACTTGTCGGGTACCTCGCGGATAGAGAAACTCATGGCCACCGGATCGTTGGCTTCATTGACAGCAACGACCAGATCCGCCTGTTCAAACCGAAGCAGACGAACAAAAGTGGTCGGAATGTAATCTTCAATGATCAGCTCCGGTTCGATCTCCGCCAGTTGCATTCCTCGCCGGTACAGCTGAACGACGGGGGCGAATTGATCCGCGAGCTCGAGCGGAAGCGGTGAATAGAGGATGTTTCCCCGCCCCACGCGGGATTCCCAGACAATCGCCTCGCCCGTCCACGCCTCCCGCTCCAGCCAGTGTTGCTTGACGTTCGAGAAAGTGAGCAGATACTGTTCGCCATTCATGAAGAGCAACTCTTGAAAGGCCACCGGTATCGGGCCAAGCCCCGGAATCCCCGCCTCTCCAAGGCGACTTGTAAGGCGCAAATACGGGTCGCGCTCCAAAACTCCCGTGGCAACCAATGTTCCGCCCCGGTCAACATACTCCATCAGTGCGCGCCACGCCTCGTCGCTTAAACAGCCGGGGGACGGCAGAATAACTATTCGAGGATCGCCCAAACGGGAAAGATCCAGCTCGCTCACCGCTTGAACACCCGTATGAAGGGCTTTGGTGAACACTTTGACTACCCGGCGGGTCGCCTCAATAGAACCGCTTTGAACCGAGAGCTGAGCGCTCATGGGGACGATCAAAGCGACCGGGTCTTCTCTACGTCCGGTCCAGAACTGCCGGTTCTTCCACCAGAAGCGTGCCATACGGCGATGAATGCCAAATTTGGGTTTCTTCGTCCCGTCGGCACGGGTAAACCCGATTGAGTTTTCGTTATCGTCCATGGCCAAACTGAAACTGTTCCAAATCCATTGGATCGTGCCTGCCGATGCAGATGCGAGAGAATAGAGGTACTTTCTTTCCAACAGGGCCGCCGTCCGTTCTTCAGAACGCCACGCCTCACCGTCGAGATTCTCCACATACATCACGCCGGTTTCCTCGACGACATTCGGCAGACCGCGGACGTTGGTAAGGATTCCGTCCCATAGAAGCGAATCGTTTTGCCACCACGTGTGTACGCACGTGAAGTCGACAACATTGGCATGCTGCATCGGCGAAGGCCGGTCATAACATCCGCCTTCATCCTGCCCGACAGTCACCAGATGTCGGCTGCCGAGAGATCGGCACAGGTCGCGCAGCGTCCCCGCCCATTCCGTGAAAACGTCCTGGCAGAAGAGATTAAAATCCAGAACCCGAAGCGGCCTGCGACCCCGCAGAAACCCCTTTTCTAATGCAAAATCGGCTTCGGAAGGAACCGGCGCGGCATCAAACGAGGGGACCTCATCGGACCGAACATGCCACGCGTCCCGAAGAGTATCGATGTCTCCGTGCCGCCTTCTCAACCACCCCTGCCACTCCTCCAATTCAAACCGATCTCGGTTGGGCCGGTTTACCCAAAGACGATTCGGATCCATCATGCTGGGTTCGTTGATCCAATCCCAAATCAGGCTCGGGCAATCCTTGTAACGCTCAATAATACTCTTGACGAATTTATGTTGTGCCGCGAGCGATCGAGGATCCAAATAGGCGTTTTCCCCACCATAGAGCGGCGGAATGAACGAGAAGAAAGTAAAGATGACCGGGATCTCGTATCGCTGAGCGGTCAGGATAAATGCGTCAAGCGCCCGAAGAGTGTCTTCGCGCCAAAGGCCCGGCTCCGGCATCAGATACCGATGCCCGGCCCAAATCCCGGTTCGAATCACAGATACCCCTTCCGCCGACATCTCGGCAAAATCCCGGTCCCAAATCCCAGGATTTGCGCACCACAGAAACTTGCGATGGTAACGGGAGGACATGTAGGTCGTTCCAACAAATGGATACACCTCAGTGCCCCGGCGGATCATATCGGAATCCGTGCTGAACGGTTTGCCTTCTTTCAGCAAATCCTCGTCACGTCCCCAGAAACCGGAAACCGTCTCTTCCAGCGTCTCACCGCCACGGCGGAGAGTCGCGTCCACGTCGTAGTACCCGGCTTCGCAGGGCGATGACAACGGGATCTCGAACCAGCAGGTTCCTGTCTCCACCGCAACTTTGCGGGTCAAACGTTTCGCGCGCCCTTTCGGTGGACGCACGGTCAAACGAACCGAGAGATCGTCCTCAATGTTTGCCCCGCATCGAACGGACACGCGCAACGACGGAATTTCGCCGGGCATGTACGTGGCCAGCGTGGGCAGAACCTCAAGGTGCAAAACGCCTTCCGAGGCCATCGTCACCAGGTCCGGTAATATCCCAACCCAGCGCTTTAGCTGAGCCTCGTCGAGCTGCGCCAAATTCAGGGTCGCAAATATCCAGCGCCCCCCCTCACCGGGACCGCCCAGCCGATCCATACGAACAACCGGGGCCGAGACGGGTGTACCGTCCAGAGCAACGGCGTGAATCAAACCGCAATAATCGGCATCTCTTGGGCTGGTAATCGAGTCCTCACTGTCAGTGTTTCCTTCATGGTCGTAATCGGTCAGCCGGACTGTGAGAGGATACGTATCGGGACAGAAAAGTGAATCTTCCTTCAACGCATCTCGCAGGAGAGGATGGCAGCATTCGATTCGGTTTGCTTCATTACTTGAATAGACGTAGGACTGAACAATCCCGATCTTTCGATGATAATTCGAGCAGGAGCGAAGCACACGCCAACCGTCTTGCGCATTACCGGCGACCGGTGTTCGAAACGGAACCCCGCCCCAGTTCAGGAAATTGCCGCCCCGCTCCAGATAACCGAGAATGGCCGACCACCCGTCCACGGGAAATTCCGAACCATAGGGATTGACAAACAGGTCGGCGCTGCGGAGCGCTTCGTCCAATTCGGAAACAGAAGCGAATCGAACCTTCATCCCTTTCGATATTCTTCGCCACGCCGATTGACTGAGCGGGCGGGCGAATCCTGCGGGAAATGCATCATCCCAGAAGACAACGACTGTGCGCGACATGCCTGATCTCCCTGTTCTAGTTTATCGATCCATTGAAATACCCAATTCCGGCCAGATCTTGTCGATTCGCTCTTTGACGGATTGATCCATGGTCACGTCGGGAGGCCACTCGCGATCGAATCCTTCCTCAGGCCACGTTTTCGTGGCATCGATGACCATCTTCGAGCCGAAACGAGGATGCTCCGACGAATTATCCAGTACATCCACCGGGCCCATCACGAACGAGATGTCCCTTTGTGGAGCCGTATTGTTCGCAAAACGCCACAAAACCTCGTTGATATCGTGGACGTTCACTTCCTCGTCGAACACAACAATCGTTTTGCAGAACATCATCTGCCCCAGGCCCCAAAGCGCGTGAGCCACCTTAAACGCGTGACCGGGGTACCGTTTCCGGATGGAGACCAGAGCCAGACTGTGAAACAATGTCTCGGGAGGGATATGGATATCGACGATCTCGGGCAACGTCAGGCGCATGAGCGGCAGGAAGATTCGTTCCGTGGCCTTGCCCAGATAGGCATCTTCCATCGGCGGTTTGCCGACTACGATGGTCGGATAGATTGGATCGCGCGCCCGTGTAAGGGCGGTAAGGTGAAAAACCGGATACGGTTCGGCGAGTGAGTAGTAGCCGGTGTGGTCGCCGAACGGTCCCTCAAGGCGTTCTTCCCCCGGCGTAACATACCCTTCCAGCACATACTCCGCATCCGCCGGTACTTCCAGGTCGATTGTCTCGCAGGAGACCATCTCCACCGGTTCGCGCCGAAGAAAACCCGCAAACAGCAGCTCATCGATCTCGTCGGGCAGCGGTGCGCTCGCACAATAAGGCAAAACAGGGTCGCCGCCCAATACGATCGCTACCGGCATCCGCCGATCGGCTTTCACATGCTCACGGTAATGCGATGCGCCGACCTTGTGGATCTGCCAGTGCATTCCGAGTGTCTGATGGTCGAAAACCTGGATGCGATAGAGCCCCATATTCATTCGACCGGTGGAAGGATGCCGCGTGTAAACCTGCCCCAGCGTGATAAACCGTCCGCCGTCTTCCGGCCAGCATCGCAGTATGGGCATGTCTTCGACAGTCGGTCGATTCGCTTCGATTGTCTCTTTACATCGTCCCGTCCGAACCCGTCGCGGCGCACAGGATGAAAGTTCCTTGAGGACAGGCAGAAGTTTCAGTCGTTCACGCCAGGTTCGCGGCGGGGTTTGATGAACAAGGTTCTCAATCCGGTCCGCGATCTCCACCAGCGACGAGACCCCGAGGGCAAGTGCCATACGTTTCTCGGAACCGTACGCGTTGATCAGGACAGGGGTATCCCCGTTGTCGGGATGTCGAAAGAGAAGCGCCGGACCGCCGGATTTCACCACACGGTCCGTGATCTCAGTGATCTCGAGATCGGTGGACACAGGCAGGGCGACTTCGGCAAGTTCGTTCTCCAAGCGAAGCCGCTCCACAAAATGTGAGAGAAACCTATAGGCCATCGTATCCGCCGCCTCCACGCAGCTTGGGAGCGTAACAGAAGCCGCAATCCATCTCTAGATAGAACACATACGATTCCGTGCCAGCGATCACCCCCAATGCCACTAAGTTAAGTTCCAGAGAGGGAGCGGAGAGAGGGAAAACCTCCTGGTAAGCCGCATTTTTTCTTCTTTTGGCCCCGGCGTGAGAGACCGTTTCAAAACACGGAAACGATACGAGAGTGCGCTTCGCCCCCAAGATTGGGGGAGATACAGAGGGGGTTGAAAACACTTAACTTATCAACCCCACCCGAACCCTCCCCAATCTTGGTGAGGGAAAAGAAACACGCTTTTGAGACAGTCTCGCGAGCCTCGCCCTCCCAGCAAACTGCTCGGTCTGTTCTTAAATCAATGACACGAGGATCACCCACCGTCTTCCTTCGGCGGATCGACGTAGTTGTCCAAAATCAGCCACGGATCTCGTGTGTATTCGCGAAACTCGTGGGTCTTTTGGCGGAGTTCCGCTAGGATTTCCCGATAGTCCGGGTCGTCCGCCACGTTATTGACCTCGTGAGGGTCTTTCTCCAGGTCGTACAGCTCTTCCGCCGGACGATAAAGATAATCTTGCACCGAGCGAACGCCCATCATCGGGTCCTTCCGTTCGAGGATGCCTTGCCATGTTTTGGACGCGTACAGGTCGCTCGCGTGGGGATACGTCAGCTCGGGGAACAGATTGTTGATGTATTTGTAGCGCCTGGTCCGAATACCGCGCGATGGGTAGTACATTGTGATTTCATGGAAGGTGTGGGAAAAGTAGATCTGGTCCCATCCCAGCGGTCTCTCCTCTTCGAGGATCGGCAGCCACGATCTGCCCGGCAGATCATAATCCGGTCCCGGCGTATCGGTCCAATCGAGAATCGTTGGAGTCAAATCGGCCCAATTGACCATCGCATGGTTGACAGTTCCCCTTTTGTCTTGAGAGGGAGACCGAACGATCATGGGGAGACGGATTCCCGGGTCGTACAGAGTCGTTTTCGCACCCGGAAACGCCGGACCGTTGTCACTGATGTAAATCACAAGGGTGTCTTTGTCTTTTCCCGTCGCTTCAAGCGCATCCAGGATCATCCCGATGCCTTGGTCCAGCCGAGTGACCGCCTGGTAATACTGCGCCCATTCTTCCCGCACCTCCGGCTCGTCGGGCAAATAGGCGGGGACGGACACATCGGAGGGTGAGTAGTGGACCTCCTCGACCCCCGGGTAGTCTCGTTCGTTCCCGAAATTCTCTCTCGACCGGTGCGGATCGCTATAGCCGACATGCAGATAGAAGGGCCGGTCGTTGTTCTGCTCAAAGAACTGTTTTGCATACTCGGCGATCTCGGCCACGCTGCGATTCGAACCGACTTTGTGCCCGGGTACAACATAATCGAACGGATAAATCGGAGCCGGATTCACATGGAATTTCCCGATCACGCCGGTTGTATAGCCGTTTTTCTTCAGCAACATCGGCAGCGATTGGACCCAGGTGTGCGTATGTAGATTGGCTGGAAGGTGTGCGTGACCGAATTGACCGTTCGTGTGGTTATAGAGACCGGTAAGAATGACGGACCGGCTGGCGCTGCAGGAAGCCGTCGTGCAAAACGCGCTGGTGAACCGAACGCCCTCCCGGGTCAGACGTTCGAGGTTGGGCGTCTTGATTCGTGGGTTACCGTAAGACGGCGTGTCGAGACCATGATCGTCCGCAATCAAGAGAACGACGTTCTTGTGAGGTACGGATTGGGCCTGGGTCGTACACGCAGCGGCTGCCGCAGTCGCTGCCGTACCCAATACAAACTCGCGTCGGTTGATATTGTCTTTGTTCATCATTGTCCTCCGTTGCAGACGAAATCCTTGTGCCGTGGCACGCCAACTCTCTGAATCATGCGGTCTTTTCTCTCCCACGTCAAAGGGTTCTAATCGACACGGAACACAGCAACCACCGAGATGCCGACGACATCCAGCTTGGTGACGGAATTTCGACAATGATATGATCGAATTTCGGTCATGAACAACATTACGAACGAAGTGTGATCTGTGAACCTCGAAAAAGGTGAAGCGTACAAGATGAATCGGTTGTATCCCCCCGCAATATGGGCTGTTCTACTAGTCGTGTCACTTACCGGATGCTCGTATCTGTCCGTCAAATCCTCCGAGAAACCGTTCGGGAAACGATTCCAGGCCGCTCTCGATCAAGCGCCGCGAAAACGCCAGACCATGCTGGATCGACTCCTTGAACCGCATACTTTCCCTGTCTGCACGGGAAACCGATGTTTCTTTTTCTACCGGGGGAATCCCGATCTGAGGATCAGCGTCGCAGGAGACTGGAACGGATGGAAGCCGGATACAGACCGGATGCGCCCTATCGAAGGAACAGACTACTATTATCTGGTCAAAGAATTTCCCAGCGATGCCCGCCTCGATTACAAAATCGTTGTCAACGGTGAGTGGCTCCTCGATCCCCGGAATCCGAGAACCTGTCCCGGAGCGGTCGGTAAGAATTCGGTACTGGCGATGCCGGCGTACGTCGAGCCCGAAGAATTGCAACCCCACGACACCATTCCAAGAGGAACGATTGAGGTGATGAATTTTGAGAGCACGATTCTCGACGGCACACGGCGGGTCGCTGTCTATATGCCGCCGGGATACGGGCGCCAATACGGACCCCATCCGTTTCTGATTGTTCTGGATGGATCGGATTACGAGCAGAAGGCACGAGTGGCGGATATTGTCGATGTTCTTGTCGCCGATGGGAAGATCCGCCGTCCCGTTATCGTGTTCGTGGACCCGGAAAACCGAGAACAGGAGTACGGCGAATCGGACAAGTATCTGGAGTTCATCGTCGAGGAGATTATCCCGTATTTGCGCGCGCATTACGATGTCGAGAAGACGCGCGAGGAGTGTGGTATTCTCGGCGCGTCGCTGGGTGGATACGCTGCCTTTCGGGCGGCGTGGAGATATCCGGCTACTATCGGAAAAATGGCGGGACAATCCTGTTATTTTGGGGAAAACGACGAGTTGATCGAGACAGTGAAAACCGCGCCCCCGAAACCGATACAGTTTTATTTCGACATCGGTACTTTCGAAACGACCCAGAGAGTCAATCTTTTGGAACAAAACCGCAGGATGCGGTCGGCTCTCGAATCCAAGGGGTATTCGGTAACGTACGGGGAATACAACGAGGGACACAGTTGGGGCAGCTGGAGAGCGC
>CAZTDD010000057.1:30376-39782 GCA_964612675.1 uncultured bacterium
GGCGTTTCCGCCGTGGATATGGAGGTAATCCGTTTCGGCTCAACCGAAGATGCCTTCGGGGCGTTTTCAAGTGAACGACCGAAGATCACGGGGGAAACACGAATTGACGATCGTGGTTACATCACGGAGACAGCGGCGGGCTTCTGGTCGGGCGAGCTGTATATACGGATCCTGACACCGAAAGAAACAGAATCGCATGTGCGATGGTTGAGGTCGATAGCGGAAGTCGTCATTCGCAGTCTTCCGCACGGTCCGAAAGCACCGCCCGGTTTTGAACGACTTCCTCGGACATTGCGTGTTCCTCATTCGGAGGTCTTCGTGAGGAGCAACGCCTTAAAATACTCGTTTTTGACAGACACCTACCTAGCCGATTACGATTTCAACGGGAGGCTGGCGACCGCGTTCGTCTCTCCGTGTTCCTCTCCGGACATTGCTGAAGGACGATTTCGCAGTTTCTTCGAGGAAGTCGTCAAACAAAACGCTCGAACGGCACCGTTGGGGAATCTAGGCGACCGAGCTTTTCTGGCGCGGGGCAGCCGCCACGGGAACATCGTCGTCTTTCAGAAAGGGCGATTTCTTGCAGGTTTGCTTGCGGCACCGCCGGGGATAGGGGATTTTCTGGAAGGATTTACGGCTCTTCTCGACGATTCACAATAGCCTACCCCTAGGCATGTTGACTTTCACCAAGGGAGGAAGAGGATGACAAAGCCGGCCTTTACTTTGATTGAGCTCCTGATCGTCGTCGCCATCATCGGTATTCTGGCGGCGATTGCGGTGCCGAACTTTCTGAACGCGCAAATCCGCGCCAAGGTCGCGCGGGCCGAGGCGGAACAAAAGACGCTGCACACCGCCATCAGTGCCTACCAGATCGATCGCAACGTCTACCCGACGTACGCATACAAAGGTCTGACGTACCGTTGGATCGAGCAACTAACAACGCCCGTCGCATACTTGACAACTCGAATTTCCGACCCGTTCCCCGCGTACAATAACCCCAATGCGAAGTACCAGTTTGTCGATGCATGGAAAGATGCGTACGGCTACCACGATTTCAAGGAAGCCAGCCGTAACGGCTGGGGATATCAATACACCGAGCGGCTGGGGCGTCCGTGGGGGTTTTGGACGTTCAGCTTGGGACCGTCGTACAACTATGACGAGTCGGGCGCGGTTCCCGGGTCCAGTTATGAACGAGTGGCGCGGTATGATTCCTCGAACGGCGTGGTCAGTATCGGGCTGGTTTATCGGGTTGGGCCGTAGGGTCGTGTCGGAAAGAAAGCGGGGGCCATCGGGAGGAACCATCTCAAAACACGAGAAACGAATGAACCCAAAAGAGGAACTTGCAAACGGTCAATTCGAAGCATAGAGTACTTAGACTCCTGACCTCGGAGGACCAAAGTATAGGCGATGCGATATCGAGTTTATATCGAACAGGACGAAGACGGGGTTTTTGTTGCAGAGGTGCCAACCCTGCCCGGGTGTATCAGCCAAGGGAACACCCGTGAGGAAGCGCTCAGCAACATCAAGGAAGCGATGGAAGGATATGTCGAGAGCCTGAGGAAACATAACGAACCCATCCCGCCTCCCATATGCGAAGAGCTTGTAGAACTCGATGCCTAAACTTCCCGTCGTTTCCGGCGCTCAGGTTGTCAAAGCCCTGGCCAAGATTGGCTATGACAGAGACCACCAGAAAGGAAGCCACATTATCCTCAGGCATAGAGACCCGCCCCATCAGTCGTCGCCCATCTCCTTCTCAATCTCCGCCGCCTCGCGGTCCAGGGAATGGTATTTCATTTTCTCGATCAACTCTTTCGCATTCTGCAGGTGCTCCTCGGCTTTTTGTTTGTTTCCTTCCATTAGAGAGAGGCGGGCGTGGGCGAGTTGGATTTCGGGGTCGCGGCGGTGGTAGCCCATGTCGTCGATCATGGTGTCGGCTTTGGTCAGATGCTCGCGTGCCTGGTCTTTTTTCCCTTCGGTGAGGAACAGGCGGGCGTACTCCAAATGACAATCGGCCTCATGGAGGCGCATGCCGCCGCGTGTTGCGATGGTCATCGCTTCGTTTAGATCGTGATGCGCTTTTTGGAAATCGCCGGAGAGACGATGCAATTGCGCCCGTGTAAGGAGGGCAAATGGTAAATGGTCTTGTGTCCGGGCACGCCGCAAATATTCAATGGCTGATTCAACGTTGGGTCTGACTTTGGAATCTAAGTATTGTTCCTGCCAATGCTCTGTCATGAGCGATAGCCGTGCGGCTATCAGATAATTGAGTCCGATATTAAGAGGCCTTCGCGCATTCAATGCCTTCTGGATCGTGTTGTCGATGATTTGTTTTACCTGGTTGTCGCTGCCTAGCGTCAGAAGGAATTCGCAGTACTGGAAGCTCCTATTCCGGTCAAGAAGATTATCGTCTATTTCTCTTGCCTCGCCAAATAACTCGCTTGCTTGGGATATCTTCCCATTTTGGTGCAGAACGTTTGCGAGAGTTGCTCGGTTGGTCACTCTGCGCGCAGGCTCCTCGCTTTTGTCTGCAAGCTCTATACCCTTTGTGGCAGATTCGACAGCGCACGTCATTTCGCCCATCATCAGATGCAGCTGACTGAGGTTGCTTGCCGAGCTGGACGCAAACGCAAAATCCTGCACGCTTACTGCCTCATCAACTGCTTGGCTCATCGGGACAATTGATTCGTTCAGTCTCCCGAGATTCTGCAGACAGAAAGCTGTGACGTGGAGGATCTTGTGCCTCTGCTTCACGTTCACCTGGCCCAACAGCTTTGACCGGTAGTCATCGAAAAAGACCGCCATGGCAGCTAAGTCCGAACCTACTGCGCCAAGCGTGTCCATGCTATAACTAAAACCCTCCTCTGTTGGTCTATATATTCTTTTCCAATAGACGTCATCGAATGCCTCCTGATACCGTCCCCCCTGGCAGCCATGCGCGACGGCGGCGTAAAGGGGTCTCATCTCGTCAATCGTGTCGGGGAACTCTTTGGCGGCGGATTTGTAATGTTCATACAGACGGCTATGCGCCTCTTTCCACGCGGTGGGATTGTTCGCCTTGAGCTGTTCGCCGAAATGCTCGCGGACCAACGGGTGGCAATCGAGCGTATCAGGCTCGTCGTCATCTGCCGGACTCAGAAGCCGGACCTTTCGAAGCCGATCCAGCGCGAATTTCCATTTGCCGTCTAACAACCCCTGTAGGTTTGTGGTCAATCCCTCGATCGGCGAATCGGCATGGACCGCTTCGATCGCCCCTTTCTCCGCCGGGCGGTCAAACAAGCCCATGATCCGAAGAATATCGAGCTCGGGCTTGCCCTTAAACCACTGTTCATAACGCCGCATGACACGCTTGGCATGCCCGCCTTTATCGGGATGTTCTATCAAAGCCGGAATCCGGTCGCGCTTACGGATGTCTCCGTTATAAACCGTCTTCAGATAACTGCCCAACAGTGTCAGCGCCAGCGCATGGCCGCCGAATTCCTCTGCCGCCTGCCGGAGTTCTTCGTCAGTTCCGTTTACTTCGAGGCTCGCGAGCAGTTCAGCACCCGCCTCCTTAGAGAGTTCTTCAAGATTGATGTTCTTCACCGATGATTTGAAGAAGTCCTCCAGATCCGTCGGTTCAAGACGCGTTGTGATGACACAGAGGCCGGGATTGTGGTTCGCCAGTTCGCGTAGAAGCGTCTTGAGACCGGGATCTTTGATCGAGCCCTGCCTTTCGCCGGGCGGGTTTTGGAGGGGTTCGAGTCCGTCAAGGATCAGCAATGTTCGCTGCCTGCGGATTAGCTCGGCGAGCCGTTCGGCCTTGTCCCACACCGAGCCTTCTGTCGGATCGGGATCGCCGAACCATTTCAGCGCATCCGCGATGAAGGGGTCGGCGGAGACCTGTTTGCCTTCCGCCGCGCCCTGGCTGTAAAACGACCACGCGTACGCGCGTTCCGCCCCACGGAACGTATCTTTCCGCATCCACCTCAGCCACCTGTTCACCAACGCTGTCTTCCCGACACCGCCGAACGCCACGAGGCTGACGATATTCGTATCATCGTCTTCCCACGCCTGGTCCAGCGTTTCTAGCTCTTCCTCACGACCGAAGAGATCGGGGCCTGTGGTGGGGAGATTGGCGAGGTAGATTCGGAGCTTTTGCTGACCTTCCCTGGTTTCAGTCGCTCCCGGAGGTTCAGTTGGCGCGGATTGTTGCGGAACTCCCGCTGGAGACGTAGTCGGTTCTGTTTCGGTCGGTCTTTCACGCATGTAGAAGTTCACAATGTAGGCGACAAGTACGCAAGCCACTAGACCGCTGAGTGTCTCTAATGCGCCGGGAGAGGCTGGGAGACGCGGTAAATCAGGCAGTTCTGGAAACCACTTCTTCAGTCCGGGAACAACGGCTCTGTTTACTAGTTCAGACCAAAAGGGATATGAGGAATACAAGAGATATAAGATTGGCAGCCTGAGTGATAGACGCCTAACTCGCTCCTTCCAGTGCTCGACAGGCAACCACAAAGGTCTGAGTAGCCACAGGATCACTGCGACTAAGAGAACGAAAACGGTTGCGGCAAGGAGACCCGTCGTCCAAAGTGCAAGGAAAAAGCCCAGGACTGTGATGAGAAAGATGATCCGAATTTCCTTGGGCAGCTCACCTCTTCTGTCACTAGGCACGATTTGACTCCTTGATACATCCCGACGCCGGTCTATACCACCGTCCAATACCGCGGCTCCTTAGACTCCTCGTCTTTGTGGCTGTAGCTGATGAAAACGGTCGGCTTTTCCATACCCGGTTCCCTCCCGAATGGCGGAACCATAACAGATAACCGAGTGCAATGGAAGCGGCTTGATCGGGCAACCTTTCGAGGGGGGGACATGGAACCCTTTTGGGATTCGACAAGACCACCCCCAAGCGGAGTTGGGGGTGGCACGCTTGTGTACGATGTTTTGTGTCTTGCTGCTTCGTCGGCCCGATTGCGGTCGACCGGAAAAAATCAAGTAATCCGAGATCCTCGCGGGGCCGCAAGCCGCGAGAATCTTCCTTTAGAATGCTATCCCCTTTCAACTCACGTCGAAGGCATTCTTAACGCACAAAGCACTCCACACCATACATCTTCATCTTTGAGTCCATTCTTGAGAGACTACTGGGTAGGCAATCGAAGTCTCCAATAACGATGGAATTGTATTGCTCATCCGAATAGAACGGCAATTGCAAAGCCGGACAAGCCATGAACCAGCATGGATGGACGAAAGAGTCTCTTCTTGAAAGGAGGATGCTATGTCCCAAGTCAATCGGAGGAATTTTCTGAAAGGATCGCTTGCCACCGCAGGGGCTGTCTTTGCGATCTCCAAACCGTCCGGATCGGTCATCGGAGCCAATGACAGGATCAACGTCGCTGTCAGCGGTATCCATAGCCGAGGCGGTACTCACATCCGGGAATTTCAGGGAATGGATGGAGTCGAGGTCATCTGTCTCGTTGACCCCGACAAGGGAACATTCCCGGGCAGAAGCAAGGAAGTTGTAGAACGAGGCGGGAAGAAACCCAAAACCTATCAGGACATCCGAAAAGCATTGGATAACAAAGACGTGGACGTGCTCACTATTGCCACAACGAACCACTGGCATGCGCTCCAGACGATTTGGGCGTGCCAGGCAGGAAAAGACGTGTATGTGGAAAAGCCGGTCAGCCACAACGTCCACGAGGGCCGAGTGTGTGTCGAAGCGGCCCGGAAATACAACCGAATCGTACAGCACGGCACACAGAGCCGCAGCAGCAGCGGGTGGTGGAAACTGGCGGAAATCGTCAAGAAAGGCACGTACGGAAAGCTCCTCGTCTCCAGGGGACTTTGCTACAAGCGCCGCAAAAGCATCGGCTTCAAGCCACATTCCAAACCGCCGGAAAACGTGGATTACGAAATGTGGCTCGGGCCCGCACCGGAACAACCGTTCAACGGCAACCTTGTTCACTATAACTGGCATTGGTTCTGGGATTTCGGCAACGGCGATATCGGGAACCAAGGTGTCCACGAAATCGATCGATCCCGTTGGATGATTCCGGGCGCCACCTGGCCGAAAAGCGTTATCGCCCTCGGTGGACGGTTTGGCTATGAAGACCAGGCCGAGACGGCGAACACCCAAATCGCCCTGTTCGACTTCGGCGAAACGCAACTGATCTTCGAAGTACGCGGATTGGAAACGCCGCCTTTCCACGGCGATACACGCGGTCCGATTCTGCATTTCGAAGAAGGCATGGTTGTAAGAGGCAAATTCTATCCGAAGGGAAGCAACAAAGCCCAGGATCTACCGAACGTGGACGTGGATTTGGGACCCGGCGGCGGCCATTTCGGGAATTTCATTGCGGCCGTCCGAAGCAGAAAACGCTCCGATCTTAACGCCGAAATCCTTGAAGGCCACCGGTCCGCCGCTTTATGCCATCTGGCAAACGTCTCCTACCGTGTCGGCAAACTCGTTCCGTTCAAGCCGAGAACCGACATTCAGGGGGCAACCGACGCTCTCTATGAAACACTGGATCGAATGGAAGAACATCTCGTAGACAACGATGTACCGATCAACAAAATCGGATATCGTCTCGGACGTTTCCTCGAGTTTGACGCAAAGACAGAATCGATTAAGAACGACCCTGAAGCCGACATCATGATGACGCGGCAATACCGGCAACCCTTTGTCGTTCCCGAGAAAATCACGTAATGGAATTCAGTGGCGATTGCGTAGGGGCGGTTCGCGAACCGCCCCTACGACCCCAATACGTCAAAATCGTTCCGAAGATCAATAAACAGAATGTCCCCACGGTGATCAGACACCCCCACCACCACGACGCGGGGCGATAATGGACCAAGACTGTGTGTTTTCCGGCAGGCACACGAATCGCCGACAAGGCATGCATCGCGCGAATGGTGCGTCTCGGTGCGTCATCACCGATAACCGCTTCCCTGCCCGGATACCAGGGCAAAGACAACAGCAGCCAACCGTCCTTTGTAGCCTCATATTCCAGAACAATTTCCTCCGCTTGCCAGTTGCGAATCGCAACGGATCCTTGACCGGCCCCCGCTCCTTCCGGCTCCAACGGAGGTGGCATATCGATTTCCAACTGTTCCCAACTCAGCTGCTGCAAATCGTCATGCGATCTCGGGGGACCTTGAGGAGAACGATAGACTGTCTCTTCGTCTGAAAACCACTTGACCGGCTGCGGTGTCCCGCTCCGTCCGACCACCTGCAGATATCTACCCTTTGTCAAATATTGAAGACCCGGGCCGGAGATCTCGCCGGGAGTAAGCAAATATTGAACGTTGAACAGATCATAGACGTTCCCGTCCGTCCGTTCGAATTTCACACAATCGACGAATTTCTCCTTCGGCCAGCCTTCATTGGCGGCAAAAAGATCCATTGTGTACCTGAGACTCATGGGGTCGTACCCGGCAAGGCCGTGCAACTGCCACGGAATGGTCATATTCGGATACTCCACGCCGCCCACCATCGCGACGCGAAACGGTTGCTCCTGTGTCTCATACTGGTGGAGATAATTCGCTTCGGGCGGTGGAACCAGCCAGCGCCATACACCGTTTGGAGGCACAAGACAACAATCGATGTATTTATATCCGTAATGCCAAAGATCCGCTGTCAACAGGACGAGGATTCCCACGGCGAATACGGAGCCGCGCAGCCAGGGGAAGAGGCGCGCTCCCATGTACCAGCAACCGGCAAGCACAACCCAGCCGGCCGCAACAAACAGCGCCGATACCCGAATCACAACCGGGTCGAACGCATCTTGATGTCCCGAAAAACGGAGAACCAGAAACACACCACAAAGCGCCCCAAAAATTGCGATTCCCGGCAGGGATGGATGCCTGCGTAACGTGTCACCCACCTTCAGGCGATTGAGGTGTTCGATACCCCAATCCAGTCCTTTCCCGGCCAGAAGAGCAGAGGGGAGAATAAACCACGGCAAGAACTTCGCGGGTGCACGGAAATACCCAAACCCCGGCAGCGCCAATATATAACGATAAACAGGATTATCTCTGCCACAGGCAAGAAACAGCGCCAGCGCACCCACAACGAGAAGTCCTCGGCGCAGGCGACTCCCGTTTCTCCAAGTCAGCGCGCCGATAAGCGCGAGGAAAGGAAGAATCGCTCCACCATAGGCCGACGACCAGTATGCGAAATGGTCCCAGTGGTTCTCCCAGATGTGCGAACCGTAATACTCGCCTGCGATAAGCGAGATGAGCCTGTGAGGCGCGAACGAGAACTCCGTGGCCTGATCGAAGGGAACAGCGGATTCGCGCCCGGAGAGGGGAATATATTCCAATGTGGGCAAAAGCTGGTAGGCACAGAGACCACCGGCCAATACACCGGCGATCAGAAAACTCCCAAGACCTCGACTGAGTGTGCGTTTTCCGCCACCACCCCAACCGATTGCAAGGATGAAAACAAAAGCAAAGAAAAAAGAATAGAACGCCATTTGCGGGTGGCCGGAAAGGAGTTGCATGCAAACAAAGAAAAGCAATAGGAGAAAATGCAGGCCGCCTGAAAGGGGACCTCGCATGACTCGAAGAACCGCCCAGAAGAGTCCCGGTGTCCATGCAATCGCTGTATAGGTCAGGTGATTCCCGAAAGGGATATGAATCATCACAAAACCATTCAGACCATACGCCAACGCCGCCAGGCATGAGGACCACCGGGAAAGACCGCACGATCGTGCGAGCAGCAGCATCAAGAAGATCGAAATCGTCATGTGAACAAGCAGTGAAAGACCGAAATGATACCGAAGGGGAAGGAGATACAAAACCAGATCAACGGGGTAGAAGACAGTCGATTGGTAGTTGGCGAGAAACGGGGAGCCGCCGTACGTATAGGGATTCCATAGAGGTACTTTTCCATCAAAGAGGTTTTCTTTTGCGAACCACTTCCAAGGGAGAAACTGAACCGGGATGTCGCTGATGAGGACCGAGGATCGCCCTGTTGCCGGTTGGGTGCGCCCCATATAGGGCTGCCAGCCAAGGAACGCCACTCGCCAGGTAAACAGCAGCATACAGCCCAGACAGACTGCGTACGGTATCGCTGCGGGCAGCGATACGCGGCGTCCATCTTGCGTGTTTGCTTGACTCAAGAGCCCTCGCATGGTTAGAATTCGAACTCTACCATACTTCTGGAGTCAATACGGAGGTCGGCCCGGGGTCGGCCTTCTGGAAGCTTGCCCACGTAGCTCAGTCGGCAGAGCGCGTCCTTGGTAAGGACGAGGTCACCGGTTCAATCCCGGTCGTGGGCTCTAACCGTCATAGGTATGATACCGATGCATGACGTCGGAACTATTACACCCTGGGGCTGACAACGTCCCCCGAAGAAGCAAAAGAGGACGAGAGCAATGGCGAAGCAGAAATTTGAACGGACAAAACCGCACGTAAACATCGGAACCAT
>CAZTDD010000058.1:0-21841 GCA_964612675.1 uncultured bacterium
ATCATCAGACGGCTGGGTGGACGACGATGAGACCAACAGTGATGAAGACCTTACTCTCAGTGACAACTGGAATATCTACGAGCAAGATGCTCCCGGGGCCACCGCTTTCATCAATATCCCCCCCTGGGATGCGTTAGAAGTTGGAGAGAGAGCCTACTATAGGCAGAACTTGAGGACATGGGTTCGAGAGACCCATTGCTACACCGACTTCGCAGAAACACAAAATTGGAGACATGTACTTGTTCTGCAGGTAATGGCAGGGCCCAACTACGATCCAGACGATCCCTGGGATGTTCAATGGGGTTTCGTCTCTAATCTGGCTTCCGTCGGTCATTATTCCCTACCGGACTAATGTAGCTGAGAGCATACTCGATAGAAACGGAAGGCACACGATGCAGAAAGGAATTTGTGGAGGGAACGACATGAATCAGCAAGTAAGTGTAACAACCCTTGTCGTGTTCTTGATAGTTGGCGCAGGCTTCCTTGTGAGCTTTGGCGATGACCTCGATAGCATCCGTGGTATCGCTGTAGCGGAGCTGACATCAAGCGAGAAAGAAGTCCGGACAAGGGCCTTCCGGCAACTGCGTAGCCGTCTTGGTGTATCAACAAATCCTCGGCAGAAGATTGCGTTACCGGAAGAAGAAATTGAAACCCTTGTTCAGGTAGCAGAAAATCTTATTGAGCATTTGGAGCACGATCAGCGCGATCCGGAGTTGCGCAAACCTTTCGCGCGTGTAATGACCTGTGCGGGATTCACTCGGGATATCCTTTCGCGCTGCGAAAACCGAAAAACGATCGCTTTTTCATTGCAACATGCGCTTCTGTTCAGCAACGCGTGGTCCACGGTGGATGGGACTTTTGCCAAAGGACCTCCGGACCGCGACCTGGAATCTCATGTTGTTCGCGGCCATCCGGTCGGTTTGAACCACGTTGCCAGGGCCCTCATCCTGTCGGAAGCAGCTACGCCCGAACTTCTGATAGACTTGATCGCAAGCGGAGATGCCAGAGTCCCAATGGAGTATCACCGGCGGGGTAACTGGAAGAAGTACTTTGTCGATATAGCCGCGTATGTCATTGCGATGAAGCTAGAGATGCGCCGTTCTGAAGGCAGCCACATAATCACAAGAGCGGATCAACTGCCTATCGCAGATACAGATCTCGCAGCTGAGATGGCCCGCGAAGTTCAACAACTGACGGCGCAAATACAGAACCCCGATTCGGGCGTTTTGCGTTGCTTGAAGGAAGAGACTGACGCTTCTTTCGGCGAGTCGTGAGAGATGCATTGGTCCTGCGCTCGAGCCACGCAGCAACAAGCAGACGATCCTATTCAGGAGTCGTACTGCCGGCGCAGGCTACTTGGACTGTTTTGTTGACGGCCCCGGCTTGCGCCCGATTAGGATGTGTGAAAGGCCGACGGATTGGCCGGTAAGACGTTCGATCAATCGGAAAAAGGGAACAAACTTCTCGTAGAACCCCAGCTGACCCTGCGGGAGTATGCCTCGTTTCAGGACTTTTCCGTTGATCCACCACCCAACGATCCCGAAAAGATTGAGGTAGGAATGGTCCTCGACTTCGAAACCGGTTTTTGATACCAGATCAAAGAGTTCCTGTTTGCCGTATCGTCGGACATGCCCCAGCGCTTCGTCCAAGGTTCCGAAGAGCACTTTGTGGGCGGGTACAAGTAACACCAATCGACCGCCGGGTTCAAGTGCGTTATAGAAGGATTCCAGGACCTGCTCATGCGGTTCGATGTGTTCCAACACGTTGAGGCAGATAACGGTATCGAGGTGCTTCCCGGCGCACTCCGCCAGCCTGGTATCGGCCAGGTCGAGGTTGAGAACCGAGACATTCTCGTATTCTTTGTATCTTTCCTTTAGATGCTCCAGGTGGGCGGGATTGACGTCCACCGAGAGGACAAACTCCCGGTCAAGCAGGAACTGAGTCATCGTACCGTTGCCGCAGCCCGCCTCCAGGACCCGCTGGCCGACCCAGGGTTCCAGCCGCGACCACATCCAATCGTTGAGGCGCCGCATGCGGTATATCCGCCGCAGGGTCTCCGCACCGACCGGATCGGGATTTGTCGCATCGGCTGAATTGACCGTCACAATCTCTTCCACAAAGACCTTCCATTCCAGGGATTGAAGAAGCAGTTTATGCGCTGAACGCGGTAGCGGTCAAGGAAGTGAGAAAACTTTTGGGGAAAGCCACCCCCAAGCGGAATTGGGGGTGGCACCCATATCCGAGCCATCCGCATCCGAGGTACCCGTATCGGAGGCACCCGCATCCGAGCCATCCGCATCCGAGGTACCCGTATCGGAGGCACCCATATCCGAGCCATCCGCATCCAAGCTACCCGCATCCAGGGTACCCGTATCGGAGGCACCCGCATCCGAGCCATCCGCATCCAAGCTACCCGCATCGGAGGCACCCGCATTCGAGCCACCCGCGCGGCTGGTGTCCGAGATTCCCGCACGGGTGGTGTTCGAGATTCCCTCTCCCGCCGGGAGAGGGTCAGGGTGAGGGGCAAATCTTAGACCTGAGCGACCACTTCTCTGAGGATCAAAGCAGCTTGTTCGATGTCTCTGTCATTAATGTGACGATTGACGACAAGACGTACCCGTGTCCGGCCGGGAGTACTCGCCAGGAGGCCCTTCTCACGGCATCGTCCGGCAAATTCGACTGAGGAAATCCCCATGCTCGATATGTCCATAAAGACCATGTTGGTCTGGATACCGGGACGGATCAAGGAGATGCCCGGCAAGTCGCCCAATGACTCGGCAAGCATCGCGGCACGGCGATGGTCGTCGCCAAGGCGGTCGATCATGGTGTCGAATGCAACTTGCGCAGCAGCCGCAAGAACACCGACCTGCCGCATCCCGCCGCCCACCATTTTTCGTTTTTTTCTGGCAAGATCGATAAATTCGGCGCTGCCGAGAATGATCGACCCCACTGGTGCGGACAGGCCTTTTGAAAAACAGAACGAAACCGAATCCGCATCGGCGGTCAGTTCCTTTGCATCGACTCCCAGGGCGATAGCGGCGTTCCAGATACGAGCTCCATCCAGGTGAATCTGCAGACCTTTTTCTCTCGCAATGCTGCAAAGCCGCTGTTGATGCTCCAAAGGAATTGCGACGCCACCTGCGCTGTTATGCGTGTTTTCCAGGCACAGAAGACGCGGACGCGGGAAGTGGGGATTCCAAGGGCGAATTGAAGCTTCGAGCGCCTCAGGGTCCATCGCTCCGTGTTCGCTTTTCACCAATCGGGGTACCACTCCGCCGACAGCACAGAGCGCCCCGGATTCGAATTCGTACATGTGCGCGCCTTCCGTCAAAAAGACCTCGTCTCCGGGTCGACAGTGGACCAGGATACAGACCAGGTTCGCCATCGTGCCGCTGGGCACATACAGCCCGGCCTCTTTGCCGAGTCGTTTCGCACAAGTCTCTTCGAGTTTGTTGACTGTTGGATCGTCGCCGAAAACGTCGTCGCCCACCGGCGCGGACATCATCGCGTCGTACATTTCTTTGGTCGGTTTGGTCACCGTATCGCTGCGTAAATCGATCATGGGGGCTCCTTGGACTATTTCGTTTCTGAGAAGTTCTTGAGCATTCTATCTTCTTCCGGCTCTGCGCCGTCTTCCAGCCAATCGAGGGGTGTCTCGTCGGATCGATCCGGATTCACCCAGACGATATCTCTCAGCTCTCCGGTCTCATTGGATGCCTTGGCGAAGAGACTCCTGGCGGAATCGTCCAAAGAGACGACAGTGTGGTCCGTGGCCACAGCCGCGTTGATCAGAAACACGTCTTTCAGCATCGCCTCACGATCCTTGTCACTACAGGAAGAGGCGCGGATTTTGTCTCGTAACGTCTTGTCGTCGGTATCCGGCACTCGGAAAATCTTCTTTCTTGCTGCCATTCGTACCCGCCATTTCCGGGTGAAATCGGACCAGTGTCTCTTCCACTCTTCGCGCAGTTCATCCGAAAGAACTATTTGGTGACACACACAGCGCACTGTTTCGAGAAAATTGCGGCAGTTACTAGATGTAGGATAAACCGCGTCTTCTCCTCCGGAGGCACGAGCCACGGACGTGTCGATGACAAGCCGTTTCGATTTGGAGTGTTTCCCCCGCATATCACCTGCTCATCGCACGTTTTTCCGCCGCGTCGAGATAGCGGCTTTCCAGTTGTAACTCCACGTCGCCGAAATCCTCCGGCCAATCGCCGAACGCACCTTTCTCGTCCACCTCCCGGCTTGTCACTCGCGTGACACCATCGCCACTACGCTCAAACCAATGAAGAATGACCTGGTCTGACGGTAAATCGCCCTCGGCCACAAGAGTCTGAATCGCCAGAAGTAAAAGCGCGCTGTGAGTTTCCGCAACCACTCGCACGCCGCGTCTGGCCGCTTCGGCGAGAATACCGGCGAGTGCCACCTGCGCGCGGGGATGGAGGTGGAGCTCGGGCTGTTCGAGATAAACCAGTTGGCCGGGCTTGGCCGCAAGCAGAGCTACGAGGACTGGAAGGACTTGCGAGACCCCGAAACCAACGTCGGCGATATTGACGAGGTCTTTCATGTCTGAAGAGTCGGCCCTCAGTCGAGGTACGAAGACCTCTATGCTTGCGGCGTCCTTTAGGACTGCCTTCACCCCGGACGTAAGACCCAACGTTGTCAAATAGCGGCCCAGAGTTTCGAGCCGCTCGTCCTGCTTCTTCTCCCATTCGCTGATCAGGCTGGCTACATAATCGACGAATCTGCCGGGATATTCGCGACCGATAGCGGTCCTTGGGTAGGTGCGCTGGGGGTGACCTCGAAGTCCGGGTACGTGGATGATACGGCTGAGATGAAAGACAAAAAGCGTTCTCAGGTGAGACCGCCCGGGTGGAATGGACTCCTTTTCGACTTCAATTCCAGATGATTCTATCTCAAGAAAGCACCGATGGTGTTTGACCTGCCAATGCTCCTTATGTTCCTCGAAATATGGGTAACCCAATAGGCTTTTATCTACGTTTTTTGCCAGGTGTTCTTCTGTCATGCCAGGCCACAGCTTCGTTTTCACTGTACCCAGCCAATAGGAACACTCTTCTACCCCCAGTTTTTCGTCACCTCTCCCTTTGTATGAACCCGAAAACGAAGAAGGACCTGGACCTGTAACAGAAATTGCAAATCGACGATCGTCTGCTGTTTTGGACAAGATCTGTTCCGTCGAAGTGAACTCAACATTGGGGCCACTGAGGAGGAACGCACCAGGCGGGTCAAAAGGGGCTTCAAGTGTCTGCTTCATGAGCAGCAGCGGCTGCATGATGCTCGATTTGCCGGAGCTGTTCGCACCAGCCAAGATCGTCAATGGACGAATGTCAATTGAACATTCTTGGGCAATCGACTTGAAGCCGCTGATTGATATCCGCGTAATTCCGTCTTCCCGAGACTTTGAATCGTCTCCCGAGCTCATGGTTTGCCTCAATTACTATTCTATTGTCGCCTCTTTGTTCCCCATTATACATGCATAACTCCGCACTTTGATAGCGGGGAGGATTCCAGCACCCCCAAGGGGGTTTGGGTGTGGTACCCGTTGCATACATCAGGAGCCGCCGCACACCATACAACAACAATTTGGAGTGCGGTGGCCCCGACACCGCTTTGGCTTTCGTTCTTTTCCTGCTTCGGGGCACTCCCCGGCTACCATTTCACTGTGAATTTGCTACTATGTATCAAATTGAGATTACTTTTGGGTTGAGCGTTACTCCATGCAAATCGGCATAATCGGTCTGCCAACCAGCGGAAAGACTACAGTCTTCAACGCCCTCACGGGCTCGCACGCCGATACATCCATCGGCGGAAAAAAAGACCCGAACCGTGGCGTCTGCTTTGTCCCCGACTCTCGAGTCGACAAACTTGCGGAAATCTGGGAACCGAAGAAAATCACCCATGCCACCATTGGACTCACGGACGTCGCCGGACTTACCAAAGGCACAGGCAAAGACAGAGGATTCTCCGACGAGTTCCTCGGTCATCTCCGAGATATGGAAGCGTTGATGATCGTGGTGCGCGTGTTCTCGTCCGATACCGTGCCCCACCCGGAAGGCCGCATCGATCCCGTAGTGGATCTCGAAACGATTCTCGCCGAGCTGTACTTGGCCGATATGACGATCATCGAGAACCGTCTCTCCAAACTGGCTACAATGAAGCAGAAGGACGCCGCGCGGCGGAAAGAGTACGAGCGGGAAGAAGCCTCATTGCGTCGGTTTCTGGAAGCGCTGGAAAAAGACCAGCCGATCGTCAGCGTGGAACCGACACCGGACGAAGTCGCAAAATACATCCGGGCGTTCGGCCTGTTTTCGGGCCGGGAGATGATGGTCCTCGCCAATGTCGGCGATTTGACATCGCCTGAAGAAAAGGAACGTTTGGAACAACTCCGTACAGCCACCGCTGAACGAAACCTCGAAACCGTCGTGATGAACGCCGAACTCGAGCAGGAAGTTCAGGAGCTGCCTGAAGAGGAATGGCAGGAGTATTTCGAGGCGAACGGTCTGCCCGGACCCGCAACGGGAGAGGTGATCCGGGCTGCATATCGCGCACTTCGTCAACACTCGTTCTTGACCGGCAGCGAAACCGAGGTCCGTGCATGGACAGTGGATATCGGAGCCGACGCACCGACCGCCGCAGGGCAGGTCCACGCCGACATGGAACGCGGATTCATCCGCGCGGAAGTGGTATCATTCGACGATTTGGAGCAGCTGGGCTCATTCGACGCCTGCAGGAAAGAGGGAAAGTACCGCGTTGAAGGAAAGGATTATATTGTCAAGGACGGAGATGTGATTCATTTCCGGTTTTCCGTATAAGAGGGGGACTCTCAATGGCCGACGACATCCCACCACCGTTTCCAATCGGACGAGAGGAGCCGATCACACCGGATTCCAGTCCCGTGAATAAACCCTCCGGCCCCGGCCGGAATCAACTGTCGAAAAGCGACCAAGCCGGGGATCCTTTCAAACAGGTTCTTTTCGAAAAAGCGACGAACAGGCCGGCCTCCTCTCCCCCGCCTCAATCGGTAACCATACAGGCGGGCGATACGCTTTCCGAAATTGTGCAGAACGCCCTTGAAAGGCGGAACATGTCCTATTCAACAACGGACCTTTATCGGTGTGTCGACGACGTAGCCAAGGCAAACGGACTTTCGAACCCGAATCTGATTTATCCGGGCCAACGACTCGATCTGTCGATTCTGTTTGGACAAACTCCACCGGCCCCGCAGATCACGTCGATCGCTCCCCTGGGCCAGGCGCCTATTTTCGATGCACCACTACACGGCGAAATTACGTCAGGATTCGGAATGCGGGTTCATCCTCTCGATCACGTCCCGCGTTTTCATCACGGTATCGACATTGCAGCACCGCTTGGAACGCCGGTCCGGTGCCCCGCCAAAGGGACCGTCGCCTTCACTGGTCGGCGCAGCGGCTACGGAAATTGTGTGGATCTCGACCATGGCGACGGGTGGTTGACTCGGTACGCCCATCTGGAGTCGATAGCGGTCGAGAACGGACAGGCGATCAATGCGGGAAAGGAAATTGGAACAATCGGCGAATCTGGAAGAACTACCGGACCGCATCTCCATCTCGAATTACACAGAAACGGAGAGCGAATCGATCCGCTATCCTTAATGCCGTTGGGGGGACCGCGTGCGCCCTCCAGCCAGGTCGCATCGCGGGATCGGTCTGAGGAAGAGAACCGGGAGGCGTAATGGTCGTCGCTCATACAATCGCTTCGATCAGCCGTGCGGTGTTGGACCTCTTCTATCCGCCTGTCTGTCCGGGCTGCGGACGGGACGTAGCGGAAGAGCCGGATCTTGTTTGCTGCGATTGCTGGCATGAACTGATGTATCTCACCGGTCCTTTCTGCCGCAAATGCGGGAGCCCGGTTGAAAGCGGAGTATCGGTTCCGGAGTGCGATCAGTGTCCTGTTCCGCCGCCGGTCTACGACCTGTGTCGCGCTTCGGTAGCGTACAACGATACGATGAAGTCGATTATTCACGCCTACAAATTCGATGGGCGAAAACGGCTGTCAAAGCCCTTATCAAAACTGCTTCTGTGGGGATATCGGCGATACTGCTCCGGAGTCGATCTCGATGCGGTCCTTCCCGTGCCGCTCCACCCGTCCCGGTTGCGTGAACGCGAGTTCAATCAATGTACGGAAATGCTTCGTCATTTGGAGGAAAGCGCCGGAATGAGTATTGAGGAGGACGTGATCCGGCGCATTCGGCCGACGCAACCGCAGAGCACCCTTACGGGAAAAGAGCGTTTTGCCAACGTTGCAGGTGCGTTCGAGGTGAAACAACCGGACGCGGTCTGCAATCGACGTATCCTTGTGGTAGACGATATAATCACCACGGGAAATACAGTGTCGGAAATAGCCCGTGTCCTGAAGGACGCTGGTGCGAGCCACGTGGCAATTCTTGCTGTCTGTCGTGCGACAGCGGGAACCGGTGGAACGGCAGCCGGCGTTTGACGTTCGGGCACGAAATCATACCACCCGGTGTTAGAAGAATCCGGGACGAAACCAATGGAGGACAGAATGATTCGCTTAAGCGCCTTTGGTGACGAGATCGCCCATGATTTTGAAGAACAACTGAAACATCTAGTCGACATGAAGATCAACTATATTGAGTTGCGAAACCTGTGGGAGAAAGGAGTACTGACTCTCAGCGATGACGAGCGAAAACGAGCCCGGGACCTGCTTCGAAAATACGGTATCCGGCTCTCGGCTGTGGGGTCGCCCATCGGTAAAGTACCGATCACCGATCCCGCGGACCAGGAGATCGAGCGGTTTAAACTATGCGTAGACACGGCCCACTATTTCGGCGCTCCCTATATCCGCATGTTTTCGTATTACATCCCCGAAGGAGAGAGTCCCGATAAGTACCGCGACGAAGTCATGAAACGGCTCGGACGAATGGTCGAAATCGCCGAAAAAGAGGGGATTGCCCTCATGCTTGAGAACGAGGCGGATCTATACGGCGAAAAGGGCGATCAGTGCGCGGATATCATGAACACGATCAACTCTCCCTTTTTGAAAATGGCATTCGACCCGGCAAACTTTGTCTGTGCGGGTCAACATCCATTTGACGAATGTTTCGAACAGCTTCGACCGCATATCAAGCATCTCCATATCAAGGACTGCAAACTCGGAACGAAAGAAATGGTCCTTGCTGGGAAGGGCGACGGTCAAATCGCTCAGGTTATGCGGGGGCTCAAGGAGGACGGCTATGATGGTTTCGCAACGATGGAACCGCACCTTTCCGTAGCGGGCCGCATGTCCGGGTTCTCGGGTCCGGAGAAATTCGAGGAAGCCGTAAATGCTTACCGTGGAATCCTCGATGCCGAAGGCATTCGCAACCGGCAAATTCGCACCGCCGTGATCGGCGCGGGAAACATCGGCAAGTTTCACGCAACCGCTCTCGAGGGTGTCAGCGAATCGCATCTCATCGCGATATGCGACGCTGTCCCCGAGGCGGCCGAGTCGCTGGCCGAGAAGATGCATGTTGCGGCGTACGCCGACCTCAACGAGCTTCTGGAACGCCCCGACCTGGACGCGATCCAAATCTGTACCCCGAGTGGACTCCACGGCGACGCGGCCATCGCAGCCGCAAATGCGAAGAAACATATCCTGGTCGAAAAACCCATGGAGATCACACTTGAAAAAGCCGACGCCATGATTCAGGCAGCCGGAGAGAACGGTGTGAAACTCGGCGTGATTTCCCAACGCCGTTTCGATCCCGACATGAGGAAAATCAAAGAGGCCGTGGATTCTGGAAAATTCGGAACCATGGTTATCGGCGATGCATTCATCAAATGGTTCCGATCGCAGGAGTATTACGACAGCGGGGATTGGCGCGGCACCTGGGAATTCGACGGCGGTGGATGTCTGATGAATCAGGGGATTCACTTCATCGATATGCTTCAGTGGATCATGGGACCGGCACGAAAGATATTCGCGCGAACAGCGACACGCGCCAGAAACATTGAGGTCGAGGATGTGGCCATTGCCAACATTGAATTCGAAAGCGGCGCATTTGGAAACATCGTCGGCAGCACCGCGGTCTATCCCGGTCTGCCGGAGCGTCTCGAAATCAGTGGCACGACGGGCTCGGCGGTTCTCGAGAAAACCGAACTGACGTTCTGGGACGTAGAAGGGGAAGAAGGCGGCGGCCCCATCGAAAAGACAAAAGACACAAGCGCCGCTGCGAAAGACCCGATGAAGATCGATGCGTCGGGCCATCAGAATCAGTTTCGGGATTTCGCGGAGGCGGTAATGGATAATCGTGAGCCGTATATTCCCGGGGAAGAGGGACGACGGCCGGTTGAGATCATTTTGGCGATTTACGAATCCGGAAAGTCGGGCAAAGAGATCAGTTTGCCTTTGAATACATCCTCGGCATCGCCGAGTCCGGATATTTTGTGAGAAACGGAAAACCGGTGTCCTTGAAGTAAGTCTTTACTCAGCAGAATGCCGGGAGGGCGAATCTCCCGATGAGCCGTTTTCCTGTCCGCGAACGTTACGGCTCATCGGGAGATTCGCCCTCCCGCGAAAACTCCGCGTGTCGTCAAGTTGAAGGCACTGGGGCGAAAGCGTGGTCCGCAGCGAATGTCATCAACGATTTTCATCATCGACGATGATCTGGATCTCCTCAACCTGCTCAAACGCAAGGTGAGCGGGATGGGGTACCAGGTGGAGGTCGGCGCAACAGGGGCCGAGCTGAAAGAACTTCTGGCCACCAAACGCTGTAACGCGCTGATCCTGGACGTGAATCTACCGGATGCCGACGGCGTCGATCTGCTTCAACAAGTTCGCCATCATGAGCCGGAGCTGCCCATTATCCTGGCGACAGCACATGCGACTGTGGAAGAAGCCGTCAATGCCATGAAACTCGGGGCGTACGATTTCATCGTCAAACCCGTCGATTTCACTCGACTGTCGATTCTGCTCAAGAACGCAGTCGGCCTGAATCAACTCACGCGGAAGGTTCACGATCTCGAATCCACCCTGTCGAGCCGCAAACGTTTCGGCGATATCATCGGTACCGCCAAAAGTATGCAGGTGATTTATTCCGTCATCGAAAATGTCTCGCAGACGGATGCCACAGTATTCATTACCGGAGAAAGTGGGACGGGAAAGGAACTCGTTGCCCGGGCTATCCACCGACTGTCTAACCGATCAAGCCGAGAGATGGTCGATTTGAATTGTGCGGCCATTCCCGAACATCTTCTCGAGAGCGAGTTGTTCGGATACGAGAAAGGCGCATTCACAGGTGCGATGCAGCGCTATATCGGCCGCTGCGAACGCGCGCACAAATCGACGCTGTTTCTCGATGAAATCTGCGAGATGATCTACCCGGTTCAGGCAAAACTGTTGCGGTTCACCCAAGAGCGGAATTTCTACCGACTCGGCGGTCGGGAACGAATTATAGTGGATTGTCGGATCGTCGCCGCAACCAACAAGGATCCACTCGAAGAGGTGCGTGCCAACCGTTTCCGTGAGGATCTGTACTATCGGATCAATGTGGTACCCATCAATCTTCCTCCGTTGCGCGAACGAAAAGACGATATCCCCTTGCTGATCGAGCATTTCCTCGAAGAACATTCGGCGGAAAATCGAAGACAATTCAAATCCGTATCTCCTGAAGCGATGCAGAAGCTAGCGAGCCATGATTGGCCGGGAAATGTGCGGGAACTGGAGAATGTGATTGCTCAGGCCGTCGTTTTGCATCAGGGAACAGAAATCACGGAAGAGATGATTCCTCCGAGGATCGGGGACGCCAATACCGTGGTCACCGATATCCAGACAGTAGAGACACCATCACCGCCACCGCAACTCGATCCCGTTCAGCCGGTCTATTCACCTGTGACCGAAGACCCACAATCGGCGACGATTAAACCCATGTGGCAGCGGGAAAAGGAAGCGATTGAAGAGGCTATGGCAACGTTCAATGGCAAGATTGCCGCAACATGCGATCACTTACAGATGAGCCGGGCGACTTTGTACAGAAAACTGAAAAAATACGGAATCAAGCGTCCGTGATAGCCGAGGCGATCCGGTATTCCCCGAAACAATGCGTAAACGCCCTTTTCTGATCAGTCTCCTCGCCGTGCTGAGCATCATTGCGGGCATTGTGCTCTTAGTGACACAATTCCTCGTCGCGTCTTCCGTAGGCTTGTTCGGATCTGTGTTGATGCTCGGAATGTTCTACATCGCGGGCGGCGTCGCCATGTGGAAAGGACTGGCCGTCGGATGGTGGATCGGCGCGTATTGCTGCTCATTCGAAATCGTGAGAAGCGGCTATTTCCTGCTCAATCTGCCTGAGAGGGCAGGCGATCTCGGCGGAGATCGCCCCATCGAGTACCTGTACGCAAAATATGGTGCCCGCGCTGCGTTGAATGCGCTGGTTCTTCTCTATTTCTTCCACCGCAGTGTTTTCCACTATTTTCAGTTGGATCTCTCGGAACGATTGAGATTGTTCATGATTCTGACCATTGTCAGCGTCGCGGTGAACTGGTTTAGTCTCTTTTGACAAACAGACCGACGGAACGGTGGCACAATGTCTCTCCGATTAACAGATGAACAGCGGCAGCGATACGCGCGGCACTTCCCTCTTCCTGAAGTTGGAGAAGAAGGACAACTGAAGCTGCTTTCATCGAGCGTTCTGGTCGTCGGGGCCGGAGGGTTGGGATCGCCCTGTTCGCTGTATTTGGCCGCTGCCGGCGTCGGACGAATCGGCCTGCTCGATAGCGATTCAGCGGATCTGACAAACCTGCAGCGACAGATTCTGCACGGAACGCCCGATGTCGGCCGTCCGAAGGTAGAGTCCGGCCGCGAATCGCTCCTCCATATCAATCCCGACATCGAGGTTGTGGCGCTGCAGCAGAAAATCGAAACGGAGAACGCCCTGGATGTAATCCGAGAATGGGATGTCGTGGTCGACGGTTCGGACAATTTCCCCACCAAATTTCTTCTGAACGATGCCTGCGTTCTTTCGGACAAGCCGCTAATCCACGCAGGCGTGCTCCAGCACTCCGGGCAGATCATGACGATTCTGCCACGGAAAGGACCGTGCTATCGGTGTATTTTTCCCGAGCCGCCTCCTGACGGACTCGTGCCGACCTGTGTCGAGACAGGGCTGCTGGGAGTGGTACCCGGCGTTCTGGGCGTAATCGAAGCGGCAGAAGTGTTGAAGTTTCTGCTGGGCATCGGAGACCTTCTTGTCGGCAGAATGCTGATTTACGACCTACTCGAAAGCGGCTTCCGGGAAGTAGCCGTCCCGAGAGACGAGGATTGTCCGGTGTGCGGCAAACACCCCACAATCACCGGCCTGACAAACGGATAATCTTGAGAAAAGTGCGTATAGAACCCATCGCAAAACTCACCTGGTGTCTTCTTCTCGCTTTGTTGATCCTGCCTGTTGTGCTGAGCGGAGTGGGCAGTGTTCTCAGCGAAGGGGAGTTATCATTTGACGCATACGATCGGGCCCTGTTTTCAGACCGCAACCTCGTGCTTCTCCGAAACAGCCTTCTGCTTGCGGTCGGGTGTAGTTTGCTTTCCACGCTCCTTGGGGTGCCGTTGGCTCTGATTGCGGCCCGAACGAATGCGGTTCGGTGGTTTACGGCCGCGTCTCTGCTCGTGATTCCGCTCCTGATTCCAAGGTATTTGCATACTGTCGCCTGGATACACCTTCTCGGTCCTGGTGGCTTTCTGGCGGGGACGACCTCGGGTGGTGAAGCGAACTGGACGGTCCGTCTGGTATACGGTCTTCCCGGGGCGATATCCGCGCTCAGCCTTGGCCTGTTTCCGATACCGGCACTGTGCGCATTGGCGGCGTTGATCGGTGCGGATCAGCGTTTGGAGGAGGAGGCGCGGCTCGATGCCGGTCCCTTTCGAGTACTGCTTTTTGTCTCTCTACCCGCTGCGATGCCCGGAATCGTCACCGGAATGGTACTTGTTTTCCTCATGGCCGCGGTCGATTTCGGCGTTGCCGACCAATTGTTGTACAAAGTCTATCCCACGGAGGTCTTCACACAGTTCAGCGCCTTCTACAATGAAAAACGTGCGTTCGCTTCATCCCTGCCCCTGCTGGCGGTCTGCCTGCTTGTGATTGGTACGTGGCGACTGTGGGGTATGCGATGGTCTCCGCCCGAAGAGGGGACACCGCTGTCCGGCAGCGCACCTCTACGCCTCTCTGGCCGGGGGCATTTCCTGACCGGATTCCTCATATTGTTCCCTATCGTTGCCGCTGTGTCGCCGATCCTGGGATTGCTGGCGTGTACTTCCGTCGAGGCTTTCATTGAAGCTTTCGGTACGGCAAGCGATGAAATCGTACAAAGCCTTACAATCGGTCCAATTTCATCATTTCTATGCGTCACAGCCGCGTTGATAGGGGTAATGCTGGGCGGTTTTTATGAAAAATGCGGGCTGATTCTGGGGGCTCTGCTTTTCATTCTACCGGGGCCTGTTCTGGGAATCAGTCTTGTGACGTTTTGGAATCGGCCCGGCGTTGCCGGAATGCTGTACGGCACCGACGCCATGCTGATACTTGGGATGATCGCTCGTTTTCTGTTTGTCGCCATGGTCGTAGTCCGAATCGCCCGTGGATCGGTCGGCAAACAGTTGGTGGAGCAGGCTGTTGTGGATGGCGCCGGAAGAGTCCGGACATTCGTTTCTGTGATCCTGCCGCTGATGCTGTCGGGAATCGCCGTTGCGTTTGTCTTATGTATGACATTGATTCTTGGCGAGTTAGGTGTATCGGTTCTGATCGTCCCGCCCGGGGGCACCACGCTGGCCGTTCGGATCATGACCCTGATGCATTACGGACCGGAGCCGGTTCTTGCGTCCTCGGCCCTGATTCTGGTACTAATGGTCCTGCTTCCCGCGTCGGCGGTTTCGATCCTGATATATCGAATATTCCGGTCGATGAGGACGTCTAAGCGATAAAAATACAGACTCGGGGGCTGTATACCGGTCCGCTTCTAGACGAATGCGTAATTATCAAGCATAATCGGGCGCGTAACGGACGGGTGCCGGTGGGCCCAGTCCCGCGAGCAATTCCAGCCGGGCTCCTTCGGCGAAGACAAGGGGCACATTCCGAAAGGAGAGGATGATATGGACAGGAGATGTATCCTGGGAGTGATCGTAGCCACCGTCATTCTGAGCGTGGCAGGCACGGGCGTCGTAATGGCAGCAGAGAAAGAGCCGATCAAGATCGGTGCGATCTTCGCCATCACAGGGCCGGCATCGTTTCTTGGAGAGCCGGAACGAAATACAGCCATGATGATCGCCGACCAGATCAACGCCGACGGCGGCCTTGATGGACGGCCGATCGAACTCGTGATCTATGACACCGAGGGCGACAACACCAAGGCTGTGTTGGCAACAAGAAAGCTCATTCAACAAGACAAAGTGATCGCGATTATCGGACCTTCCCGGAGTGGAACGACAATGGCGATCATCCCGACAGTCCAATCCGCAAGGATTCCCCTGGTTTCGTGCGCTGCGGCTGTGGACATCGTCAAGCCGGTCAAAAAGTGGGTTTTCAAGACCCCGCAGACTGACAAAGACTGTGTGATTCGGATTTACGAACACATGAAAAAGAAAGGGATCAACAAGATCGCCCTCATTACCGGGACCACCGGATTCGGCGATGCGGGCCGGAAACAGCTGAAGTCCATCGCCGGGGAGATGGGAATCGAAATCGTTGCGGATGAGACCTACGGTCCGCGCGACACCGACATGACGGCCCAGCTCACAAAGATCAAAGGTACGGAAGCCCAAGCGGTAGTCAACTGGTCGATCGTACCGGCCCAGAGTATCGTGCCGAAGAACATGAAACAGCTGAACATGGACATTCAGTTGTATCAAAGTCATGGATTCGGTAATCCTCAGTACTTGGAACTGGCCGGAGAGGCTGCGGAAGGCGTGATTTGTCCCGCCGGCGCCCTTCTTGCGGCGGATTCACTCCCCGACTCTCACCCGAGGAAGGATCTTCTGGTACAGTACAAAAAGAACTACGAGTCTCGGTTCGGTGGCAATGTCAGTACATTCGGAGGCCATGCCTACGATGCGCTCTGGTTGGTCGCAAATGCGATCAAAGCGGTCGGCCCCGACAAAGCCAAGATCCGGGATCACATCGAGGGCACCAAGAACTTCAAGGGCACAGCGGGGACTTTCAACTTCTCATCGGAAGATCACTGCGGTTTGACCAAACAGGCCTTTGAAATGCTGGTCGTGAAAGACGGTAAGTTCACACTCCTGAACGACTGACAGCACGGGATTGCGAGTGTGAAGAGCAGAACACCGATCAAGATCGATGAGGGACAAGGGGCTTCAGCCCCTTGTCCCTCTCATAACATAGCCCACCGTGCAGCGGCAGGTTGATTGAAGAGCCACGATGACCCTGACGAGTCAAATTCTCCAGTATATTTTTACCGGGATTAACATCGGCAGTATCTATGGCATGGTCGCCATTGGTTTCAATATCATTTACAACACAACCGGCATTATCAATTTTGCACAAGGCGAATTTGTCATGTTGGGCGGGATGATCATGGTTTCGCTGCATGTCACCGCCGGTGTGCCAATGGTCCTGGCTTTTTTTCTGACTGTTGCCATTGTTGCCGCCGTAGGCGGACTATTCGAACGAATCGCCATCTATCCTTTGCGAAAACCAAGCGTGTTGATTCTGATCATTATCACAATTGCCGGTTCGATTCTCATGAAGGGAATCGCGATGTTTGTTTGGGGCAAAGGGACCTTCATGCTTCCACATTTCTCCGGGGAAACGCCCATCGGGATTTTCGGCGCGACGTTGCTTCCCCAGACGCTTTGGATTATCGGCATCATGGCGCTCGTGGTGACGCTTTTGGGATTGTTCTTCCGCTACACCTTGACCGGAAAGGCGATGCGGGCCTGTGCCGCGAATCGGACGGCTGCGAGTCTTGTGGGAATCGACGTCCGGCGAATGGTGTTTCTCTCGTTCGCGTTGAGTGCGGCGATCGGTGCGGTGGCGGGAATTGTGATCACGCCCATCGCGCTTGTGGACTACGATCGGGGCGCGATGCTTGCGCTCAAGGGGTTCAGCGCCGCAGTGTTGGGCGGGCTAGGCAATAGCGGAGGAGCGGTTGTTGCTGGATTCATTATCGGTATTCTGGAGTCCCTCGGTGCGGGATTTATCTCCTCGGGATACAAAGACGCGATAGCGCTTTTCGTTCTTCTGCTCGTTCTTCTTGTGCGTCCGAGCGGTCTATTTGGCAGCACCGAAAGGGCCAAATTGAAACAGTTTTAGCATCGAGATTGAATTGATGGGCCGTAAGAATATTGTCTCACTCTGTCTCCTGTCGTGCGCAGCCGCCAGTTTCCCGTTCATCGTGGGAACGGACAGTTACTACATATCGGTTCTCGCCATGGCGGGGATTCATGCCATCACCGCTGTGGGCTTAAGTCTTCTGATGGGATACGCAGGCCAGATTTCACTGGGCCACGGAGCGCTGTTCGGGCTGGGGGCGTATTCCACAGCCCTCTTGACCACGAGCCAACCCTATTCCGGCTTTTGGTCGCATGTTCTCCCGATGCACCCCTGGGTGGCGGTTGTGGTCGCCGCGCTCATTACGGCCGTGATCGCGTATGTCGTAGGGGGGCCGTGTCTGCGGCTGCGGGGGCACTACTTGGCGATGGCAACACTGGCGTTTGGTGAAATCCTCTTCATCGTTTTTGTTGCGTCCGTCGGAATAACCGGGGGCCCCGCCGGTATTGCCGGAATCCCGGATTTGCCGCTGGTCGGCACGTTTCCCGAGTGGCTGATCGATCCGGAAGGTTCGTACGACTTATTCGGCCATCGGGACCTGCATTATTATTTTCTGATCTGGATTACACTTGTCTTAATCCTGGTGTTCTCACTAAACGTGATTCATTCGCGCGTAGGACGGGCGCTTCGGTCGATCCACGGCAGCGAGTTGGCCGCCAGGGCGATGGGGGTCAACACGCCGAAATGCAAAACGCAGGTGTTTGTATTAAGCGCCGTGTTCGCCTCGATTGCGGGAAGTTTTTACGCCCACTTCGTCACATTTGTCAGCCCAACCGCCTGTGAGCTGAAATTCTCGATCCTCTTGGTCACTATGGTCGCGATCGGAGGAATGGCGAATGTATGGGGGGCGGTTTTGGGAGCCGTCATTTTAACGATTTTGCCTGAGTATCTCCGAGTATTCGAAGACTACGACATTCTGATTTATGGCGGGATTTTATTGCTGATTCTGATGTTTATGCCGCAGGGGCTGCTGACGGGATGCGGCCAACTGATAAGGAAACTGGTGCCGAAGCGGGCACGGGCGGTGGAGGCAAAACAATGATGAGGTTGATCGAGTTCGAAAGAAAGTGTCAACCCCCTCCTACACCTCCCCCGGTCTCGGGGGAGGAAAAGAAAGGTCGTGTTCATCTAGAAACCGGATTACGACTTCTACGAACCGGGCGACAATTGCCACAAGCCGTGCCGCAATTTCTGCAAGGCGGGTCGCAATTTCTGCAAGCCGTGCCGCAATTTCTGCAGGGAGAGTCGCAAATTCTGCAAGGCAAGCCGGAAATCCGGACGAACGGAGAGATATGATCGTGGAGCCGATTTTGCAGATCGATAATCTGTCACGCCATTTCGGCGGAATTTTGGCTCTGAACGAAGTCCGTTTCGATCTGTTTCCGGGGCAGATCAAGGCGGTAATCGGTCCGAACGGTGCTGGGAAAACAACCCTGTTTAACGTTGTCAGCGGCGTAATCCCTCGAACCCAGGGCGAGGTGCGATTCGATGGACGACGGATCGAACAGCTAAAGGCACATGTGATCGCTTCGCTCGGCATATCCCGCACATTTCAAACGACGCTTGTGTTCAACAACATGACGGTTCTTGAAAACGTGATGGTGGGTCGGCACAGCCGCTCAAAATCCGGGATGCTCAGCGCCGCTTGGCGAGCTCCCAAATCTCGCCGGGAAGAGAACGGAATCGCGGAACGGGCCAAAGAGAGACTGGACTTCGTCGGTGTGCCGGAATCGCGGTACGACGATCTGCCTGGCTCGCTGCCGTTTGCCCTCCATAAACGCGTCGAGGTCGCTCGTGCGTTGGCTACCGAACCGAAAATCCTTATGCTGGATGAACCTGCGGCGGGGCTGAATATCCGCGAAACGGAAGAGATGGCCGAATTGATTCGAGGAATCCGGGATGCGGGGATCACCGTGCTGTTGGTCGAACACGACATGTCGCTGGTAATGGATATCTCCGACGAAGTCGTTGTTCTGGATCGAGGACATATGATCGCGGAGGGACCGCCCCGCGAGATTCAGCGGAATAGAAAAGTCATCGAAGTATACTTGGGCGACAGCGAGGAATAGCGTGCTGCGAGTTGTCAATTTACGAAGCTCAATCGGACGGATGGAAGTCCTGAAAGGAATCTCTCTTCGCGTTCAGGAAGGCGAAATCGTCACATTGATCGGCGCGAATGGAGCCGGGAAAAGCACCCTGTTGAGCACCGTCGCGGGACTTGTTCCTGTGAGCGACGGACAGATTCTGTTTGAAGGCAAAGATATCGGCGGCCTGGCCGCGGTGAAGGTGGTTCGGCGGGGAATCGCACTTGTCCCTGAGGGTCGCCAACTCTTCGCGCCGCTGACGGTAATGGACAATCTGGTTCTGGGATCGTATCAGCGCTACAGCCGCTCCCAGCGTCAGCAAATCGAAGAAAGCATGGAACGTGTGTTCGAACTGTTTCCTATCTTGAAAGAACGGTCGGGACAGTTGGCCGGAACCTTGAGCGGAGGCGAGCAACAGATGTTGGCGATTGGGCGGGCTTTGATGTCGGCTCCTCGACTGCTTCTGCTCGATGAATGTTCGCTCGGCCTCGCCCCCTTGGTGATTGATGAGATTCTGAACGCTATACTGGAATTGAGAGAAAGCGGCGTGACGTCACTTCTCGTGGAACAAAACGCGCATAAGGCGCTTCATGTCGCCGACCGAGGATACGTCATCGAAACCGGACAAATCGTCGCCGAGGGCGAATGCAAAGAGCTGCTGAACAACCCGGAAATCGGACGAGCTTATTTAGGGAAAGACTACAAGGAGATGTGGGAATAGAGAGGGATAACCGTGTCTATCTTCGATCCGAAACATGAAACCATGAGTCGTGACGAACTCCAACAACTCCAGTTGGAGAAGCTCCAGGCCGTCTTGAACCGGGCTGTACGAAACGTTGCCTATTACCGCAAATGGTTCAAAGACGCCGAACTCCTGCCCGACGACTTTCGTTCCATGAACGATTTGCGCAAAGTTCCTCTCACAAGCCGCGCAACGCTCGTCGAAAATCACCCGTATGGGATGTTCGCGGTACCGCTCCGGCAGGTGATCCGTCTTCACCCGATCCAAACGCGCGGCGGAAAACAGATCGTTATCGGCTACACCAAAAACGATGTCGACAACTGGACCAATCTCAAGGCTCGTGGCTTCGCCGCCGCATCGGTGGATGAAGACGATATCCTTCAAGTTTGTCTCGACTATAGTCTCTTCCCCGGCGCGCTGATCGCGCACTACGGTGCTGAGGTACTGGGGGCGTGCGTGATTCCCGTCTATAACGTGGCGCTTGAAGAACAGATTCCGATTATGCGGAATTATCGCGTCACGGCTGTGGTTTGCACCCCATCGCATGCTTTCCATATCGTGCAATATCTTCAGAAAAACGAGATCGATCCCAAAAGTCTCTTTCTACATCACATCGTATTGACAGGCGAACGCTGGTCGACCGAGCAGCGGAAGAAGATCGAAGATTCGTTGGGCGTAACCGTTCTCGGTGGATATGGCGTGGTCGAGGTTTGTTCGCCGGGAATCGCATTCGAATGCGAGGAACAGAACGGCTTTCACATCAACGAAGATCACTTCCTACCGGAAATCATCGATCCGAAATCCGGCGATGTATTGCCGGCGGGGCAAGAGGGCGAGCTTGTACTGACAACTCTGACAAAAGAAGCGTTCCCGCTGATTCGCTATCGAACGGGCGACATTACGACTTTGCGGGAAGAAACCTGCTCGTGCGGGCGCACAACGATCAAGATGGAGAACATCACTATGCGCACCGACGACAGGATTGTGATCGGCGGTGCGGAAATCTCACTACAGGAAGTGCGTTCCGTACTTCTCGAACACGAACACGTATCCTCGAATTTCTGCCTTGTAGCGACAAGCGAGCAGGCCACAGACAAACTCGAGATCCAAGTCGAAGTGACCAGCGAGATGTTCGGCGACGAAGTGAAGGCGCTCGAAGACCTCCGAAGACGCATCGAGACCGGTATTGTCGAGCGACTTCGGATTCGACCGCATGTTCGTCTTGTCGAGCCGCGCAGCCTTGAAGGCAAGCCCCGCGTCCAGGACAACCGCCTCAAGTGGCCGGATTGATCCCCCCGAAGGGAATGTAGATGGGGAGGGCGAATCTCCCGATGAGCCGTCTTCATTCTTCGATACCAACGGCTCGGCGGGAGCCTCGCCCTCCCGATCTTCTGTTACGCCCGAAAACGCTGTTGAACCCCGAAGAAAAGACCGCTACATTCTAGTATACTGACTCAGGTTTGCGGAAAACCTATGAATTAAGAAATGAGGATCAATATGCTGCGCGAGTACATCGGCCGAGCCCTGCAGAAAGCCCACTATAAGCAGCTGACCGACGGCAGCTGGTTTGCCGAAATCCCCGGCCTGGAAGGGGTATGGGCAAACGGGGAATCGGTCGAAGGTTGTCGAACCGAGCTCACGGAGGTCCTCGAGGAGTGGCTCGTACTGAAAATCCAC
>CAZTDD010000058.1:21941-39781 GCA_964612675.1 uncultured bacterium
AAATCCACACGCATCAAAGAACGACATCCACATCAGCCTCGTCAAAGAGATCCTGCGCCAAGCACAAATCAGCGGGGAAGATTGGGACCGGGCCTAGAACCCGATGAGATACTAGCCAGAACGCAGGGCGAGGCTCCCGCCGAGCCGTTGTGCGTATGATGAAACGCGGCTCACCAGGAGGTTCGCCCTCCCAAGACCTTCGTTTTGAGATGAACGAAATGTCTATCGCGTCAGTGCAGCGACCAATCCGCAACTGGCGTGATCGTTCCCTCTGTCACTGGAAGAGGACCTGCCGGGGCTGTATCCGGCAAACGATAGCCAATCTGTCCACCATCCGACGCCATCGTCAATTCAACTGCATCCGCTGTGAACGTCGTCAAAACCCTCCCATCCAACCGGAACATCGTACTTACGTCCGAAACATCCAGTCCGCCCGGCGTTTCGAGGTCGATGTTGTAGTCCTCCAGGGAGAAAGGATCTTGCGAATAGAAACCGCCGTCGTTCCAGTTGCCGTAGTCCATGCCCTCCAGCGTTGCGGAATCGGAGGCGTAGTTCCAGACTTTCGTGTTGTAAATAAAACCAAGAAAGTCGTCGTCGTCCGTGTCGATGCGTATCGCGGTACTCGGGGAGAGATCCACCGAAAGCAACATACAGTCGTCGATCAGAACATACGCTCCCACACCACTACCGGCATTATGCCGCCACAGCCGATTACTGTCACGAATTTGATGTCGCACCAACGTGCAATTCTTTAGGGCAAAGAGCTGCGGATCGGCGCCTTCCGTTTCAATTAGATTGATGTTCCAGCCGGCGAATGTATCGTTTCCGATCTGAATCCCCCGAATTTGAGGATACTGGTCCGGATCGAGACCGAGATGATCCGCGAACTCGGAAACTCCTTCATTTCTGCGCGGGGCAATCCAGGTATCCCAGTCTTCCGTAAAGTATCCGGCTTCTTGAGCTTCTTCGAGTTGATTCCAGGGTTGATAGGTTTGATGAAGAACACAATTGACGAAGTAGGCCTCCCCGATATCGTCGAAAAAGACCCCGTCATACACGTTGTAAACCCACACATCGGTGCAGAACAGTCGTCCACCTCCCAAGGTATGCAACGCACCGCGGTTGTTGCTGGCATGGTCGCCGACGGCCACATTCTCGAAAACACCGACAACGTCAATCGCGAAGTTTCGCTGGCCTTTGAAAAACTTATAGCCGACCGTTGCGGCCGCCTCTTCGAAATCGATAGAACCGTCATCGAGTCTCGGCAGTGCGGGATATTCCCTGGCCAAACCGAAGCTGATCGACGTGGCACCCGGGTAGCTGCCCATACCGCGAAACATGATCCCGTCCGCACCCGAGTCTCCTACCGTATTCGAGAGATAGAATTCACCGGTATCCATATTCAGAATCTCGGGATCCGATGCTCCAGCCGGATCGTTGATGAAATGATAGAGGCCCGGCTGCAGTTCATAGACCTCGACGAGAACTTCCTCCGGAATGGGTTTCCGAAAGGTGTCGGGGTCAATCGAATCGACACCATATGCATTCACCGTAACCATCTCCGGTTCGGCGTCCAAATCCTCTACTGTGATGAAACCGGGTTCGAGTGTTTTCGCTGCGTCAACGGCAACAGCAACCGTCAACAGTGAAATCGTGAAAAATGTGAAAATGCTGAATCTACGTGACATGACTCCTGCCTCCTCATTGTGCAGATAATGAAACTGTATCGTCTACAAAGCTTATTCTATCTGGAACAGAAATGTCAAGAACAAAAGCATAGCGCCTTATAAGGACGAATATACCAAGGACGCTCGGAGAGGAACCCTGCCGATAGTCTCTGGAAATATGGCATTCTCTCTGCATGATTCGAATCAAACCGCATCATTTCCTGGATATTCTGCGCGATATCGGCGCTGAGCGGGTTTGGGAACCTCATCCGTACGGGCATGCCGTCCATTTGGTGGGAGAGTCTCTGTTCCGCGATCCGCACCAAGAGATTCAATTGGTGCTTGGGATCGATGATATCTGCGAGCCCTGCCGAAACAACGAAAACGGAGTTTGCACGGACTGGACGGATTCACCGGGCTACCGGATCCGAAAAGAAGACTGGAATCGGCGTATAGACGAAAGAATTCTGCGGATTCTCAGAATGAAAGAAGGAGAAACGATGTCCGCTGTCGATTATGCGCGGACGGCCTTGGAGCATCTTGAAGAGTTGCGCCCGGTGTGGCGTGAGGCCCCTGCTGAGAAAACGGATCAACGGATGCAGAATCTATCGCGCGGACTTGCAATGTACCTTGCTAACCTGTGACATAGGCACAGCTTACGGAATCACCCACAACAACGCTTCCTGAAGTGCCAAAATCTCCGGCGGATTCATATACGCGAACTGCACACCCAACATACTTACAATCGATCGCGTTCCCATCGTCATTCCCGCGATAAAAAGCCAGCGCCGGTACCGTTTGTGCTGCACGGTCAGAGCAAATACCGGGAACAATTGCAAATACCAGAACTGGGTCAGCGGCGAACACTTCAAGAGAAACAGAAAGAGAAAACAGGGCAGATAATCCAGTACGACACGATTTTGACGGATCAAAAAGACGATGAAGAACAGCGTACCGGTCGATGTGACGGCATTGACGATGATCAGCCACCAGGGCTGATACTGAAAGTGACCGTAATCGGTTATTCCCCACGCGATGTGATTCAATTTGGGGATATATCCCGGCGAGAGAAACGCGGAGATATATTCTCCCTGTGTAATCGCGATCAGACTTGGCACAAAACCAAGGGCGAACAGAGCCGACCGGCGAAGCCATTTGCGAAACGGAATTCCCCACTCGCTCAAAAAGAAAGTCGGAGCGAGCAGAACCGGAAAAAGTTTGGTTTGGATCGCCCCAGCAAGGACACAGTAAGCCCACGCGCTCCGTTTTCTCCACAGCCAAACCGAGAGTATGATCCAAAATGCAACAAAGGACTCAAATTGTCCTTCATGCGACACATGCCAAACACCGATTGGATTCACCCAATACAGAAACGCGAGCACCCGATCCCGCGTCATCCTGCCGATCATGAGTGTGTTGATCGTGTCGATCGCCGTAAGCCAGAGCTTGGCTGCGACCAGCCCGGGTGATACAAGGGAGAGGAGACCGAAAAAGACCGCCGTCACAGCCGGATAGGTATAGTGATGGCCGCCCCAGAGAAACTGGCAGGGATGTGGTGAGAAATCCTGCGGGGTATAGTCGTAAATCGCGAATCCATGATTCCAGAACTCGCTTCCGTAGCCGAGATTTCTGAGCAGATCCGTTGTGTGCCACGGTACCTGAAAACAGTAAACCAAACGTAGGATGCCGACAGCGATGAATCCGACGACAAGCAAAAAACTCCCCGCACGAAAGCGTCTCGGCGCGTTGTTTGTATTGCTGCAGGTCGTGCTCATGATTCTCCGGACGGAAGCGGGAGAGAGAGTCCCCGTTCCCGAGCTAATCTCGATTCCGGCTTCCGAGGTGACTCTCGGTCCTGCGGCGGATTTACCGCCTGAGGTCCTTCCATTGCGCCAGAGTGAGCGGAGATCCGTGCGAATCCCCGCTTACAAGATCGGACGCTACGAGGTCGCCAATATCGAATATGCCGCATTCCTTCAAGACGGTGGTTATGAAAACCGATCTTTCTGGTCAGATGAAGGTTGGGTTGCGAAAAAAGGACATGGTTGGCAGTGTCCGGAAGTCTGGTTTGATCGACGGTATATGTCCGAGGAAAAATCGGACCACCCGGTAGTCGGGGTCAGCTGGTATGAAGCCCGCGCCTACTGCAGGTGGTTATCGGCCAAGACCGGCCGCCGTTTCAATCTACCCACTGAGGATCAATGGGAATATGCCGCCGGCGGGCCCGACGGGCTGGCCTGGCCCTGGGGCAATCAGTGGGACCCGAAACGCTGCAACTGGGGCGACGATACCGACGGCAACCGGCAAGGGGATGGGGGGATTGACGGATTCCGCTTCCCTGCACCAGTGGTCACCTATCCGAACGGAGTAAGTCCGTTCGGTTGTTTCGACATGGCGGGGAACGCACGTGAATGGTGCCTGGACAGGTACAGCACAGAGGGAGACCGCCGGGCGTATCGGGTGCTACGTGGCGGTAGCTGGATGACGGTCTCACCGCAGAATCTGACAACGTTTTTCCGCGGAGGGACGCAGCCCTGGGTCCGATTCGTTTTCTGGGGCACGATTGGGTTTCGTGTGGTAGAGACGCTCGGAGAAATGGAGCAAGAATCGTAAAGCGGGTTATAAGCACAGTGAAGCTCGCGACGAAGAGTAGATATGACTCACGCTGAATTCCGACGTTTTGGCTTGTCTACGAATGCCGTCGGTCTTTGGATCGCGGTTTTTCTGCTGCTGTCCGCCGCAGTTTCCTATTTCGACTACGCTGCGGACGATGCCTTTATCTCGTTCCGTTATGCACGGAATTTGGCTGAAGGTGAGGGGCTCGTATGGAATCCGGAAGAACGGCTCGAAGCGTATTCGAACTTCCTTTGGATCGTGCTCTTAGCGGCTGCCTACAAAGCCGGATTACCGATCGTCCTGAGCGCCAAAGTTCTGAGTATAGCCTCCGGTGTCGGGCTCTTGTTCTTGGTCTATTACCTGGGCAGAGAAATTGCAGGCAGTCATGCACCTTTATGGCTTGCACCGTTTCTCCTCGCCTTTAACCGCGATTTCGTCTTTTGGATGCCGAGTGGGATGGAGACCGTTTTTTACTCGTTTCTGTTGGCGGCCGCCGCCTATCGATATTTATGCGAAAGCGCTCATCGAAGCGGTTTCCCCTGGTCAAGCATCCTTTTCTTGTTTGTTGCGCTTTGCCGACCTGAAGGAATTGTCTTTTTTCTCGCAACGGTTTTATTTGACTTGACCTATTGGAGACGGATGCGCTGGCAAGCGTTTCTCCTGTTCCTAATACCGTTCGTTGCGTACCACGTGTGGCGCGTCGTCTATTTTGGGGATTTTCTGCCCTGCCCGTATTACGCGAAAATCGGGAGCGACCAGCGTTTTCTTCTGGGAGCGGCATACGTGGGCGGTTATCTGGTGAAGTATCTGCCCTTTTTTGTGGTTGTCTCTCTTACGCTTCTATTTCCACCGGAAGAAACAGGACGCATTCTGTATCTTGTTTGGCTGGCTCTCGCGGGTGTTGGTGCGGCGCTATGGATGGACGGCGACTGGATGTGGCATTTTCGGCTGCTTGTACCGGTAACGGTATTCCTCTGTGTTTTGTCGGTGCCGGCGGTTGGGGGCCTCCTGCGGTCTTCGTCGGCCGTGGACTGCCGAGCGGTGTGGCCGGTTACTGTGTTCGGTCTCTTGTTTCTCCATCAAGTGACGGGAATTCCTGCGCGCGATTTTGTTCGGTTTTCGCCGAAACCCATGTCCGGCTGTCTCGAAGGCGAAATGACCGTTGCGATGAAAAGCCTCGGCACGTGGATCAACGAGAATTCTCAACCCAGTGACTGGATTGCCGTGAATCATGCCGGAGCCCTGCCTTTTTATGCGAAACGGCCCGCTATTGACATGACCGGTCTCTGTAATCGACACATTTCGCGTTTGCCGGGTGGGCGCCACGAGAAATACGATCCGGATTATGTGTTGTCGCAAAATCCGAAATACATCGTCCTCAACACGTCGGTACGGCCTTCCGAAGGCACGTACGGCCGCGATTACTGGGTGGGCGAAACGGCGCTGTACGACCACCCTTTGTTCAAAGAGCGATACCAAGCGATCCCGCGGTATTGGGCCTGGCGGTGGGATGCGGTCGACCCGAATGTCACCTATACCATGGTTTTTGTATCTACCCTCGCAAACGGAACCGAACGCGATTAATATGGAGACCCTTTGGGGTTCAAACGCAGAGTTTATATAGCCGGAGGAAGGCGGAAATGAAAAGAATTCTGACAGGGGTTCTTCTTGTAACGGTAGTGATCGCTCTTGGCATGGCGGGGTGTGCGACAACACGTGGAGTCGGCCAGGACATCAAAACTCTGGGACAGGGAATCGAAGAAGCTGCGGACTGAGAGTTGCATAAAGATGATTGCAGGGAGGGCGAGGCTCCCGCCGAGCCGCGTACAGAAACGAGAATTCCGGCTCAGCGGGAGCCTCGCCCTCCCCGTGATCTCTTTCGCAAGGCTTAATTTGGTGGAATTTGGATGAGAAGGGTTTGTTCTTCGTTTGCGCGGTTATTAACATAATCGATCGTAAATAGTATAGAAACCCATCACTTGACGTTTCGAAAGAATTGCAGAATGGATCAATTATCCGATTTATCCGAAGCGCTCTCCCATGTAAGACCCTCGTGGGATGAGTATTTCATGTTATTGGCGAAGCTTGCGGCCACCCGCTCGACCTGTTTTTCTCGACCGGTCGGTGCGGTGATCGCACGCAATAAGCGGGTTTTGGCTACGGGCTACAACGGTGCACCGCCGGGAACGTGGCACTGTATCGACAAGGCCCAGTGTTATTGGAGACAGCCGGAACATCATGTCCCCGGTGTCGAGCCGCGTGAGCTCTCACGCGCGATCCACGCCGAGATGAATGCCCTCGCCCACGCAGCCCGGAACGGAATCAGTATCGAGGGCGGCACGCTGTATGCTACTCTTTCGCCCTGCGTCAATTGCTTCAAGGTGTTGGTAAGCGCGGGCATAGTCCGTGTTTATTTCGAGCATATCTACGATTTCAATAATCAGGGGGGCGATCGCTTTCTGATCGACTATTACAAACAGTATTCCGAGCTGATTCAGGTCGAACAGCTCACCGTATCCGAAGCGTCACTGGACATCGCAACGCGGTTTCTCAACTCGATTACCTCTTCGCGCCGCCACGATCACTACTCCTGACCTCTCCTCTTCCGCCTTTATGCACATCGTGTATGGCTGGCCATTCCGACCTCCATCTGTTACCTTTTTTGTAGGCTTTGTGGACGGAGATGTTCAAGAAATCTGTAAAAAGTGAGGAGTATAAAATGTTGGGTAAAAAGATGGTCTGTGTTTCGATCTTGTTGCTACTGGGTTTCGTCACGCAGGATGCCAACGCCCTGTCGGAGGAGGATCTGCTTGGACGATGGGAAGTTGTCATCGACGATACCGGCGACACATTCGGTGCGTCCTGGCTCGAGGTTATTCGCGAGAATGGGAAACTCGACGGGAGCCTGTTGTGGCGATGGGGCAGCGTGGAACCGATTGAATGGATACGGATTGAGGGAGATGAGGTTCTGATCAATCGACCGGAACATCACAACAAAAAGCGGGTCGACGTAATCTACCGAGCGAGGCTCCACTACGACCGCCTCGTGGGAATGGTCGAACGGCCCGGCGGTGGCATCCAGCATTTCCACGGTCGTCCCGCAATCGCGCCTCAAGTTGACGTTTCGGGAACGTGGGACGTGATCATACACATGGGCGAGAAACGTCGCATCCGCCACACGCTTCGCCTGCTGCAAGAAAAAGAAAAAATCGTCGGACTGCTCGGAGCCCACGGTCAGGTTGCGGAGGTGAAGGAAGCGAAACTCGACGGCAGACAGCTGACTCTTCGCTTCTCTCCTGTCAGCGTACAAGCCCATGAAACCGAAATGAGCCTTGCCGTCGAAGTGCGCGGCGATCGGATCGTCGGGAAAGGAAAAATGGGATCCGACAGAGAATTCGATGTGACGGGCCAACGCCACCGTATGTGGGGGGAGCCCGTCGATCTTTTCAACGGGAAGAATCTTGAGAATTGGCTTACCCGTGATCGGCAAGATGAAATGAAGTGGTATGTAGAGGATGGAATAATGGTCTGTACCGGTGAAGGCGGAGATATTTACACGGAGCAAGTATTTGACGATTTCCAACTCCATGTCGAATTCAAGTTGTCGGAAGGCGCGAACAGCGGGGTCTATCTACGCGGCAGATATGAGAATCAGCTTCTGGACGATTACGGAAAGGGTGTCGAGAGCCATGGCATGGGGTCGGTATACAGCCGGATCGCTCCGACCAAGAACGCAACGAAACCCGCCGGAGAATGGCAGAGTTACGACATCACACTGATCGGCCGTTGGCTGACGGTCAGACTGAATGGCGTGACCGTCGTCGACAACCAGTATCTGGAAGGAATCACCGGCGGAGCATTGGATCCCCATGAAAACAAGCCGGGCCCGATCATGCTCCAAGACCATGGTGATAAGGTCTGGTTCCGAAAAGTCACGTTGACACCAATGGTTCGCTAGTACGGCATACGAACAGCCCATACAGACCGCCGACCCAGGAGTCCAACTCCTGGGCCGGCGATCGGTTAGCGCATACTTTGTTCGGGGCGTCCTTCCTCAGCGGATCGCCCAATCGTCCACGTCGGCCCCCGGAGCCAGAACAAAACTGCCCGGTTCCAGTACTTCATCACTGACCGCGACCGCGTCGGTGAACCCGAAAAGACTTCGCGAAGAAGCCGCCTGATTCATCCAACTCCCGATACTCCAGTCGTTTTGGTATGTACCGTGAAGATCCGGCGTCACTGTTCCGATCTCTTCTCCGTCGATATAAAGGATCGCGGTATTTGTGTCGGCGTCATAGACAGCCGCAGCATGATGCCAGACTTCCAGCTCGATTTGATCGGGGTCGTCCACACTATGTTCGCCGGTCGGCCCTGCGGTCATGAATTGAACCTGGCCGTGCCCTTTGATTGTGGGGTTATCGAGGGGCCAAATTCGAAGATCCCATTTCAACGATGGCGGATCGGGGGCATCGCTGAGGCGCTCGGTATTGATCAGATCTTGAAGACCATATTCATCCCCGTCGGGATTCAATCCGAAAACGTAGAACAGACTTTCGGCCGTAAACGAACCGTCGATTTCAAGGCCATTGAGGCTGGAAATATAGAGCCCCTCATGGACTTCCCCATCCGTGGGATCGGTATAGAGAGCATTGCCACCCTGCGGACCGGGAATTTCCGGTGTCAGAATGTCCGGCGGTCCCATCATGGCATGCGAGTCGCTCCAGCTGTCGTACGCGACATCCGGCGGTCCCAGGTGGGCGTAGATGTCAGCGGGGATATCTCCCGGCCCCGGTGGATAGACTTCGAAGAACTCCTCGGCGGGCGCGTCGAAATTCATTCTCCATACCACCTCAGCTGCCGTCGGCAACGTCAGGATCGCTGCTGTCGCCGAGACAAGAAAGCAAATAAACATCTTTGAGAATCTCATGACTGTACCTCCTCGTGGGCAAGAATCGGATGTTGTACGATCCTAGCAATTCGTGCGTTGTTAGGAAAGCACTATGGAGAATCGCGGATGGTGGATGGACGGAAGGTCCCACTGTGATTGATTTTCCGGTTCCCCGGGGGTAGCCTTTTTCCACGTCCGGTTCACGTGGAAACTAGTCGAACATGAGGTTTCGTTTAATTCTATAGCATCGTTCTTTCAAAGTTCATGACGAGAGATAGCAGAGACCGCACGAAGAAAGGGGTTCACCGATGAATGGGAGACGTGTGTTCGCATTGGGTTTGTTGCTGTTCGTCGTATTTTGTCAGACAGGATTAGTTTGGGCCGCTGCGAGCGGAGGACACGGTGACGGCGAACACGGGGGCGAAGCCGCTGTTGAGAGCCCGATGGAACACTTCGTACATGTCGCCGCTCACACGACGCTTCAGTTGGGCGTAATCGTGGTGTTGGCGATGATCAGCAGAAGGCTGTGCGAGGCGGTCGAGCAACCTCCCGTTATCGGTGCCCTACTGACAGGCATACTGATCACGAACATCAGCAAGTTTTCGCAAGATGCCATTCCCGTGTGGAATCACATATTTCCAGCCGATCCGGCTTCAGGGTTAGTCGTAACCGAATCGTTGTGGATCCTGGGTGGAATCGGAGCGATTATTCTACTTTTCCTTGTGGGTGTGGAGGTGGACTTCGAAAAGGTCAAGAAAGTCGGTGCGAGATCGACCTGGATCGCATTGGGAGGCATTGTGCTCCCGTTCCTTGGTGCCGTCCTGGGAATGCTCTGGTTCTTCACGGAAGCTCCGTACGATCGTGGGGAGATCGTTACCGCTCTCTTCATGGGAGCGGTATTCACCGCAACCAGCGTGGGGATTTCCGCCAAGGTGTATTCCGAACTGGGGATGCTCGACACTGAGGAGGGGCTGGCCGTTCTGGTTGCAGGCATCGTCGACGATGTTGGAGGTCTGTTGGTCCTTTCCGGCGTATTGGCCTATGCGACGGGCGGCGAAATGAGCGAACTGCTCGTCATCGGCGGCAAGGCATTGGTGTTTCTTGCGATTATCGTGGTGGGGGGCAAGATGATATCGTTCGGCATCTCGGACTTTTTTGTCAAGAAGTTCGGCAGCGAAACCGCCCCGATTATTCTGACAGGAATCGCTTTCGTCATCGCCGCGGTAGCTGAGTCGCAATTCAAACTCGCGATGATCGTCGGCGCAGCCGCGTCCGGGATGATTATTTCGGGCACGCGATTGGGACACCGTCTCGAGGAGTTCTTGAAACGACCGGAGGAACTCCTTTCACCGGTTTTCTTCGTGGTCATGGGGATGCTCGTGGATTTGAGCACAGTAACCGGCGGTGTGGTTGTCATGGGGTTGGTCATGACCGTCTTTGCGATTTTCGGAAAGGTCGTCGGCTGTGGCGTTCCTGCAAAACTCTGCGGGTTTAGGAGAGATGAGAGTCTGCGTATCGGTGTCGGTATGAACAACCGTGGCGAAGTCGGTTTGATTGTGGCCGGCATCGGATTCGCCACCGGTGCACTGAATCCGGCAGAGTTAGCGGTGGCGATCATTGTAATTCTGTTAACAACCGTCCCGACACCTTCATTGCTGAAAAAACTGACCGGTGCCTCAAAGAAAGCCGGAGAAGCACACGAGATCACTGTCAAGGGGATCTCTATTCCGCTACGGAATCTGATCATCCGCCAGTTTTTGAAGTCCGCACACGCGCGCGGGTTCACCACTCTAACCTCGGACCGGGACACCATTCATGAGGCGGTCGATCCTCAAGCGGACCTCCGGATGGCAATTAAGGAAACCGACAATGGTTTTGTGTTGGACGCTACGCATTGCGAGGACGTGGCACGTGAGATTTTGGACGAGATCCGCGAGCATGTCGGCGAGCAGCTCGCACAGATCGAGAGGGCGTGAGAGTATCCGTTCGAGAGGCTACCAGCCTCTTCTTCGTTTTGCAGAGATATTCTGATATGGGGAATCGCAGGTTCCGCTCGTTTCTGGGATTCCCCAACGAAGGGTATTTCGTCGATAGTTTTGCCGGTGCAAACGCTCCTCACTGCATCATTTCGGTCAACGCATCCTGCCGCATAATCGACAATATGGGGCTGCGGGAAGTTTTCTATGTTTAAGGTTATTATCATTGGTGTCGGTGGTTTTATAGGAGCTGTTGCACGGTACGGGGTCTCGGGATTCGTTCATCGCTACCTCAATGGATCTTTTCCATTTGGTACTCTTTGCGTCAATGTGCTTGGGTGTCTTTTTATCGGTGTCTTGATGTACTTGATCGAGAGTCGCCAATTATTCTCATCGTCAACTCGTTCGTTTGTGTTGATCGGTTTTCTCGGCTCATTCACAACATTCTCTACCTACGGGTTCGAGACCTTTGCACTTCTCCGCTCGGGAAACCTGCGGTTGGCTTGCTTGAATATGGGACTGAATCTGGTGTTCGGCCTTGCCGCGGTGATCTTCGGCTGGGTTGCAGCAAGAGCTGTCAGTATGTGAGGATAGGAATCATGAAAATCGAAGGTGAAGGACAACTCTTACGAATTTTCATCGGCGAGAGCGATCGAGCGGAAGGACAGCCTCTCTACAAAGCGATTGTGAGCAAGGCTCGCTCGATGGGATTAGCGGGGGCAACCGTGCTACGCGGTATGGCGGGGTTCGGGGCTCACAGCCGTATGCATACAGCAGAGATTCTGCGCCTCTCCGAAGATCTGCCGATTGTGATTGAAATTGTAGACCACGAAGAGCGGATTCAAGAATTCCTTCCCGAGCTCGATTCCATGGTCAAAGAAGGCCTTATCACCTTGGAACGGATTCACATCATCGCGTACCGATATGACGAAGACGGGAAGAAGTTAAACATAGAGGACAAACACATTGCTCCGAGTATGAACATATAGCTTTGTTCACAGAAGACTCGCTCATCGGGCATCGTCGTAGATATCCCTCCTTGAGAGCGAACCAATCACAGTACCGGATACACGTGGCAACTCCTCTACTCGTGTCTGTTCATAGGAATGTTCTTCCCGTTTGTCGTAATCCTTGCGCAGATTATCCACCATCTCCTCAATGGATCGAACAACGTGTTCCGGCAACCCCTCAATGTTTATCTGTTTCATTACTCTTTCCTTGTAACCTGTTTTGCTCCTCTTATTCAATTATACCAGGTTCGCATCGCAGAATCCATTTGCATACGAAAACACTTGGCGGGACTATTCTCGTGGCAATCTGGACAGTTCGATACTTACAGAAAGTAATCCATCGAAAGACTCTCAAGACCGTGTTTTCGAACGGGGATGGAATTTCTTGTGGAGGTCGTGCATGCGGCGCTGGTCGACATGCGTATAAATCTCGGTCGTTGAGATACTCGCGTGACCGAGCATCTCCTGTAGAAGACGCAGATCCGTTCCCGCTTCGAGCAGGTGAGTGGCGAAACTGTGCCGCAGTGTGTGGGGAGAAAGTTGTGCGATAATCCCCGCTGTCAACGCATACTTCCTGAGGGTCTTCCAAAACCCCATCCGCGACAGCGGCTTTCCGAACCGATTCAAAAACAGATACTCGTTTTGCTTGCCCTTTAAGAGTTCCGGTCTCCCCCTCTGCAGATACTCCTCGACTCGTTGTCCCGCCGCCTCGTGAAATGGAACCAGCCGCTCCTTGCTCCCCTTCCCCATCGTCCGCAAGTATCCAAGTGAAAGGTTCAAATCGCCGGGCCGAAGTCCCAGTAGTTCCGAGATCCGGAGTCCGGTCGCATACAATAACTCCACCATCGCTTTATCGCGTAGATGCAGAGGAGAGTCGTCCTGACTCATAATTGTGTCCAGCAAACGACCGGTTTCTTCGTGCGACAAAGCCCCGGAGAAATGAGGCGTACGACGCGGAGTACGTACGAGTCGGGTCGGATCGCTTGCGAGATAACCTTCCCGCGTCAGATACCGGTAAAATCGCCTCAATGCGGACTGTTTACGGGCGATTGTGGTCTGGCGGAGCCCTTGGGAACGAAGATGTTCCATATAATCTACAACGACACCTTCGTCGACTCCCGTCGGAAATACAACACCGGTTTCTTCCAAATAGACCAGATGTTCGGTGAGGTCTCTGCGATAAGCGGATACCGTGTTTTGAGCCGCACCTCGCTCGGAGGTCAGGTAATACAGATATTCTGTAAGATATCGATGGACTTTTCGGCGATTTTCGGAGTTCATTCTCTCAAGAATGGATTCGTGGCGCGTTCCTCTCCCACAGTGGTCGAGGGTCCGTGCCCCGGAAGAACCGTTGTATCTTCCGGCAGGCTAAAGATCTCGCGTCGAATCGTATCGATCAAACGTTCCGCATCGCCTCCCGGCAGGTCGGTCCTGCCGATTCCATGTCGAAACAATACATCGCCACAGAACAGCGAGCCGCCGATAAGGAAGCTCACGCTTCCGGGACTGTGGCCGGGTGTGTGAAAGACGTTTACCTCGAGGTTCCCCACGAGCAGTCGGTCGTCGTGTTCGAGCAGAATATCGGCCGGAGGAGAAACAACAGGCATTCCAAGGCTGGCCGAGAGATTCGCTTCCGGGTCCATGAGGTATTCGGCTTCGAGAGAGTGGACGGCAAGCGGAGCCATCGCGGCAGACTTGATGGCTTCGTTGGCACCGATGTGGTCGCCGTGAGTATGCGTATTGAGAATCAGTACGGGACGCGCGTCCAAGGCTTCCATCTCGGTCAAGATGCGCATTGCCTCGGCTCCCGGATCGATGATAACGGCATCACGCGAATCCGGATCCACCACAACGTAGCTATTCACCTCGAGCGGACCTACAACGAGGGTGTGGAGTTCCGGCTGGAGATCGGTGGTTGGCTGAACGCCCATTGAATACTCTCCTTGAACGGGGGTCTGAGAATACCGACTTCGGTAATGATTCCGGCAATCAATTCGGCTGGCGTGACGTCAAATGCGGGATTACAAACGCGTGTATTTTCAGGGGCAATCTGAATTCCAGCCGGCGAAACGACTTCCTCGGCATTTCGTTCCTCTATAGGAATATCCTTACCAGATGCAATCGACCGGTCAATGGTGGATCGGGGGGCAGCGACGTAAAAAGGCAGCTGATGCGCATGTGCGGCCAGTGCGACACTGTACGTACCGATCTTGTTCGCAGCGTCGCCGTTCGCAGCGATGCGGTCGGCCCCGACGACCACCATGTGGATGCGCTCCTGCTTCATTAGGTGCGCGGCCATGTTGTCACAGATCAGCGTGACGGGGATTCCATGTTTCTGCAATTCCCAGGTAGTCAGTCTCGCCCCCTGCAGGAGCGGCCGCGTCTCGTCCGCAAACACTTCGAAATGTTTGCCTGCCTCGTGGGCTGCAAAAAAGACGGCGAGCGCAGTGCCGTAGGAGGCCGTAGCCAATCCGCCCGCGTTACAGTGGGTCAGAATCGTTTGGCCTTCTTTGACAATCTCCGCCCCGTGCTTTCCGATGGCCCGGCATGTCAGATCGTCCTCTTCGCGGATCGTGTGCGCTTCCTCTAGAAGGCGGGTGCAGAGTTCATCGGGTGAGAGATTGGCGTTGGCATATGCGGTTTGTTTCATTCGTTCCAACGCCCAGAAAAGATTGACAGCAGTCGGTCTACACGTGGCAAGAAAACCTGCAACCTCGTCGACACGTTTCAGGAGTGCCTGGGTGTCCGCGTACGAGCCCCTGTTCAGTCCGAGACAGACACCATACGCCGCAGCCACACCAATAGCCGGAGCTCCCCGGATTCGAAGAACCCGGATCGCCTCCCACATTTCTTCTACTGTTCGACAAATCCTGATTTCAAATGTCCCTGGCAAAAGGGTCTGATCGATAAGATGCGCAGCGTCGTTCTCCCACCAAATTGTTCTCAAATCCACGTCGTTCGTTTGTTCCTCCATGTAAGATCTTTCACCTGGCTATCGGACTGGCCCCGCGCGATTCCCTAAGCGGCAGAAATGGCTTCCTTCGAATCGCTGCTTACCATATAAAAAAGGCGCCGCCGCACCAAGAGTACGGCAGCGCCCCCCGCGCTATTGATTTCGCTGTATCCCTGGTAACTCGCTAATCAGGGCAAACCAACACGAAAAATCTTTCCAGGACTCACGACACCGTTCGTTGGATCATACGGCGTGAGCCGCGATCCGACGAGTGTCACTTTTCGCTCCGGACCTACACTCGAAAGCACCCAGGCCTGGTTTGTGTTCCTCTGTGTCTGGAATCCCACAGCGGCTGTTGTTTTTCCCATCCACAAACCGGCATCGGTACCTTTCCTATCGGTTGTATCCATAAATCCGTAATCGAGATATAAGCTCGGGAACGTAGCGGAGATTCTCTCTTTGAACCGGTCATAAGCGGGCCGACCGCTGAGCCAGGGGCCGTTTTCGAGGTGATTCAGGCTGTAAGCGGGGGGATAACGGTTTGTATCGAGGTGATAATAATGAAGCGCGCCCTCGACACGGTTTAGATCCAGACGGACCTGTGTTACCTGTGCACGCACTTGGGCGTCCAGATAATTGGGTACGGCCACCGCCACCAGAATCGAGATAATCCCAGCCACGAGAAGCAGTTCTATCACTGAGAAAGCGGGTTTCATGATCTTATAAGCAGCTCTAAGCTAGAGTTCGCCACCTGTAGTAATAATCTAACGAAAGTGGGGCCATTGTCAAGTGATTTTTGTTTGAGTCAAGTGGTCTACGCTAGAGCGTTAAGAAATCCCGACAGCAACTCTAGACGACTCAGGGCGATTGAGTGAGCGCAGTCCCATACATCGCCCCCGCAGAACTCGTAACCAATTGGCCTGAAACAATATAGGCAATACCGCCGCCAATACCACCGGTGTCGGAATCGTCGCCGTCGAACGGCGCCCCCACAACAAGATCCCCGTACCCGTCCACCTGAAGATCGCCAATCGGTGCTATGGATGTTCCAAACCCACCATTCTTCAGCTCTCCGCGAATTGTAACGTGCGGAATCTCGGGGGCAAGCAAATCCACGATTCGGGGCCAGGGTTGACCACCAAACACAACGACAATCTCGCCGACTCCGGGCTCCCCGCCGACCGACTGGTAGGGCAGACCGAACACCAGGTCCGCAAACCCATCCGCGTTCACGTCCCCAGCGGAACATGCAACGGAGGCACCGACAAAAACCGTCCCTACAGACTCCGGGATGGTTGAATTCATATCGATCGTACCGGAGAGTTCCGGCCCACCCCACACCAGCAATGCACGAAAGTCGTTCGAGCACACAAGAAACTCGTCATAGCCGTCTACGTTGATATCGCCTGCGGCGGCAAGATACTTTGTCCCTCCCTCGATGACGAGGGGATATTCTCTCGGCGGGCGCAGCGGACTGGCTCCCAGGACAAGATAGCTGCGGCCGTTCTGCTCGTCACCCGCTCGTGGGGCTGCAATAAGGAAGTCGTCAAAACCGTCATTGTTCACATCGTCCACACCGCGAAGTTCCATACCAAGCAGTTCATTGCCGGATCCCTTGATGGTCAGTGCCCCCTCTCCGGGATCGTTGGCGTCCAACACTCTCGCCGGATTTTGGCCTCCGAAAAGCACTGTCGCGGTGCCGATATACTCTTGCTGGTTTGTTGTCGCGACCTGGCCGTACGGGTTACCGAAAAGAGCGTCCGGGAAACCGTCTCCGTTCAGATCCCCCCCTGCGGAAACCGAAGAACCTGTATTGAGAGCAAGGATGTGTTGGACAGGCAGGGCATTGATCTGAAGCACTGGGGAGAATCTGGACCTCCCGAAGACGACAGTCGCCTGGATTCCACGCCCGGTTCCGAGGGCAATATCGGCAAACCCATCTGCGTTGATATCATCAAGACCGGCAACCGCCGCACCGACACGAGTCCCGACTCCGCCGACAAACTGAACACCAAAGTCTTCGAGATTGGCTACGTCGAGTTGCGAATTGGAAAGTGTGGCCAGTTTCGATCCGTAGAGAAGATACGCAGCCCCATTGTCGAAGGCTCCTGAAAGGCTGCCTGTGTCGTAGAAAGGGGCGCCGATGAGCACATCGAGGAATCCGTCACCGTTGACATCTCCCGGTCCCGCGACGGAATTGCCAAAGTGGTCTCCGCTTGCCCCACTGCGAAAAATCCGGGCAAGTTGGCAATCTTGGACGGGGATAGGCTCTTGAGCCGCCGCAATTGATGCGCCGAACAGCAGAGTCGCCACCAGCCGAGTTATAAAAGGAGGCTTACCGCTCATCGAGCACCTCCGCAACATCATTCGCGAGAATAACAGAACACTAACAATGAGCTACTATAGCAGATTCACCGGTCAGCGGCTACGTGGAGGACAACAGATCGTACCGGGTTTATGGTTCATGGTTGACGGTGCGGTAAAACGTCGGGAGAGATCTTCCCCCTCTCCCTCTGGGAGAGGGAACTTCCGATGCCAACTTCCGACTTTTTGCGACGGCATCAATCTTTGACAGGCTCGCAAAAAGTCTGGGGAGCTCTTCTCCCTCTCCCTCTGGGAGAGGGAACTCCCGATACCAACTTTCGACTTTTTGCGAACCCGTCAATCTTTGGCGAAGAAAACAACCAAGCTGCATCCTTCTTTTCCTCCCCCGAAGATCGGGGGAGGTTA
>CAZTDD010000059.1:0-39718 GCA_964612675.1 uncultured bacterium
ATGGTTCCGATGTTTACGTGCGGTTTTGTCCGTTCAAATTTCTGCTTCGCCATTGGTTTGGTTCAGCCCCTTTCCTACGTTTTGATCCTTTCGTCAATCACACGCGTGTTCCGGTTACTTTTGCGACCACTTCTTTCTGAATGCTGGGCGGTACCGGTTCATAGCACCCCAGCTGCATACTGTACGTTCCCCGCCCCTGAGTCATCGAGCGAAGAGCGGTTGCGTAACCAAAAACGTCCGCGAGCGGCACAAGCGCCGCAATTACCTGCAGATGCGACCGCGGTTCGAGGTTTACGACCTTTCCCCGACGTGAATTGATATCGCCGATCACATCCCCCATATACTCCTCAGGTACGATAACTTCGACATCCATAATGGGTTCGAGCAGAACCGGCTCCGCTTTCGGTACGGCATCCTTGAACGCAAGCGAACCGGCTATTGAGAACGCCATTTCGGAGGAGTCGACGGGATGGAAAGAACCATCCACGAGCCGGACCCCAACATCGACAACGGGGTACCCCGCGAGAACACCGGCCTCCAACGCTTCTTGGATACCGCGCCGGACCGGCGTAATGAATTCGCTCGGGATTGCACCGCCGACGATACAATCTTCAAAGTGGAATCCTTCGCCCGGGTCTCTCGGGAAAAGTTCAATTTCGGCGTGCCCATATTGTCCACGCCCGCCGGTTTGCCGAATAAACCGTCCGATCCCCTCGGCTTCCTTGCGAATGGTCTCGCGGTAGGCAACCTCCGGACGACCGATATTCGCGTGAATTCGAAATTCCCGCACCAGACGGTCGACAATAATCTCCAGGTGGAGCTCACCCATTCCTGAGATAATGGTCTGGCCGGTCTCCGGGTCTGTCCGAACCTGGAAAGTGGGGTCTTCTTCAGCCAGCTTCGCCAGACTGATATCCAGCCGTTCCTGGTCGGCCCGGCTCTTCGGTTCAATGGCTACTGCGATGACCGGATCCGGGAATTTGGGGCATTCAAGTATAATCGAGTCCCCCGGAGCGCACAGGGTCTCGCCTGTAGACGTATTGTGCAGGCCAATGGCGCAGATGATATCGCCCGCACAGGCGAATTTTATATCCTCGCGCTTGTTCGCGTGAACACGCAACAAACGGCCGATCTTCTCTCGCTTACCTTTTGACGAGTTATGGACAACCGTTCCCGACTCGACAACACCGGAATACACCCGCAGGAAGGTCAGTTTCCCGTGGGGATCGGATTGAATTTTGAAGGCCAATGCGGTGAAGGGAACATCGGTACGCGCTTCCCGTAAGCTTTCATCGCCACTGTCCGGATCCATGCCGATCACCGGAGGAACGTCCAGTGGAGACGGAAGATAATCGACGGTCGCGTCCAGTAGCAGCTGGACGCCTTTGTTCTTGAAGGCCGCTCCGTACAGTACCGGAATCAACCCGTCGCGGATTGTCGCGCCGCGGATCGCACGACGCAGGTCATCGCGACCGATGTGTTCTCCTTCAAGATAGCGTTCGAGGAGCGCATCGTCCGTCTCTGCAAGTTGCTCCAACATGTGCGTTCGAGCGTCCTCGGCTGCCTCCATCATATCGTCCGGAATCGGACCGTCTTCGTAGACGGTGCCGAAGTCGTCGGCACCTTCATGCCAGATCCTCGTCTTCATCTCGACGAGGTCAACGACTCCGCAGAAGCTTGACTCGAGGCCGATAGGCAGTTGAATCAGCAGCGGCTTGGCCCCCAGCCGGTCACGCATCATTTGGATGGTGCGTTCCGGGTTGGAACCAAGTCGATCCATTTTGTTGATGAAAGCGATCCGAGGGACCTGATAACGGTCGGCCTGACGCCAAACCGTCTCAGATTGCGGTTCCACACCGCCGACGGCACAAAAGACACAAACCGCGCCGTCCAGGATGCGCAATGAGCGTTCAACCTCTACGGTAAAATCCACATGGCCGGGGGTATCGATCAGATTCAAATGATGATCGCGCCAGGAACAAGAGGTCGCAGCGGACGTAATAGTGATTCCGCGTTCTTTTTCCTGAGCCATCCAGTCCATTTCGGCGGCACCGTCATGGACTTCGCCGATTTTATGGGTTCTACCCGTGTAATAGAGAATACGCTCGGTCGTAGTAGTTTTGCCCGCATCGATATGCGCCATAATACCGATATTGCGCACCTTCTCGAGCGCGGACCGAGTTTGTTCTATGGTAAGTCCAGTCTTCATGTCTACTCACACAAGAACCGACAGACTCCCATTGGACGGGGGCCGAGACCCGCCTGTGGGGGTACTGCCGATACCATCTCTGCGCTGTTCGCGCCATATTCAAGCGGGGGCCTCCTTTCGACCGATACGGTCCGGAGAGCCCGAATCACCACCGGTAATGAGCAAATGCCTTGTTGGCTTCCGCCATCCGATGAGTGTCTTGTTTTTTCTTAATTGCGATGCCCTGGTTACTGGCGGCATCGACCAATTCCTGAGCCAGTTTCGCAGCCATCCCTCGGTCGGATCGGCCGCGAGCCGCCTGGAGGATCCAACGGATCGCCAGCGACTGCCGACGATTCGGCCGGACTTCTACAGGAACCTGATATGTAGCGCCACCGACACGCCGAGAACGTACCTCCAGTGCGGGTTTCACGTTTTCAATCGCGTTCTTGAAGACGGTTAGCGGATCTTGTCCGGTCTTCTCCCCGATCAGGGACAACGCCGTGTAAAGAACGCGTTCGGCGGTACTTTTCTTCCCGTCGTACATCATACAATTCGTGAATTTCGCCAAGAGTCTACTGTTGTACTTGGCGTCGGAGAGGATCTCACGGTCTATCGTTTTTTTCTTTCGTCCCATGTCGAACCCGTTTGTTGCTTCGGCCGAGAACCTCGTCGCCTGCTAAAACAATGAGGCCGTACAACCCGAAGCGATCCTTACATCCTCTATCTTGGTACGGTACCGATGGGCACCGTCTCTTCTGTCCTCTTCTACTTGGGTTGGGTAGCGCCGTACTTCGAGCGCCCTCGACGACGGCGATCTACACCGCTTGCATCATGCGTACCACGAACAACGTGGTACCTCACACTCGGCAGGTCCTTCACACGGCCGCCGCGAACTAAGACGATGGAGTGTTCCTGCAGGTTGTGCCCTTCACCGGGGATATACGCATTTACTTCCATGCCGTTTGTCAAACGAACACGGGCAACTTTGCGGAGTGCCGAGTTCGGCTTCTTCGGACTCATGGTCCAAACACGGGTGCAAACGCCCCGCCGTTGTGGGCACGATTGAAGCGCGGGGGCCTTTTTCTTGACCCGCTTCCGCTTCCTGCCGTGCCGTATCAATTGGTTAATCGTTGGCATTCCTCGCCTCCGATGTCTGTCCCAAAAGCGTCCCGTTCGGAGACAGACACTGGTAACTTTCTTCGACAAGCCTTCAGGAAATGACGACAGTCAAACGTGAATGAAAGCCCTCGTCCGCCGCTCCCGTAACTGCTGTCGTCAATCGACTTAGCGCCGCACTTGTGCCATACGTTAAGCACAGGCTTTCAACATACACACCTGACACAAACCTGTCAAGGAAGCGTCGCCCAGATGAGCGATACATCAGGAACTCGACCGGCAGTCCCTTTGTGAAGCCGCGGGCACGGTTTCATAACAGAGACTGGATATGTTCCTTTACTTTACTGATCTCGGATTCCATAGCCCTCTTGGGCTTAGCCTTCTCTACGCCGAGATCGACAACCCTAAGATACTTGAAATCCGAAAATCCGCAACCCTCCATCAACTTTCGGCCACATTCATTATCACACCCGTCCACCATCACAACAGTTTCAGCCGCGTTGGTCTTCTCCAGGAATTTGTCCAGACGGGCTCCAACCCCATCGACACAAGACATCTCCCCCTTCCCTTCAAACATCAGCCTGCGTAACGCCTCATCGGCGATTTCCCCCACGTTCGCCGCACCTGAACAAGAAAACATGATGACTTTTTCGTCATAGGGCGGTTTCTGCTCTGACATAATGTCTCCTCTCTCGTCCCCGGGAAGCAGAGCAGCGTATGCATCGGTTCCCACCGATACGCACGGTCAGGAATCGGTCCTGCGCCAGCTTCCAGGAATTCCTCGTTCGCATATCCCCAGTCAGAAATCGCCTCTTACGCCGCCGAACCGAAGCGAAGAGGCTATATCGAGTTATTCTAGTATAATATGTCGCTGCTAGTGGTTCAAAACTTCCCACACTCTCAAGCCGCCGTCCAGGAAACAGGATCTTGAGAATCCCGCCCCGGCCAACGCCTTGCTCGCCTCATACCCTCGTAGTCCCACGGCACAGACACACACCAGATCCTTGTCCTGCGGGATCTCCGCAGTGCGCTTTCGAATGTCTCCGAGCGGCACTGTGAGAACATCAACCCCTTCAATCGGCGATTTCTCGACCTCCGCAGACTCTCGAACATCAACGACAAGTACCGGTTCACCCGCCCGGACTCGCTCCTGCAGTTCCGTGGGTGAGATTGAGGCAACCGTACCATCGAGTTTATTACGGATAACGTTCGCTGCATGGATGACGCTGTCCAACGCGGTCGAATAGGGAGGCGCATAGGCCAGATCGAGATTAGCGACATCATCCACGCTGCTCCCGAACCGGAGCGCCGTCGCCAGAATATCGATCCGTTTGGTCACGTCCCCCGGTCCGATGATCTGCGCACCAAGAAATCGTCTGTTATCGCCATCAACCACCATTTTGAGGGTGAAAGTCTTGCCGCCGGGGAAATAATGAGCGTGATCGGTGGCGGGGATCAGGCAGGTAGAGACGTTCCGGCCTCGTTTGCGGGCCTCCTGCTCGGTCCACCCTGTGGCGGCTACGTTGATCCGCATGACCTTCATGACCCAGGTGCCCACAACACCCGGGAACTTCTCGTTGCCGCCTGTGATGTTGTCTCCGATGATCCTGCCGTGCCGATTGGCAGTCGATCCCAAAGGTGCATATACGTGCTCCCCGGAGAGGATATGCGGACACTCCACACAATCGCCGCCCGCATAAATGTTCGGATCGGAAGTTCGCAGGAATTCGTCGACCCAGATAGCACCCGAGTCTGTCCGGCGGAGTCCTGCGTCGCGTGCAAGATCCGCATTCGGACGCACGCCCACAGCCACCAGCACCATGTCGGCATCGAGCGTCTGACTGTCAGTTACAACTCGGCATACATTGCCATTGTCATCGCCTTCGAGCCGGACAGCTCTTTCGGAAGTGTAGACTTCAGTGTCATTTGCCTCGAGCTCGCTTGTAATCAGAGCAGCCATCTCCGGATCGAGTCCGGTCGGGACGAGTTGGTCTTCCATCTCCACAACCACCGAATCGACTGCGTGAGCGAAGAGCGCTTCGGAGGCCTCCAAAGAGATACGGCCTCCGCCGATCAGTACCGCTCGGTCGACCTCACCGCCCTCGACCAGCTCCCGAATGCGCAAAGCATCCTGCGGAACATGAAGAGAAAACACACGGCCGAGATCGGTTCCCGGAATCGGCAGACCTGCGGGGCTGGCCCCTGTGGCGAGCACGAGACTGTCATAAGGAATCTCGTCTTTTTCGCCACTTTTCAGGTCCTTGACCTGCACGACTGACCGGTCCCGGTCAATTTTCTCCGCCAGCGTACCGACGCGAACGTTAAGACCTTTGAAATCCTCGAAGTAGTCTGGATCGCGAACCACGCCGTACGGGGTGCTCATCAAGCCCTCGAAGGAACGCACTCCACCGCCGATGTAGTACGGCAACCCGCATCCTGCGTACGAAAGATAATCGCCTTTTTCAATCAGTGTGATTTCCGCTTCGGGATCGCGTCGACGTGCTCGGGCGGCTGCCTTCGGGCCGCATGCCACACCGCCGACGATCACGATTTGTCTTGGCTTGTTGTTACTCATAAGACCTGCCTTTATTCGAAATATCCATAGAATTCATTCCTGCTGTTTCGGGGCGGCAAGCAAGTCTGCATTCGATCCGCTTATCTCCGGAACAGGAGCGAAAGGGCCGTCCTCCCCGGTCCTCCTGGAGTTCCGAACGAGTTCATGCGAAAGAACCAGCACACGCTCCACATCCGTGTACACGAATCCCGCAACGTTGATGCCGCTCTTCGCGTTGTGCTCCAGCATCGTCCCCATAAGAGGAACGCGTTTCCCTGCGGGAAGGACGATAAAGATCACCGCCAGGAGTAGAATGACGCTCCCGGCAAAGAGAGACCATCTTCTCAGTGAGTCGCGCATCTCATGTATCCTTCCGGTCCATTAAGTTCAATAAAATTAACCTCAGAACGAGAAGTTACGGAACATCAGCCAGGCAAAGAACAGCGTCAATATCAAGTTGAACGACTGGCCTACCGCATATAGCAAGAGAGCCTTACCCCCAGCCATCTGTTCGTAAAGATCCTTAAAATTCGATTCCAGCCCGATACTCACAAAAGCCAGGCAGAAGAACCAACCCCGGAATGTTTTCGTAAGACGTATGATGCCGTCATCGACGACCACGCCGGCCATTTCCGCACCCATGATCTGGTAGATGATGGAAAAGAGGATGGATGCCGCAACGAAACCCAGAATGAACTTTGGAAACCGATACCAGATCTCCATCGCCGATGGTTCCGGTCCATCCGGCTTTCGATCGATCCGTGTGACCCAATACACAGCGACAACGAAAGCCACTAGACCGATAAGCACATTCTGGATCATTTTGACCACAGCGGCGACCTTTTCTGCGTCCAGCCCCAGGAAAGCACCCGCCGCAACCACGGCACCCGTCGAGTCGATTGTTCCGCCCATCCAGGCGGCCCCCACAAGCGGACTCATACCGATCCAGTTAATAAACGCCGGCATGCAAACCATCATGGCCACGGTAAAAATCAGACTCATCCCGACCGCCAACGTGAGTTCTTCCTTCTTCGCCCGGCATGCACCCGCGGTCGCAATCGCAGCCGACACGCCGCACACAGAAGTTGCCGCGGCGATGACGATGGACAGCTGCGGGTTCATGCGGAGGAGCCTTACACCCATGTTGAACATGAAGAAGATCACAATAGGGGTCACACACCACGCAACCACCAATCCCGGCGGCCCCAGCATCAGGATCTTACCGAAGAGAATCTCCGCACCGAGAAGAACAAGACCGGTTTTGATATATAACTCGGTTTTGACCGCTGGCTTCAACCAGTTGGGAGTGCGGATGGTGTTGCTGATGATGAGACCAATGACGAGCGCCCACAACACGTACGAGAGCCCGTAAGTCTTTACGTCCTTTTGCGCCGCGATGCAGTAAGAGATCACCGCAATGAGGAACACAAAAAAGAACGCCTTCACAAATCTTCCGAAACTCTCTCCCATTGCGGCCAGGCCGATTCCGTAGAGAAACGCAAAAAGGGCAAAAAGATAGACCATCGGCAGGATCAGATTGTAGGGGCTCTCGGCCGCCGTGCTGATGAAAGATTGAACAGGATTGGTGGTCCAGCCCTTCGGCTTCGTAATCCATTTGGATGCGGGAACCGAGATTCCCTCGGAGACCTGTTCCGGCATGTGAGGAAACACAAAGGCCATAGCCAGGAAGATGAGAATGAATCCAATCCAGATCGACCACCAATCTTCGACCTTCCATAGATCGGAGAGATGGGTTTTCGCGTCGGAAACACTCACTTTTTCATTTTTGGGTTCTTCGTCCATGTTCGTATCCGTCCCCCGAGAGTTTTGGTGAGAAATCGGCGCGGATACCGCAAAAGACACCGATTGCCTTTATGGTAGGCGTTCCTCGGCATCTCCAATGCCATCGAGTGACCCGTGCGCGTGGAATCAGCGGGAGGGCGAGGCTCCCGCCGAGCCGCGTACAACGAGGGAAGTCCGGCTCAGCGGGAGCTTCGCCCTCCCGGGAGCTTCAGCCTCCCGAGAAAAACCGGACGTTCGTTGACTGGACGACATCGGCAGCATCCATCTTCGGATCTTCGGCATGAAGCGGATCACTGTCAAGAGATTCGCGGGGCAAGCGCCGAACCGTTTACACCCGGATTTTTGCTTGTCGTGCAGCGGTCACTTCATCCAACCGGGAAACCGGTGCTGACCTGGGACGCGATTCAAAATCCTGAGGATTCTCTTCGGCCCGTTTGGCAATCCGGATCATCGCGTCACAAAAGGCATCGAGAGTCTCCTTCGACTCGGTTTCCGTTGGCTCGATCATCAGGGCTTCTTTGACAATCAGGGGGAAGTACACCGTTGGCGCATGGAACCCTTCGTCGATCAGCGCTTTGGCAATATCGACGGCGTGGACCCCATGCTCGGCCTGCCGCGAGCCCGAGAAAACACATTCGTGCATGCATGTTCGGTCATAGGGCAGATCGTAATACTCTTTCAGCCGGTGCATCAGATAATTGGCGTTGAGAACGGCATTTTCGGCGACTCGAATAAGCCCTTCTCGCCCAAGCAGAAGGATATACGCGTACGCACGCAGGATGATCCCGAAGTTGCCGTAGAAGGGAGCCACATAACCGATGGACTGCGGACGGTCGTATTCAAGCGCATACGTTCCGTCATTGCGCTTAACCACCTGCGAAACGGGCAGGAATTCGCGGAGCTTGTGTGAAACGCCGACCGGCCCGGCTCCGGGTCCGCCGCCCCCGTGAGGGGTGCCGAACGTTTTGTGCAGATTGACATGGACTACATCAAAACCGATATCTCCCGGTCGGCACCGCCCGAGGATGGCGTTGAGATTCGCTCCGTCACAGTACATCAAACCGTCCACCTCGTGGACCAACGCGGCCATTGTCCGCAGGTTCGCGTTGAATACACCAAGGGTATTCGGGCAGGTCAACATAACGGCTGCCACTTCATCGTCGAGAATCTCTTCGAACGCTTCCAGGTCCATCACACCACTCTTGCTTGTCGGCACGGTGGTAACACTGTACCCGGCGATTGCCGCGCTGGCGGGGTTGGTTCCGTGGGCCGAGTCGGGGATGATCACCTTGGTTTTCTTGTTGCCTCGCGCCCGGTGGTACGCGGCGATGAGCATCACGCCGGTCAGTTCGCCGTGGGCGCCGGCCATCGGCTGCATCGTGTACTCCGCCATTCCGGTGATCTCGGAAAGAAGCCGCTCTGTTTCGTAAATCACTTGCAAAGCGCCCTGGGTGAGCAGACCGCCGCCCCGGAGCTGGGGCAGCAGTGGGTGAAGTGCGGCAAATCCCTCATAGCGGGCTACATCCTCGCACACTTTCGGGTTGTATTTCATTGTGCAGGAGCCCAGCGGATAGAAGTTTCGGTCGACCGCAAAGTTCTTCTGGGAGAGTTCCGTGAAGTGACGAATCGTCTCCGCCTCAGAGACTTCCAGCAGCTCGGCCGGTTTTTCGCGCAGGTATTGTTTCGGCAAATCGGCCTTCGTGGGGACATTGCTTGCGGGGAGACGAACGCCCCGTCGGCCGGACACGCTTTTTTCGAAAATCAGTTGCATAAGACAGCCTCCAGCGCTTCGGCGTACATGCCAATTTCTTCTTTGGTTCGTTTTTCTGTAACAGCCACCAGCAGATACCGCTCCAGGCCGGGATAGTAGCGTCCCAACGGAAATCCCGGGGCGAATCCGCGCTCGATCATTTGGTTCACAACCTCCGTAGCGTCTTTCGGCAAAGCCAATGTGAATTCGTTGAAGGTCGGCGATGAGCGCTTTACTTCAACGTTTGGAATGGCTTCCAGGCGCTGCCGTGCATACTCGGCTCGATCTACACAGACCTGCGCGAGTTCGACCAGGCCTTCCTTTCCGATCAGGGTGAGATAGGCCTGAGCAGCCAGAGCACATAATCCGTGGTTGGTACAAATGTTCGAGGTGGCCTTCTCGCGGCGGATGTGCTGTTCTCGCGCTTGAAGGGTCAATACGAACCCGCGACGTCCTTCGCTGTCCACGGTTTCGCCCACGATTCTGCCGGGCATTTTCCGCAGATGCTTCTTTATTGTCGCCATGAACCCCAGGTACGGTCCACCGAAGGAAAGCGGCAGGCCGAGACTCTGGCCTTCTCCGGTCGCGATATCCGCACCCATCTCGCCGGGAGTCTTTAGTAAGCCGAGAGAGATCGGGTAAACCGAAACAACCGCCAAGGCACCCACTTTGTGGGCGCTCTCGATGATGTCCGTGAAATCGTCGATCGCCCCAAAGAAATTGGGATTCTGGAGGATGATGGCTGCGGTCCGGTCGTCAAGATACTTCGCGATCTCTTCCCGGTCGCTTTGGCCGTGTACCGGCGGCACCTCGTGAAACTCGATGGAAAGATTCTTGGTGTAGCAATACAGCATCTTTCGATAAATCGGACTCACACCGCCTCCGACAATGATCTTATTACGGCCGGTGACTCGCAGTGTCATCATCACCGCCTCGTAAAGGGCCGTTCCGCCGTCATACAGCGATGCATTCGCTACGTCCATTTCTACAAGACGGCAAATGGAGGATTGGTATTCGAAAATGGATTGCAGGGTTCCCTGGGAGACTTCGGGTTGGTATGGCGTGTAAGCCGTATAGAATTCCCCCCGCCGGATAACGGCGTCAACCGCCGCAGGGACGAAGTGGTCGTAATAGCCGCCTCCGAGAAAAGAGATCAGATCCGTGGCGTTCTTGGAGGCGAGGTGTCTTAAGGTCTGAGTTACCTCGAATTCCGACCGTCCGGGTGGAAGGTTGAATGATTCAGGTTCGAAGGTTTTGGGAATGTCGCTGAAGAGGTCGGAGATCGATTTCAATCCGAGTTCTTTCAGCATCGCCTCCCGATTTTCATCTGTGTTGGGGATATAGGGCATACGTTGTCGCTCCGTGGTCGATATTGTGAACCTTGCGGAGAACAGTCCAGTCCTTCGAGGAATACTACAAGATCCACGTAAGTACCGGAGTTTTCAGAAGAGACACTGTCCGCAAGTCAAACGGATCCTGCGAAATTGCGTTTGTACCTCATCCATATTACATGGGATACGGCCTGGTTCCAGGTGGGATAGTGGCTGCGACAGTCCACGGGTTGCATAGAAACACCCAGGAGCGGCTGTCCTGGGCGCAGAAAAACGTGGTACTGTGCTGTCTTGTTTTACTTGCCCTTGCAGGGGCGGCTACCGTGGTTGGCCTTCTTTGAGCTCCACCGCAGTTTGCGTGCTTTTTTGTGTTTTCCTTTGGACATAATACTCGCTCCTCTTCATACGATGACAACATACTACGGTTCCATCTGGAATCGTGCAAGAGTAAGAGCAGGCGCTCGCGCCCGGGAGTACAACTCCAAGGCGAGCGATTGGACTCCGCAGGCACACAGACTCAGAACACAGCCCCGGCGTCACCAACGATTTGTCGATCCGTGATCCTGAGCGTTCTCGTTGAGCAGACCGTACGAGGTCAAGAACACCTCACCGCGACTGACCAGGCCGTTCGACGGTGCGTACGGTAATCCAAAGTTCAGACTGTTGTTCGGGTCGTTCTTGGCAGCAGGGCCAAACGAAATCAGGACGAAGTCCCACGGATTGAACTGAGGAAGATACCGGCTGATCATCTGGAGGTTCCAGTCGCTGTGGTTGTTCCCTCCAGGCTCTTGGATTTTCGGGTCGTTGTCCCAGTACGCGTACCGGTCGTTCCCGAATCGCCCCCATCCTTCGTTGTTACCGCTATTCCCGGTCATCAGTTGTGAAGGGACAAATGGCGAAATCGGAATGCTGCTCATATACGACACAGGCGACGTCAGCGGAGAGAGAACGGCCAGGTTGTTCCGATTGCCCGATCCACCACACCAGCCGACACCGTTGAAATCCTCCTGGATGCGGGAGGTACCGATACTGGTGTCATCATCGCGAATATCTACCAACATCACGCTGCGATCCGTGTTGAACGACTTAATCGCCGTGCTGAGGGATCGCATATCGGAATAGCACCGAGCGACTTTAGCCTTCATCTGAGCATTCAGGAAATTCGGGACCGCGATCGCCGCGAGAATGCCGATAATCGCAACGACGATCAACAGTTCAATGAGAGTGAAACCCTTTCGACGAATGGAGATTAGTAGCACCAGCCAATCCTCTCTTTCTCAATGGAATCGTCAATCCTATCGAATCGAAATCAAGGTTCATCTACTGCGCGTTTACTGCGCGTTGGAAACATTTCAGTCCCAATAATCGCCGAAAATCTCTCGATTATATAGGTCGCCTACCTCACGAAGCTTGCGCGAACGCCATACATCGCCGTTGGAGACAACTCCATTACTCATCTTGTAGGGTGTCGCAGTTCGACTTGTATACCAATCTCCATAATCGCCGTCGGGACCGGCGGCGAATATCAGGTAGTGACTGCCGATTGTGTTCGAACAGTCGCGGTCTTCGTAACCGTAAAACATGCCCTTCGCGAAGGGATCGTGGGGGATGGAGCTAATATAAGCCACGGGTGTGGTCAGTAAAGCCCAGATTTGACCGTTAAAGAAGTTGAAGTCGAGTCCGTTTGTGCTGACGCCGACTTCGTTTGGGCGTCGTCCAAAATAGGAGTATCCATTCGGAAACTGGCAGTCCGGAGAACCTCCGTCATTGCCATCGATCAGCCACAGACCGGTGTCCATGTGCCGAATAACCGACTGATCGTCCAGCATCCGCACATCCGACTTGGTGCGAGCGATCTTGGCCTTCATCTGAGCGTTCAAGAAATTCGGGACCGCAATCGCTGCAAGGATACCGATGATCGCCACAACGATCAAAAGCTCGATGAGGGTGAAACCACCGCGATAGAAACGGAGAACAGCCACCTCGAATTCCTTTCGGTCAGAAAACCGAGAGGCTGAGTAGAAAACTACGCTCTGTCAGTCCCAATAATCGCCGAAGATCTCCTGGTTGTACAGACCCGTATCTCGTAGTTTAAGCGAGCGCCATACATCGCCGTTCGAAACAATACCGTTGGTTGCCTTGTAAGGAGTTGCGCGCCGATCTGTGTACCAGTCGCCGTAATCGCCGTCGGGACCGGCGGCGAAGATCAAATAATGGCTCCCCAAAGGGCCGTTGGAACATTCACGGTCTTCGTACCCGTAAAACGTTCCTTTTGCAAACGGATCTTTCGGGATGCTACTAATATATGAGACCGGGGTGGTCAGCAGCGCCCAGACCTGACCGTTGAAGAAATTATCTCCCAGGCCGTTCGTTCCCACGCCGATTTCATTCGGTCGAACGCCGAAAAAGTGAACACCATTCTCGAAGCAGCAGCGTTCATCATTGATGCCACTTTGCCCACAATCATTCCCATCGATTAGCCACATGCCCGTATCCATGTGACGAATACTGGCTTGTTGGTCTAACATCCGCACGTCTGATTTCGTGCGGGCGACTTTGGCTTTCATCTGGGCGTTCAAGAAGTTCGGGACTGCGATCGCCGCAAGAATCCCGATAATGGCGACTACGATAAGCAACTCAATGAGAGTGAAACCTTTCTTGCGCAAGTGCCAACCAATCACAGGAGTATCCTTTCTCTATGTTCTAAGAGGGACCATGGAACAGGGGTTGCACGTACCTCTTCCCGTTGGTCAATCCCAGTAATCGCCGAAAATCTCTTCGTTGTAACGCCCACCCACGTCACGGAGTTTCCTAGAGCGCCATACATCGCCATTGGATACAATTCCGTTACTCGTCTTGTAAGGGGTTGCGTGTCGATCCGTGTACCAGTCACCGTAATCGCCGTCGGGACCGGCGGCGAATATGAGATAGTGACTCCCCACTGTATTGGAACAGTCGCGGTCTTCGTAGCCGTAAAACATACCTTTTGCAAACGGATCCTGCGGTATCGAGCTGATATAAGCCACGGGTGTGGTCAACAGCGCCCAAATTTGACCGTTGAAGAAGTTATCTCCAAGGCCGTTCGTACTGACCCCCACCTCTGCGGGACGCCTTCCAAAGAACGCAAAGCCATTCGGGAAACTGCATTTCTCGGGAGGTCCGGAGTCGTTCCCATCGATCAACCACAGACCGATATCCATATGCCGAATAACCGCCTGGTCGTCCAACATCCGCACGTCCGATTTCGTACGAGCGATTTTGGCTTTCATCTGCGCATTCAGGAAATTCGGGACCGCAATCGCAGCCAGAATTCCAATGATGGCGACTACGATGAGCAATTCAATAAGAGTAAAACCTTTCTTGGATAAGGGGCGACCGATCACAGAATTGTCCTTTCTATTCATTCTTGTAGAAGTAAGAGAACACGGGGACGAAGGTTCCCGCCTTGTTGTTCGTTAATCCCAGTAATCGCCGAAGATCTCTTCGTTGTAGCGACCGCCTACATCCCGCAGTTTCTGAGAGCGCCAGATATCGCCGTTGGACACGATCCCGTTAGTCGCTTTGTAAGGAGTCGCCTTCCGATCGGAGAGCCAATCGCCGTAGTCACCGTCCGGTCCTGCGGCGAAAATCAAATAATGGCTCCCCGTGGGGCCGTTGGAGCAGTCACGATCTTCGTAACCGTAAAACGTCCCCTTCGCGAAGGGATCCTGAGGAATACTACTGATATATGATACCGGTGTGGTCAGCAAAGCCCAGATCTGACCGTTGAAGAAATTGTCGCCAAGGGACGATTGAACACCGGCCTCGCTTGGTCTGACCCCAAAGAAATGAACGCCGTTCGCATAGCAGCATCGTTCGTCATTGATGCCGTTCTGTCCACAATCATTCCCATCGATTAGCCACATACCGGAATCCATGTGACGAACGTTGGCTTGTTGATCCAACATCCGTACATCCGATTTTGTGCGAGCGATTTTGGCTTTCATCTGAGCATTCAGAAAGTTGGGGACCGCGATCGCCGCGAGAATCCCGATAATCGCGACCACGATCAACAGTTCGATCAGGGTGAAGCCACGTAATGTTCGATTCATAACTTCCTACCTTTTCATCACTTATAAGATTAATGACTCGATCCTGAAGTCTCTTATTTCTCCCGTTAAATAAACTATCATAAACAGAATCCAAAAAGAACCACGGAGCTCACGCACAAAGCATGAAAACGCGCCGTCTCACGATTCGCCGTCCGGCATGCCGGCCTTGGCTTTCGGTTTGGCGAAACGTCTGAATACACCTGGACGATGACGAAGTTGATCGGCGAACACGGCGATAATGATAATGGCGCCGATAATCATTCGTTGAACAAAAGGCGAGATCCCGACCACGTTACAGCCATTCCGCAGGAACCCCATTATAAAGGCTCCCACAATCGATCCCAAAATCGTTCCCTCACCGCCAAGAAGGCTGCCGCCGCCAATGACGACCGCTGCAATAACGTCCAGCTCGAGCCCGGTCGCGGTACTCGGCTGGCCTGTAATCAGTCTTGACGCCTGGAGAATTCCGGCCAGTCCGGCGGTCAAGCCTCCGATCGCGTACACGGCGGTCTTCACAAGGTTTACACGAAGTCCGCATAGCCGAGCGGTACGCTCGTTACTTCCGACAGCATACACCGCAACCCCGAAGACGGTATATTTCAAGATAATCCACGCAACGATACCGAGAACCACCACAAAGAAGAAAGAATAGGGGATATAGATCGAGGAAAAGCCAAGATTGAGCGTGAACTCGGCGTTCGCGAGCGTTTCGAAGGCCGGGGGCAAATGCGTAACCGGCAAACCGTCAGTCGAATAAAACGCCGCTCCCCGGAAGATCTCGAGTGCCCCCAGGGTTACAATAAAGGGCGGCAATCCGGCCAGCGTTATAATCCCCCCGTTGAACAAGCCACATAGAAATCCGATCAGCGTGGCTGCCAGTACACCAACGACAATCGAACCCGAGGCGGAAACCATCGCCAGTGCACCGCCGACCCCCGACAAGGCAATCACCGAACCGACTGACAGATCGATCCCTCCGCTGACGATGATGAATGTCATTCCCACCGCCGCCGTAGCGACGACCACGGTCTGACCGGCCACATTCCCGAAGTTCCGTGTACTCAGAAACTTGCGCGGCGAGAGAATGCCAAAAACGACCAGAATCAAGACCAGCCCGACCACGGGGCCGCCCAACTTGCTCAGAAGTTTCCGCTTTGGTTTTCGATTCGATGCGGTTTCATCCATGGTTCTCATCCGGAGGCTACGCCGGTCGCCATAGCCATCAGTTTTTCTTGATTCACCTGCTCGACAGGATGTTTACCGCTCAACCCGCCGTTATGCATCACATAGACGAAATCGGACATCCCGAGGATCTCCGGTAGATAGCTCGAGACGAAGACCACACCACGGCCCTCGGCGGTGAGACGGTTCATCAGGTGATAGATTTCGCTTTTTGCACCAACGTCGATTCCCCGGGTCGGTTCATCGAGTAGCAACACTTTCGCATCGGCGCAGATCAGACGGGCCAGCGCCACTTTCTGTTGATTTCCGCCGGACAACTCGCTCACTTTCTGTGTGGGAGAGCCGACCTTAATACGAAAATCAGCAATCAATCCATCCGAGACCTTGTTCATCGAACGGTAGGAGAGTATGCCGGATCGGCTGACGCGTTGTGGAGCCGACAAGGTCAGATTCACGCCCACAGAAAGATTGACCGCCAATCCCTCCTCCCCGCGATCTTCACTGAGATATCCTGCCCTATGCCGCACCATCCGAGAGGGTGAGATTCGTCGGATAGGCACCCCGTCCACCATCAATTCGTCTGCTTGCCCGTTGTCCAATCCGAAGAGAGCGCGGAACATCTCGGTCCGGCCCGCTCCCATCAGGCCTGCGATACCAACAACCTCGCCCGCCCGCACCTCCAGAGTGACATTGTGTGTGCCGTTCAGGCTGGATAGATTGCGAACCTGAAGCAATACCTCGCCGGGTTCACGCCGCCCTTTCGGATACATCTCGTCGATGGTGCGTCCCACCATGTGGCGGATGACATCGGTGGGCGAGGTTTCCGCTGCACTCCCGTGCCAAACATTCCTACCGTCACGCAATACAGTGATGACATCCCCGATCCGGCCGAATTCTTCCAGGTGATGCGAAATGTAGATAACCGCCACTCCACGTTCGCGAAGGGAGTCGATCACTTTGAACAGGTTCTCCGATTCCTGCTCGGACAACGCGGCTGTAGGTTCGTCCATCACGATCAATTCGGCATCCGCCCCGAGCGCGCGTGCGATCTCGACGAGCTGCCGTTGAGCGATTCCCAGTTTGCGGGTCTGGATATCCGGGTCGATATCCGCCCCCAAAGCGCGGAGCAGTTCGCGGGCACGGTCCCGCTCGGTCCCCTGTCGGACAAATCCGGTCTTTCGGAGTTCCCTGCCGAGAAAAACATTCGCATAGACCGGCAGTTCCAGGGCGAGATTCAATTCCTGATAGATCATGGCGATGCCGCGGGAAAGCGCTTCGGAAGGATGCTGCGGACGATGACGTTTTCGTTTCCACAGCATGTCCCCTCGGTCCGGTTGCTCGACACCCATAAGAATTTTCATCAACGTGCTTTTCCCTGCACCGTTCTCGCCCGCGAGGACATGAACCTGACCGGGATAGACATCCAGACTGACCTCGGACAGAGCGATAGTCTGCCCGAAGGCTTTGTCCATGGAACGAAAAGAAAGGATCGGTTCCGTCATTCGACTCGACAGGCTCCCGGAGTATCGGCGTTCACAGGGTACCACACTCAACCGGCCCCCGAAGTAAGGTATGGACAGTCGGATGAATGTGAGCGCGGAGATGTGTTTAATACCACAAGCGGCCTCGTTGGAATACCGTGGCTGTGCGAAGAGCGGGGTGTCATCAACGTGACGGGGGCGTGATTGCAGCGTTAGAATATGCGTAGGCTGTGAACGGAAACGTATCGGATGCTTCAATGAACGAACGAGAAACCAAGTACAGCGAGATAGATAGCGGCAGGGACGAATTCAGCGAAGAAATCGAGGCGGTGCGGCAAACGATCCGGAGCATCGTGTGGCGTATGCGATTTGTCCACTTTGTGGATCTTCTTGTACGGTCGCTTTTCTACTGCCTGATCGGCGCTGTGCTCGCGGTGTTCCTGATCAGGCTGACCGCGTGGATGGCAGCACCGGTCTATGTTGTCCTCTGGCTGGCGGCGGGGGCCGTCCCCATCGCGATTCTACTTTTCGCATTCTCACCGATTCGTTCGTTCCAAGCCGCAGTAAAGGCGGATGAACGGCTGGACCTGAAAGAGAAATTATCCACAAGCCACGAGATTCTGACCGAAAAGGACAAATCGGACAAAACTCCCCTCAGAGAGTGGGAGGCTCTCGTCATTCGCGATGCCAACGCGGCGATCCGAGGCATCGAACCCGCGCGGACTTTTCCCTTTCGTTTCGGCAAAGAAGGGCGATACCTGTGGATACCGCTTGTGGTATCGATGCTCGCAGCGCTGTTTCTACCTGAGATGAGAATCTTCGGCGGGACGACGGCGACCGAATCCGACCTCCAGCAACAAGCCGCGAAAGAGCTCCGAAAGCTGGCGGAACGAGAGCTGATGTTCCGGCGCAACAACACTCGGGAACCCGTTTCCGCGAAAACCGAGGAACTGAAAAAGGAAATTCAGGATCTTGTCGAGGAATTCTCTGGAGGAGAATTGGAGCGGCGAGAGATGATGGACGGTCTCGCGAAGATCACCGACCGAATCGCCGAGCAGCGCGCCCAACTCGCGGACAATCAACTGGCCATGGAACCGGAAGCGGCGTCTCTGCTGCAAAACAAGCTGACTGCGGACTTGGCGATGGCTCTCGAAGAGAGCGATTACGATGCGGCGGCCGCCAAATTGGACGAACTCAAGAAACAGATCGACCAGGGAAAAATGAGTGATGGGGATCTGCAGCGCCTGAGTGAAGAACTGGGAGATTTGTCCGACTCGGTGGAGCAGAATTCGGAACTCTCCCGCGCACTGGAAGCGGCCGCCGCGAGCCTGAACGCAAACGATCTGTCCGGTGCTCTCGGGTCGTTGCAGCTGGCCTCGATGAGCATGGAAGATCTGAAGGATCTCGCTCAGCAAATCGCCCTTCTGGACGAGATGATGAACGGGATGATGGCGGGACGAGCCATGCTGGCGGACGCGACAATCGTACTTTCAAAAGGGGGAGGCTCCGGTTCATGGGAAGGTTTCGCCTTCAGTGGACCGTGGGCGCCCGGCGACAGCCGCGAACGCGGAGCCGGACTCGGGGGACCCGGCGTGGGGCGTGGGGGCGACGCCCCATTTGAAGAGAATGAAACCACTCTGACTCCGGATCGCATTTCCGGAGAACTGCAAAAAGCTCCTGTTATCGGCAGCGTCCTGGTCAACGGTCTACCGACTCGCGGCGAAGTGTCTGTCGAGTTTTCCGATGTTGTAGTGCGGTCACGGCAGGCGGAGGAGGAAGCCATGAGTCGGGAAAACGTCCCGTTAACATACCGTTCTTCGGTTCGACGCTACTTCGATTCACTGCAAGACGAGGAAACACGGGAGGAATAGACATCCTCTTTTTCGTTCTTTCTTGCGCACTTGCGAGGGCTCGATAATGACCCGAAGTTTATTCTGGCGGCGAAGCGAAATCGGTGCTACAGTTTTGGCAGCAGATGCCCACATAACCACACACCTACGAACACCTGGCAATTAAAATCGGGCCGTCTTTTCATATCCTATTCGTAAGCGGAAAAAACCGAGAGCGGGTAAGATCATAACGTGAAGGTTGTACAGGATCATGCGTGGATCTGAAGGACAACAACTAAAAGGAAAGAAGCTACGGCGTGGCACCACCGGTCCGGACGGAGAGCGTCGAAAGACAAGCACATTCGCGGAGCAGGGGCGGCTGGATGGCAGATCTACCGCGTCTTGCACACGGTGCGGCGACCGCTTCAAGCCAAAAGCGGAAATGATCCGAAGACACAATCGAAAAGAACTGACTCAGCTTCTATGCGCTTCCTGCACCGAGAGGAACGACCGCCTGATGTGTGCCTCGATTCGGTTGATGATCATTCGCGGTGGCTTTCCTTTGTCGATTGAGCACATGATTCAATCGTTCGAGGAGCGAGACGGGGGCCTGGCCAGAGGCGCGGACGATCCACTCGAAGAGGTACGAAGCATGTACGCAGACGACCCCCTCGATGAAAACGACATTCTCGATTGGGTGGAGGAAGGGTTCTTTGTAATGAACCCGGTTACGGGGCAGGTAGAATGTATCATCAGTCAGGTCATGAACGATTCAAGCCGGGTCAAAATGCTGGGGAAGGAAGGTCTGAAAGCGCGTGAAATGGCCGCAAAAAAGAGTCAGCTGATGGCGAAAGACAAAAAGACCGGCGCGTCAGCCGATGAAGATCCCTCGACGCGGGCCGGCGGCCTTCTGAGCGGTTCCGAGCAAGAAGGAGGCTCTGGGAAGGCCCGAAAGGGCAGCGATGAACACCGGCGCCGGGCCGCGGCAGCCCGTGCCCAACGCCGTGAAGGCGATCTCCGACAGACGAATATCTAGCGTATCTCTGAATCTCACTTCCGTTTCAGAGGACTCTCATCCGGCCCAATGCTGAGATCGCCGTGCTTGAGCACGTCTCTATCCGTGCTCATCAACCATCTGTCCATCTCAAATCCATCTTCACGCATGCTGAACATGATCGTGTGCAAACCCGGTTCTTCGACCTCGAGGTAAATGCGGTACGGCACACCGGTATGCACCTGCTGTGTCCGCTGCTTACTGTCCCAATGCCATTGACTGTTCTTGGACAGCCATTGCATACGCATCCCGCTGGGCGGCCATTCACCGTCGATTCCAGCATGTAAGCCGTTATCCTCACTCCCGGTCGGACAGGTGCGAGCCCACACGGTATACTTGCCGGGATTGTTGAAATAAACCGGATAGTACAACACAGCCATTCGCCCGGGATCCTCAGTGAAGTTCTGATTGTGGATTAATCTCTCCGAATGGTTTTTGCGAGTATCCGGTAGGATTTCAAGATAGGCTTCGCCACTCGCCCCTTCGGCATGGTTTCCGTCTGCATCGGGGTCAAGATCCGGCGTCTTTGAGGGTGTGGTCAAATACCATTTTCGAACATCATCATACGATTGTTTGGCATAATGTTCCGCTTCAACGACGAGCAGTTCATCCCTCTCCTCGTAGACCTTATCCGCCTTCTCCGGATCAAAATCAAATTCGAAATAGCTCGTATCCCGCGCAGGCAATTCCTCGGTGTAATCCAGATCGACTACAGAGGTATATTCGGTGCCGGGTTTCACAAATGCCAACGAACGCCACCGTCCGCGCGAGAAAGCATGTCCGCCGTTTTCCGGAATGGTTTTGTTCGAGTGCGAATTGAACGCGACCAGGATTTGGTCGCCGTGGCCTATTTCAACGTGTTTCCACCGGTGGCGAACCGCGACGTAATCGTCGTCGGTTTTAGGATTTTGAAACTCTCCGATCTCGTTGCCGTCGACAAGCAGACGGTATGTAGATTCGCCGTCTGTTTCAGTCATCGTAGTAATAACAACATCATACGTGCCCGAGGGTCCCGGGAATGCTGTCTCGCCGGCCGCAAACTTGTCTTTGTACTTGGCCGCGTCGATCGCGAGCGCCTTACGCTGCTCGTCTTTATATCCAGGTACGTAGTCGTCGTCTTTCGCGATCTCAAAATCGTAAATCGCCAGCATTTCGATCGTATCCGGGGCCAAAGCCGCACTTTTCGGCGACAGTCTTCCTTTCGGACCGACCAGAAGAACCCAGTCCCTTGAATCGGGCGCCGTCAGTTTTGTTTCTTTTTTCCCTTGGACATTGCCGGTGTGAAGAAGGCCTGTCAGGCCGAGCCCGGTATGCGGGTTAAACCACCCGTAGTCGTACGAACCGGAAGGCAGATCGAACACACAGTCGCCGCCGTCCTTTGTGTAAACTACAGCGTAGTACGGCTTCGAATCCCATTTTGAGGCAAGCACCCAGTCGCCGGAGTGCGATAAGTCGTCATTTGGACGCATCGTCCAGAAGGGAATCTCGTAATTCTTGAAAAAGTCAATCGCGAAACGCGACTGATCCCACATGTTGTCTCGCGTACGCCAGTCCTGGCAACTCAAATCGGAATGAGGATGCGCGTAACCGAAATACCACTCAATTCCCCATCCGCCGGCCATCAACACACCCCAGAGCGCGTTCTTCCGCGCGTTATCGTGATTCGGATCTTCTTTATCGGTGACCAGAGCGTGCTGCGCGTCTCCGGGCTCGTCGCACGCGTTCGCCCACGGCTGACCGGCTTCTTCGGACTGGTGATACAGTTTCAGCGCCTGGTCGTGGACTCGGCTGAAATCGGGACGATTGGTCTGCAGCGACGCACCCGTCACTTTGGATTGATCGCCGAAAAGATCGTCGAACCATTGTCCGTTGTGGATGACAATATGATGATGATAGGGATCGTTGTCGTAAAAATACTGCGCCATCGCACGGCGTTGCTCGGTTGTCTGTCCCTTAACATTCCCCCACCCACCGTTCTCTTCTCCCAAGTTCCAATTCAACGCCGGGTGATGCGCAAAGCGCGCGATGAGTTCGCGGTAGTACAGTTTTCGCTGGGGTCCGACGTCTCCATCGTCGAGCAGAGTTTGATTTTCGGCCTCCTGTGTCTTGAAGTGGAGAAACATGCCCTGTTTCTGTCCGTGATCCAAAACGATTTCCCATTGATCGAGCCGCGATACATCCATACGGTACCGTTCATCATAATCGGTGTATGGAAATACATTCTGATCGTCCCCTGTGATATTCAAGGTCAGAAACGAGAACGCATTCATGCCTTTGGAGGCGAGATAATTGATCGCTCCGATGAGGCCCTTTCCTTTACCGTTCTGCCAGGTGGGATCTCCGGGTTTCCAATCTTTGATATGAGGTTCCCAGTTCTTTATGAACTGGTCCTTGTGACCGTCCGTCTTGAACCCGCCGTCAAAATCCGCGTACGCAAAGAGATTCTCCGGCGCATCGGCCCCGGCCTTCAGAAAGTATTCTCCATTCCCGGCAAAACGGAGATAATGCTCGCCGATGTAATTGAGCCTGCCTTTTGCTCGGAGATCACACCCATATTTATCGCTCCTTGCAACGGTGAAGGTTCCTGTTTCGCCGTCCATAAAGCCGGCCGGTTCGCCCGGGTTATCCCGTTCGCTGACCGCAACGTTTTTTCCTTTGCGGAACGAGACGGTGTACGTCCATTCCCCTGTTCTGTCCGGAGCAAAATGAACCCGCCATTTGTTTCCACTGTCCGCGCTGGTATTCGCAGCGTTTCCGTCCGCTGCAAAATAGCCGGGGACGGAGTAGGTCGTCCCGCCTGCGTATTTGAATTCGACCTGAAGCCGATAGTCCAGAAACGGATTCGGTTCGCCCTGCTCGCTACATTCAGGCCCGTCAAATGTGAACGTGATCTTGTGCCACGTCTTTTTTTCCCCGGTTACTGTTGGGACGGCAACAACTGCGCTGATTGATATCAATAGAAAAGAAAGCAGTAATCCGGATGTCTTGATCATGGTCCATCCTTCTTTATCCTTCAGCATTTTCTCCATTTTTCGTCACCTTGAGCAGCCGAGTTCCGAACTGCGTCTATCTTAGAACGTTGAGTTTCCGGGAGAATACTGTGTCGCGTCAAGGGGATGAACCCCGAGGATCTTCCTCGAGATTCTGCGTTATATTTCTCCATGGAGTTGATTTTCCACAAGTTACGAAAACGTGAATCTAGAAACACCTGGTACTCTCGCCAGAATGACCCCATCTTCAATTGGCTTATAGACCGTTCGACAGTCGATAATATGTGTGTTCACCGTATTGCCTTTATTTCTGTCGCCCGCCCGAATCAAGAAAGCGTCAAGCAAACCGATTTCTAAGGGGCACAATATATTGTGGTTCCTGGTTTATTAACCCCTATATATTGAAATTTTCACCTACTAATCAAGTGAGCGTCAAATAACCGTCAAATAACAGACTACCGGTCACCATTATAGTCCTAAGCCCAGTAGGGGACATAACTCGCGTGACGCTTGGAGTCGCTTCCAGGGTCATAGGGGCGGATCATACCAGCCTCCACTGTGTCACTGATCACTCTCGATACCTGCGCCCGGTTTTTTTCGTCAATGCCGAATCGTCCCCGAAGTGTGCTGTTTGTCATTTGCCTTCGTTGCACGTATTGAAGCGAGGCATGCAGATAACAAGCTCGGACTCTATCAGCTCTGTCCATCTTAGCGAAAGGTCTGGGTGTGAAAAGCACCGCTCTCGTATGTTTTCCGACGCTCTCAAACAACGGTGCCGGCAGCTGATAAAGTTCTGTTTGAGATACGACCTTATCCACTCCGCTACCTCGCTCTTCACAGACACCTACACGTCTGAGAAACGACGCTAATGACTCGTTCCGCGATTGTGGCGGCGTATCAAGAAACCGTAGAGTGTCTACGATCGGTTCGCCTGGATTCGTGATTTCCAATCGGCTATCAAACACCTCAACCATAGGGCCGGTGCCACGCATAGTGAAATCCTGGTGGATTATCATGTTAGCCACCAGCTCACGTATGGCCAACTCAGGATAGACAGGCACTGTTTTTCGCAGCGCCTCCGCGATCACCTCGTTCTCCGGCAATATGTCCTTAAGAAAGCTGATGAGACTCTCAAATCCGGCTGCGTAACCCTTTTTGCCTTGATACTCCCTCTTGGTACGTATTCGAGTTTCCCCGTCGTAGACCACAACACGCACGGGCTTACGGTCGAGACGCGGGAATCGCGAAAGGTCGGATGCAAATAGTATTGCTCCCAAATTCAGAATATTCCATTCTCCCCGTTGGCAGGTCTCGATCATGTGGTCGTCCGTCAAACGACGTAGAATCTTGTCGCGTGTATCCGGGAAAGGTATGTCCAGAAGGCTAAAATAGGCTGGATAATCCAACAACGTTAAGACATCCGAGCCAGTCACTCGCTCAACCGCTACCTGCCGTTCGAAGGGAGTCACGTCGAAAGTACGCCACAATTCACGCTCTTTTTCAGGAAAGTCTTTAAGGTTCTTTTTGTAGGACCCAATTCGGACGTATTTCGCTCCTTTGAACTGTACCGGTTGGTTAACCGCTCGCGGGATTTCAACCATCGAGATCCGCTTTCCATCGTGTTCAAATTCCATGAATCGGAAGTGAATTCGTGGAACCAGAAGCCGACTCAGCCAGTTTTCAAGTTCTTCGTTACCTTTTTTTGCCTGCGTTAGCTGGAATGAAGTGCCTGTCACTTCATGGGTATCGTTTGCCACACCCCAAACTAAATAGGCGTTGGCCTTACCGACGAGGGCAGCTGAGTTCGCCAGTGCTGAGACATACTCGCCGATTTGCTCCAAAGAGACATAATCTTGCTTGAACTCCACCCACTCGGTCTCCTTGGGAAGCTGACACAGTTCATGCAAAAGGCTGCCGAGGTATTCGGTGTGATTGGTTCTTGACAATGGCTACCTCCTCAATCAGGTGGTATGCTGAAATGGTATTCTTTGATGTCAAGGGACCATTCACACAAATTCTCAGAGTTGCAGTGCGGAGATATTAGACGGGCACAGATCTGTACTGCAATGACCAGAGCGTGCCTCAGTCATTCGTTTTCTCCATCTTGCAGCCTGATACTGACAGCAACAAAGCAGAGTGCCAAATACATGGGGGCAGAGGCATTTTCAGCCTCTGCCGAGCTTCTCCAACCCGACCCCATCAATCTCCGCTCCGCATTTTGGGCATTTTGAATCGTCGAGGAAGGAGTCAGTCACAGTAAATCCATAGCGTTCGATGAGCATTTCGCCGCATTGATAACATCGTGTGCTTTCGGTCGGATCCCCCGGGATGTTCCCTGCGAACACATATCGAAGCCCCGCGTCGCGCCCGATATCGATCGCTTTGGTGATCAAATTGACCGGCGTGCGGGTGCCGTCCCTCATTTTGTAATCCGGGTGAAATGCGCTGATGTGCCATGGAATCTCGGGGCCGATTGAAGCGATGAATTGGGCAATGTCTCGGATTTCCGAATCGCTGTCATTCATGCCCGGGACCAACAGCGTGGTCACTTCGAGCCAAAATCCCATCTCCTTGGCGTTCCGAATCGAATCGAGAACCGGCTGCAGGCGTCCCTTGATGATTTTCCTGTAGGTTTCATCTCGAAAGCATTTCAGGTCGATATTCATCGCACCGAGATACGGCTGAGCGAGTTCCAGCATCTCCGGTGTCATATAGCCGTTTGTGACGAATACATTATCGATGTTCTTTTCCTTGGCCAATCGCATGATATCGTACGCATACTCGAAATAGATTGTGGGTTCCGAATAGGTATATGCAATCGTACGGCACTGGGAGCGTTGTGCGGCGGCAACGACTTCTTCCGGAGAAGTAGAACGCCCTTCGAGCCGCGCATATTCTCTGGGACCTTGCGACAGACTCCAATTCTGGCAGAACGAGCAGCGGAAATTACATCCGGCTGTCGCAATAGAAAAAGACAACGTCCCGGGATGATAGTGGAACAGAGGTTTCTTTTCGATGGGATCGACATTCTTCGCTTGCAGCTGGCCGTATACAAGGCTATACAACGTTCCCCCATCGTTTCGGCGAACAAGACATACCCCGGTTTTGCCGTTCTGTATCGTACAGCGGTGAGAACAGAGGCCGCATTGAACCGCGTCTCGTTCGAGTTTTTCGTATAACATCGCTTCTTTCACGATCGCCACTCCTATAGTCCCGTTTACAGATAGCTTACGACAAAACCCCCTCTGCAACGAAGCCCCTCGCGCTCCGCGCCGCCCCGACACTTCGCGACTTCCGCCACGCAGGGGTAGACTGGAGAAAAAGGGAAAAGAGAAGCTGATTCCATGTCTTCGAACAAGTTTTACGATCAATTCGCCGAACGCTACGACGCGATGATCGACTGGCGTGCACGTGTAAAACGAGAGAGGCCGTTCTTCGATCATCTGCTTCAGGAACGGCGCGGTACAACGATCCTCGATTGCGGCTGTGGCACGGGAGAGCACGCTATTCACTGGGCCGAGGAGGGCTATCGGGTGATGGCCATCGACCCGAGTCCCACTATGATCGACATCGCAAAAGCCAAGGCGGAAGAACGCGACGTGGAGGTCGATTTTCGCGTCCTTGCGATGGAGAATCTCGACGGAACCGTTCATGGAACCTTCGATTTGGTTTGCTGCCTGGGGAACACATTGCCGCATATACTCGACGAGAAGGCTCTGCACGAGACGTTTAAGGCCCTGCGGTCGGTAAAGCATCCAGACGGACTCCTCACACTCCAGGTACTAAATTATACGCGCATTATTGCGTACAACGATCGATTCTTCCCTTCCCGGCACGGTCACCTGGGGAATGACAAATACGTTTTCGTGCGGTTCTTCGACTTCGGTCCCACCCGCCTGACATTTAACCTTCTCACACTCCGCCGTGAAGAAGACGACTGGTCGATGGATATATCGAAAACATCTCATTACCCTTGGCAGGAACCGGAAATTCGCAAGGTTCTTGAGGAAACCGGTTTCGAAGAAATCATCGACTACGGAGATTATGATTTCTCGGAATTCGACGCCGACCGAAATACGAATTTGATTATGGTTGCGGAATAAGAATATCATGGAGACCGATTCCGATTGTCGATCGCGGAAAAGCCGCCCTCTTCCGCGCAAACCCAGATGGATTCGCACGACGCTGCCGTGCGGGGAGGGATACACGGAGGTACGATCGCTAGTCGAGCGACACAACCTGCATACAGTCTGCGGGAGTGCGTTGTGCCCCAACCTGGGCGAGTGTTGGAACGACCGCACAGCGACCTTCATGATCCTCGGCGATGTATGCACGCGAAATTGTCGGTTCTGCGCCGTCAAGAATGGAACGCCTTCCACCGTCGACCCTGATGAACCGATACACGTGGCCGAAGCGATCAGCCGGCTTCAACTGGACTACGCTGTGATTACCTCCGTGACGCGGGACGATCTCGCCGATGGAGGCGCCTCGTTGTTTGTACAAACGATCCGGGCGATTCGAGAAGAGAGCCCGGACTGCCGTATCGAGGTATTGATACCGGATTTCGGCGGCTCATTTGATGCGCTGGACTGTGTACTGGAAGCAGATCCCGATGTGCTCAATCATAATGTCGAAACCGTCCCCCGCCTCTATGCCGACTTGCGGCCGCAAGCGGAATGGGAGCGATCTATCGGGGTTCTGAGACATGCGGGACAAAAGGGTTGCATTACAAAAACAGGCCTGATGATCGGGGCGGGAGAAACGAGAGAAGAATTATTCGATGCGTTGCGACGCATTTGCGAAATCGATGTAGATATTTTGACCGTAGGGCAGTATTTAGCACCGACTGTAAAACATCATCCAATCGACCGGTATGTTCCCCCTGAGGAATTCGACGAAATACGAAACGAAGCACTATCTCTCGGTTTCCGATTTGTTGTGTCCGGTCCGCTGGTACGCAGTTCGTACCGTGCAAAAGAGGCCTATGAATCCTGCCTCACGATGCTTCCGAGATAAGAAACTCTGCGATGTTCGACGGCCCGTATGAGGACTCCGGTTCGAGTTCTCGGATTCTGTCGGCGATAATCGCCATGGCTCGTTTGACTACATCGGTCTTAATGGGATCGGAATACGGATCGATGCGGAGAATGATTCCATCCGGTTTCAGCGACGCCAGAAAGTGGAATCGCTGTCCGCGGTTTTCCTCGACAACGGTCATACGAAAAAGTAAATTCGTCGCGTCCTGATGCAGATACAGCGCATCGAGAGAAATCGGCGACGGATGGATCTCTTTGAAAGGCTTCAGGTCCTTCCATATTCTATCGAGCGAGATTTCACCTTGGATGTAGATGTGGGGCATTAGGGTATCTCTCGTGGTCATGTAATGGCGCCGGTACGATACAGGCTCGCCCAGGATCGCCTTATCTCGACCGATCCTCCGATTCCGGTGAAAAGAGGCGGAGGTTCGCCAGGATGTCGTCGTTCACCGCGATCCCGGCATGTGCGAGCGCATGCAAGACAGCCCCCTGCGTAGGGATCATTTTCGGAGACATAACCTCTGCCCCAGGGTGCAAACTGCGGATTTTCTTCCTCAGCAGGTCGAAATAGGAATCGCTGCGTTCAAGCAAACCTCCGCTGAAAACCACCGGGAACCGAGTACCGAGACCAAGTCGTGTAGTAACGCGTTCGACCGCCAGACTCAGCTCGTCCGCTCCATCGTGTACGATCTTGACAGCGGCGGGATCGCCTGCCCCGTAGGCATCCAATACAGCAACCGCCAGTGCGGCGATATCCGCTTTCTGCTGGGCAAACTGCATAACCCAAGCGACCAGATCGTCCTCGTCGCGCAAGTCGAGTTGGCTGAGAAGTAGGTCTCGCAGTTTTGTTTCGATTCCAGTTCCATCGCGCGCCCGAATCACCGCGCGCAACGCCGCCTGGCCAAATGCGTATCCGCTCCCTTCATCGCTCAATAACGGACCGTATCCTCCGACCCGAGCCGATTCTCCTTTTTCGTTTCGCCCGTAGACGATTGACCCGGTACCGGCGATAACAAGTGCACCCGCATCCGCAAGACAGCCTCCCGTTAGTGCGACATCGGCATCGGTCACGATGAGAAGAATCTCCCGCGAAAAACGGCTGCTAAGTCCCGATTCCAATCGTTCGCGATCCCGTTCACGTCCCGCGCCCGCCAACCCAAGGCAAACAGCGGACAAGTCCTCGGACGTCTTCTTGCCGCGAGCCAACAAGTCGTCGCAAAGGCCGAACAGGACTTTCGATGCGCCTTCCAACCCCGCATGGTGATAATTCGCTCCGCTTTTTTGAGCGGAAGCCACTATGCGGCCTTGCGTGTCCGCCAATATTCCGCGCGTGCTCGTCGCGCCACCGTCGATACCGATTACACAGGACATAGTCTTTGGAGTGTTGCAAGCCATACGGGCCTATTCTGTGGAAAATGCCCGCTCCGATCAGGTTTCATCTTGCAGTAGCTGGATCTTCAGCTTCAGTTCGTCCAATTGTTGTTCGTACTGATCGCGCAGAGATTCCATCTCTTTGCGATGCTCTTCTTCCAGTTCGCGGAGCCGCTTCTCGAATCGTTCGATCTCAGCCTGGTGAGCGCGCTCCATTTCGCGAATCCGATTTTCGTATCGTTGTGTGGTACTCTGGAGATCTTCAAACGTCACTTCCTCACCGGCCTCCCCGGATAGAAATCCACCGAACCAGGAGGGCAGACTCATGCCTCCGTGAACCAGCACCCAGCCCAGTCCCATCAAAATGACAACCGTGACAACAATCAGAACAACCGGGATTTTGCTCGACGAAGGCGCAGGACGTTTTTTGCGAGATTGACTCTTCGCTGCCACGGTTCACTCCTCCTCCGTTCCATCCTCATCCAAGGCGAAACGGAATTCATGACGATCGGTAATGTTGAAAGGCATGATCGTGGCGAATAGATCCAAAGGAATCCAAAGATAGACCGGACATTTCACATCGGCAACATGTTTGCTGGGCGGTTGGCCCTCACGTAGAAGCGTAACGGTATGTGGACCGTACCAGTCCACTTCGATCTCGGCCGGGGTTTCCTCGGCTACTCGTTTTCCATCAAAGTAGACCGCGGACGCGGGAGGATCGGAATCGATTACGGCTACCGTTTTCAGGCACGAACCGAAAATCGCCACAACGAACAAGGCACCCAGCGCAACACCTGCTCTCACTTGAGTTTCCTCCTGACAGCGTCTTTTCACACCACCTGCCAATGTGTTTCCGCGCAACCGACGGATGACGACCGTGGATGTACGACGAGCCTACCTTGGCTCGGCAATCGAGTCAAATCCGGTCGAAAAAGAAAGGCTCGAATCAGGATTCCTCGGGGGCGTCGGGTTCCGGGTGCTCCTCACGGATCGTCAGGAGATCGGGGAGGATTTCCAGAAATGCGTCAGTCAAATCAGGGTCGAATTGAGTGCCCTTATTGTTCCTGATTTCGTCGACCGCCTTCTCCACAGGCCAGGCTTTCTTGTAGGGACGAGGTGAAGTCAGCGCATCGAAAACATCCGCCAAAGCGCAGATACGCCCCTCGAGGGGGATTTCATCGCCCCGCAGTTTGTTCGGGTATCCATTCCCGTCCCATCGCTCATGATGAGTAACAGCAATGGTCTCGGCCATGCGAATCAGTTCGGAGGTGCCCCCGGCCAGGAGTTGTCCGCCGATGTCGGTGTGGCCTTTCATGATCTCCCACTCGTCGGGGTCCAGTTTCGCAGGTTTGAGCAGAATCCGGTCGGGAATTCCGATTTTACCTACGTCATGCATTGGACTGGCATTAAGAATCAGCTCGCGTTGTTCGTTGCTGCATCCGCTCGCAGCGGCAATCCGCTCGCAACAACGACTCATACGCACAATGTGTTCGCCCGTCTCATAATCTCTGTATTCCGATGCATTACTCAGGCGACGGACAATCTCGAGTTGGGAATCCCGGAGATCCTTTGTTCGTGCGCGGACCTTGTCCTCAAGAATTCTGTTATGGTCGCGCAACTGGTTATGCATCAACCGAATCTCCAGCATATTGCGAATCCGTGAAAGAACCTCAACCTGATCGAGCGGTTTGCCCAAGAAATCCTTGGCACCGGACTCCAAAGCACGAACACGAGTATCACGGTCCGACTGAGCGGTGAGCACGAGGATCGACAGGTAGGATTCTTTCTCGATCTCTTTCAGTTGATCCATAACCTGGAAACCGTCGAGATGCGGCATTCGCAAATCGAGAAGAACAAGGTCCGGTCGGAATTCACGGTATACATCGGCGACCTCACGCGAGTCCGTAAGCCCTTTTACGGAACGGTAACCGGCTACTTTCAACATGCGGTCGAGCAACAACACATTTGGATGCTGATCGTCAACAATAAGGATTTTTGCGTCAAGAATCTCCTCGGGAATTGTCATGGTAAATACGTCTCCCGGTCAAAATCTTCTCAGATATAGAGTTAAAGACTCTCCTTAGATTTGAATGCATTCTTGATTTCTTTCAAGAGAAGCGGCAAATCCAAGGGTTTGGTCAGATAATTCGCGAACCCCGAGTTCATCCCCTTATGGATATCTGCGGGCATAGCGCTCGCACTCACAGCAATCACAGGAATGTCTCGGGTTCTTTCGTCGGCCAGCAAGTAATTCAATGCCTCATACCCGTCCATTCCCGGCAGGTTGATATCGAGCAAGATGAGATCCGGACGATCGGCGCGAGCGAGATCGATTCCGCTCTGCGCATCCAGGGCCGTTTTCAATTCGATATCGGGTTCCCTGCTCAACGCGTGCCGGACCAATTCGAGATTCGCCGGATTATCTTCAATATATAATACCGTGTACGCCCGGCCAACCGGGTCCAGCGGCGCCGTATTCAAGCCAATGGTAGGGGGATCCATCACCAACGGCGCGTGCTTCGCCAAATCAAGATCGATATAAAAACAGCTTCCTTCTCCCGGCGTGCTCTCCACTCCGATCGTTCCGCCCATCATATCGATGAGTCGTTTGCAGATCGCCAATCCGATTCCTGTACCTTCGACCGGCGTTTGATCGGCCCCCAACCGGTTGAATGGTTCAAACAGCGCATTCTCCTGGTCGAGAGAAATGCCCGGCCCTGTATCGACCGCGCGAATTCGCAAGCGCTTATCTTCGATATACTCGCAATCGATTGTGACCGATCCGTTCTCCCGGTTGTATTTGACGGCGTTCGAGAGCAGATTCAGGAGAACCTGCTTCAATCGCGTCCGATCGGCCACGACAGAAGTATGATAGTGGGGCGCTGTGTTGTCTTTGACGGCGATCCCGTACTGCTCCGCCAGCGGATCGATCAGCGCCATGACCTCCTCGACCAGGGGACCTAGTTCCACCGACTCCATCGATAGAGTCAAGCGACCGGATTCGATTCGTGCCAGGTCCAGTATCTCGTTGATGAGGGCAAGAAGATGATTACCGGCTTTCAGGATTTGAGAAACACTCTCGTCCTGCAATTCGGTTAAGGGTTGGCTTGGGTCTGTCTCAAGCAACTGCGCGAATCCAAGGATGGAATTCAACGGGGTTCGGAGTTCGTGACTCATCCGTGAAAGGAATTCCGATTTGGCCTGGTTTGCCCGTTCCGCTTCTTCTTTCGCTTCCAGCAGAGCAAGCGCAGTCTGTTTCTGTTTCGTTATGTCTTCTTTGATTGCCACAAAATGAGTGATATTCCCCTCTTCATCCAGTATGGGAGAGATCGACGCCGACTCCCAATAGTGCTCACCGTTTTTCTTCCGGTTTCGGATCTCTCCACGCCACTCGCGGCCGCCGGTAATGGTCGCCCACATATCTTTGTGGACTTCCTGAGGTGTCCCTTCCGATTTGAGAATCCGCGGGTTTTCGCCCAGAGCTTCCTCCCGCGAGTAACCGGTAACCTGTGTGAATTTTTCGTTCACATATTCGATTTGTCCCGCTGTATCTGTAATCACTATCGAAGAAGGACTTTGTTTGACGGCGAGGGAGAGTATGCGCAGCTGCTCGTCGGCACGTTTCCGTTCGGTGAAGTCGAGATGCGTACCAATGGCCCGCACGGGATTGCCTTCCGCATCCCATTCCACCGCTTGTCCGCTACACAAAATCCATCTCCATTCGCCCGATTTGGCGCGGAGACGAAACTCGGGCTCGTAATAGGGTGTTTTTCCATCGATATGGTCGTTCAGTTTGCGGATGGCTTCAGGCAAATCCTTCGGATGGATCAGTTCGGTCCAAGTCCGGTAATGCGGTTCGATCTCTTCCAGTCTGTAGCCGAGCATCTCCGCCCACCGATGATTGAAAACGACGTCCCCCGTGACAATGTTCCAGTCCCAGAGCCCAAGCCCGGCCGCTCGGACAGACAGTTCGAGGCGCTGTTCGCTTTCCTGTAAGGCCTCCTCCGCCTGTTTGCGCTCGGTAATGTCCTGGTGGGCCATGACCACCCGTCCCGGTCCCTTCCCCTTAAACCGAGTCACACGCGCCATGAACCATCGTCGGCCGCTCGGCATCGCACACCAGTATTCCATCGCGTATTCCTCGCGTTCACGGTTTATCACGTCACGGATTCCTTGAGCGATTTCTTCACCGAACGCCTCTTCATCTCCGCTCAGATTGTCACATACATCCAGGTAATTCGTACCGATTGGAGCGCCCTGGATATGGGCGCTTTCCTCCCGGGAGAGATTCCGCCAGGCCAAATTGGCCGCAAGGATCGTCCCGGATTCATCGAGAATGGCGATCTGTGCCGACAGTGCGTCCAACGTGGAACGCAGAAACTGCTGGGAGTCGGCCAGGGCTTCTTCAGCCAATCTCCGTTCGGTGACATCGACACCGACGGCCCACGCGGCCCACCCTGGAATAGGGAACTCCTGAGAGATGTTCGACCAGGAGATCGATCTGACTGCGCCGTCCTTACAGGTAACCTCCCACTCCCAGCCTCGAAAAGTTGCGCTTGAAAGGAGACCGTCAATGATTTGTTCGCGGTATCCCTCATTGGGGTACAGACGAGCGAGAGCGTCTCCCTGCCATAGGATCTCATCTGCCGCATAGCCGGTTACCCGCTCACACTCCCGGTTCCAAAAGACAACAGTGGACTCCTCGTCCAGCGCCATCATCATGACAGGCATGTTCTCCATCACCTGCCGGAATCGCTGCTCGCTTTCCCGAACGGCCATTTCGGCCTCATGCCGCTCGGTAACGTCGTGCAAAAACACGACGACGTGGGCAACCTCACCGTTTTTATCGAAAATGGGGGACCCAAAGACGTCGAATACCGTTCCGTCCCCTGTATCTCCTTGAGAGAGGGTACATGTAAACGGCGCCTTTGTTTTGATGACACGTTCGAGAAGACATGGATGATGTTTCCGATCGCAATATGAATCCCGCCCGCAAGCGACAAGATAGCAACCGGCTGCGTCGGGTCTAGAATTCTGCTTTTCGAGTTTCTCGCCGGCAGTCCGGTTGGTGAGAATGACTTTGTGATGCCGGTCCACAACCATCATCGGCTCCGCAATACCATCAATCACCGTTTGCAGAAAATTCATCGAGTCGCGTACGGATATTTCCGCCTCTCTGCGCCGCATGGTCGCGCGCGACAGGACGCAATATCCTGCACCGAGGAGCCCCGCGCCCAAAAGGCCGAGGGCAACAACACCGCCGATAAATGAAAAAACCTGCGCACGGATGGGATCTTGCTCGGGGGCTTTCGTGTCGCCTCCCCAGGCAAGGGGTGCAAATTCGGAAAAAGCAATCGTCGCAGCCAAGAGCCAAACAGAAAACACCAAGGACCATCTTGTGACCGGCCGTAAGCTCGATTCAAGGTCACGTGTCAACATACGACTTCTCCATGGACACACAGTCGCCGCCGCGTGTCTTCAGAGCGTTGAGCAACCCCGATTCCTCACTCTGTCTGTAGGCAGTCTGGAGTAGAGATTCTCAATCAGAGAGTGTCCGGGGTCAGTTGAGACGGGTACTCTCTCCCATGATCTCATCTTAGGAGCATAACAAACGAGTTCAAAAGATCCGCCCCTGGTCCACCGGAATCTCTTCGAGTTCTTTAGGCGATGTGTGTCGCTAGAGGTGCGCTATCGGGTTCCAAGTATCCAGGCGCGGTTGAAACGAGCGATAGTAAGCCGCTGGTTGTACCGCTCCTCTCCGCATTCGTAAAGGCAGAAGATGGTGCCATCCTTCGCGACTGCGAGATCCGAATAGCCCGCTCGTCCCGGGTCGAGTTCGTGAGAGTATTTCCAGGTCCGTCCCTCATCGGTGCTTAAGCGAACTGTCAAATTCCTCCGATTCGCACCACTGACCTTCCCGTCCACTGTCACAGCCGGGTTTGCAAACAGCACCTCACGATCCGTCAGTTTGATCATACTCGCCTGGCAGGTCGGGCACGGTAAATCGGTCTCCAACACCGGTTCGCACCAGGTTACTCCTGCATCCTTGCTCACCGAGGTCGCCCGATACCCGGATCCATAGGCGCGCATGTTCAAAAATAGGGACCCGTCGCGCCGTTCGATGACCATGGCCTCATTCAGTCGCCGGATCGTGGGCGGTACGAGACCTCCCGTGTGCCAAGTCACTCCCGCGTCGTCGGAGTAGATGATTCCCGATTGGTAGCGTCTGTTCGTCACGTTCTTATTGACGTCGCGCCGTTCACGGTCGGAGACCCAAACCGGTGCGATCAGGCGGCCCGTGCTCATCTGGATTCCATGCCCGGGACCGGTGGCGATGCGTACCAGAGGATAGTCGAAACCGTCGAGAATCCCGGTGTGTTCCATCGGTTCGCTCCACGTGAGGCCGTCGTCCGTGCTCTTTGTATAAAACAGGCGCTTATTGTTGTGGGTAAACGGCAGGTGAATCGTTCCGTTCTCATCCACGATGGGACACGGGTTCCCGATCGTAATCGGTGCGTCGCCGCCTTCTTCGTGGACGGTCATTTGTTCGGACCAGGTTTTGCCGCCGTCTTCGCTGCGTTTGACAAGCAGGTCGATATCGCCCTCGTCGCTCGCGCTGCTTTTGCGGCCTTCGCAGAACGCGAGCAATGTCCCTTCCGCCGTCACAACCAACGCCGGGATGCGGTACGTGTGATAGCCGTCCTTACCGCCTTCGTAAACGAATGTCTTGGATATCAGCGGGGTTTGAGCGGAGGGAGAATAAGGGTACAGCCCGATCCAGGTGACGATTGAGATAATTGCGACTCGCATTATTGGGATCATGTATTTCCTCCTTCAGCGCGACGAACGTTCAGATCACAGATGCCATATCGGACGAAACGGCGAGACTTTGATCGCAGAGAATAGGACTTGATTCTCGAAAGAAGGTCGACCACGCCCTGCAGCTTCTCGAGTGAACAGAATGTCAGATTCCCCAGGTATCCTGTCGGCGCCTAAAGTACATCATGAGTCTGTAATACCTCGCGGCCAGCTTATGGTTCTCTGTCTTTGAGAACTTCTCATACTGCGACTCAACGAAATCACGAGCCTCGATGACCATCTCTTTCTTGATCGGTTCTTTTGGAGCTTCTTTGACCCATGATCCCAAGAAATCGAGCATATACGTGCCGTCGGAATCCTGTACAATCATTTGCTTACAGCGCCGAGCCATATCTTTGGCAATCTCTCCCAAAGGAGAGATTTCTTGTTGATCGAGAACCCATTTTAGGTAGCGGAGGAGCTCTGTTCCGACAACATATCTCGGGTATTCGGCCAGCCGACTTTCCAGATCAAAAGCTCTCACTAATGCCGGCCCGTAGACTTCTTTCTCATAGATTTGCGTGGCGATGCCTACATCGATCCCTGCCCGCAAAGGGGTTTGTTGAGAAAGAGCGTGGAGTCCCAAGAAACTCGTCGCCGTCAATGCTGCGTTGACACCGTTCATGGCGGTGCAGTTTTCATCGTTTCCCATTAGGGGAACATAAGCAACAACGGCGTCTGAGAGCCCGTACAAATGAAGGTTTGACTTCTGCGAAGCCAGAAACATTTCCTGCTGTTCAGGACGAACAAGACTAGTATCCGGATCGAGAGAATTGTACTCGTCGAACAATGCCTGGAACAAATCTCGAATTAGTTCTACCTTGCCAACACTCTCTTTGACGAGATCATGAAATTCTTCCACTTCTTCTTTGTTTGTTGGGATCGCTTTAATTCTTCTGAGGATGTCCTTTTGCCCAAGAACGTCAACGTATACCACAAGATAATATTCAAACCGAAGATCGCCAGCCATTTGCACAATCTCCCTCTACTCGTCCCTGCCCGAATCAGCCAGCCTCCACTTCTTCAGTTCCCGTCTTCACAGTAACGAATGACAGCCACCCAACATAGCGTCTTGTCATTGAGAAACATGATATAACCACCGATACACCAAACCCTATTGCCCCCAGACCCGCAGAGTAACTGTCACACCAACTATAACGATGAAGATACTCAGAAGATTGCCGACCAAGAAGTAAGTATTTGAGATCTCATTTCCCCTCTCTTCATGAAGACGGGTACCCAGTTTCATGGCGGCAAATGCGATTAGTATTTGCGGAAAATCATGCAGCAGAGCCGTAAAAAGAACCAATCGTTCGAGAATTCCCTTAAGGATGGATTTTAAATCCCATGGCGAAAGATCTTCCGGTCCAAGATAGTGGGTCACAATCGGGAATACAATCAGGCCAACAAGTTCTCCACACACAAAGACGATAATCGCTTCAAGGTATTCCATGATCGGCTCATCCCGCTATTCCGCCAAATCCAATATCGCCTCTTTCAGCGCACGGTACTCGTCAACCAATAAATTCCTGCGCCGTTTCCATACTTGACTGCGGTTCTTATCGTGTTTGGTACCGACTTTTACGTTATTCGTGTTGGCGATCATGTCCAGAATCAGCGGACCATCCTCAGTATCCCACCGATCGGCGATACCGTCAATAACAAAAAACAGGCGATTCAACTGGTTCTCGAGCCAAGCATCGGGAAGCTCGAATTGGAACCGAGGTCTACGTCGAGTTCCATTCGTAAGAAGGTCTCTCGCCCGGGTTAAGCCAGCCCCCATCATACCATGAGCCTTCATCTTGTTAATCGGTGTCTCGATTTCTCCGTGCACAGCCACGTAGCGGATCTTGAAATTCAGACTTTTACGCAAGGCAGTTTCTTCTAGGTAGAAAACCGTGTGAAGAAGGCTGCGCAAAGATTGTGCGACACCTTGGAACTCGTCGCCCAGGGTTACCGTGTACGGGGACAGAATCTCCTCTTGAAACTCCTTGTTGCAGTCCGACACAAGTCGCATGAACTTCTTCCTGAGCTGGCGAGCCTCCAGTTGGCTGCTTCCGATAACATCGCCCATGAGTATGTAGCGCGCGGTCATGATTGTCTCGCTGTCTTGAGTCCGAGGTACCGTCCGAAGTCCAAGACGGGCAACACAAGGCAGTGTATCACAAAAAGTGAAACATAGGGAGAAGTTTCACTAAAAGTGAAACATACCGGCTTCGCCTCGACTTTCCGCAACGACTGCAAAAGAACGTAACATACTCCGGAATCCCGGGCAATGTGATATTTTATAGGTCATCGACTGTCCTCACACCGCTCAAAACCGTCAAGTCGAGCCGCAATCTGGTGCTCCTCGTAAGCCTTTTGGCCTGCCTCGCTCTCTGTCCGACGCATGGTTGGTGTCTGAACCCGCCGACAAACGCGAACGACACAGTGACGGCGGAGGTTCCGGAGGGGCTGGCAAAAGCGATTCAGACGACGTTTTCGGAATCGTCTTATGAGCCGCTTTGGCGGACGAGCGATGGAAACAAACGAAGACCTGAAGTTGACGGCTTCGGATCCGGGGACGGACGACGGGTTTGGCAGTGCCGTTTCGATTTCGGGAGACACTGTCTTGGTGGGAGCTCATACGAAAGACAATGGACCGGACGAAGATGCCGGGGCGGTATATGAGTGCCTTCTCGAATCCAGTCCGCCGGAGATTGCGCTGCCTGGCGGAGGACTGAGTTTCACCGAGAACGACGGCGCAACGGTCATTGACTCTGGTGCGCAATGCCGCAACCTCCCGGGACTGGATCTCACTGGCGGGAACCTGACGGTAGATTTTACGCTCAACGGAACGGTTAATGATCGCCTGGGTGTGAATCATGTCGGGAGCGGAGCAGGCCAAATCGGCGTCACCGGAAGTGACGTGCAGTACGAAGGAACCACGATTGGAACCATGGCCGGTGCGACGGATGGAAGTACACCGCTGGTCATTACGCTCAATGCCGACGCCAACGCAACCAACATCCAGGCTGGAGGAATTCTCTCGGCTGGACGGTTGTTATGTCATTAAGACAGACGTCCCGAGCAGGGATGCGT
>CAZTDD010000060.1:0-39554 GCA_964612675.1 uncultured bacterium
TTGATCCTGACTAAAAAAAGAATCCCGCAGGCCAAAATGACGAATTTGGGCTAGAGTGAACAACAGTGTCATCGAAATACACACAAATGCCGACCAGGCTATTTTCCGGCAGACTACACGCGGTGGGTGCTGTGTCATCCTCTTAAACCACATCTGCTAAAGTAAGGACAATCTAAAACAAAGAGGTAGTCCTTTATGTCTCGCGGAATGAATGTATACGTGTTTGTTTCAGTTTTGCTTTTCTCTTCGATGCCGGCATTCAGTATTGATCGGCCGCTACACGACTCGATTGCCGGCAGGGGCCGGCTCGAAGTACGTGAAATTGCCGGAGATATCCAGGGATTCGATGTCTTCGATGAAAACGGCTACCTGGTGGCACCCATTCGATTCTCCGCAAACGAAGCCTTTCGTCCGGTAACTGTCGAGCGAACGGATGACCGTTCGCTCAGGATGCTGCGGTTTACGGATTTCGTCTCACACACAGACAGCGGCCTGAAACTTACACCCGATTCCTTTATCACCGCGATCTGGGAGAAAGAAGAATCGTTTCCAAAGGTTGTCTTTGGAATCGGGATCGAGTCGTTCGATGTCGGTCGATGGACACGAGAATACGGACGGATTCCGTTTCATTTTCTCACGTGTTCCATGCCGGAGGCCGAAGCATTTCACATGCGGGGATGGCTAATCGCTACACCTCTCGCCGATCCGTTCCCACTGCACCAAGCGCCACACGCCGGTCATCCCGAAATCCAGTCGGCGTGGTCCGAGAACTGGTCCTACGCTCCCGCTGTGGGATGCCATCCGATTCCTGTTATCGGATTGTGGGGCGCACATCATCAACGCTATATCGCCTATGATTTCAGCGAAACCCGACGCCAGGACAACTCCGCAAGATCACTTGGGACTGCCTATTGTTGGGATTACAACTCCCACAGCCAATTCGTGACTCTGACCTACCCGGCAAGTGAAGAAGCCGTCGATCGGCTCGCGTACCCACACGCAGGCGACGGCATTGTGAGCGCCTTTCAACTCGTGTGGTCCACCGATATGCCGCCAACACAGGATCCAAATCGGTTTCTAATGAAACGTCTTGCACGAGAGCGGCGAATTCCAGCGGTTCCGCCCGTGAATGATCTCGATTACATGCCCGGTTCAACGCGGCTCGATTCGTTCACGGAAGCCCGTCCTCGAAACATCATCGCTCCCGGCCACGAAACGCGGTTTTATAAACCGGGTACGGTCGTAATTCATGGTTGGAAAACGCATGTCGGACCGTGGGTGAGCCGTTGGATCGAGACCGGCGGCGACGATGCAAAAACTCAACTCAAGAAGCAAGCCGAACGACTTCTTCGATCCGCGAAGCGATTCCGTGTCGACGGCGACCATTGCGTATACTGGGAGAAACCAATCGAGGGAGTGTTCCGCGCTGAATTCGGCGGAGAACCGGCGGCAACGCTTCACAACAGCGACGGTTTTGCATCCGCACGGATGCTTTTGAATTTATGGAAACACGATCCGAATCCGCACTATCTTGAAGCCGCGGACGGCGCGCTCAACTGGGCGCGACACATTGTCTGGACACGGAACGAATTCGTCGATGTCCCCTCTGCCCCGTTCGCGATCGGCGGCTCATTACCGATTGCGTTTTTACTCGATTATCATTCGATATTCAAAGACGATCCCAATAGAGCGCAAGACGCCGAGGAGGCACTCGACCTGGCAGTGACTTTTGCGTACCGGTATCTCCCGGTTTGGCTCAGTGACAACAACCGCAGCGACGTTATCGATTCGACGTTTCTCCTGGAGCCGAACGCGGGACGCGATTGGACCGGAGCGGCCTGCGCAAACGAGGTGACCTGGCAGATCGAGGCGGTCGCGGAAGTGATTCTCGCATCGGGCGATCCCGTTCTGAAACAGATTCTCCACGGGATTCTCGAACGCTGGCCTTTGCTCTATGCCGACCGGTATCAATCCTCAGTTGCGGAATACGGACGCTCGGCCTTCACCGAATGTTTCGGTCTTTATCCGGGGTGTGCAGTCGGTGCAGGCCGACGTGCGAATTACGGATGGGCCGAACCGTTCCATCTGTTGTATCCACCCGGATCGACAAAAGTGCGGATTCTCTGTGGAGAAAAAACTTCCTTTGTCACAAACCGCGACGGAAAACATACACGCGTCGAACAATATCATGCAGGAGACGGGTTCTCTTTTGAGATCGTCAGCGAGTTCCATGGGCCGTTCGCCGTCGCGGTCAGTGTGCCGCGAGTCGACCTGCGCACGCTACCGATCAAGCGACAGCGCGATGGCAACACAATCACCCTTCAGCCGGGCACCGACTACTCGCTCTCCTCGGAACGCTCGGATTCGCTGATTCTCCACCGAGTGGAAGATGAGGATACGTTCATTATCGGCGAACCGCTGGAATCAACCGCCGACACAGAGACATCGAAAGACAGAAGAAATTCAATGTGGGCTCGTGGGAGCAGACATGGGGTACGACTCGGTTTGACCGAGCCAAAGCCAAAACGACAAAACCAATCTGAAGAGGAAGACTCAACTGGGATGTCCGTCGCACCCTATGAGATTGTCGAGCCGGACGATACAAAATCGCTGCGCTGTGACTGGTTTGACACGGATTCAACCGCAGGCCTGTTCGCGGGAATTCAGTTTGCTCTCGGAGTTCCGTTTCGGATCGAGAGAGACGAGTGGGGAAATCCGGGTCGCTGGGAAACCCCGATACGCCTTCCGCGCTCCCATAGAAAGAAAGGCCTGTTTATCTTCTGGATACCGACTACATCCGATTCAGAGCTGCGCGTCTCGATGTCGGACGGGGAGGAAGCCCGTATCTCGCCCGCCGGTTGCGCCGTTGCCCGACGAGGCTGGCCGCCGATCTTCCGCTGGCGGCTTCTGTTTGCCTATCTGCCCTCCGACGGAGGCCGCCGCGTAACGCGAGTTGATGTGAACAACGGAATCGTGACATCGATTACCGCACTTTCTCCGGAGGTAACACCGAAGACGGACATCGTTTCTCGTTTTCAGCAGGCACGGGACGAGTGGCGAGAAGAACTGGCGTTCGAGAACAAGATCCGGCGGCTAAACCTGGACGCTTCCCTTGTCGATCTTTCGCAGTTGGGGATTCTGCCGCCGTATGAAGCGGGTGGAACGATGGCTCGTCTGTTCTTCGAGACGGGGATTCAGAACGAAGCGGAGCGCCTTGAGCGCGCGGAATTGACCGACCCCTCGATCCTGAATCCGGAACGGTTCCCGGTGTTGCTTTTCAGCGGTGGAGAGAATTATGTACATACAGTCCGGAACGAGGGAGACGCGAGTTCTGCGCTGATCGAGTACTGCCGCCGTGGAGGAACGCTGATGATCGCGGGAGCCGGACCCTACCCCATGTATTACGGTATGGGGCGGCCCGGTACACCCGCGGGACCGTTTCCACCGAACGTCGGGATTCCAATTGTCGTTGTCCCCGACTCTCGTTCGACAGCGGGGTGGACCATCCGCAACGAGACACAGTCCTCCCACTTTAACTCGCTTCCAAAAGAATTCGATTTCCCTATTGGTGGCGATCGGAGAATTCGACCGATCGACCGCGCAAGCATTCCCAAAAGCTGCGATTACAAACCGCTGCTTAGTGTTTACGATAGCGATGGCAACCTTGTTGGCGACGCTGCTGCTTGGTTGGTCTACAAATCCGGTCCGCTGGAAGGATTCTCGGCGTTTTATATCTGGGGTCCGTTGCTCGGTCACGGGAAGTACGGCCGCGAAATCTCTCTTTGTGTGGTTTCTGAAATCATTGAAACGGTGGGAAAACACTGATCGGTGTAGCGATGGAAGCTCTTCATTGATTGAATCACGAAGACACGAAGGAGCCATGAAAACACGAAGAACGAAGAGGCAACCTGCTCAAGGAACTCTACCAGCGCCGTGTAAGATAATAGTGACGGCGTCGCAAAAAGTCGTCCGCTGACATTAGAAGTTCCCCTCTCCCGCCGGGAGAGGGTTAGGGTGAGGGCCGATTCTTGGACTTTTTGCGAACCTGTCAATAGTAAGGATGAAACGTAATTACCCGACCGGGAAAGGATGCTTCGCTTATGTCAGAACTCAAAGCCTATCAATTTCAGATCCAAAGCGATGACGGAACCGCACGCATGTTCGGTATTCCGCAGGAACGAGTGCTTCTCCAGGCAATCAAACCGATCTTCGACGATATCTGCGCCGGGAACGGTGTTCTCGGTCAGGTCCGATGGCCGCATTTTGTCCGTGTCTACAGGATGGGACCGCGAGCTGTGAATGCGATTCGATTGCGACTGTTTCTCGAAGCCGATCAATCGGACGCTGTTCGGGAGGAAATCGAGAAACGCCTCGACGAGGGAATTCAGCAAAAGATTATTCACCAATATCAAACCGGCGAAGTGAAGGATTGGTGGGAAAACAAGGACAACGGCGGTCCCGCGGTCGCTCAGGAATTCACTGAGTATCTGCATCAGATCAGCGTGCTCGCTCTGCGGCTGCTTGACAAACGGGCGAAAGAAGGTCTCCGGCACGAAGACCTCAAGTTATGGACCTGGGGACATTTCTTTAACCTGAACGCCTGCGGCATGAACCCGTTCCTGGAGGACGGGACACGGATCGCCACACTCTTGTTCATCCACGGCGAAATCGACGAGCAAGGCAAACGAATCGAGTCGCGGTAAAGAGGGCCGGTTCGCGACTCGATATGGTGTCCTTACTGTCCAGGCAGCGGTGGCATCGGCCCCATTGGCGGCATCGGTGCGGCGGGAATCATCGCGTTGATCAGGATCATCTCGTAGCCCGGCGACACGAGTGCAGCCCGTGCGCCGGCATTCTCGTTACTGCGCGATACCGTAACAACGGAGCCGCTCGACACGGCAACCTTGGTCTTTCCGGAGGTGAATTCCCAATCCCCCATCCGCATGGTATTACCGAGCACCGCACCTGGAACGAGAATCGCCTGGATTGAAGGCACACGCGAAAATCGCAGTTTATAATCCTCGTACACGTCGTCGTACGCTTCACCCGGCTCACGATGGATCGATTGAATCGCCATGCGTTTCAGTACCACATCGGCTTCCCGACCATGGTCGGCATCCGATGTGTATCGCATCACAGTATGAATGAGGTCGAGGTCGGAAACCTCCGCCGGATCGAGGTCGAAGAACGACCAATCGCTCAGCTCCCGCATGAACGACTCTTTCGGTTGAATATCGATCCGTCTCGATGTTGAGAATTCCGCGCTATAGAGTCCGTCTCCCCGCCAGGCGGATTGAGGGATACACACCGCGAGCGTTTTCATCCCGAACGCTTCCGCACTTCCGTTACCCCCCAAATCCTCTACGGAGAAGGAATCCTTGATCGCCGACTTCAGTTTCTCGAAAGGAGCTTTCAACAAGGCACAAAACGGGATGCCGGGGCTGACGTTTGTCTTGACTGTCCCTACCCTGAAGTTCTTGCCTTCGAATTCCAGGAGATCGCCTGCGGAGACTTTCACGCCGGTGCCCCCACCGACCTCGACACCGTCGTTGAGAACACCGTTCATGAAATTCACGCGACTTTTCGATGCCTGATCGAACTCAAACGACGATTCAAGATACTCGCTCTCGAGCATACCAACGCCGAAATTGACCAGAGCTGTGCTGATATCGCCCGCAATCTCCCCTCCGCAAGCTGCCACATACTCCCCCTCGGTGAGAGCAGTCAATACAACAGTGGCCACGATATCAATCGCGAGATCGCTAAGATTATCGAGAATAATCTTGAGCGTCTTTTCGCTGCCCATGCTCTGTGTCGTCACCAAAAGGCTCACGGAATCTTCGGGATCTGACGGAAGTTCACGAATCAGCAGCGCCGCTTTCACGGGTGCTTCGATTCCCGGGGGATCCGTTGTCACTAGATACTGGGCTGTCGTCCTCGCCGCCGTTTGGGTGAGCTGCTTGTAATCGTCGTTCCGCGCAAAAGCCAGCACCCCTCTGTCTTGCCGGATACCAAGAACAACCTCTTCTCGTACCAGACGGCCACTATTGGGATCTCTTTTCACGATCACATCGCGGATATCGTCTTCCACAGAACCGGAGTACGGATCGGTCAGGTCTTCCGGTTTTCCCTCGATCAGGTATCCCGCATGCAGGCCGGGAAATTCTTGTCCCGGTGTTTTTGCTACAACGAAATGTCTGCCGCCTGCTCGACGATCCAGATCGAAGTACCCGCCGGACGTTCCGCCGATTCGCGGCAGTAGGTGTGTTTCCTCCTGAGGTTGTGGGATACCGTTCTCCATCTCCTCGGCTTTCCAAAGGCTTGTGTTGGTTACGACAGGCAGTGTAAGGAGATCTCCTCCGTTCGGCGGTTCATCGATACCTAGAATCATTGGATCGTAGAGCACACCGTCCAGGTCGATTCCGAAGTTGACGCGACCTGCGCCGGTGGGAACGCGGGCCAATGGATTTCGATCGTCGCCGCCGAATGGGCGGACTCGACCGTCTCGTGCGAGATAATGCCATTCCACCCGGGGATAAGTTCGGCCTGTCCATCCGTAGAACTGATCCAGGATACCGGCAAAGAAATCGGCCTCCGCCATGTGCTTGAGGCGGTCTCGTTCCCAGTCCAGATTCCAACCCGCCGCTTCATGATCGACATATGCGGCCACAGCGTGTTCTGTTTCACTCTCCGTCAGACTAGAGACAGATCGATCTGTATCCACACGGGAATAGACGGAATACGCTTCATCGATCGATGGCTGTTGTTTCATAAGTTCAGCAAAATCCAGCCCCGGTTCGCTCAAATTCTCCTGGATCGTTGCGACGAAATTGTAAGCCGTAAACAGCAGGCAATCGACAACGTTCCCCTCGAGTTTCAGGATCAGCTGTTCCGAGTCTTTCTTCCCGCTTACGAAATCCGCGTAGAAATCCGGGTTGCCGGGATCGCCCAAGAGGCCGCTACCCTTTTCGGGATCGATACTCCGCCGGTCCGTGATATCTCCATAAACCGAGAAATACCGATTGTGTATTTGAAACAAACTCGATGTGATCTCGGAAATTCGTGCCTCCCCAGTCTCCAAATCGATGCTTCGTTTGAAACCAACCAGAGGATTCGGGGTTTCGACGCCGCGCTGGGTATCGCCTGGCATGAGCGAGGGCACAAGTTCCAGCTCCAACTTGGGAATCCCACTCCCGTAGCCGACGGTATCCCCCCACGGTTCGGCGTAAAAAATCTGGCAACCTTTGGGATGTTCGCCATGGTATCTGGCATTCAACGGAAGGTTTTTGTCCCTATGGTCTTCGGGGACTTTCAGATCCGTTCCAAACAGTTCCAAGGAACCCACCCACGTTTGACCGTCATTGAACGTGAACGAGATCTGCCTATCGCCGAGCGGTGCGTTCAGCTCCGTTCGGGCGGCAACAACGAGTTTCCCGTTTTCTATGTCGATTTCGGTTTTCTCCGGAATCAAATTCAGCCCTTCACCCAAGTCGGTTTTGGCTGCGTCCAATCCACTGGCCAGCGAGTCTGTAAACCCCGCGGTGCCTAGCACATCGAATTTCACATCCGGCGAGACGGCCTTCGGAAGATCCGCTCGCTCTGCAAGATCGCGAACGCGCTGTGTGGCAACCGGAATCTGTCTTGGGTCGGCAGCCACGCCGCGTCCGGAAATCAGCATGTGCGTAAATAGATACGAGTCGTCTTTCGATTCGACAAAATCCGCGATGCCGAATGCTATACCCCCGGTGGGCACCTTATGCGAGAATTCGCCGTCGATGTAAACACTTTGTTCGGTCGGCAGACCTCCCCCAAACTCATCGGGCCGATGACGTGCGGGTGTGAATTTGAAAATAATGTCTCTGCCGCCGCTGGCGTCCTCCAGTGGAACAATGTCAAAGGCGATTAAACCACCTCCCCCACTGGGGAACATTTGGCCGTCTATCTTAAAAGGCGGGGCGCCCGAAACCGCCCATAGATCGACCCCCAGCACCTCATGAATCGGATCCGAACTGTATGTCAATGATGGGTCTGAGGTATTGATATAGGTGGCCGTGAGGGTTCTACCGATCGCTTTCGGATTTCCCTGACCGCCGTATGTTTGGATTCTCACCGGTATGGGAACGTCTTTAACCCACGCCACGTGCTTTGAGGGCGAGACCACCTGGAGCGTTCCCCACTGATTGGTTTCCGGAATGACGACGCCGCTGCTTTCCAAGGGATTCTTGGCTGCCTCTTTGACTGTCGCAGGTGGGACAACACGAATCTGAAGGTCTTCCGAACGGATCTCAGGTCGGTCTGTCAATCCAAGTCGCACCGTATACGCACCGGGCTCCCGGAACATAAACGGGAAAAGTACGGCGCTCGGACTCGTGGAACGGTTTGTCACTGGAATCCGTACTGTTGATTTCGGGCCGATAATGGTCCAATGGGGAAGGTCGTTTTGAGCAAACCCCTGGATAGTCTGGCTCATCGCAAGATCCAAGACCGAGACATGGTATTCGAGACTCATATCTCGATGGCGGATATCCATCCACGAATTCGCGACGATGGGAGAATTCGCCTCAAAATCCTCGCCGAAGCCCAGCGGTGGGAGTTGTACTGTCATCGGAATTCGTTTCGGCGCTATATCGGGATCGTTTTCCACCGTGAAATGGAAAAGGTGTTCACCGTCCCGTTTGGGAGACACAAGAAAATCAAAAATCCCAGGTGGAGGCCAGCCGAACGTTTCGTTCGAAGAGCACGGCGTCAGAACGAGTCTCTTTGTTTCTGTGTAACTATTGTGCGTACTTGCCGCTGCCGCTCCGGTCATCACGTCCAGGCCGTACGCTGTGTAAAACGATTCGTTTTCCGCTTCCGCCGATCCATCCGTCTCGTCAACCGGTTTCGTCAGTGTGATTGCCACCGGTGTCCTACCGATGAAATCACTCTCCGGGTTCGGATTCGTAAGAGTTACTTCGAATCGGATATATTCCGTGATGTATGATTCGCGAGAGTTCTCCGATCTTACACCCTTCGCCGTTACGGAGAGATCCAATCTGGAGAACGTGATTTTGACGGTTTTTTCATGGTGGACATACCCGTCATCGTAGACATAGGTAACGGTACCGGAGCCCGGTGTTCTCCCGATTTCGACAAGACGGGATTGTTCTTCCGCCAGTGCAACCAAGCCTGTGAGATGCGGCACACGGTCGGTCAGTTCGTCGTAGGCCATCACGGCTTGCCCGTCACCGACGAAATCTATGAGCTCCGAATTGGTGACACCGATTCTCTCTCCCGCTTTTTGGCCGCGCAGTATGACCACCTCTGGGATCAGCACGAATTTCGCACCCGGGCTCGTGAATTCGATTTCTGTTACGTTTTCCTCTGCATCCCGCACAATCCGTGCATCGTGTTTAGTGAGCAGAGTCAGGTTGGCGATCAGCCTCACGTCCGAGCGAGAAAACACCGTCGTCGTATCCGCTGCACCGAGGGCCAAGTGCCGAGTAGTGATGATCGCCCGTCCCGTCTCTTTTCCAATAGATACTTGCCCGGCGGCATCGACCGTCGCGGCTCCCGGTACGTCCGACGTGAAACTCAAATCGCCCGCAGGTACGGGAGTTTTTGTGTTGTCGGATTTCTCCAAAGTGGCTTGGATAACCCCGATGGGTCCCTCGTTGATGGAGGCAAACGTAGCAGGAGCGACTACCAACCTCGCTAGTGTCACGGGCGCAGTCTTGAGTGGATCTTGTCCTTTGCTGAGAGAGAACCCAACTGAAATATCCATCGGAAGTGGTTCCGGCATCTCCCGAGGAGCTCGATACTTGCCCGTTATGTCAATTCGACCGACAAGATCGTTTCCCTGGAGTTGCTTGTTGACTTTCCAATACACGTCCTTGAACGGGACAAAACCGATCTGTTCCACCATCAAACCGGCACTGAACTGAATCTCTCCGCCCAAGGCGACAGTCGTCGCGCCGGGTTGAAGTACGAATTCCCCGATCAATGGATACACAGTGACTGTCGACGAGGCAGACCGACTTTCGTCATCCGGGTCGACAGCGGTGATTGTGACGCTCATGACTTTGGTGACCTGTGGGGCTTTGTAGATCCCGAGTTCAAAGGACCCCGGGCTGTTTTGAATGTACCCGACGTCGTCCGTTCCGCCTGCCACACCGTCGACTTTATAAACCCATTCCACCCCGACTCCCCGCGGGTCGAATACACGAAATGCCCGGGAATCGCCGGCCAACATATTCACTTCTTTGGGTGAAAGCACAATTTCATCGGCTCCGGGAGTCGGCTGTGCGGTGGGAACCGGAGTCGGGACCGGGGTCGGAGCGGCGTCGGAAGGTTCGTAGTCCGGCTTCAGCAGATCGCGAATCTCTTCCGGTGACAGATCTCCCATCGGTGTGACGACAATCGAATCGAAATAGACATTGACAGGTGTCGTGCCGGTCGAGACAGCTTGAAGTACGGGAACAACTCCATCGCCCTCGGGATCGATGATCGTGTCGAGTTCTCCCCATCGGCCGACAAACGGCTCGCCATCGGCCCACTCATTTGTGGTCATCGTTCCGTCCATGTCGGAGAATGTTCCGCCGGAAGGAACATTCAGCGCGGCCAGAGCGAGCCGCACATCCGGGGAATCGACCTGAACCCGACAGCGCAAGTGAATCAGTCCCGGCCCCACGGCGGTGGGAGGACCGTAAAATGTCAACGCTTCGCCTGTGTCGAGAGATAGCGTCAGGCCGACATCGCTCGCTACGGCCTCTGTTTGCGTCGGCGCGGGAGGTAGGTCGCCAAAAACATATTCCCCGGGCTCGAAACTGGACGGCGGAGCCACAAGTGCGCCTTCCGGAAGCGCGTCGAGATCCAGGATCGTTTGTTGAAAGGCGGACCCCCCTGCGGAATCGCGCCGAGGATCGATCCAGTCATTCGTCTGTTCGCTTCCCAGGTCGTGCAGGGGAGTGACAACGATCTCGTCGAAGAAGACCGCCACTTCCTGAGAACTTTTCCCCACCGCCTGAATCACCGGAATGACAGCATTTCCGCTTGGGTTGACGATAGCGTCCAGATATCCCCAATGGTCCACGAAAGGCGATGCATTCGCAAACTGATTGGAGACCATCGTCCCGTCAACGTCCGCGAGCGTACCGCCTTCCGGTGCGTTCAATGCCGCAACCGCCACGGCCGCATCCGCCCCATCGGTTCGCACAGAACAACGCACGTGAACGAGACCCGGTCCCACCGGAACCGTCGGTAGGAACAAGGTCAACGCATTGCCTTCCGTCACTTGGATCGACAACCCGTTTCCGTTTGTGCCTTCTCCGGGAGGAACTGGTCCAAATGTGTAGTCGGCCTGCTCGAAACCTTGTGGAGCAGTGATGAGGAAATCGGGACCGTATGCGTCCAAGTCGACAGCGGTTTGGCCCGTACAGAATTGGGCGACAAATAGACCGATACCTAGAAGAATCTCTCGCTTCATGTTTCCCTCCGTTTCCCGTTCCCACTTTTTGATGAAGCCGATTCAAGACGTTATGTACGGGATGCTGTGTGATTCTAATCCCTCTATCGACAAATGTCATCAGCTAAAAATTTCCATGTTTCCCGAGCCGATCCCTCCGCAAGCAGTACGGGAGTGAGCCGCAGATCTCCGGTTAGTGTACTAAGGCAAGGCTCAACTTCTTCGCCGCCGAGATATATCTTACGCTCCAACATCGAACCGCACTTCTATGCCTGTGGCATTACCTCTGACATTCAAGAAAAAGAGCAGAAGGCTGGTGGATTATCATCTTGTGGTCTGACCTGCCACAAAAAGGAGGTGAAGTCGGATAGAAGACAGGTCTTTCAAATGCTTCTATTGCGCTTCTCGAAGTCGCGCTGAAGCCGCAAGGCGTCGGCGAGTTTGGACGATCTACTAAGATCGGGGGCAAATTGTCTGAGATGTAATTCAGCGTGAAATAGAAAGGGATAAATACGGATATGAAGACATGGAAAACATTGTCTCTGATCGCGCTCTGCGCGGTAATTGCAGTACCAGCCTTCTGTCAGACCCGAAACGCGAATCCGCAAGCCGTCGGACTCGACGTACTCATCCCCGATGCCGTAGCCTTCGGTTTCGATTGGGACAACAAAGCCAACTGGGAACCGTATGCGGATGTTCTTGGCGACGGTTCGTTGATCTTCGTTTGTGGCACGTATGATGCCGAAGGAAACGATGGCACGGAGCGTCCCGGCGTTGTTGTTATCAGACCGGACCTCACGGTTCAGGAGTTCGCAGGCTTTTACGCCGACGACGGCACACCGTATGAAGGTCATGTAGATACGGTTCGTGCAGACGGTAACCCGCCGCAGATCGGCGGCGACAAGCGTCCGGGGATGACTCGGTACGCGGTCGGCACCGAAAGTACGCCGTACAACTTTGACGAATTCAACAGCGACGGCCGTTGGAAGAACGATTATCTGGACCACTTCTATTGTGTCCAGATAATCGAGCTGACCGAAAACGGAGCCCAGAAAATCACGAATGTGATCGATCCGTTTTACGGTGAACAGGAAGGTCTGGCTGTTGGCAAAGGCCGTACCGGCGGTGTTGCCGGATTGTCAAACGGGAACTTCGCATGCGTGGTCGAGGATCGTGGCTCATTGACCTCCGCCACCGGCAAAGCCCCGGTCCTGTCAATCATCGATGGGAATACCGGCGCAATTATCAAGGGACCATTCCTGGCAAGAGACGACGATCCGAATACGGACGGCTGGGATGGCATCACGTCGTTTGACGGCGGTTTCGCTTTTCGTGTCAACGGAGCCGATACGAGCATCGAATTCTTCGACAACGAAGGAAACCTGCAGGCCGAGTGGGAGCAATTCTCCAACGACGGCCTCGAGAGCATTCCCCTAACCGAGTTCACCGATTTTACAACATCGATCACGCATGGCGGTCGTGGCGATGGCAATCACATCAACAGTTCGATCGGCAGCAAGTTCGTCTTTTACACCGGCAAGGGCGTCGATCTGGACGGCAACCCGGACAGTTTCCCGTATCTCGTCAAGATCGATACCGAGACCGGACAGACAGTCAAAGAGGCACTGGTCAACGAACTTGAAGAAGTTGGCGACGAGTATATGAACTGGGCCCAGGCGGATCGCGTAAGCCTCGGCGTGGACGAAAACGACAACGTGACGGTCGTCTGGTCCGACAAGGCAAACTCCATGGGCGGTCGTCAGGTTCTCGCTCGCGTATTCAATAGCGATCTCGAACCGGTCACCGAGACATTCCTCGCCTTCCAGAACAGTGAACTGGAACCGAACCTCGGTATGGAAACGTACCATCCGCAATGCGCAATGTCCAAAGTCGGCATTTTGATCACCTGCCGTTCGGATAACGTTCCTACAGAGGATGGCAGCGATATTCTTCCCGCGAACACTCACCTATTTACCGTCATCGAGAATCCGTTGGCGGAGACAGGTATCGAAGATTGGGCGATCCATTAAGATCGCAGCAATCGTCGTTGTATTCGCTTGAGTAAAGAACTCGCCCAGGAGTCCAACTCCTGGGCGAGCGCTTTGTATCGGAGATGCGTGCGGAATGGTTGGAGATTTAGACCTTTGACTTCGTGGTCTCCCATGTTTTCACTTCGCCGAATTCCTCGACGAAATCAAAGACATCGTCAAAATCTTCCACGCGATCGTCTTCGGTTCGTTTGATCTCGCCGACGTCGACCAACTGGAACACTATGTTCCCGAAATCCCGCGTCGTATTGATACCCCATTCTTCAAAAACAGTCAGAACGAACGGTCCGAACTCCTTTTTTGCCAATTCACTGATGCCGGATAGAAGCTCTTTTCCCGTAACATGCCGTGGACGCTCGAAATGCCGCTGCGAATACTTGAGCGCTTCGAGAACAAAGCGGTACGCGTTGGGATGATACTTTTTATCCTGGGTTTGAAGCCAGTGCAAAAAATCTTCTTCATTCATGATATACAACTACGACTGACGATTTGTCGGTTATCTTCTGTTTCTTCGACAGCATGCTACACAAAATGCTGTTACGGTAGAGCTTTTGCGAAAGTTCGCCGAGCCGTTCCTATCCAAGAGCGTAAGCGGCTCATCGGGAGATTCGCCCTCCCACACTCTGCGGGCGAATCGTATCTTCATGGCGTTCGATAGAATAGGAGGTTGATTCGCCGTTTCGATGCTCTGCGATCAACGGAGACCAAATGTCAACGCCCTTTTGAACCAACTTCCTTGTTCAGTATACCGGTGTCCAAAAATCCTGTCCATCCACCAAATGAATTTAAAACGGGCTAACGGACGATTTCTTTTCTCTCGAGCAGCTCGCGCGGTATGGCGAATCGAGTCTGAACAGAGAGATGTTCACGGACGAAAGAGTCGGCGGGTTTGTAGCGAATATCGATCCACGTTCCGTGCTGAATCACGCGCCCTTTGTCGAGCACAACAACTCGGTCGCAGAACGACTGCGCTTCTTCGACATAATGCGTTACATAAACCGTCGTCAGGTTCATCTCTTCATGAAGCTCGGAGATGAGCTTCACCATGTCTTCACGCTGATGTGGATCGAGAGCGGAGAACGGCTCGTCAAGGAGCAGGATTCGGTTTCCCGGTGCGAGCGCACGAATCAGCGCGAATCGCCCGCGTTCGCCGCCGGAAATCTGGTGAGGAAATTTCTTTTCGAGTCCCGCGACCGCCAGGCGTTCCAGCATGTCCCGGATATACTCATCCCGCTTCTCTTTAGTAATCTTTTTGCCCACAAACCCGGATCGAACTGTGGCAAGTGCGGTCCGGTGCGGGTGAAGCGGCATGTCTTGGGTCACAAGTCCAGTGCCACGACGCGAGGGAGACAAGAAGCGATGTAACGCATTCATCGCTTTGTTGTCGATGGATACCGTGCCGGAGGTGGGTTTCTCTGTCCCGGCAACGAGACGAAGGATGAGGCTCTTGCCCGCTCCCGACGGTCCCAGCAGCGCTACCTTCTCGCCTGCCTGGATTGGAAAAGAAATATCATGCAGCGCACGACCGGTCTCGAAGCGTTTACAGACGTTGTCCAATTCGATCTTTGGAGACATGAGTTCAAGTCGATCCCATTGGTCCAAGCATTGATCCAAATTCAACCTCTCTACTGCCGAAGTTCAACGGCGCTGGGGCACGTTACCCCCTGACATTTTCATTGTGGCCCAACGCCCCGCTGGTCCAGGAGTTCAACTCCTCGACCAGCATAGAGCGACTCGACCAACATAGAGCGATTCTATTGTTTTCTGACAGGGTATTCTGTCAACGGGGCGCTCTCTACAGCTGGAACGTAAAGAAAGAATGTCTAAAAGGGGATTCCGATCTCTGAGAAAATGAGATGTTTCTACGACTCGGATAACAATATATAGTATCTCATTTATCTATAAGCTATCATATGTTGTGTTTGAGGGGGATTAATTCTTGGGCCAAAAAAAGAGCTGCGTGACAACTTTTTACATCTTGACAAAATCGCCTATCTGTAAAAAAATAGTCACGTGTTGTGATGAGAATACTGTGAACTAAGATTGAAGAGAGAGTCAGAAAAAACGAGCGAACATTATAGCGCGACTGGTTACGCCCCCGAGACCGCCATATCCCGGGGGTTTTGTTCGAACAGACTGCGAGTGCATTGGTTGGACGCGAGTATCGCCATTGACAACGCATTCAAGTTACGCAAGTGTTTTATAACTGTGCCGGGAAGGGCCGGCGTTAGTCGGCGTGAACGAGAACCGAACATCACATCAAAAGGAGATGGAGAGAGTATGAAAAGATATTTAGTTGTAGTAGGTATTATCGCCTGTCTTGCGATGGGCGGTTATGCCCAAAAATGGGATTCTACAGGTGTCGATCTGTCACCGTACTGGAACATCGACGCGTGGCAGGTTGACTCGAACGACGCGGACGTTCCCGGAGCGTATTGCCTGGACGGTGGCAGCCCCGGCTCACAACGTGTGCGCGTGTGGACGTTGCCGGAAGGCGTCGAAGGCGGCCAAATGAACTGGACGGAAGACGGAACTGTTCAGTTCCTGCTTCCAGACTTCGAATCCGGCGCACTCGACGGTTATCTGCCGGACGGCAGCGTGGTCGACGTCCCGAACGGACAGTACGAGCGTGTCTTCATGGCCCTCATGTCCGGAAACGGTGCCTGGCCCGGTTCCGAGACAGATTGGGCCGGCACGGCGGATGAGCCGTATTACGAGGTAAACAGCTTCAAACCGATCTATGAAGACGGTGAAGGCGATTGGATTCGTATCGGCCTGGTGAATGACTGGTTCTGGACTCCACCGGAATGGGTTGCGCCTGAAACCGGCGATCCGGACGAAATCGTTGTGGATTGGATTACCCACGAAACCATTTGGGAAGAGTTTGATTACGTCTGGGATTTCAACGCTGATAGTTACCATGCTTACAGCCAGACCCACCGCGCCTCTGGTCCGGATTCGTTCTTTACCTACCGTATTCCGATTCCGGCTGGTGTCGATGCTGCCAATCTCTTTATCACGATGTGGGGCAATATCCATCTGGAAATCTCCACAGATGACCAGAACTACGAAGTGCTCTACGACGTGATTGAAGAAAACGGTGAACCGTACTTCGGCCGCACCGGCAACATGGACGGGTATGAGCCGAACCGCGACATCTACGAGTTCAACCTAGACGAATATCTGGCGAGCGGGCCCTCAGAGATCTTCCTGCGGTTCTCGGACGCGGCCCCCAACCTGAGCGCCGATTATCCGGATCAGGCGATCGTCGATAACTGGGGCTCGATCTGCCATCACATCGGCATCTTCACCGGTCCGGTGAAACGCTCCCGGTTGGGTGAGCGTTTGTGGCCCGGCCTTATCCGTGAAGGCGGCGATGCTCCACAAGGTGGGCTTATTCTGATTAAGAAAGGCTACCCAATCGATCCGGATCGTACACTGGACAAAATCCAAATGCCGGATAACTTCACCGAGTATCCGCGCGATGATCCGTATTTAACTTGTTTCGCCGTCACGCTCGCGGTGAAGAGCGAAGACACGGCGGTCGAGGATTATTTCCTCTACTGAAAGAATCACTGAAAGAGTCACTGAAAGAGTCACGAACGATAACAACCCGGCACACCGCAAAGCCCGTCCAACCGGACGGGCTTTGTTTATGTCGGCAAGGATTAACGCTAAGATAAAGAGAGAAGTGTATCCTCTGTCTCCTCCGTTGACGGTGCAGAAAAAGGAACACAATGAGAAGACTACGGTTGTATTTAGATACATCGGTTATAGGGGGTTATTTCGACGAGGAATTTGAGAAACAGACAAAGCGGTTATTCAGTCTACTTAAGGCTGGAGTTTATCAGCCATTTATCTCTGAACTGGCAGTCTTCGAACTCTATAGATCCCCGAGTTCCTTGTTGGAGAAAATTAAAGATCTTTTGTCCGAGTTTGAATATGAAAGACTGGTGGAGACGGTTGAATCACGCGAATTGGCTCAAGCTTACATTGAAGCCAATGTCCTACCTCTCAAGTGCCTTGATGATGCCCGACATGTGGCCATAGCCACTTGCGAGAATATTGATTATATAATCAGTTAGAACTGCAAGCATCTTGCGAATGTGGACAGAATACGTCGATTCAACGCAATCAATCTTCAGCACGGTTATGCGGTGATTGACATACGGACTCCTCTGGAGGTAACCGGCGATGAAAGCGAAAGAGTTTAAAGTGTTGGAATGGTTGCGAAGAACACGGGACGACCATTTCGAGCAGACAAAAAACAAAACGTGGGAAGAAGATCAAAGAGAAATCTCGGCAAAAGCAGGAGAGATGACGGAAGAAATCCGCAAACGCAAAACGGCCAAGACATCTTGAAGGCTGAGCGTGAGAATCCAATACGTTCTCTTACTTACGCCTCACTCTTCGGCCGTCTACTCTAGGATCGCATCATTGGCTTGCTCCATTTTCGTCCTCAACCGTGCCAAGGTCTGCTCCTCACCCCGCTCGCGCGCGATGACATACGCTTTCCGGTAATACTCCATCGCCACCCTCGGGTTCCGGATATCGATATCGGAAAGATAGATATCTCCCAACCGTTCATTTGCCTGCATATTCCTGTCGCTGATCGCAAGCGCTTTCTTGAACGCGTCCCGCGCTCCATACAGGTCTCCCAGCTGCATCTTGCTCTCTCCCAAATACAGCCAGGCCAGGATATCGCCCGGATATTGCTCAACCTCGCGAGCGAAATACCGCGCCGCCTGGTTGTAATCCGCACCGAATGGATTGTGAAAATAGCAGAGCCCCACCGCGTAATTCGCACCCTCCAGGAACGGATTGATCACAATCAGTTTGCGAAGCGCCTGGAGCGCCCGCGCATAGTCTTTGCGCGCGATGTGGGCAATCCCGAGATGGTAGTAATAGCCCGAGTTCTGGCAGGTTTCGAGTGAAAGATGATACTGATCGAGCGCCTGAGGAATCCTGCCCATCGCCGCGTAGTTCTGACCCCGGCAGAATAGAATCTCCCCGTCCTCGGGATCCAGCCGGACCGCGGTTTCGAATTCACGGTCCGCAATCTGATGAAGGTCTGCCTTGTAATTGTTGAGCCCGTGGTAGAGATGGTGCGACGCAGAAAACTTGGCGGGAATGCGGCTCAACGACCACGCAAACGGAACGAGACAAAGTAAACCTACCACCGCACAGAGAAACCACACCGCCGTTCCACTTCGCTTCACCGTCGGCAACGATTCGCTTTCAAGCACTAGAATGGACCCAACCACAAAGAAGAACAGTAACTTCGTCGCAGGCAAATGAAGCGGAAATCCGTACATCATCTGCATCAAGAAAGAAACATACGCTGAACCTAACGCCACCGACGGAAGCGCAAACTTCAGATCCTCGCCGGCGTCCCGGCGAACGACACGAATCGCGGCCGCCAATACTAGAAACACAACCAACAGAAACAGACCGAACCCCACCGCACCCCATTCGGCAAGAAACTGGAGATAATCGTTATGCGCATACACCGCCCGCAGCGACACCATCTTCGGCGTGAGATTCCGCAGCGTGTCGCCGTACGGACCCTCCGCCAACTCGAGGAGTTTGTCGAAGAACCGGGCGTCGTAACGCCCCAGCCCGATACCGAGCCATGGGTGGCCGTTCCAAAGCAGCAGCGCGATCAGCCAGAAAAGCAGTCTCGAACGAACGCTTGTGTCGCGCAACAAAATGCCGGTACGAAATCGGCGAACCAGCGGCTCGAAAACCGGCAAAGAGAATACCATCCAAGCGAGAACAACAAGCCCTAAAAAAACTGCCACAACAACAATCGGACTCAGCCGGATCCCCTGAAACCATCGCCCCTCATGGTAAATCGACCTCCGGTACAGGAAAAACAAAGCCCACACACCGCCGCCCGACATCACGCCCAGCCAAATGCCGCGGTTGTACGTCTTGACCATAACAAACAAGACAAGAACCAGGCCGATCAACCACACCATACGTCCCAGCAGACGCTTGGAGGCACACATCGGAGCAATCCCCAAAAGAAAAACCGGACCGAGGTAATGGGCAAAGTAATTCGGGTTACCGAACGTCGTGAAGACAACGGCCCGCTCTTCTTCGAACAATGGATGAAACCACGTTCCCTCTCGCCCATATACCAACTGAAAGAAGATGTCGTACCCACCGATTTGAAACAGCGCATAAACAACCGACACGCCCACCGCGATCGTCAGCACTGCGTAATGCTTTCCAAGGTTGGACCGACCCGTATACAGGAACGAGAGAATCAGCGCCACAGCGATCGCAGCGAAATGCGAAGCGGCTACCCCAAGAGAGAAATCGGGTCTCGGATCGATAAGCGCCCGTCCGATCAGGTACACCGCCAGCACCGCTAGGACGGCTTGTACGGGCCGGACTGTTTTCATGCGGTTGTTCACCAGGAGAGCGCCCCCGGCCAACGCAAGGGCCAGAATGCCGCCGTACGCGAGAAAGAGGTTCTTGCTGGAGGGGCCGGTGGGATGGATCGAATTCATATCGATCAACAGAGGTACCGCGATCAACAATGAAGCGATGACAAGATCGCTCATTCCCGCGAACCAGAGCTGAATCCGACCGGTCGCACGTTGAATCACACTCAATGGATGCCTCTCCTCCGTCGAGTTCGTTTCGTTTCCCTATTGCCGGACGGAAGATCGCGTGCGGAGGCCGCCTTCGTCCAGATACTCGGCGCTCCGATAAACCAACCGCGACACACACCCACCAGGGCCGCCGCATTCAACATCAAAAAATGAAAGGGGACATAAAGCGGTCCCGTCCGGAAATCGAACAGGTGGAGAACATATCCCAAAGCCGCCACTGCGTAGAAAACACATTGAAAATCCAACATCGTCCGATAGAAAAGCGACGGCGACTCTTGAGCAAGGGCGAGATTCGACAATAGCAGCAGTGCCAGTATCGGAAGAATCAGCCACCGCATCACTTTATGCGACAAGAGTTGCCAAAACCGGAGCGGACGGATCAGCACTGTCAGCCACAGACGCCGGAATCCGCAGACACCGCGTGCCACAATCCGCACGGTCCGCCGATACTCGTCCTGCATATCGCTCGCGGCCCGCTCGGAACCATAGAACTTGGATGAATACAAAACAGCGTCTTCAGCGGCTGCCACCTGCATCGGCTGCTGAAAATCGTTGGCCACGTCGGGATACAGCTCGGAACATCGTTCCCGTCGGACAGCCAGGAGCGGACCCGCACCGACCAATACCGAGCCGATTCGGCTCTCAAGTTCTTTGATTTTGTTTTCGTACCACCAGTAAAGGCCCGTTCCTTGGCTCACCGAATCGTCCGGTCCCGCATGAAGGTATCTCAGCTCGCCGGTCACCGCACCGACCCGCTTGTCGCCGAATAGCTTTACAGTCTCGCGAACCGCCGAACGATCGAAGAAAGTGTTGGCGTCGGTAAAGAAAAGAACTTCACCGGTCGCCCGAGGCAGCAGATGATTCAGTGCGACATTCTTACCCACGGACTGTTGAAACACGACGGCCTCAACATCGTGCTGCGCGGAAAGGAAGCGATCCGTGCCGTCGGTTGAACCGTCCGACGCGACAAGGATCTGCACCCTCTCTTTCGGGTAGTTCAGCGCTCTCAGATTGGCCATTTTGTTGGGAAGCGCGGCGATTTCATCCCGAGCGGAAAACAGAACGGTCACCCGGGGCTCATAGTCGGCGTTCGGTTTGCAGCGAAACCGCGCCACCAACGACAGAAGCCACAGGCATACCGGGTAGCCGATGTAGATATAGACCAGCCACACCAGACTGAACCAGAAGAGAACGTGCCAAAACATAGGATGATATTGCGGCTGTGCCGCCCGCCTGTCCATGGTAGGCGCTGGACTTGAGACTTTCCAAGGAACACCGCAGACTGGCGGTATGCGTATTCTGTTTATTTTGCCTCAAATTCCATGGCCGCCCGAGAGTGGCGGGCGAATTGTCACCTCGAACACCGTACGCCGCTTCGCCCGCACCAACGAGGTATGGGTAGTCTGTCTATACCATCACCCAAGCGAACTGGAGCATCTCTCCACGGTTAAAGAATGGTGCAGGGAAGCAGTCGCATTCCCGGCGCACACCAAGTGGGATATTCCCAGGCTGATTCAATCGGGATTCTCCCGCCGCCCGTATAAGGCTTTGCGTTTTCTCAATAAAGAGATGTGCGGATATGTCTCCCGGCTTGTAAAGCGCGAACGCATCGAGGTGATCCACGCCCAGAATTTCTACACCACGGCGTATGTCCGTGGCGACGAGCCCTGCCTGCGCATCCATTACAAAGAGAACCTCGAGGGATACCTTCTTCAGCGCTATGCGGAAACACTGCGCAATTCCTGGCTGGCGGGTGCAGCTCGCCGCGAAGCACAAAAGACGCTTGATTACGAACTCGCAGGAGCGCGCAAGTTTCATCGGTTATTGACCATCTCGCCCATCGACGCACGGCAGCTGAACGGGCTCGAGCCGGGACTCGGCGCGATGTACCAGCGCGCGGGAGTCGACCTGGAGCGATATCCTGTTCTCTCAGAATCCGACGGCCCGCCAACCGTTCTGTTCACCGGAACGATGTCCTATCACCCGAACTACAACGGTGCTCTACGTTTTCTCAACGAAGGGTGGCAAGCGGTTCGCTCGAAGGTCGAAGACGCGCGCCTCTTGATCGTAGGGCACAATCCGCCGGAAAAACTGAAAGAATGGGAGGGGAGGGAAGGTGTTTCTGTTACCGGCTCTGTGAAGGACATCCAGAAGTATTTCGTACGAGCGCATGTCTATCTAGCGCCGTTATGGGTCGGCGGAGGGATTCGCCTCAAGATTCTGGAGGCAATGGCTTCAGCAAGACCCGTCGTCAGCACACCGATAGGCTCCGAAGGATTGGAGGTCGAGGACGAAACGCACCTTTTGGTTGCCGATGAGCCCACTGTTCTGGCTGAAAAGGTCACCAAGTTGTTACAGGACAGCGATCTCAGAAAAGAGCTGAGCAACCGTGCGAGAAAACGTATCGAGCAGCGATACAACTGGGATGATGTCGTTACCGAGCAGGAAGAGCGCTATCGGCAGTGGCTCGATGAGCTCAAATAACTCTCAGACAACGTCATAAGGTTGAATATGTGACAAGCAGATCGATGGGAGGGCGAGCCTCCTGGCGAGCCGATAAGAACAAAAAGAACCGGCTCAGCGGGAGCTTCGCCCTCCCCTCGGATTCTCCGGCGGTCGGCGCAAGCGGCGTGCGGCGAACAAAAGCGCCAGAGTTCCGCGAATGGTCCGCAAGGTGGGCATTTTGCTCTCCCCGCGTTTGCGTTCGTAATGCAGAGAGAAAGGAATCTCCGTAAAACGACTCGGATGACTGAATCCCAGGATTTTCAGCAACAACTCCCCCGTGCAGGAGAATCCGGGGAACTCAAACAGCCGATCCCCCCATCCATCCCGGGTCTTCTTTAGAACATCCCACCGAATCATCCGATAGCCGCACGAGAAATCATGCACACCAATGTGACCGAGTGCGAAACGATAAAACCAGGCCGCTCCATGGCTCAAAAGACGCCGAAATCCGGAGACACCGATCTCTTCGCCCCCTGCGGCGTATCGCGAGGCAACCACCACATCGATGTCTTCTTTCATCGTTGCATATAGCTGAGGGATGTATCGAGGCGAATGGGTCAGGTCGGCGTCCATCGTAACAATAAGGTCGCCGGGCTCGCCCGAGCGGATAATCTCATTGATTCCCGTCTCCAGCGCACCCCCAAGTCCACGATTCTGCTCATGTTCCAGCAAAACGACGGGAAGCGAACCGTCATACGTACGTACCTGTTCCGCTGTACCATCCGTGCTGCCGTCATCGACAACGACGGACCGCATCGGTTCATCCAGATCGGATGTCACCGCTTCAATCTCGTTCAGCAGCTCGACAATCCCATCAGACTCGTTGTATGCGGGAAGAAGAATGTGAATCACGTCATTCTTATTCTATCAAAAGAGACTTGACGGCAAGGTTCGGTCGGATCTCCAGCCTCCACGGATCGCTCCATGCGCTCAGGCCGCCTGCCGCTGTCTCACATCATCCAGGATCTGTTTGGCCAATGCCGGATCAATTGTGCCATCGCCGTAGCCTTTCAGAAAGTAGAGGAGGTCTTTTACGCTCAGCCCACGGAGCGGGGGCGCGCTTATCCAGCCGAATCGCTCCTCAAAAGAACCGCAATCAAACGACATAATCTGGTCCAGATCCGTCGTGTAAAGACTCACTGAATCCTCGCTTGTGCGCACGAAAAACCAGTCGTCCAAGCGGACCGATTGAACCGAGATTTTCATAGCATGCATACGGCGAAGCAGGTCACCGGCATGGTAAAGGACACTCCGCCGGTCTCGGCTGCCGTCAAGAAGGTGCTTTAGAGGGAGCGCTCCAGAAGGCAATTCGATACACAGGTTCTCCTTGCGGGAAAGAACGCCGTTGCGTGAATACGCCAGTACGGTATGTATCCGCAGACCCGCTGTTTCAAGAAGATTGGCGGTACGCCACCAATCCAGGGCTGTCGAGTCCCGGTCTTTGTGTGGGACATGCGAACCCCGCTCATTTGGTGAATTATCGCTGAAAAGAAAATCGTCGACCTTTCCCGGCTGTATCCGTTTCAGTCGAAAAACACGGCATCCGCCTCGCCTGTACCGGACGACTTGATGCGACATTCGGTCGCAATTCCGATACGCGCGCAAGGAGCGGCGGATTCGATTTCCCCGGCCCGCCTCCATAACTTCTTCCAGCCGGCCTTGGCACCAGTCCACCTGTTTCACATACTCCTCCAGAAACAGGAGAATCTGGCGTTCCGGGATTCCGACGGCGAAGAGATCGCTCACGGGATCGACCATATCCCGCCGATAAAAAACTTCTTCAGCCTCTTGAGGTGCAAACGATTTGAACCAATCGAGGCAGCGAATATCTGTGCCGGTGGAATCGCAAACCAAGAGGTTATCGAGGGAAAGATCTTTGTGAAAAAGACCACAACGATGAGTCCTCCCGATCACACAGCCCAGGTTCCGAAGGAAATTCTCAACAGCCGCACTCTCTCGCCCGAAATGCGCAATGAAATCGAGGCCGTTACGACTGCCGTCGATATACGGTGCCACGAGAAGCGTATCAAAAGAGCCTCCGCGGATATTCGGAGCTCCCACCACAGCAAAAGGCACCACAGGTATTTTATTCTCCTCAGCGCGGAGTGTGTTCTTCCACTCTACCGATGCGTCGTCCTTACCAGTCAGAATCCGGCGTATTTTCTTGATAGAAGAAAAACAGCGGTACCCCCACTTGACTATGTACGAGTGTCCCTCCGGGCGCGGTGTGAATCGATAGACTTTGCGTGTTTTGCCGGAGCGCAACAAATGCCAGCGGGAATCGCCATCCGCGAGGTCCTTTATCTGTAGGATTTCGTTCAGAACATCGGCGGGCAAAGAATTGAACAAAATACGGAATCGATCCATCACAATTTGCCGGCCCTTATGAAAATGGATTTGCCACCAAAGCACACTGCGGGTCCCCGCGTAATATCCACACGGTTTCTTCGGATCGTTTTCGGACTCTGCAAAAAAGAACCGATATAAGCCAACACCCCGAAGGGGATCAGAACGTAGTGATTCACTCGGCGAGCCTGCCCGCGCACTTCGTCCACAGAAAAACCCGCTTCTTCCAAACCATGATGGATCATCGGATACAGGAGGGCTTGCCGGAAATTCGCCTTGACATCATCAATCGTCTGTCGGTGACTCAGCTCGATGTTGGTTTCGGAAAGAGATCCACATAGAAAGAACTTCAGTCGCTTGGCAATACTCGCGTAATTGTTGACCGAAATAAGCAGCACACCGCCGGGCTTCAGGATTCGGGAAAACTCCCGAAGGGTAAAGCGCCAGTAGGCAATCCGATGAAGGGCGTTGGCACATACAACGAGATCGAATGTGTCGGCTTCATAAGGCAGCGGTCCGTTCAGATCGGCTCGTTCAAATGGAAGGTCCACTTCGAGCAGCCCTGGATCCACGTCGGTACAGTGAGTATCGAAGCCCAGATCGCGCATATAGGCAGCGAGAGTCCCGCGACCGGCCGGAGCATCCAGCACTTTCCCACGCGGTAACGTGTCAAGCGTCCGGAGAATCCAGTCATGGGAGCCCCGGCTGCCGATCATTTTCGGTATCGGAGGTTTTGTAGCGGAATCCATTTGTCTTCCTTGCAACCCACGTCGCCGTAGGCACCGCTTGTACAGAGATTTGGATGGTATGTTATGGTTTTGTTAGTCGTTTGTTAACCCAACACAATCGGCGGTGTCTGTTTGTTGTCTCCACGGTAATGGGAGCTGCCGGTCGGGAGACTGATTGACCAGCGTCCGAGAGTACGTATAGTGTCAACACACAAACCGGATGGAATAGCATGTTCGATCGATTTCTATGGTGGAAAAAGAGAAGAAACTTAATCTTCTTGCGCGTCCCGCGAACGGCGGGGCAATCCGTCCACTCGTTCATGAAGGACGCCTTGAACAGCAGCGCGGGGCGGGAATACCGGTATCATCAGGGGCATCTTGGCTACGGGTTTCATCAGGCGCGAAGATTCAATGATTACACCTATATCACAATCCTGCGGAATCCACTGAATCGATTGCTGTCCGCTTTTCTGCACTTACGACAGCGCTCGGCGAATCCCGCTTATGTCGAAAAACACCGGGAACTGGTGCGGGATATTCAAGATATTTCCTTCCTCGAATGGTTAAAGTCAACAAACGGCTTTGCCATCGACAATCTCCAGACTCGGCTGATCTCCGGATTGGATATCAATGCGGAATACAACAAAAAGTGCAAGATTTCAAAATGGGTGCCGAGCGATACTGTGGGGCCTTGTGGCGAAAACCATCTGGAAACCGCGCTGAGGAACCTATCTGACTTCGCGGTCCTGGGAATATTCGAAGAACTCAGCGCAACAATGAACGTCTTAACGGAGTTCCTCTGCGCACAGAATACACCATGGGACGGACGGCATTTGAACGCAAGTCCATCCTCTTCAAAGATCGACATGACCCCCGATATCGAGGAATTCGTTAGAGAACGCGAGCAATTCGATTACAGACTGTTCGAACACGCAAAAGAGCGCTTTCAGTCGCAGATCTCACGCCGATAGAGAATCTTCTTCACGGGCTGAAAACCGCTTCAGTGAAAACACTTCGTCAAGTAAGTACTTAGGTTTCCGAGCAGGATCCCAAATCAAAACTGATTTCGCTTCGCTGCCGGAGCGGCGGATAAGGGCCACGGGACACCCCACTTTCTCAATGTACATGGCCTCACGGATCGCTTCCTGCCATCGGCGTTGAACGGTTTGCCTGTCTCCCGGAAGTTCTTCGATATCCCACTCCTTTGGCGTGTCCTGTCCATGTCTCCATGAATGAATCTCTTCTACATCATATTGCCGGTCGAAAACGACAGTCTCCGTCTCCTTATCAAGCCTCCTGAAATAGGTTCCGCTACGGAGACACTCTTTGACAACAGAGTCTGCACACTGCTTGCGAATCTGTTCGATAATATCGTCCCACCGATCGCAAATCTTTCGCGCCATGGAACCACGGCTGTACGCACGCGCTAAATCGAACAATTCATTTCGTCCATAGTAATCATCATAAAACGCCAGTAACTCGCAGACGTCGCGGGCACGGCGGCGGAACGGTTGCGGCCAGACAGGCCGAGAATGATGAAAGCCGGTGAAAACAAACCTCGTGCCGTCCGAATTAACAAGAATGTTGCCCGGATGCATGTCTCCATGCGAGACGCCCGCTTCATGCATACGGCGAATCGATGCAAGGATTTTCGTAAGAGCAGGACTCACGCGTTTACGGGCTTCGTCGTAATGCTCTTGAAACTGGTTGTAGCTCCATCTCCCGAAAGAGACGAAGTCTGCGGGAGAACGGACAGCGAGTACATTTTCTAATTCGAAAGGCAGGACACGTTTTGTGCCCATTGCTACAAAATCGGGAACCTGGAGTCCTGCGCGACGGAGTTTTTTCATGATTCTTGCTTCATGAGCACCCGGTGAGGATTTGAACCAGGAATCCCACCCGCTCTGTTTGCAGAGTTTTGCAGTCATATTCACGCCGGGCCGTATCGAGGGCAAGCGATAAACAACATAGTCGAGAGATTCCTCAATCACCGCCATCGACGACTGACCAGTCCCGATATGCCGCAGAGACGGGAGAAGCGCGCGCACCGTCTCGACCTCGGAAGGTGCCACACGCCAGACATAGGGTGAATCGGTGATCGTAATCAGCGAAGGCATAAGTTGTTCTCTGCTGCTTCGACAGACGGGTCGGCCCCGCATCCGTGGAATGGTCCGATATCCGGAACTCATTGTAGGGTTTTACTCAATCAGATTCGACTCCATCAAGTAGTGCCACGGCTCCCCGGAACGCATCTCGCTCCGAGTCCACTGCGTGTATGCCAACCAGTAAGCCCATTGCTCGCGATCGGGTGTAACCGGATCGATGATGTTCGCCATGCCTCGTCCCGCTACCGGATCCGCCATGGTCTTGCCTTGTACACAAATAGGAACCCCGTTGAGAACCGCGTCTAAAGCCGCGTTGCTGTCATAGGTCACAAGCACATGAGCCCCTTCGAGATCGTCGGCTAACGAGCCGGTGGAAAGGCGAATTCTGGGATCGTTATTGAAGCGATTCACGAGTTCGTCCCACAACCGCTCCAGATTCGACTTCTTTTTGACATAAAGTCGCGGATGGGCCCGGAAGACGATGGGCCGTTTGGTGTTGGACAGAATTTTCCCGAGAATTTGCCAGTACCAGGCGGGGCGGTTCACACCGTCCGGCCCATAGGGAACATGCTGGTGTGCCACGACAATATGCTCCCCTGACTTTCTCCACGGTGTCATTTCTATCCCTAAACGTTCCCAGCGTTCCGGACCGGCAAAGTCCAGTGGGACCTGTTTGCCGTACGCGTGAAGACCGTCCCTTGCCACAGCGGAATATGCATCCGGCACATTGCCTTTGGAGTGAAAGTCCGGTGAATCCGGCTGACTGGTCACCCAATCCTTTTTTCGTCGGACAAAGCCGTCCGAGATAGTAAGAAACGGAATCCCTTTGGATCGCAGCTCATCGTGCAACTGTTTCGTGATCAAAACCGACCCCCGCCGCCGCCAGCCCGACACGATGGCCGCATCGCACGATTCGCGAACCTGTACGGTGTAAGAGGGCCTCATCTGGGTCTCATAGTCTCTTTCTTCCGTCAGGAATTCAGTAAAAGCGGAGGCAAGAGGACAAGGCTTCGCGTTGAAATATCCCAGGATGGGAAACCATTTGCGTCTCTTTGTAAGACAATACGCCAGTACTTTCATCTCGCCGTATGCTCCACGGTGTCGACCGAGTGTCCGACCGCATATTCAAAAACTCGGCCGCGATGGGCCAGAATGGTAGTGTGCCGCGCGTGCGAAGTCAATCAATTCCTCCCGTGTGGAATGATGAGACAAAACGGTCAACCCCCTCCTTCACCTCCCCCGGTCTCGGGGGAGGAAAAGAAACAAGCGTGTCTGTAGCCTCTTCTCCCCCAAGCCTGACGCCGTCGCAAAAAGTCTGGGATACGGATTTCAACCCCCTCCTAGCCTCCCCCGATCTTCGGGGGAGGAAAAAGAAACGAGCGTGTCTGCAGCGGTTTCTCCCCCAAAGATTGGGGGAGATTCAGAGGGGGTTGACACCTCACTTCCCGCATCCCGACGACTTTTTGCGAACCTGTCAAGCCTGGGGGAGATTCAGAGGGGGTTGAGATTCGTATTCCAGACTTTTCGCCACCCCATCACGGAATGAGGGGAAGCGGAATCGATCAAAAGGAAAGAGACCACTCGGATGCGCGAATGGAGATTTGCAGCCATGTAGCCGATAATACTCTTGTACAGCTTGCAGATCCTTTATCATCATCAGCCGGGGTGAGAGGCGGTAACATTCACGCTATACTCATGTTCAGTGCGATCCTTGGACGAATGCAAAGAAAAACGATGCAGAAAAAGACACGTGGGAATTCATTGAACCTCAACGCAAAGGGCGGGCTGCGAATCCATCGCCGGTACGGGTATCCGGTATGGATCGGACTGTGTGTACTGCTGTTCGCATCCAGCGCATCCGCCCAAACCATCGATACGCTTGTCGGTGCGGGAGTGAACGTATACGGCGGCGATGGGGTGCCTGCAACCGAGTCCGGTTTAAACCAGCCAATGGGGGTCGTGTTCAATTCCTCCGGCACCATGTACATCGCCGATTCGTCGAACAATCGCATCCGCGCCGTCTCGAACGGCATTATTGACACTCTCGTCGGCACGGGAATCGCCGGATGGTCGGCGAGTGCCACACGCGCTGCGGAGGTTCCCGTAAACAACCCGGTCGATGTTGTCCCCGGCCCGAACGGCTCCATCGTATACAGCGATCTGGGCAATCATCGCATCCGAATGGTCGATCGGAACGGTATTGTCTCAACGCTCGTAGGAGACGGCACCCCGGCTGTGGCGGGAGATGGGCTGAGCGGTACGCAGGCGAGTGTGATGCGGCCGATGGGGCTCGTGTATGACGGAAGCGGAAACCTGTTTTGGGCCGACCAAAATGCCGTTCGCGTCTTGTCAAATAACGTGGTCCGAACAATCGCCGGGACGGGAGGATCCGGCTTCAGCGGCGACGGAGGTCCGCCTGCCAGTGCGAAATTCAACGATATTCGAGATCTTGCACTGCGATCCGGCGGCAGTGCGCTTTATGTCGCCGATACCGGCAATCATCGTGTCCGTATCATCCAGTCAGCGTCAAGCGCAGTACTCGTCGCCGACTCGACCTCGTTAACTGTGTCGACTTTCGCCGGGAACGGTACCACAGGGAGCACCGCAGTTCCGGGCTCAGCGACCGCCACGTCCTTTCACACACCGGTTGCCCTCACCGTCGATGAAAACGACGACCTCTACGTCGCCAATGCAGGTACAGGCCAATTGGTGCGAATACATACGAACGGGACCATGGATTGGGTGCTTTCCACATCCGCACAAGAACTCCCGTTTGTCGCCGCCGGTCTAACAGAAGACGCTTCCGGAGACCTGTATTACGCGCAGGGCGGCTACCATGTAATCCGTTACAACAAAGTCACCGGCACCCCGTCGCCCTCGGAATCGGTAGTTGCGGGTGTGGGTGTCCGCACCTATGGCGGCGAAGGAATGCCCGCCGGAATGGCACTTCTGGTCACCCCGACCTTCATGACAACGGATCTCGAAGGCCGGCTGGTGTTCAGCGATTACGGAGCCCATCGAATTCGCCGGGTGGATCATTCGGGCATCGTATCCACCATCGCCGGAAGCGGGATCGCTTCGGGGACTACCTATGACGGTTCCCCCGCAACGGAAGTCCCGCTCCGTCATCCGACGGGATTGGATTATAACGCCGTAGGCGAACTTTTCGTCGCACAGGCCAGCGACCATGTGGTTCAGGTCGTCCATCCGCCGCCGCACGAGATCTTTCGGATCATCGGCACTGGATCGGCGGGGTTTGTCTCCGAGCCTACGCATGCATTGTGGGCTGCGCTGAATAGTCCGGAGGGGCTTGTCGCTGATGGCTCTAGGAACGTTTATTTTTCCGATCGATTGAATCACAGAATTCGAATGATGGATTGGTCGGGAGAGGTCAGCACCATCGTCGGCAACGGCACCGCGGCGTATGTGGGGAATGGTAGCGCGGGAATCGAGGCGTCTTTGAACCACCCCATGGGGCTTTCGCTAACAGCCAGCGGGGAGTTACTGATCGCGGACGAATGGAACCACCGAGTCCGATTGCTGTCGCCCACCGGGACCATTTATACCGTCGCCGGGGACGGCACAGCGGGATACGCAGGCGATGGGACAAGCGCCGTGAGCACCTCTCTCTACCAACCGCGACACGCGGTCATGGACGCGTCCGGCAACATCTACATCGCCGATTACTCGAATCACAGGATACGCAAGGTTTCGCGCGACGGGATAATTACTACAGTCGCCGGTACGGGAACCGCAGGCTATAGCGGAGACGGCGGCCAGGCCATCCACGCCAACTTGAATCATCCGTTCGGACTCCTCATGGATGCGACCGGGAATTTGCTGATCGTCGATCGCGACAACGGCCGCATTCGTCGGATCGACTTTCGCAACCTCGATCCCGCTGTAGTGAACACATCCAACCTGCGTCTTGCTTCTCACAATTTGCCGGGCAGCGTCACACTCACCATTCTCGACAGCGGGAACGGGACAGTGGTCCCGGGCAGGATTCGCAATGGCGCCCTCATTCGGGCTGATATGACACTGCTCGATCGAAGCCATTCAAGCCGACCGCTTATCGTGTCGGTTAGCTGGCCGCATTTCAGTGGAATTTACAGCCCGGATACCTTGCGGATCAACAATTCTGCCGCATCGGCCACCGCAACACCGGGCCGGGGCATTTTGTTCGATTGCACGGCAAGTACCAGTTCCATTTCCACTGTTTCGTTCAACTTCGCTGTTACCGGAGCGACAAGCACCGGGTTCGCCGATGGATCGCCTCTTGGTACCGTGCTGGTTGTGGATGCGACCGACCCGGGTGCCGCAGGCCGAAGCATCACATCGAGCCATCCGGGAAACCTGGTTTGGACCGGGGCGGCAGAGGCCGGCGTTGTCTCAACAACGCTCGAAATCGATAACGACGCTCCTGTTTTCAGAAACGTGGAGATCCTCGTTTCTCACGATCAGGGGCAGACCTACGAAACTCTCGATTTCCCATCGGTCAGCAACGACGACGTCCTTCTCGTTTCCGCGACTATCCAAAGCGATTCCCTTGCCGGGTTCAGCAACGATATCGACTCGAAATTCAACGACCCCACAAAAACCCGATTCGGCGAGATTCTCGCAAGCACCGCAGCCATCGCACCGAGATCGGCAACCGGAGCGATTTTCAGCGCCACGGTTTTCGCCCGCGCGACAGACAATCCACTGCCGCTCAGCCCGCAACACATTATCCTGAAAGCCCGAGATAACCTCGGTAATGAGACCGAGCAAGATATCGGCGTGATCGGAGTAAAAGCCTCGGGACCAAACGTTGTTGCGAGCTACCTATATGTCAACGACAAACTAGCCCCGGACGCGGTCTATTCGACCGGCCCCGATGTGCCGCCGGAATCCGTCGCCGAGGTGGGCATCGGGGATCGGATTCAATTCGCTGTCGATTTCGGCGGTTTCAATGTGAACGGTCCGGAGCGTTTGACCGGCGATTTCTCGCCTCTCTTTCCTCCGGCCAAAGCGTCCTTAGTGAACGCGATTGTCCCCTCCGCAACGAGCATGGCCGGATCAGTCTTTTCTGCTACCTGGACATTCGCATCGGTCGACCTCGGAGCGGCAGGCGTTTCAAACGCAACGTTCGCCCATATCGACACAATCGGGAAAACGCCACTCACTCTTTCCCCCGCAGGCCTGATACCGGGTGTCACACCGAAGGCCGTGCCCGGGATCTCAGGTCTGCCGGGATTCATGGTCCAGGCGGGTGCCGTTCCTCAGTCCGCGACGACAATCCGAGTCACGATCCACGATGCGGATTCGCCTTACCCACAACAATCGCTAAGCACACTGTCATTCACTATGGACACCCAACCGCCGGAAGCGACAGCCTCCGTCACGGCCCAGCCTCCGCTGCGCAGGACGCCCCACAGCTCTCCCACAATACCGCAACGCGTCAAAGGCGGCGATCGGCTGTCGTACACCATAGACTTCACCAATCCACTGATTGCAGGCGGTGGAGACGATCTGTTCGCGTCGGGAATCACGCCCCAAAGCGTCACCGCCGACCTGCGTCATATCGGCGGACCATCCGCTGCCTCGGTATCGCCGACCACAGTCATCAGCCAGCCCCGGACAGGCCATTCCACCTTGCATACGGCTCAATTTGACGTCGAGGTCTCGCCGGATCTGGGAAAAACAGACGCTTCATCCATCACCATTGCGCAGATCACTTTCGAGATCCGCGATGATGTCGACAATGCGCTCGAAATAGTATCCTCCGCCACGCCACTCGCGGTTGATAATCAACCGCCCTATATCAACACCGACGGAGCCCGGGTTCTGCTGGCTTCCGGAACTGTGGTCGGACCGGACGGAACGCAGATCGCACCCGGTAACCCCGTTCCTTCGGGCTCCCTCCTGAATCCCGACTCGACACTCCGCATCGAAAGCACCAACATCTCCGATTTTGTCGATGCTGCTCTCGACCTTCTTGTCACGCCGGGAACGATGCGCGTCTTCTTCGGAGACGGGATCGGAGGCATCTACGAGGTCGTGGATTCAAGGATCAGTTCCGGCGGCGGGACGGTCTATCCGACCTTCGAATTGACCGTTCCCGAGAGCGACGAGCTGGACACCACACTGGGATTTCCAATTGTCATCGCGGCATCCGATACGCTCGGGAACACAACACAGAAAGAACTGCGGCCAACCTTCGAGGTCAACGGCGCTCCCTGGGCCGAAGTCAGCGTTTGGGACGAAAGCGGTACGATTATCGAGCAGGACGCCGCAGGAAAAACGATTCAACTGACAGCAGGACGACAATCAACCATTGTCGCACTGGGACATGACGCCGATGGCATACGAAACATGGAATTCGATGTCGATCCTGCGCTGTTTTTCGACACCGATACCTCTTTCGATGAATTCGGCGCAGTCGATGTCGAAGGACGGTTGACCATTACCCCCACTGTCGGCTCCTTCCTCGGCCCGGCCACCGTCACGGTGACAGTCACAGACGGAAACCTCCGCACAACCACAAGCCAACTGACACTCACAGTCGATCAGGCCCCCTCGTTCACTTCAGCAACAGCAGCGATCTACGAAGAGGGGCAGATTGTCCAGGAGATCGTCTCCGTAACCGATTCGATTCAGATTACCGAAAAACAACGCCTGCTACTCACCGTGACGGGGCAAGATTCAGATGCCTCCGACGAACTCACTCTCTCCGCAACCGGTGCCGTCTTCTCGCTGCCACAGCTGGCAACAGCGACATTTGGCGGAAAGGTTGTCACCGCAACCACAGAGTTGCCCATTCAGTCGGATCGATCCGTCGGCAGCATTCAAGCGTCCCTGGATCTCACACCCACCTATCGAACCGTACTGCCTTCAGAGCAGCAGATCTCCGGTGACGTGGTGTTTGCAATCACCGACGGTGTCCGATCCGCCACAAGAGCGGTTACCGTCCACGTGCTTCATGCGCCCACCACACCCACAATCACCGTAACCGAGATGCGCACCGGCGGCAGCACCGTCCCGGTCGACTCCGAAGTGCAGGTAAATGAGAATAGCCTGCTCGAGATTTGGGTTCAGGGCGAGGATGTTTCCGGCGAAATTCTGAGTGTTTCGTTTGTGAGCAGCAGCGGTGTCGGCTCACTAAGCTCGAATCCCTCCATCGACACTGTCGCCGGCAAACTGACATTCGAACCCGACCTGGACGCGGCGGATTTGCCGGACGGGTCCCCAAACCCGAGCTACGACTCTCCCGTCGATCCGTCTGTTTTCCAATTCACGGTATCCAATGAGAGCGGTCGGCAGAATTCGGTCTCGGTTACTGCAGACGTTGCAAATGTGCCTTCGCCTCCGACACTCGAGACACGTGCGACACTCGATAATCATCCCATTTCCCCGAGCGCTGCGCCCGTCCCGGTCGTTCACGGACAACGATTCTATGTGCACGCCGTCGCCACCGACACCGACCGCGACATCGTCGCAATTGAATTCGACGCTCCTCCGTCCGCTACTGTGAAATCGATCAGCAGCGGGATCGGCGCGGCAACCTACGAATTGTCATTGACTTTCGACGAGACATTCCCCATCGGCGAACAAGTCGACATCTCGGTTGTCGGGAAAGACTCCAAACAGTCCAGCGAGCCCGTGCTGTATTCATTCGAGATCGTTGAACTCTCCGAACGCCTTCTGTTCGTCACACCGTTCCAGGGTGTCCTTAGGAACGCAACCGGTTCCTCTTTTGTGTCGGCGGCAACGGAGATCGCCATCAGCGAAACCGATACTCTCGATTTGCTCATTCAAGCTAGAAGCAGTGTTTCCGATGCGACCGTACGAATGAGCGCACAGGGAAGCGCACTAGCCACCGGCTCGCTGAGCCTCGCACAGTTCGCAGGAAAATCTATCGCGTCCGGCGATACGCTGCCGTTTTCTGTGATCGGCCAGGGGCTGGCTGAGGCCGGTTACCGTATCAATCCCGGCTTGCGGCTGGTTCCCGGCGACAGAGAATTCTCCGTCCTATCGCTGGATCTCACAGCCTCCGACGCGGAACTGACAGTGGACCATACGCTCAATATCCGGGTAAGAAACGTCTTTACAACTCCTTCGATGTCTGTCTCCGAGATCTCCGTCGACGGTGGTGTCCCGACCATAGCCACCGACACCATCACAATCGATGAAGGCAGCGAGTTGGCGATTCTTGTTCGAGCCGACGACGCTGGAGCGCAGAAGTTGGTGTTGGACGCCACCGGTGTACCGTCCGGAGCAGCCTTTGAGCCGGTATCCGGGACACCGCCTCTCACCGCTCGACTCGAATACACGCCGGGACCAAACGCATCCACAGTAACACCACATACCGTGATCTTCAGCGCAACAAACGAAGGCGGCGTGTCGGTTAGTCTGCCCCTCCAGATTTCGGTAACCGACCGTTTCAACGAACCGCAAATCGACGTGAGCCTCATCATCGACGATGTGACGAAAGAAATCACGGAACCGATTCCGCTCGATACGCTCGAACTTATGCACCTGATCGTCGCGTCGTCCGATCCCGATCCCAGCGATGTGCTTGTTCTTTCAGTGAGCGGGACTGCGCTCTCCGCGCGCGAACTGCAGCTGGCTGTGTTTGCCCGGAAATCCGTGAAGAAAGGCGACACACTTCCTTTCGAATTCCGAGGGAAGGCGCCAACCGGACCGTTGAGTATCTACCCCGGTGTGACAGCCAATCTCCCCGGCGATCCTCCGAAAATGTATTCGGTCGAATTGGCGGTATCCGACGGTGTGTTCGAAGTGACACGGGAACTGACCATCGAGGTCAGCGCAACCAGCGCCCCGCCTCAACTTCGCGTATCCAAAGCGATCCTCGACGGAACCCCTGTCGCTGTCAGCAATCGATTCCGCATCGCGGAGGGACAGACCCTGCAAGGAGAGGTCTCGGCGATCGACCCGAGCGGTCTTCCATTATCTCTCAGCCACAGCGAACCGAGCGGCGCAATGAAGGTCCAGATCGATTCCACCGTCGGCCAGGCCACGGGAACATTCACGCTCTCAACCGGCCCGGTCGATTCCGCCACTTCTCCATACGCGATTACATTCATCGCCGAAAACGAACGCGCGGAGGTATCGATCCTTGGAGTTACAGTTGAAGTAACCGATATCGATTACCCCGCGCAGACCATGGCGGAGCTGTATGTGGACGAGGAGTTGCTGCCTGCTGTCGATATTTATGAAGCCACTGTCGGGCATACCGTGAGGGCGGTCGGGAGCGCATACGATCCCGACAAGGCCGCTGTTTTTGTGTCCGTTGCAGGGCCGCCTCCCGACAGCAGAGTGACTCCGGTCGGCGGGCTGGACCATCGCGTCGGTGGAGCAACCGCCAGCGTGGAAGTCGAGTTCGAACCGGAAATTGCGGGCGAAATTCTCGATATCACCTTCGTCGGCGGCGACAGCCTTACCGACGCTCCGGCGGGAGATTCCATGGTTTGGCTGCGCGTCCATATCAACAGCGGCAACCTGCCTCCCGAGCTGACCATCGAACCGGAAGCGCCCGACCCGGTCAGAACCGGCGAAACGCTCAGCCTGCTGATCTACGTCGAAGATCCGGAGAACGACTTGGTCACCTTGGCGGCCTATTTCGACGGGCGGCCGGTGTTTGAGGGCCAGGACGGGTTCATCGTCGTGGACGGTCTCTATGAGCCGGGTGTCGTGGCAGGCCTATTGGTCTTTCAACCCGACTCCGATTTGATCGGGAATCATCTTCTGATGATCGAGGCCGCCGACGAGGAATCCACCAATCGCAGCCGGGTCAGCCTCAATGTAATCGAAGGAGGGACCCCCACGCCGACCCCATCCCCATCGCCAACACCCAAAGCAACATCGAACCAAATTCTTCTCTCGCAGGGATACGGCGGAACGACCTCGAACAACCGGCGGCATGTAGAAGATCTCCGTATCGTCGCCAAGAGTCCGTTCCCCGGTCTCCCGAGTACGTTTGCGGATCTCCTGGAGACCACACGGCTTCGGTCCGCCAATACCTGTGCCGGGGATATTGACGGTGATGGGGTGGAGGATATCGTTGTCGGTTTCGGACCGAGCGGGTTCGGTTCGATCATGCCGTCGATTGTTGTCGCGTGGCGCACATTTGGGGGACCGGAGGATCGTCCGAGTACGATCACATCAAAGGGTGTCTTTGTGCCGGGCGCTCTCAATTCGCTTCTGCGAAACATTCACGGTGCGTTGAATCTGACCGCCGGTGATTTTGTGGGCGCGGGCCGACCGCAGGTAATCGCCGCGCAGGGGCTTGGCGGCAGCAGTCAAATCCGCGCGTTGTATCTCGTCGAGAGCGACGGTCGACAGATCCTGGATATTGTCGGCACATTCCAGGGGCTGACCGGTGAAGCCGTTCAGGGAAACAGCTCCGGCGGCACAGCGCTGGCCGCGGGGGACGTCGATGGAGACGGTCTCGACGAGCTGATTGTCGGCCAGATGAACGGTGCCTCGGCGACAACGCTTTTCCAGGTGTTGAATTTGATTTTCACTGACAACCGTGTGCAGGTCGCGGGTCGAACGCCTCCTGTGGCGGGGATGCCGTCCGCGTTCCGGGGACTTGGCGGTGTGAACCTGGCTGTCGGAGACGTAGACGGAGACGGCGACAACGAGATCATTGTTGCGAGCGCCGGGTTGCCGGACGGTGCGAACAATCCCGATTGGAAAAGTTTCGTCCGCGTGTTTGATGTGCAGGTCGACCAAAGCCATAACATCACATCGTTGCAGCCGTTCTCCGGCCGCAATCCTGTGCAGGTGTTTGGGCCGTCTGTGAATCCGTCGGGTGCCGTCGATGTGGCGGCCGGGGATTTGGACGGCGATTCGGCGGACGAGCTATTGGTGAGTACGCAGGCGGTAATCGAGTTGGATGCGGAGACCGGTGCAGTTACGGTTTTGCATGCGGCACCGACAAATCTTGTTAAGGGAATTAATTTGGAATTTAGCGCGGAGGGTGAATTAACGGGCATTTCGCCTGCGGTGACTCAGTTCCGCGCGTTCGGCGGCGACTTCGCACCAACCTCCGGCGCAGTCAATGTCGAAATTTATCCGGGGGAAGAGTAGGAGGGGTGATCGTGATTGACGCTCTATGTTTGCGCGATGGACGACGGGAAGTATGAATATGAAAACTACTCGATATTTCCAATATATGAGACAACGGGCAGATCGTGCCAGGATCAAGGAAGAATGGATACAATTTGCTTTGACCAATCCGGAGAACGTGGAAATCCAATCCGACGGCAGAGTGCGAAAATGGGTCAGAATACCGGAAGTCGGAAAGTACTTACGAGTGATTGTACTCGAGGATGGAGAGACAATTCACAATGCGTCTTTTGACAGAACGTACAGGAGCGAATAGACAATGAGAATGAAATACTTCCCCGATACCGATACCGCTCTAATTGAATTTACTGATAAAGAGCCGGGAGTCACTCGAGGCGGAAGACGCAACACAGCAATCCCTGAATAATCTGACGGGGCGGCAAAAAGTCTGGGGTCGGTGTCGAAAGTCCCCTCTCCCCCCGGGAGAGGGTTAGGGTGAGGGGCGATCATTGCATTGGATTCGCGTATTATGATTATCTTGTGTATTCGCCAGAGACAGAAAATCAAGCAGAGGCAAAGGGTTTCGATGATGACAGGGGTCTGTCACACACAAAGGAGCGTCAGCGGAAAAATGCAACGTTCCCTCACCCCGGCCCTCTCCCAGAGGGAGAGGGAGAAGAACG
>CAZTDD010000061.1:0-39550 GCA_964612675.1 uncultured bacterium
GTGGAAAATCAACTACACGGAAAAACTCAACGCAAAATCTTGGGGAAGGTCCTGGAGGTTTATCCCTTGACAAAAAGTTAGGATTTCCTTACTATGTTCAAGGGTTCCAACTTCAGGGGTCACTGGGACGGTATTCCGGGTATTCATGCCTTCGTGAATACGAGTCAGACTGGGGACAGGATGGATGAAAGACATTCACAAGAATTGGAACGGCTGGAACATCTCGTCGACCGTTTAGAGAACGCGGTGGTTATCCCCGCAAACCGGAGAGCAGAAATGTACCGGGAAGCGTTAGAGGATACGGTGAAGATTCTGCTTCAGACAAAGAACGCTTTTCGTTCAAAGCAACTTCAGGAATTGAGAGAAAGAATCGAGCGGGTTCTCGACAATTGAGAACTTCGCCGGATCAAGCGAAGTCGAAATAAGAATCAGGGGCGTTCCACGGTTCGGATAGTAGGCTGAAAAGTGGGGACGCAACGAGCTGCCGGTTCAAGTATGAACCGTACGCACGTTGCGTCCCTTCTTTTTTAATCCGCCTTCGGGCCGCTACAAGATTTTAGGAGGTTACTTCGATGTATCGAACACAATTATATGTCGCTTGTCTCGTTTCCATGTCATTCCTACTTATCGGTGAAGCCGTCGCACAAGGGTGGTTTCAAGATTTCGAGGATGGCGTGTCGCCTTTCGGGTTCACTCTCGACTATCGATTCAACGAGACTCTCGGTTTCACAGAGAACATCGACACTGAGCAAAGCGACGACACCTTCGAAGGTTCCACGTCCGCTTTTCTGAGCGACGAGTGGGATACGGTTTCCCGTGATTTGGGTATCGACGAAGGAATCGTCACGGTTTGGTTTTATGACACAGGTTACGAAGGTCCTAACTCGAATGCGATCCGGCTGCGGACCGAGGAAGATGACGCTGAGACCCCATACTGGCCGTTGGATTTCGTAGCGGTTGAGCTGAAGGGACGGCGAACAGGTCACGGCTCGGACGTTATCCCATACTACTACGTGAACCGGCCATGTCCCGACTGTAACGCGATGGGAGTCGATTTCGGCTATGACATCACGACGGGCGAACGGGTAGAACGAACTTACAACACGTGGCATGAGGTGTCCTTTGTCATTGATGACGGAGTGACGCTCACAAGCATCGACAATCATCCAACCAGTATCGCTATAGAATCTGCCCCTTCCCGAATCGAGTTGTTGTGCCGGTCGGGCTGGTATGTCACTCGGCCGGGCGATGGTCGGACAATGCTGTGGGACGACATCTTCATAGCGCCGAAGATGCATTCCACCGGCTTCGACACGGCACCCGAGTGGATGACACCCGATCCGAACACCTCGCTCGTTTTCGAAGCGACCCCGAGCCCGAATCTCCCTGCGAGTTTCGTCCCCTTATTGGAAACAGGGCAGGTTGCCCGGTTCCCGGGGCCCGAGATGAAGTTGAGTGCTCCATGGGATGTGGACCAAGGCATGATCGAGGTGTGGTTTTTCGATCCGAACATCCAGGCGGCCGGGTACAAGGATATTGTTCGTGTCAGCAACGCTGCCAATCCGGAGGAGTACCTGCGAATCAGCCTTTATTCCCACCTGATGGGGAATCCCGCAGAGACCTACTATGTCGCCACCCATGAGACACCCAAAGGCGGAACCTATGGGGCATCTCGAAGCGAAGGATGGCACCGACTTATTTTTCGCAAAGTCAAAGGTGAGTTAAGCCTCTCCGTGGACGGAATCTCGACGCGAAATGAGACAACAGTGTGGGATGATCCGCCGGACAACCTCCTCTTCGAGATTCTTTCGGGTAATAGTCGCTACCCCATGGGCAGTGCGATGTGGTACAGCCGCATCGTGATGACCGGCGAAAACGCAACAGGCGTGCGCGCGTGGGAACTGTACTGAATCGCAGGCGCGGAAGTACCAGGAAGAAAGACGATGTTTCGACAAACCAAACTGACAGCATTCACGCTGATTGAGCTACTCATTGCGGTTGCAATTATCGGAATTCTGGCCTCGATAGCCGTGCCCGAGTTTCTGACAGCGAGGACTCGTGCGAACATTGCGCGGGTCGAAGCGGATTTCAAGGTCCTTGCGGACGCGCTCGAGATGTACCGGGTCGATCGGAATGATTACCCCTATCAATATATGTGCCGCTGGGAGACCTCTGCCTCGCCGCCGCCTATCGAGGAATATGGAACAAGAGAACAAAACCGTTACGAACTAAAGGTGCTCACGACGCCGATCGCGTATCTCAACTCGATCCCGCAAGATGTATTCTCGCCGGGAAATAAGCTCGCAGCCTTTCTGGAGGAGGATGCCGAGACGGGATCCTGGCCCTACGATTACACAAGTTTCAAAGCATTTTCCAAAGCCAATTTCGACATGTCGGATCGCGGCTATGTGATCAAGAGCCGGGGCCCCGACCGATTCTATAACGGCGGTCACCACCACTACGAAGTGACCAACGGGTTGATGTCCGCCGGGGATATCGTTCGCTACGAAGGCGGCGAGAGAGCCGGCGGATGGAACATTCATTGAACAAAAACATGAGGAGGTCTAATCCAATGAAAACAAAGCGTTACCGATTACTTTTTCCGGCAATTACGCTTGGCATAGCGTTCTTTCTTCTTGCGTCACCTCCCTTGGGTTTCGCAGAAACCAGCGCGGGGCTTGTTATCGCCGCTCACGGCTCTCCAAGCCCCGCCTGGTCGGCGCGAGCCGCCGGGCTTGATGAGGATGTCACGCAGATCATTGAAAGGAAAGGCGCGCCCTTCACAGCGATCAAAACCGCCTTTCTCGAGTTCAATCAGCCGTCTCTTGCTGAGGCGGTCCGCGATATGCATGATCGGGGCTGCGACCAGATCGTGGTGATGCCTCTATTCATTGGGCGTTCAGGTCATGTTCTGTGCGATATCCCTGCCGTGCTCGGCCTCTATTCAACGCCCGACATGACGGAAACGCTGCGCGAGGAGAACGCCGAGATCATTCTGCCGTCCGTCCCTGTAACAATCGGGCCGACCCTCTCGGAAAGCGACCTGTTAGCCCTATCCATCCTGGATCGGGTGAGGGAGATATCGACGGATCCTGAAAACGAAGCCCTCGTGCTCTTTGCTCATGGCTGTGAACAGATGCCGGCCCATTGGGAAAATCTCATGAACCGGATTACGCACTTTGTTTGCGGAAAGACAGGGATCTCTACGGCCTACTCGGGCTTCATCGAAGTTGGCCAGTCTTACGAAGCGGAAGGATTGCCGCTGATTCGCCAGGCCGCCGACGAAAAAGAACGAGTCCTCGTCGTCGGGTCCTACATCGCACTGAGCCCGAAAAAGATCCACCAGCGATGGACCGCAAGACATGAGGAAGAGTCTGCTGAGATCTTGGACAGGATGGGCATGACTGAGCTCCTCGAAACCAACAGAATCGTGTTCTCCGAAAGGTCGTTTTTGCCGGATACCCGCCTTGCGGAATGGATCGTCGATAGGGCGACTGAGATTGTCGAGGGGTTGGAGAAGAGTGTGACGGCGGGGAAACCCTGAGAGGCGCTGTGAGGGAGATTGCGAAGAACCACGGCAAGTGGGGTTCCATGCCCGCGCTCGGGGGACCACTGCGACCTCAGAAGCTTGTGCAGACCAGAAACGTGAACCCCCTCTCGCCGAGTTTCCGCGAAGAAGCCTCTCGCTGCTGGCATGGCACCATGCAGATACAGCTGCAAATGATAGGGAACTTGTGCAAGGAAGGTTCTGTCAGAATCAGGATGGTCTAGATAGATGGATGAACAGGATAGGGATCCTTCAGAATCCATCCTGAATATCCTTTCATCCTCAGTATCCACATTCAGACAGTATTCTTATGATAATCCCGCTAATACGGAAACGTCTCGTCCATCTTCGTATCGGAAAGCTCGACAAGATAATCGGACAGGATTGCGACGGCGGCGTTGAAGAGGCGTTCGCCTTTTTCGGCGGTGCCTTTTCTTGGATCGCCGTGGCCGGAGTTCTGTGTAAGTAGATGCCACGGGCGTGTGATTTTCACCGCGCCTTTTTCGATGGCCTGAAGGCGACAGCGCTTCGTCGCACCATCGTCCGCTACTGCCAAATCGACCAGATCCGGAAAAAGATGAAGACCGATGCTGGTTTCCATCTCCTCGGCATGATCGCCCTGTACCTCCAACACTTCCTTTCTCTCGTCGTCAATCGCTTTCCACCACTCGAACAACGACAGAAACACACTGGTCGTTCCATACAGCTCGCGCAAAATGAAACTGAACTCATTTCCGCCGTGACCGTTGAGGATGACCATCTTTCGAACGCCGTGCTGTTCGAGCGAATCGACAACGTCACTCATAAGCGCCAGTTGAGTCGACGGACGGCAGTTGATGGTGAGCGGAAACTCCATGAGGTTCGAGTCGACACCGTACGGAATCGAAGGCAGGAGGATTGTATTCGCCCCCTTTGCATTGGCATCCGTACACGCTGCCCGGCCGATCGCGGTGGATGTCAGGGTGTCGGTGCCGTAGGGAAGATGCAGGTTGTGCGGTTCGGTAGCGCCGACCGGGAGGACAGCGACCTCGATTTGTTTTTCTTTTATTGTTTCGTAGTTCAACCGCTCGAGAGCAACGTCGGACATGATTTTTCTCCTTAAATTCGCTACCGGACTACCGATCCAACACCCTCCGGACCGTCCGCGCCAAATCGTCCGGCCGGTACGGCTTTGAGACATACGCGGCAGGTTCCAGCGATTTGATGGATTGATTGTCCATTTCCTCGCTGTATCCGCTGCTTACGATAACCTTCGCGTCGGGATCTTTCTTGCGGATACGCTCCATCACCTCGCGACCGGACAACTGAGGCATCGATAGATCGAGAATCACTAGGTCGATCCCTTTCCCTTCCTTCAGGAACCGGTCCCATCCCTGCTTTCCGTCATCCGCGATCAGCACCGTGTATCCGTAACGTTCGAGGATCACCTGGCCGAGGTTCCGTATCATCGCTTCATCGTCGATCAACAGAATGGTTTCCTCTCCCCCGCGAACGGCCTCCTGGATCTCAATGCCGGTCCGCTCCTCTTCCTCCTCTGCGACAGGAAGGTAAATCTTGAATGTCGTGCCTTTGTTCGGTTCGCTGTAGATGTTGATCCATCCATTATGTTGTTTGATGATGCCGTATGCGGTAGCAAGACCGAGCCCCGTGCCCTCTCCGCGTTTCTTTGTAGTGAAGAACGGCTCGAAAACCCGCTCCTGGGTCTGTTGATCCATTCCAATTCCGTTGTCGGAAATGCCCAATACAACAAAGCGACCCGGCCGGGCGTAGGATCGAGTTTCACAGTACTGCTCGCCCACCAGGACATTTTCGGTTTCGATGGTGATCGCATACTGGACGGTCCCTTCTTCGTCCGCACTCAGCATCCGCATTGCCTGCCCGATGGCGTCTCGCGCATTCACGCAGAGGTTCATGAGAACCGAGTTCATTTGTGTCGGATCGGCGAGTACTTTTGGTAGATAGTCTTTGGTGTGGATGTCGATTTCAATTCGGCGGTCGATAGTCTCGCGGGCCAGCGTAGCGACCTCGTGGACGATCTTGTTCAGATCGACCGGCCTCAGTTCGATTCGGGATTTGCGACCGAACGCGAGAAGCTGTTGGACGAGCGCCGCCGCCCGATCCGCCGCTTTCTTGGCGTTATCCATATAGCGGACCGTTTCGTCCGAGGATCGCATTGCCGCAAGGCTCAGGTTTCCAATAATGCCGGTCAACAGATTGTTGAAATCGTGTGCCACACCGCCCGCGAGCTGCCCGATGGCCTCCATCTTTTGGGCTTGACGAAGTTGTTCCTGGAGTTTGGCTTGTTCATCCTCAGACCGTTTTCGCTCGGTAATGTCCTGAACCGTTCCCGTCAAACCGATCACATTGCCCTTCTCATCCAGGATAGCCTCCGCTTGCTCATTCACCCAAATAATCGTTCCATCAGGCCGGATAACCCGATGATCGATATCATAAGGAGTCCCGTTCGAGACGGTATCCAGCGAGGCATCGATAACCAGTTGCCGGTCTTCCGGGTGAACGAACGAGAAGAATGTGGACCTTTTGCCGTCAAATTCCTGTTTTTCCAAACCGAAGAGTCGATATACCTGATCGGACCAGGAGACTTCGTTTCTTTGTATGTTCGTATTCCAGCTGCCGATCCGCCCGACCTGTTGAGCCCGTTGAAGCTGTCTTTCGCTTTCCATGAGCTTCTCTTCGGCCAGTTTTCGATCGGTGATGTTTTGCAGAGCGGATCGTATGCCCGCGACTTCTCCATTTTCGTCATACACCATTCTCTCTTCGATCGCTACCAGGATCTCTTCCCCGTCTTTGCGGATATAGGGTCGCTCGAAGTATTGAAGAGGTTGATCGCCCTGTATTTTACGGCGTATGGACTCTTTAGCCGCTTCACGCTCCGATTCGTTGACAAACTCGTAGACATAACGCCCGAGCATTTCTTTTCGGTCGTATCCCAACATTTCCGCTTCGGTTCGATTGACCCGGACGATTCGTCCTTCCCGATCGATTTCGTGATACCCAACAGGTGCGTTTTCAAAAAGCTCGTGAAATTCCTGTTCGGATTTACGGAGCGCTTCCTCCGCTTCCTTGCGCTGTGTGATATCCCAGAAAATACCTTGCGTTCCGATGATAGTGCCGGTGGCGTCATGAACGGGCGTTTTCAACACCTGGACATACATGCGTTTACCGCCCGGCGGCTGGTTTTCCTCCACTCGCTCCAAAGCCTCACCGGTTTCAATAACCTTTCGGTCGTCTTGTTGGTATTTCTCCGCCAATTCCGGAGGATAGAAATCGAAGTCCGTTTTGCCGATGATTTCCCGGCGGGGCTTGCCCAAGGTCGAGCAGAAGTTCTCGTTCGCAAACGTGAAACGCCCTTCCAGATCCTTGCGGAAGATATTCTGGGGGAGTTTTTCAACAAGAGAGACATACAGCGCTTCGGAGTCTTTTAATGCTTCTTCCGTGTGCTTCCTTTTGATCGTGTTTACGACGATTTCACCAACCATTCGCAGAATGGCGACATCCCACTCCGACCAGACCTTGATCGTACGGACCGCGTCGAAACCGACAAAGCCGATCAATTGAGCTCCCGCAGCAATGGGGACATTGACGAGAGACTGGATATTTCCTGTTTCGAATTCCGCCTTTTCCGCAGCGGCCTCCGGGGGCAGATCGGCAACCGAAGGGACGTGCACAACCTCACCGCGTCGAATCCGTGCAGCGAACCACGGAAAGTTCTGATCGAGATCGATGCCCTGAAGAGAATCGATCTGGGAATGGACTCCTTCGGCACACCACTCGTGGGTATTATCGATTACCTTCGAGTTTTTTCGGAACAGAAATACATAGCCTCGATCTGCTCCGCTGAATTCCCCGATAATCTCCAACAACGTCACAATATTGCGATCGATTTCCTGCGGTTCGAGATTGATGAATTTCGTCGAAAGATCTGCGATCAAGGATTCGAATCGGGCCTGTTGTTGCAGGTCTCTTTCGATCCTCTTCCTATCGGTGATGTCCTGAAGTATTCCGATCGAACCAACGATTGAACCGACTTCATTTCGAATCAGGACGGCGGTGTCGGAGATCCATCGTTCTTCGCCGGATTTTGTCCGGATACGACAGTCCAGCCGCCATACGTCTACCTCCCCTTGAAGAGCCCTCCGCACTGCTTGTTGGACCGTCGTTCCGGCAAGATCGCCCTGGAAATCGTACTCTTCCTGTAAGCCGGTAAAGGTGTCTCGGTCGATTTCATCAGCGGAGTACCCGGTCAGTTTTTCGATACCGGCTCCAATGAATTCATACTGATTTGTTTCGGTATTCAGATAATACGGTACGGCGCCGACGGCCTCGATCGCGCTTCGGTAAAGTCGCTCACTCTTGCGGAAGTTTTGTTCGACATGTTTACGATCGCTGATATCTCTGACTACCGCCCACATTCCCAGCGGTTTTCCATCGGCGTCGTTGTACAAAAAGGTCCTTAGTTCTACCGGACAGATTGTTCCGTCTTTGCGAATGTATTCCTTTTCATAGATGTCGGAATATCCTTCGGGAAAAACTTGCTCCTCGATAACGGTCTTTTCGAGCTGATGCCAATGAGGGGGGGTAATATCCGTGTAGGTGAGATTACGGAGTTCTTCTTCGGAGTAGCCCAGGATTCGCTCGAAAGCCGGGTTGCATTCGAGAATCCGGCCGTCCATGTCGACTCGGGCGAATCCGTCCCGGCTGCCCTCATACAACTCGCGGTATGGGGTAGCGATACTCTTCTGAGAGGCGGACCGGTGTTCACGTCGTTCGAACATCGCGAGCCGCTCTCGCAGGGCGTGAAGTTCCTCTATCAGCTCGCCTTTGGTCCTCTTGCTGTCGTCCATTTTGTGCTTTATCCGACGAGATCTCTGCAGACAGAGAACAAAGCGGCGTAAGGCTGTCAGTCCCGGCGCGTTTCCTGCGCTCAGGCACGTGGGGCCGCCGACTTACCGGAATTCGATCAATCATCCACCAGGAATAGGTCATCGGTATGGAACGGTGGGGTTCCGACCACGAGCGCCGCAATGTTGCCAACCGCACGATGACGGACATTCGGAGGGATCAGGACGGAACTGCCGGGCGATACCGGGATCGAAGTCCCGTCCAACTCGATTGTCCCCTCACCTTCCAAAACGTAATAGAATTCCGTTGTTTCCTTGTGATAATGGGGTTTTGCCTCATTGATGGCCACGTACGATGCACTGAGCGGTGTCCGGTCTTCCGACGCGACAAGACGTTTGCGGAAACCGCACGTGCTCTTTTCCTTTTCGATTTCGTTTAAATGACGAATAATGGTCTTCGCTTCAGCGGTCATGATATCACCTCAGGACTGAGCGCTATTATGCTCCGAGTCGATTGAGATTTCGACGGGAGTTTGTGCTTCTCCATGAGACAGCATTTCGGTTGAACTCACGATGGTGTGGTCTTTTTCGCGATGACGCAAATGGAGGTACAAGGTTGTCAAATCCGACGGCAATATGCCGGGAATCCGAGACGCTTGTCCCAGTGTCCGCGGTTTGTGACGGTTGAATTTCTCCCGGGCCTCGTTGCGTAATCCTCTGATTTGACCGTAATCGAAGTTCGCTTGAATGGGAAGGGATTGGTACCGGCGTTCCGTTTGTGCCATTTGTAGATGTCGCCGAATATACCCCTCATATTTCACCTCGATTTCCACCTGTTCTCGCACACGAGGATGGAAAGAGTCTACCGGGAACTCGAATCGCCTGAGATCCTCGAAACACGCTCCCGGTCGGCGCAACACCGACAGCAGAGACGAGGGCCTGCTGATCTCGCCAAGTCCTCGCTCGTGGAACCAGTCGCGGATTCCCGCCGACGGAGTGATCGTTGTGGTCTCAAGATGTTTCAGCGCTTCCTGAACGGATTGTTTCCATTCGGCGACCTCTTGAGATCGTTCAGAGGGTATGAGCCCATACCTCTCCCCGTACTCCATCAACCGAAAATCCGCGTTGTCCTGACGCAACAGCAAGCGATGCTCGGCGGATGCTGTGAACAGGCGATAGGGTTCCTCGGTTCCCCGGCTTACGAGATCATCGATCAGAACGCCGATATACGCCTCATCGCGGCCCAATACAAAGGGGTCTTCTCCACGCAGAAACAAGACTGCGTTGATTCCCGCAACAAGTCCCTGTCCCGCCGCCTCCTCGTATCCTGAGGTGCCGTTGATTTGCCCCGCAAAAAAGAGGCCGCGGATGGTTGTGCTCTCCAGCCACGGGAACAGGCACCGCGGGTCGGCATAGTCGTACTCCACGGCATACCCGGGACACGCCATCTCGGCCTGTTCCAAGCCGGGAATCGTTCGGATAAATGATTCCTGTACAGGCGTAGGAAGGCTGGTGGAGATGCCGTTCGGATAGACGAGATCCGAGTCCAATCCTTCAGGTTCGAGAAAAACATGATGCGAGGTTCGTTCGGGAAACTTGACGACTTTGTCTTCGATAGAGGGACAATAACGCGGACCGACACCTGTGATTTTACCCGAGAACAGGGGCGACCGATCCAGGCCGGACCGAATGGCGGCATGGGTTTGTTCGTTGGTGTGGGTCAAGTGGCATACAATCTGGTTTCGGGATTCCGGGACTGTCCTATCGAACGAGAATCGTGGCGGTGGTTCATCCCCCGGCTGGCATTCAAGGTTCGAATAGTCTATCGAGTCCCTCTTCAGACGCGCCGGTGTACCGGTTTTGAGCCGTCCAAGCCGTACGCCGTGTGCTTCAAGGCTTTCGGCCAGACTTACGGCGGCGGGATCTCCATAACGGCCCCCGACACGTGTTTCCAGTCCGAAATGCATCAAACCGCGTAGAAACGTGCCGGTAGTCAAAACGGCTGCACGGGCCGACACACGGCCGACCGACGCGATTTCGACGCCCTCGATTCTTCCCGAACCCACATAAACCCCGGTTGCCTCGCCTTCAACCAAGGTAAGGCGTCCCTCGCCGGGGGCTGGATTCTCTGACTGCTTTTCGAGCAGGGACCGCATGTGTCGATGGTAGAGCTTCCGGTCAGCCTGAGCGCGTGGCGAGCGAACCGCCGGCCCCTTCCTTGGGTTCAACATCCGATAATGAATGCCGCCCTGATCCGCCACACGTCCCATTGCTCCACCCAGCGCGTCGATTTCACGGACAAGTTGTCCTTTCGCGACTCCCCCAATCGACGGATTGCACGACATTGCTGCAATCTGATCGAGATCGAACGTCGCTAACAGCGTTCGACATCCCATGCGCGCAGCCGCCAGGGCCGCCTCGCATCCCGCGTGCCCTGCGCCAATCACGACTACATCATAAGAGCTATCCTTAACCACCGGTTTTTCTTCCCTTTAGATTTGCCGGCGTCGCAAAAAGTCGGGAGGGGTAAGAATAGAGAAGTATTCAACCCCCTCTGTATCTCCCCCAAACTTTGGGGGAGAAAATAACTTAGCTGCGTCCGTTTCTTTTCCTCCCCCGAAGATCGGGGGAGGTCAGGAGCAATGTCATTAAGTTAAATTTCAGAGAAGGAGCGAGGGGAGGGCGAACCTCCTGGTGAGCCGCATTTTTCTTCATTTCGGCTCGGCGGGAGCCTCGCCCTCCCAGTAAACGGCTTCGCCCTTTCCTAACTTAATGACATTGAGGTCAGGAGGGGGTTGAAATCCGTATCCTCGACTTTTTGCGGCCCCGTCAGATTTGCCGCAGCCTCAGATCTTCTGCCTCGACAAAACGTTGTTCATCGATATTGACCCTGGCTGCTTCCCCATTTCGTGGAACAAAATGTCTCGCGATCGTCCCAGGGAAAGTGAGGCCCCGTAGGATTGTAGCGTCCAACGGGGGTAGAGGCGAATGGGATGCGGTAAATCGAGAGGTTCTCCTTCGAGTCCGGGTGTCCCTTTTCCGGAAAGCGGAGATTGTGTTGACTGATACGAGGGACATACCGAGGGGTTCGGAAATCTCAATTTCATTTTATCGATTCATACAGGTGGGTTGATCTTGCGGATGTGGGCATCACAATTTCCCAGGGTTTATCGAGCTACTGTCGTAGTTTTTCTCTTGGTGTTGTTCCGGATTTGTCCGGCCCCACCCGGGTTCGCGGATTCGCTCAAGATCGTCTATACCTATCCCTATCACACAAAAACCACGTCTTTGGATCGAATGCGGTACGCCGGATATACCGATCCACAGGCGACGCTGTATATCGAAGGCGTTCGCACTCCGCTCTCGTCACTAGGCGCGTTTGTCGGTGTATTCCCGCTGTCCGTCGGCAAAAATGTCCTGCACGCGACGGCCGAACTGAAAGGCGAGACCGCTTCGGCCAACCTGACAATCACCCGTAAATCCCCTTCTCTCCCTCCGCCCGCCGACCCCTGGTCCATCAACCGGGCATTGTGCCTGCCGAAACGCGACGTGTGGTTTCGAGCGCCGGGTGCGCTGCAGGTGCGATGTGTAGGGAGCCCGGGAGGGACAGCGACATTTTCCGTCGGTCGGATTGAGAACGTGCCCATGATCGAACGATCTCCCGGCAGGTATCTGGGTGAAATTGTCATTCAGCAGGCGGAGAAATTGGAGGACGAGGAGGTCGAATTCGAACTGATCTCAGCCGACGGGAAAACGAAGACGCGCTCAACCTCCAGGGGTACCGTTACTGTTTTCGGCACAGGACCGCCAATCGTTCTCGAAACACAATCCGACGATCCTGTACCGCTGTACCGAACCGACTCCGGGCGCACACGGTACACCGATCTCCCCGGCGGAGTTCGTCTCGAAGCGATAGCGCAACACGAGCGTCGTTATGAAGTACGGCTCGCCGGAACCCGCACGGCGTTTGTCGACATTCACGACGTGGAACGCTTACCTGAAGGAACGGAGCGGCCACGAAGTTCGATTGAATCGATTACCACGCAGGTGAAACCAGATCGAACCGTCATACGAATTCCACTGTCGCAGCGCTTGCCTTATACGGTTAGTGAGCTGGACAGCCCTCCTCGACTCGATCTTCGCATCTACGGAGCGGAACCTGATACGTGGTGGGTCACTCGGCATCATACCGACCGCACGTTGCAGACACTCCGTCACGATATCACCCCGGAAGGCGCGTACCGGCTGCTTCTGGGTTTGCAACATGCTCACTGGGGTTATCTGCCTTACTATGAAGAGAACACACTCTGTTTGGACATAAACTCACCGCCTTCCGTTCCACAGGTGGGGAAGGGTCGTCTGGCCGGTTTGGTGGTGGCGATCGATCCGGGACATGGTGGGTCGAACCGCGGAGCCCGGGCTCCGACGGGTGTGTACGAAAAAACGATCAATCGCAAGCTCTGCGATCGGCTGCAGAAGCAGCTGCGCTCCATCGGGACCGAGACAATCATGCTGCGACAAGGAGATGAAACTGTTTCTCTGCAAGATCGTGTAGACCGCGCCCGGCGCGGCGGAGCACACATCCTGCTTTCCGTCCACAACAACAGTATCGGCGACACAACCGATCCTTTAGCGACCCGGGGCACAAGCACTTACTACTACCATCCCCATTCTGAGAGACTGTCGCGGACGATATATGACGAACTGATCGAAGTACCGGAGGTGGAGCCCTGGGGTCACATCGGTGAATTCGATTTCACACCAATTCGCAGCTCCACCGACATGATCGGCGTATTGATCGAATGCCTGTTTGTTTCCCATCCAGGCGATGAGGAAGTTGTTCTATCGGAGAAGGGCGAGGAGGGAATCGTCACCGGAATTGTGAAAGGGCTGGTGAGTTTCCTGCAAGAATCAGAGAGGAACCACATAGGTCCGAAAAAATGAGTGAAACGCAGTCGTCCCAACCGTCCGAGAATACTCCACAATCGAGGCCATCTCCTTCCCGGCGGATGCTGACGGTTCAGGAACTCACCGCGCGAGAACGGGCGCTGTCAGACCTGGCCGAGCAACAGAAAAAGAAGCGTCGTGAGGACCAACAAGCCGCGTGGCGGGAAGAAATCGAACAGGGAGAATATGAGAACCTGGCCGGCATTTTTGTCGACATACATCGGGACATCGAACGTCTCCGTGCCAAAGGCGATCTGACCGAACACAATCGCAAACAGGCATTCCAGATTGACCACTGGGTGACGGAGTACCGAGAAAACCTACGCTTATGGAAAACCATCCGATCGAATCTAGATCGTCTCGTCTCTTCACTCGGGCAAAAAACGCTCGAACAGGCAATTGAAACCTTGCGGGAAGTGAGACCCGAGGGTGTGGCGCCCATCGAGCAAGCCGCCGAGAAACAGGAGGTTCTTTCCGGGGAGTTGAAGCGATTGGGCATACAGATCCTCGATGAAAAATCGCGAATGGACGAAGAGGTTCAGTCGAATCTCTGGGAAGATCGAACCGTCCAGAATGCCATTCACCAAATGGTCAGGCGGGTTGGAAGAAAGAAAGCGCTCGAAGTTGTCGAGGAAGTTCGCGCTGCCACACGACAGCCATTGGAAGAACGCCTGGTCCGGTTGAAGGCCGTACATTCCACGCTTCAGCGATCGCTGACGGACGCAGGGGAAGCATGACAGTGGTACAGCTCTGCTGGGATCGATCACCCAAAAAGCAACAACCATAAGAACAAAAGCTCGCCCGCCACTTTCTTTCCGGGCTTCTCTATGGCACCCTTCTCACAAACCCCGAGTTTCAGGAGAAACATCATGACCGAGTATCGCGCCTGGTTCCAATGTGACAGCGATTGTGATGTCAAATACCCTCTAAACCGAATCGTCTATCGTTGCGAGAACTGCGGTGGATTGCTTCGAGTTGTTCACGATATCGGCCTCCTCCAAAAAAGATCGCCTGCGGCCTGGATTAAATTGCTGGAAAGCCGCCAGTTCAGTACGGAATATCCCTATGGCAGCGGCGTATGGGGCAAGAAAGAGATGGTGAATCCGCAGATCGATAACGACAACGTCGTTTCGATGTTCGAAGGAAACACGAATCTCTTTTGGGCGGAACGATTTGGCAAAGAAATCGGCGTGCCGGATCTATGGATTAAGCAGTGTGGAAACAGCCATACCGGATCGTTCAAAGACCTCGGCATGACGGTTTTGGTGTCGCAGGTCAAGCAGATGAGAGCCGAGGGGCAGAGCATCCGCGCGGTAGCGTGCGCCTCGACCGGGGATACCTCTGCGGCCCTGGCGGCCTATTGTGCCGCTGCGGAAATCCCTTCGATTGTATTCTTGCCAAAGGATAAAGTCTCCCACGCCCAGCTGATCCAGCCGATCGCGAACGGCGCACTGACCCTCGCGTTGGAGACCGATTTCGACGGCTGTATGAAGATCGTTCAGGAAGTCACAAAGCGCGAGGATATTTACCTCGCCAATTCGATGAACTCCCTGCGTATTGAGGGCCAGAAAACGATCAGCATCGAGATCGTTCAACAGGACGATTGGCAAGTCCCGGACTGGGTTGTCATTCCGGGCGGAAACCTTGGGAATGTCAGCGCACTCGGTAAAGGTTTCCAGCTCATGTTGGACCTGGGACTGATCTCGAAAAAGCCGCGGATCGTGTGCGCCCAGTCCGCGCGAGCGAACCCGTTGTATCAAAGTTATCTGAAAGGCTTTGCAGAATTCGAACCTCTGACCGCGGGGAACACCGTTGCGAGTGCGATCCGGATCGGGAATCCGGTCAGCATCAATAAAGCCATTCGTATACTCAAACGGTTCGACGGTATTGTCGAACAAGCGACCGAAGACGAACTGTCCAATGCCGCCGCGCATGCCGACCAGTGCGGGCTTTTCAACTGTCCACACACGGGGGTCGCTCTGGCGGTGTTGCTGAAATTGGTCAAGCGAAACATGATCACGAGCGACGATCACGTCGTCGTGATTTCAACCGCAAACGGTCTCAAATTTCCGGAGTTCAAGATCGCTTACCACGAATCGAAGCTCGCTGATGTCGATCCAGGATATGCGAATCTGCCGGTTCCGCTGGAAGCCGATCTGGACAAAGTACTGAAGACATTGGATGAGAAACTGCCTTGAACCGATTGTGGCGGTTGCGGGGTGTGAACGTTTTACACACGGACTGGCTGGGCAGAGGAAGGAACGCCGGGGCAGATTACCGCTCCCGGTGTTTGTACATTTTCCAGGGGGCATGCGGGTCGAATGCGCGTCTTTTGGCGGCGGATGATTCGTTCTGCCAGCCCCTTGCTTGCCAGTTTCCGCACCCCTATAATTGGATTTTTGGGTTTACGATACACCTGTCAAACGGGGCTTTTGGTACCTGTGTGTAGTCCTTTTTCCAACCAGACTAATGACCCAAACATGGTGCTACCGATATCCGGTTGGATGCGAGAGCGTTTCATCGCTCGCTGAGGTGCGTTATGCCGGAAAACCGCCGTGCCCGACCGCGGCGCGCTGCCGCAAAGAAAATTAACGAATTGATCGAGTTCGGCCGCAAAAACGGCCGCTTGACCTTCGACGACATTAACCGAATGCTTAGCGACGAAATGATGTCGGCGGAGGATCTCGATGAGATCTTCATCGTATTGAACGATGAGGATATCCCTGTCGTCGATGAGTACGCCCTCCCAGTCGAGAAAGGCGGCAAGCCTCTCACCCGTGAAGAAAATGTCGAAGACGATCCGCTTCAACGCGAGGAACGGTCGCGTGTCGATGACCCGGTTCGAATGTATCTGCGCGAAATGGGGCGTGTGCCTCTCCTGACCCGCGAAGAAGAAATCGAACTGGCGAAACGGATCGAGTCGGGCCGGTTCAAAGTCTGCCGGGCACTCGCCCTCTCCAACCTGGCCCACAAGGAAATCGCAGTTTTGATCGATCGGATCGAGTCCGGACGCCTGAAGATGGAGGACGCCTTTCAACATTTCGAAATGCAGGAAGAGATCAGCGAGCGGGAAAGGAAACGAGTGATCCGCGATTTGCGTCAGAAACTGCAGGAGATGGGGACCAAACAACAAGAACTGGTCGACTTGGAGAAGAAGGCAACCAAACGCACGCGGGCCAAAATCACGGGAAAAAAAATCCATCTCGGGAACCTGCTTATCGCCATGCATTTGGATCATGAGCAACTCGGGAAAATCGCCAAGAAGATCGTGACGCTTCATCGCCGGGCCGACAGTGCGAAAGACGAAATCTCGGAAGCCGAACGAAAGCTCGGCATGGGGAGCGAGGACGCCATGCGTCTATACAAGAAGCTCCGCCATACGAGTTTCGGCAAAAGCGCACTCGAAAAGAAAACCGGACTGCCCCGCGAAACGCTCATCGAACTATGTCGCAAGATTAAGCGCGCCCAAGAAAAAGTCGGCCGTGTGGAACGAGACGGCGAAGATACCATCGAAACGCTGGATCGTATCGCCGCCCAGATCCACGAGGGTGAGAAGATCGCACATCTCGCCAAAATGGATGTGGTCAAAGCAAATCTGCGGCTTGTCGTCTCCATCGCAAAGAACTACACCAATCGCGGTCTACAGTTTCTCGATTTGATTCAAGAAGGAAATATCGGCCTGATGCGTGCCGTCGACAAATTCGAGTATCGTCGGGGATATAAGTTCTCGACCTACGCTACGTGGTGGATTCGGCAGGCGGTTACCCGGGCCATTGCCGATCAGGCCCGCACGATTCGGATCCCGGTTCACATGATCGAAACCATCAACAAAATGACGCGAGTATCTCGGAGACTCGTCCAAGAGTACGGCCGCGAACCTACACCCGAGGAAATCTCGACGAAAATGAATCTCTCCGTAGAGAAAGTCCGGGGAGTATTCAAAATCGCACAACAACCGATCTCGCTCGAAACACCGGTCGGCGACGAAGGCGACACTCATTTCGGTGATTTCATTGAAGACAAAAACGTCGTAGCCCCGTCTTTCGTTACTTCCGACAGGATCATGCACGAGCAACTGGAGAGTGTGCTGAAGACACTCACCGAACGCGAAGAGACGGTCCTCCGGTTGCGATTCGGGATCGGAGATGGGTATCAGCGAACGCTGGAAGAGGTCGGTAATCGGTTTGGAGTCACAAGAGAGCGTGTCCGTCAAATCGAAACAAAGGCCCTCCGCAAACTGCGCCATCCGGTCCGGAGCCGTCGCTTACGCGACTTTTTGGACTAGGTCACCATATTGATCGAACAACCCGATTTCTCTGTAGTGCCCGCCCGGCGAGGAACTCACCGGAGTGAAACCCGGGACACCGGCGTTCCTGCCGGCAATAACAGCCAATGACAACAAAACAAAGACTCACTCAACTCGCATTTCTCGTTCTTTTTGTGATTCCTGCATCGGCGGTGGGACAAGCCACTCATCCCAACCTTTACTTCTCGGCCTCCGAAGTCGGCGACATTCGCGCGCACATCCTCTCGGATGAGCGGTTGCGCACGGCCTGGAACCAATTTCTCGCCTCGATGGCCCCCGACCGAAAACACGAGAACTGGAACGGAGGAGCGTGCGAGCGTCTCGCGTTCTCACACGCACTGCTGAATCATCAGGAACCCGCCCGCGCCGCGATTCGCTTGTTGCTCAAAGCCGCCGAGATGCCCTCGTGGCACGACGGGCATCGGAAAGATCGAAGGTTTCCGTGGCGAAGCGGCCTGAAAACAAGCGCGATGAGCATGTCTGTGGCTACGGCGTACGACTGGACGTATGAGGCAATGACACCGGAAGAACGAAATATCGTACGCACCGCGCTGATCGAAAAAGGGATCTTGCCGCTGCTTTCGGATTGGTGTCTGCCTGGAGCCCGAATTCACGCTCTGGACAGCATGGGACACAACTGGTGGGCGGTGTGTTTGTCGGGGGCGGGTGTCGGCGCCCTGGCGGTTCTCGACGAGGAGCCGCGTGCACGAGGGTGGGTACGCGACGTAAGCCGTTCGCTCAGAGAGTGGTTTCGATACGAAGGGAATGCTCTCCTCAATAAAGTCCCCAATTTCGGCCCCGACGGCGGATTCTACGAAAGCCTGAATTACGTCGACTACAGCCTGCGCACCTTTCTTCGCTATGCGGAAGCGCTTCAGCACGTTACCGGTGAAGATCTGATGAGCGGCAACGAGGTTATTCAGGGAGCAGGAGACTTTCTTCTGTATCCGGCATACCAGACAAGCGACGATTTCCTCAGCGTCAATTTCGGCGATTCCTCATCGACATTTGTGCCGAGCAGTCCGGTCCTGTTGAATCTGGCTCGTCGGACAGAAAACGCCCACCTGTTCTGGTACTGGAACGAAGCATATAACGGCAAGGTAAAGAACATTTTTGATTTCTTGTGGTACCCGCGTAACCTGCAGCCGGTTCCCCCGAGCGATCTGCCACACACCCGTCTTTTCGAAGGAATCGACTGGGCGGTACTCCGAGACGGCTGGACACCCAATGGAACTCTCTTTGCCTTGACCTGCGGTGATTTCTGGAATCACGCACATGCAGATGCCGGTTCGTTCCTTTTGTATTCCCGTGGCAAACCTCTCATCATCGATTCGGGTTCCTGCTCCTACTCGCAGCCGGAATATGTCCAATACTATTGCCAAAGCGAAGCGCACAATGTGGTTTTATGGAACGATCGCGGCCAGCCTCCCCGCGACTGTTATCTTGGCAGCAAATTTCGAGGCGAGATCCGCCATTGGCTCTCTACTCCCGAATACACATACTTGTGTGCGGACGCGACGGGACCTTATGCCTCCATTTTCCTGCGGAATTATCGACATGTCATCGCATACGATGGCTTGTACGCGATTGTGGATGATCTGTTGGCTCATGAACCGGGCCGATTCAGTTGGCTTCTACATTTCGACGGTGAATCGAATGTCAGTTACAACAAAGCGACTATTACAAACGCCCCTGCGGCCGCCGATCTTCAGTTCGCTTTCCCGACAAACATGGAAGTAGAAGAACGTTCCGGGCTCGAGGAAAAAACCAGGGAAGAGAAAACCTACCTGACATTCAATACCAATGAAGAGGTAAAGGATACAAAATTCCTTTCTCTGTTGTCGCCGCGCGCAGCCTCAGAGGACCCGCGTCCTCCTTTGAAACGCCTCGAAGGAACAGACTGGATCGGTATGCGTTTCCCGGTCACGAACGGAACGGCCGATCTCTTGTGTAACCTTCTCGCGGACGGCCGACACATGCATGAGAACAGCGAAAATGTTCTCGACAACTTGACAACAGACGCCTTTCTTCTGTTTGTCGTTCGCAACGAACGCGGTGAGATCGCCAGCCTGGGTATTCATAACGGCAGCTTCGTGCGCGACACAAACGGTCCTATCTTCGAGTGTTTCAGCAAAAGCGATGCGATCTTGAAAATGCGGGACGGCCGCGTCGAGGGCAAGGTCCGGTCTCAGGAGAACGCACGTGTTTCGATTCGGTGCGAGCGGCCGGCAACGGTTGTATTGGACGGCGATCCCGTGACAGATCAGCCGTGGCGTGAGAGTCTCTCGCTTCAAGATATTGAATTGAATTCGGATACGGGGGATATTCAAATCGTTTGGTGACGATAAACCATGGGCGATACAGCGAAGCAAGATTTGCAGCGGTTCGTGAAGACGGCCCCGAAAGCGTTTGGAGACATCCTGGAGTCGGGGAGACGAACCGTCGTGGCTCGCGCGCCCGGGCGATTAGACGTTATGGGGGGAATCGCCGACTACTGCGGCTCCCTCGTTCTCGAAATGCCTCTACGTGAAGCGACCCTTGTCGCCGTTCAAAAACGAAGGGACCGGAAGTTCGTCGTTCGAAGCATTGAAGCGGAACGGGAAGGGTTCGTTCGCGATGTCAGTACCTTCTCACTCGATGACTTTGCAGAAGACTCCCGCCTTCGGAGCTATCGTCAAATCCGTGAGACGCTAACAGGAACCGCGGACCAGGCATGGGCCGCTTACGTACTCGGTGTATTCTTCGTGCTCCAGAAAGAGGGGATCGTAGAGCCTTTTCGTACCGGCGCGACCCTTTGTATCAAGAGCACCGTTCCTTTTGGGGCGGGTATCGCTTCGTCGGCGGCCTTGGAGGTGGCGACTCTGCAGGCGGTTCTCGCCGCTTACAAGGTGCGTTTGGACGGCCTCGAGGCGGCGCGCCTCGCTCAGATGGTCGAGAATCGCGTCGTCGGAGCGCCGTGCGGGATTATGGATCAAGTAACGTCACTCTTGGGCCGCGAACGGTCCCTCCTGGCCTTGCGGTGTCAACCTCACACAATGGAAGGCACCATTTCGATCCCGAAAGGATATCGTTTTGTGGGGATCGATTCCCGGGTGAAACACGCTGTCGGGGGTTCGCGTTACACGGACACACGGGTGGGCGCTTTTATGGGCCACAAGATCATCCTCTCGCATCTGAACGCCAAACAAAGCGATCCGTACGACGGCTACCTTGCCCGAATTACTCCGCGCGAGTTTGCGAAACGCTTCCGGAAGATCCTGCCCTCACGGATGAAAGGCGCCGAGTTTCTCGAACGTTATGGGAAAACCCGCGATCCTGTTACAACCGTCGCCCCGGACAAAACCTACGCGGTTGCGAGCCGCGTAGAGCACCCAATCTACGAGAACCATCGTGTGGAACAGTTCGGACATATTCTCGAACACAGCGCGGGTCCTCAAAACGATATGGTCGTGTTGGGAAAACTGATGTACGGCTCACATTGGAGCTACGGGAACCGGTGCGCAATGGGTAGCCCGGAGACGGATCTGCTTGTCAATTTCGTTCGCGAGGCGGGACCGCGAAAGGGGCTCTTTGGGGCGAAAATCACCGGAGGCGGTTCGGGGGGAACCGTGGCTGTTCTCGCTGCGGATGGAACGGACGATCTTCTTGCTGAGATCATGGAGCGCTACCATGACCGGACCGACTCGGAGCCCCGTGTCTTCACGAAAAGTTCACCGGGCGCTGAAGCCGTGGGTACAATTGAATTTAAGCCCTGAATGAAACGTTCATGCCGGGCCTCTCGGACGCCACACCCGATGGATCAGCCAAACGGACATCAGGAACCGGGTAGCATTTCCACAAAACAACGCGCCGCCATTGGTTTCTTTATCCTTGCCTTTTTGCCGCTTCTTTTATCCGGTACAGCCACAACAATCTCGGAAGATGCCGCCATTTTTCTGTTGGTCGTGATCGGTATCGTTGGATGGCGGAAGAAATGGAGTGTCCCACCGACTGTTCGTTTCCTGCTTGAAAGTCTGACGCTTGGATTTCTGTTCACCATTGTCTGGCGTCATCAACTGGCGCTCCTTCCGACATGGGGTCGGTTAGCCTATTGGCCGGTCCTTGCGCTCGGCCTGGCGGTATGGTGTGCGGGAGGATCGAAGAAACGCGCTGAGGGACCGTTGGGTTTATTGCCGCTTGCCTTGCTCATTACAATCGCCGGACTCACCCTTTCACAGGTCATACTTCCAGCGACATTGCCGGCGCTGCCCCACTGGTACGAGCAAGACACCGCCGATTTCGACACCCACGAGGAACTTCCCACGGAGCCGATTGCGGTTCCTTTGCATTGGTACCGGTCAGGTCTCTTGATGGCGCACGGGCTTATCATTGTCGGATTGGCGGCGCTTATTCTGGTTCTGCGTTCACCCCAATATCGAGAGAAACGGGTCTCGTACCTATTGATTCCGCTGCTTTTCGGGATGGTTGCAGGAGCGCGGGGACTATACCGCGACGCTTCAGCGTCGGCGGCTTGGTGGCAAGCCGGTCAAACGGAACGTTCGGTACGCGATTGGATTGGTCCCGACAACAAGACCGCACGAAAAACGCGCCAGCAGTACGCTCATGTACTCCAAATAGTCGAACAAGAAGGCGGCTATCTGGTCGATAAATGCGGTCTGGATTTTCTCTTACGATACCGCATAGCGGAAACCGCGCAACGAATGCATCAGCCGGATAGGGTCCTCCGGGCCTTGCCTCCGGCGCAGTGGGACAAGCCTTCCGCGTCCAGACGAATCGCCGACCTATGGACCGTGGAAGACCTGAATCGTCTTCGCCGGAAAGCGCAAGATCCACGCTATAAACTGGCTCTACGCTCCCACAGACAAAACCCGTGGGAATCCGCCGGCGGTGCATTTTCGGCGATGGAGGTTCTGTGGTCTGCTCCTGCGGTACTCGAGTTTCACGTTGATATTTATGTCGATCACGAAATGACATCCGACGGATCAACGACGTGGTTACTGGATCGGTGGGGACGCGTCTTCCGATTGGAGCCGACCGGTTTGGTTCCGGTCTGGGAATCGGCACGGGGCGAGGGTCGAACAGACGCTGTGGACCTGGAGATTTGGGACGGCACGGTCGTTGTGGCTTATCGAAACGGTGAAATCCGCGTTTCCGGAGAGATCTCCGACTGGGTTCCGGGTTCCTGGCGAATGTCGCTGCGGCCGGGCTACCAGTTGGTGGATATCGAACGATCTCCTGTGAGCGACAGCGTTGTTGCTGTGAGTTCATATGGAACATTCTCGGTCATCGGCGATCTCCCGGAATCCTTCCCGATTCCAGAAGAGCCTCTTTTCTATTGGGATGCGGCGGTCGACTTTGAATTCTCTTCGGACGGGCTCGGCTGGTACGTCCTGGATACCTACGGCGTTATCCATGCGGCGAGCGGGGGTGGGAGGCTGCCGATGGCGAGTGACGTCCCGGACAGCCCTTATTGGACGCTGCGGGCGCCATATGCGCCGGAATTCACTTTCGAGCGGGACGCAGTGGATATTGAATTGGATGCGCTCGGGCGCGGTGTCTGTTTGCTCAATGGCCGAGGAGAAGTGTGGACGATCTCCGAGCGGCCCTTTCGAGAGGTCTATCGTCCATTCCCGAACGAACAAACCTTCGGATTGGGAGTATCGCTTGCCGCCAGGCAAGACGGGGCAGCGGTGGTTCTTCATGCACCGGGCGATCTTGTTGTTGTTCCATGAAAACGGCCCGCCGGAGGCCTGTCTCCGGCGAGCCGAGAAGAGGAAAGCTGGTTTGGATCACGCGGGGGAGACCTGCTCCACAAGTTTGCGGAACCCATCCGGATCGTGGATAGCGAGCTCCGAAAGCATCTTTCGGTTGATCTCGATACCGTGCTTTTTCAGATTCCCCACCAGCTGGCTGTAGGACGTGCCGTTCTCTTTCGCAGCAGCAGCGACTCGAACGATCCAAAGCCGGCGGAAGTCCCGTTTCTTTCGGCGCCGGTCTCGGTACGCATACAGATTCGCCTTCTGTCGGCCGTCGCGTGCGGACCGGAGGAGATTCCGCCGTCCGGCTCGCTGCCCCTTGGCTTCCTTAATCAGTTTCTTTCGCCGCCGTCTGGAGGCGACTCGGTTCATCGATCGTGCCATTTTACCGCTCCAATTCTCAAGTACAGATCATTCGTTTCACACGACGCTCGTCGCTCTTACTGACCATAGTCTGCTGGCGCAGGCGCTGTTTCTGCTTTGGCGATTTGGAAGTCCGAAGATGGTTGAGGTACGCTCGTTCCCTCTTGATCTTTCCATTCTTCGTGAGCCGAAACCGTTTGGCTGCACCTCGTTTTGTCTTCATCTTGGTTTTTCCAGGCAACTTCTTTTCTCCTTCCCCCGTCCCAAGCAGACATAGATATAGACGCCCTCTACATGACGCAATGAAGATTGGGCGTCTTGGTGCTCAGGACGCGGCTTCCTGTTGCGGGGTTTCCTGAGAGGATTCCCCTTCACCGGTGTCTTCCTCTTCTGCTTGTCGGGCCTCTTCTTCGCGTTGCTTTTTGCGGCGCGTCGCTTCCGGCACCGGGGCCATGACCATATTCATCACACGGCCTTCCTGCCGGGGATTCATTTCAACTTGCCCGACATCGGCCAAATCTTCGACGGCCCGATCCAAAACCGCCCGGCCGAGATCGCGGTGCGCCATCTCGCGCCCGCGGAACTGAACAACGAATTTCACTTTGTCCCCGTGATCCAAAAACCGGCGCGCATTGCGTATCTTTGTCTCGTAATCGTGTGGATCGATTCGAGGCCGGAATTTCACCTCTTTAACACTGATCTGTTTCTGTCTTTTCCTGGCCTCTTTCTGTTTTTTCGCCTGCTCGTACTTGAATTGGCCGTAGTCCATAATCCGGACTACCGGAGGCACAGACTTTGCCCCGACTTCCACAAGATCCAGGCCCGCCTCTTCGCTCATGGCGAGTGCCTTTTGAACGGGAACTACTCCAATATGTTCGCCCTCTTTCCCGATCAGGCGAACCTCCCGCGCTCGAATCCACTGATTCACTCGGGTGGTGTCTCGGTCGCGGCGGCGAAAATCAGATCGTCCTCTTCCCCTGATAGTGGTGTCCCCCTAAGCTCCTTTATGGTCTTTGACGGTTCGAGACTACTCGCATCGATTCAGACGTCCATTCCCGATACAGAGATAGCAACCGCCTTCCTATTATTCTATACCCAGAACACTGCGGTGGCAATTCTACTGCCAAGTTTGTCCTCGGTGCCCGAGTGGCATACACACTCCAAGGACTCCCATGCAGCGGATTCCGTTAGTCCGCCCAGGTCTGCAAATCGTCGTTATTTATGGGAACCGCTCAAGCAGGCTTCGAATAGCGATAGACGAATACACCTCCCATCGCAGCTCCGGCACCTGCCAACCGATGGGTCCCACTGGATGACCCTGGATGGTGTTGAATCCCTTATAAAAGAGAGGTGTGCCACGGTGTGCCACATGAAAACGGCTATTCTGGGTCATTGTTCGGACTTGTTGAGCCTTCATCTACGCTAGCGCCAAAGAGAAATGCTACCACGTTCGCGCCACGATGGAAGGCTGACTCCTGAACATCCACATAGTAGTTTAAGGTCGTTTGGACGTCCGAATGCCCCAACTGACGCTGGAGAACCTTCACCCTAAATTCGGCAGTTGAAGGTGTGGTTGCGAGGGTAAGCCGCTGATTTTTTGATAGTAGCGTTCATTCTCAGCTTTCACCGAAATGGTGATCGGTTCTTGATCTTGTCGAAAGGCCGATCACCAACGCCGGCGCGGCCCTTCGACGGGCTCAGGAACCGCGCTTCCCATTCAACTGCCGAATTTAGGTTGATGGCACGGCCACAGATTCATGAAAGGCTCTCGTCGTCCACGACCAAAACCGTTTCGCTTCCTCCTTGCACATGTTCATCAATATTCGAGTCTATTCGACTGTGCTCCTTTTCAAGAATCGGCAGATACACGCCGAACGTCGTCCCTGAGTCCGGTTCGCTCTCCAATTGAATCCATCCCCCATGTTGCTTCACAATCCCCAAACTGCTGGACAGGCCTAATCCGGTTCCCTCCCCAAAATCCTTCGTAGTAAAGAACGGTTCGAATACCCGTTCCCGAGTCGCTTCGTCCATTCCCGGCCCATTGTCGCAAACGCTCAACACAACGAAACAGCCCGGCCGTGCGTCTAGGTGCGTCTCACAATACAATTCGTCGACTTGAACCGTCTTTGTCTCGATTGTAATCGTTCGGGGTGTTTTGGGCCGCGCCACCCCTCGAAGAGCGTCACGTGCGTTCAGGCACAGATTCAAGAGAACGGACTCGATCTGAGCCGCGTCCGCTCGGATTTCAGGTAGATGCGCGTCCGTCCGTAGAATCATTTCGACCCGTGGATCCATCGTTGCTCTCAACAGGCTGTAGGCCTTCTCAATAACCGCATTCAATTGAACCGGCCCCAATTCAACGAGCGATTTTCGACTGAATGCCAGCAACTGCTTGACCAACGCAGATGCGCGATCCGAAGCCTCCTGGGCGCGGGCGAGTAACGTCGGGACTTGCTCGGGTGGGGACATGGCGGCGAGGCTGATGTTGCCGATGATACCGGTCAGTAGGTTGTTGATGTTGTGCGCGATGCCTCCGGCGAGCTGCCCGACAGCTTCCATCTTGTGGGCTTGACTGAGTTGCTCTTGGAGCGCTTGTCTCTCCTGCAAAGCGAGTAGACGATCCGTCGTATCGCGTACGATGGCCGTGAAGAATGCCTCTCCTCCCTTCGTCCAACGAGCCAGAGAAAGTTCGACAGGAAACTCGCTTCCATCCTTTTTCAACCCGGCCAATTCGATTGTCTTTCCGATCAAATCGGTGTTTCCAGACGAGAATACATGGGCCAATCCTTCCTGGCGGGCTGTACGAAAACGCTCGGGAATCAGAAACGCTGCGGGGAGATCGACAAGATCGTCGGCCGGGCAGCCGAACATCTTCTCCGTCGCGCGATTCCATGAGACGATCGTTCCTTGACGGTCCATGGAAATGATCGCATCGTTCGCCGTTTGAAGCACAGACCGAAAGCGATCTTCGCTATCCTCCATGGATTCAAGTGTTCGGCTATTGTGAAGGGCAATGGCAGCGATTTCGCCGAACGCTGAAGCGAGTCGAATATCGTCGTCCACGAACCCACCCACTTTGTCCGCAAAAAGGAGAAGTCCAACGACTTTTCGTTGAATGACGAGCGGAATGAGCAAAACGGTCTTTGTCGACGCGGCTCCTTCGGGCAAAAGGGAGCCCCGGCTCATGTCATCGAAATCGTTGTACAAGGCGGGCTTGCCTGTTTGATACACCTCGGCAAGAATCCCCTCGATCGGCATTGTGAATGAAAGATCCTCGGAACAGTCCAAGTCATCTGAATCGCAGAAGATGATTTCGTGCTCCGAGCCATTCTGACTCAACACGGCGACATAACCGGCGGTTGCCCCGACGAGTTTTTTGCACGAATGGAAGATGGCGCCGACGGCGTTCTTGAACTCGTAAAATTCGAGAACAGCATGAGAACAATCCAGCAGGGCGGCGAATTCCTGTTGCCGCTTCATGGAGATTTCAAGAGAATCCTGGAGTTCCCGCTTGGCCCTCACCTGTTCCGTAACGTCCAGGGATATCCCCTGCACGCCGACAACGTTCCCGTGGGGATCCATCACCGGCACGCGAATGATGTGTACGTACGTCTTGTTGTTTTCAGACGCATCTCGCTCCTCGATCAATTCGAGATTCTCGCCGGTTTCCAAGACGTACAAATCGTCCGTCCGGTGCTTCTCGGCTCGATCGAGAGGAACGAGATCAAAATCCGTTTTTCCTATAATGGTGCTATGTTCTTGTCCCAGTTCGTTGCGGTAGTATTGATTCGCAAATTGATACGTTCCGTTTCCATCTTTTCGAAAAACACCGTGAGGAATACTCTCAACCAGAGAAATGTAAAGCGACTCGGAGCATTGTAGCGCTTCTTCCATCCGCTTTCTTTCCGTCATGATGGCCAACGTGACAACGCAGCCGATGATATGCCCTCCCGGTTTCCTGAGAGGTGTAGCGCTGACAAGAAACTCAGACGACGGATTTGAATGGGAATGCAGCGCGCAGAATCGATCCATGAACGCCCACACACCGTAAAACGACTCTCCCTTGAGGGCGGCGTTCAACGAGATCTTATCATTGCCACTCGAATGGTTTTTCAACCGCAGAGGAAATGCGACTTCGAAAGGTTGATGCAATGGATTTTTGCCGCACAAATACTGCGCGGTTTGGCTGGCGCGGATGATCCGGCCTTCCGTATCGCAGATCACAACCGCGCCAGCTGCGTGATCGACAATGGCATCGGGGAAACATCCACTGAGGTCTGAATACGTTTGGACGGCGGAATCCTTCACCACGAGACATAATCCCCGATCATCTCCCATTTCAAAAGGCGAACATGAAACATCGAGAGGAGTCCGCACACCCTCCGAGTTTTGAAACAACGCGCGGGTTCGGCAGGGGCGAATCTCGCTACGCTTCAGGAAGGATTCGAACGTGTCTTTCTCTCCGACTTTAACGAAGGATAGGATGGGCGTCCCAACCATCGCTTCGAACGATGAATCTAACATTCGAACGAGCGGGCAATTGACATACCGAACCACCCCATCGCTCGTCAACAGGGCGGCCCCTTCCTCCATCATCTCGGCCAGTTTGCGAAACACGTCTTCCATCGTAGTTGCGGTGGCGTGTCGATCCGTAGCGTCCAAGACAAATTGGGGTGTATGCGGTTTCTCATTCACGCTCATCGCTCCTGTGTACATGTCGGAACACGTGCGATTCGCCAGAGAATGAATCGCGGTCCGATCATCGTTTCCCTCCGTGTTCTCCCCGGTGAAATCTCTTGTACACCGCCTGGCCATCTACTATCCGGCTCCGTTCCCGCCGAGAGAAGCGTCTCTTTCTGCGGCACGCGCACGATCCCTCGAACACGCAAGCCGGCGGGGATCTCAGTAGTCAACGATGCACCAGGAGATCTTCCAATTCGCGTACGAGATCGCGATAGTCGGTTGCACCTCGGCTCTTCGGCGCATAATGGCGGACCGGCCGGCCCGCAGCGAAAGCCTCGGCTAATTGAACGTTCGTTCGAATTCCCTGCATCATTTTTCGTTCGCCGAATTGCTGCTTCAGTTTGTTCAAAACGTGACGGTGGAGATTCGTGCGTCGATTCATCATCACGGGCAGAAGGGCGAGCAAACGCAGTCCTCTGTTGTACCGTGTCGCCACTTTATAGAACAGCCGAGCCAATTGCCCAACACCGACTTCGGACAGAAAGTGGGGAAGGAACGGCACGAGTACGGCGTTGGCCGACGCCAATGCGCTGACCGATGCAATATCCAGCGTTGGGGGCGTATCGAGAACCACGCGATCGAAGCGGCTCCCAATCGTCTCGTCCGCCAGGTGCAGTCTCAACACCTCGGCACGTCCGTCGATCTCCGTTTCTTCGAAATTCCGATCGGCGGGAGCAAGCCATAGATGGTCGATCGGCGTCGATCGAATAACCTTCGAGAATTCGAATTGGCTGTCGCAAAACATTCCATGAACGAACGGTCCATCGCGACCAGGCTCGGCACATCCCACGCCATAACCGGCGTGTGCTTGCGAATCGAGATCAACAAGCAGCGTCCGGTACCCGTGACTCGCCCACTCCGCCGCCACGTTCACAGCGGTTGTGGTTTTTCCGGTCCCTCCCTTTCGGTTTGCCACAGCGACGATCAGAGGCGGATTCACGACTCGCGACCTCCTTTCAGCGCCCTGGTCTAGACAAAAGGACCGGCAAAACCCATTCCCACAGAAACGAATCGTCGGGCGGTACGGACACGGGCCGCTGAGCTGCTATCAGGACCTGCAAGAGTGCCCCATGCAATCCGTCACAGCGGCTGAGATCGATCGTTCCCTCCGGGCTGTTCTCAAGCCAGTTCATCAAGACTTCCACTTCTTCCAGAGCACACCGCCCCTCGAAAACGGCTATCTTCCCACTGTATTCTATAGGCATTTCGCCACCTCCTTCAGATTCAGGACCGGCAGCACACGACCGTCACCGAGTAGCGCCGCCCCGGCATAAATCTTGAACTTCGCCATGCACCCATCCATTCGCTTCAGAATAACGTCCACGCTCTCGTAAAACCGATCCACCCCGAGACCGAGCTGCTGTCCCGCAACATCGACTACGAGGATGGCCACTTCCCCGTTCGTTCCCGCTTGATGCGCTTTCCCATTCAGTCCCAAGACTCGATCCAACCGGCTCAATGGAATCACGCGATCCCGCAAGACCACCGTCTCGCGGTTCTTGATCCGATGGATGTCTTTGCTGGACACACGAACGGTTTCGACAATCTCTCGTATGCCCACACCATAGGTCTCATTCCCAACCTCGATCATCATCACGTGCGTAACCGCCATGGACAGCGGCAATGAAAGTCGTATGCATGTCCCCTTTCCCTTCTCGCTGTTCACCGAAAGCGTCCCCCCCTTCTGAGTCACCATCGTGCGGACGACATCCATGCCAACCCCGCGCCCGGACAGATCGGAGACTTCCTCGACCGTGGAGAATCCCGGATGAAATATTAACTGAATCGCGTCTTCATCACTCGTTGTTTCGACCTGTTCTTCAGTCAATAATCCCTTCGTATAGGCTCTTTGCTTCACCTTCTCCGGATCGATGCCTCTCCCGTCGTCTCGAATTTCGATCTCGATGTGGTCGTCCGCTTGCGTGGCGGACAAGCGAATCTCGCCCTCCGGGTTTTTGCCTGTGGACGTTCGTTCCGCCGGCGATTCGATCCCGTGGTCGATACTGTTTCGCAGCAGATGAATGAGAGGATCGGCCAGATCTTCCGCAACATTCTTGTCGGCCTCCGTTTCTTCTCCTTCCATGACAAGCCGAATTCGTTTGTCGAGTCGGCGAGAAAGATCGCGAACGAGACGCGGGAAACGCTGGAAAATGTGCGATACAGGCACCATTCGGACCTGCATGACCGCACCCTGCAAATCGTCCGCGATCCGATTAATGACACCGTATTGTCCCTTGATTTCCTTGGACAGCTCTCGTGCACCGAAAGCTTCGTCTGCGCGTTTGGCCAAGAATGGCAAACTGTTTTTCGCCACGACGAGTTCACCGACCAAGTCGATCAACGCGTCGATTTTGCCCTGGTCCACTTTGAGAGTCGTGATCTTCCTGCCGGTACCGAAATCGTCGGAACGACCTCGTATACTGCTTGGCACGGCCCCCTCCTCCACCGGCTCCTTGTTGTCGGAACCCGGGTGCAATTTCGAATTCACGGTTGAACTCGTTTCCGCCGGCTGCCCGCCGAAACTCTCCTGGCCGGTGCCGGCGGCCTGGCTGAATCGCAGCATGACCAAGGCTTCGGCGGCAAGATCTCGTATGGGCATGAGGTCGAGGTTTTCGCCTGATGGCTTTTGGGCCTGCTCCAGACGAAGGCACAATTCTGTCAATCCGGTCTGCCGGAATACTCGGTCAAGAACCGTGACAACCGAAGCAAGACGGCCGGGGCGCATCTCCGGTTCACAAGGCAACGAAAGCAGCTCCACTTGGGCCTGCATGATTTCCGCCCCGGCATCGACAAGATACGATGGGATTTCGATATCTCGTCCGCAAACACCTTCGTCGGCAGCCGGGTCCGTCCAGCCCGTTCTCGAAACCCCACAGGACAAGGGGTTTCCCGTCGCCACAACGTCGAGAAGCCGTTTCATCAGACCCGTATCCACTTCCTGCTCATTCAAAACCGCTTCAAGCCATTGAAGAGAGGATCTCTGAATGAGGTCCGGTCCCGCCAATTCAAGCGCGGCTTGAATGGCGACACGAAGATCTTCCCATTTCTCGCTCATGACAAGAGCGCGCGCGTCTTCTACAAAGCCCGCGAATAGTCCTGAATCTCCCGCGCTGCCCGTGGGAAATACCAGCGAAACCCGAGACAGAGGCTCGATTTCAACCGACTCGGCAACTTCGTGAAAGTGCTGTCGAATCGCCTCCTCCGACGACTCGATTACAGCATGAAAATCCAAAATGCATCGATAGGGTTCGAATTCGGCCATGTCCGCACAGGGCTCCCGAGTGTTGATGCTAAGTAATTTCAACCCCGGAATCCTCTGCACGAGATCGAGTGGGTCGATATCGTGAAAAAAGCATTGCTCGTTCGGCATATACCGAACAACCCGCAACGGGCTCTTGCCTTTGCAGTATAGGTCGCGTCGAGAACTGTCGGATAAAGCAATGAGCCAGTCAAGCCATACGTTGGGCTCCGGATCCGGTCGAGTTGTCGTTTGGGAGCCGGCAACTCCGTCCCGAGTGTCCGGCACATCGGACATCAAAGCGCGCAACGCCTCGCTCAAGTCCTTCCCAATCCCCGTCGCCGAGTCCGGAAGAGTATTCGCCTTTTCGAGTGCATCCAGCCAGTCGTTGATTTGATCGAAACTATCCAGAAAGATGTCCGCCATGGTCGATGTGAACGCAACGCGTCCTTGTCGGATGGCGTCCAGAACGTCCTCCGCCGCATGAACCACCTCGGTCAGCGGTCCAACGTCAAACATCCCGCTCCCACCTTTGATCGTGTGCATTGCGCGAAAAAGATGATTGAGTGTTTCCGAATCGTCGGGAGACTTCTCCAAAAGGAGGAGAGACTCTCCCACCGTCTCCAGAAGTCCCTTCGATTCAGCCACGAAGAAAGATGTCAAACGTTTCATGGTGTGCTCCCTCCCGTCAAGAGCGTCACATAGTCCCGAAAACTCTCCGGACGCACCGGCTTGACTAGGTAAAGGTTGGCTCCCGCATGATAGGCTTGTTCTCTGTCGCTCCGCTCCGCTTCGGTGCTGATCATGATGACAGGAGTCGCTTGGAGTTCGGTTGTCTTTCTCATCTCTTTGAGTAGACGATACCCGTCCATCTTCGCCATGTTCACATCCACCAACAACAGGTCGAATGGAGTGACCAGCGCCTTTTCCAGCGCTTCCACACCGTTCTCCGCTTCTTCGACGGTATGGCCCAGTCCCTCCAGCAACTGTCTGTGATACATCCGAACTGTGACCGCGTCGTCCACAACTAATACTCGTTTCATAATCGGACCTTTCTCATACGGGCTTCTGATAGGTGACACAATTCGAGAACCGGCGCACGGTGAAAAGCGATGACGATCGGCTCATGGTTTCGGAATGGCCCAAAAACAGGAAGCCGCCTGGATTGAGCGCATCATACAGATACTCGATGGCTTGACGCCGCGATATGTCGTCAAAATAGATCAGAAGATTCCGGCAGAAAACGAGATCAAAATCGCGGAAAGAACGGGTCTGCTCGCGATCGACCAGATTGGCCTGTTTGAAGTCCACGGATGCTTTTAGATCGTCGGAAATCTGGAAACAGCCGTTCGGAAGCGACTTGAAGTATTTCTTCAAGACAGCATCCGGGAGGTATTGAACGGAACGGGTGGAGTAGACGCCTCGTTCGCATTCTCTCAATACATGCGTATCGATATCCGATGCAACCAGTTCCACGTCCACATTGTTGATCGCAGGCCACGAGTCGAGAAGAAACAGAGCGATCGAATACGCTTCCTCACCCGTGGAACAGGGAATCGACCAGATCCGAATCGGACGTCCGTTCGACTTCCGCTTCACAACCTCGTCAAGCACTGTGTCGACCATGCATTTAAGCTGGTAGTCTTCGCGGAAGAAGTACGTCTCATTGACGGTCATCGCATTGATGAGAGCCTCGAGTTCTTCCCCCGAGACCTGAAAACGCAGAAATGTGAAATAGGAACGAAAGGAACTATGCTCCGTCGCCTTAATACGGTCAACCAGTCTCTTGTCGACGAAGTATCGTTTGGTGTCGGCGAAGAACAGTCCGGTTTTCCGATAGAAATAGTCCCGGAATCGCTCAAACTCAGCATCCGTTATCTCGAATTCTTTCGTCATTGCTCGCCCCCTATCCGACGAATGGCGGCATCCACCGCGAAACAGAGATACGACTCGCCCGCGAAGCGCTCCTTAATCTCAACCAGGGCGGGCACAAAGTCGGGCGTCCCAACTTCCGCCAGATGGTCGATGGCTGCACCTACGACATTCACATGCTCGTCATGTTGCGCAACGCGCAGAAGCCATTCGGGTGTCTTCGGGTGTGCGAGATCCAGAAGGATGCCGACCGCCAGAATCCGAACATCCGAATCGGGATCCGTGAGCAGCGTTTCCATGTATGGATCAAGGTCCTCCGGCATTTTCTGGAGAACTTCCACGACTCCGTTGCGCAGTGCGGCATTCTCGCTCCGCAAAAATGGGATCAGGTTCTGAATGACTGGTTTGCCTCCGATACGTCTCGCACTTTCCAGTATGGCCTCGCAAACAGCGAGGTCTTGCTCGACCGCAAGTTGATTGCAGAGCGGCTCGACTGCTTCGGAGAACTCCCCCAAATCCCTGGCCGCCCAGCGCCTGACATTCGCGTCCTCATCCTCCAGCTGGATCAACAAGGTGTCGAAGTTGCGCTCACTTTGGCGACGGTCGACGTTCGGTGTTTCTGTGCTTTTTAGGCGACGTTTCACGAAAGCCATCTTTCCATCCTTTGTTCCGTTCGCCGGATCTCACGCCGGAACAGTGCGCATAATACGTTCTCCATGCGTCCATGCGCATAACTGGCCGGCAATGCGGTCGCAAGGTAGCACGACCGTGGCTCCTCCCTTGGCGATCAACTCCTGGGGCATGCCAAAGACAACGGCCGTTTCTGCCGATTCCGCGATCGTTCGACCGCCCAGCCGATGCAACTCCGCCATGCCGTCCGCGCCATCGTGTCCCATTCCCGTCAATTGGACCGCCGTCAAATCCGTCGGGGAAAAATGCTCCATCGCAGTCCGCACCATGCGTTCGACACTCGGATGCCACAGGTACTGATTGCTTGGGGGAACGCAGAGCGCGACACGGCGGCCTCCGCGCCGCCCGACGAGCACGTCGGCATCCCCCTTCCCGATCAAGATCCTTCCGGGTTCCAGCGGGATCGTCTGATCCACTTCGTCGACCGGCATTTGGCAATCCTGAGCCAGTCGCTCGGCAAAAACTCTTGTAAAATGGCCGGGCATGTGCTGCGCGACGAGTACGGGATGTGGAAAATCCGCCGGCAATCCCCCAAGGATCCTTTCCAACGTTCGCGGTCCCCCCGTGGATGCCCCGATGAGAAGCAATCCCGAGAGCGACGCCGTCTTCACGGAAGCCACGCGAGCAACCGTCGGTCGGCCCGATGTCGAGGACACGGCGCTTCGCCTTTCAGCCCCACCCTTCCGCGTTCGCAGTCTCGCACGTAGCCCTTGGCTGCGCCGAATCCTGCTGCGGGCGGCGGAGCGGACCTTCGCGATCAGCTCCGCCGATATCTTCTTGATGTTCCGCGACACGGTTCCATCGGGTTTCGGGATATAATCCACCGCGCCCAATTCCAGTGCTTCAAAGGTGGACAGCGCTCCTTGCGTGGTCAACGACGACACCATCAGTACCGGCCGCGGCGATTCCGACATGATGTGACTCAAACACGTCAGACCGTCCATCTCGGGCATGTTGATGTCGAGCGTCACAACGGCCGGGTCCACTTCTTTGACCATGTTCAGCCCTTCCTGACCGTTCCGCGCAACATAGACCTCCAAATCCGGATCCGACCCTAGGATCTCGCGCATGTATCTGCGCATAAGCGCTGAATCGTCAACAACCAGGACCTTGATCTTCACGATTCCACTCTCACCTCGTTCTACTCTCCATCGAGAGGCACGTCGACTCACCACGGCTCCCGTTCTTCGCTTACTGCTGCACAGACGAAGGCGTGGCTCCGATCGGGTCCACCTCGGTAGACAGACCGGTGGAACTCTTCGCGATGGTGTCCAGTTCGTGCTCGTCGAGGAGTTCCTTCGCATCAAGAATGAGTATCATTCGCTTGCCACCGTCGAATTTCGCGACCTGCCCCATGAGGCGCGACTGTTCTTCCGACAATTTCGGAGATGTCTCGACAACGGATCGAGATACTCGAAGTACTTCCGATAACGAGTCCACAATGAATCCGGTCCGAACTCCGTTCAGATTCAGCACCAAAATCCGTTGTCGCTCGTTCTGATCGATTCGATCCAGACCGAAGCGAACCCGCATGTCCAGAACCGGGAGTACCGTCCCTCGAAGATTCACCAACCCCTCGATGAACTCCGCTGTCTTTGGCACACGGCTCATTTCTTCCGGGACCCGAATAATCTCCTGAACGAATTCGACCATGACGCTGTATTCCTGATCGTTGAGGTGGAACACAACGAGCTGGGTTTCGTCGTCCGTCCGCTCGTCCGACTGAATCCCCTCCCCCGAGGAGGCCATCCTGTCTTCCGATTCCTTCGCGGCCTCCAGGGCGGCTTGCACATCGGAGCGCTGAAACATGCGGTCGGTGGACAACATCGAAACGAGGCGCTTCCCATCATCGAGGCGGCACACGCCTTTGACTTCGGCCAATTCCTCGCCGCGTTTCAGCAAACTCGGCATTTCATCTTGCACGTCGGAGGAAACACGAAGGACTTCACGCACTTGATCCACCACGATCCCAACGGAGGCCTGAACGCCGCCGTTTTCCCGAAGATTGACAACCACAATCCGGTTGTGGTCTTCCATCGGGGCTTCCGGCAGCGAAAACATCCGCCGAAGGCTCACCAAAGGGAGGAGTCGGTTCCTCAAATTGATGATTCCGAGCACGTGGTTATCGCTGCACGGGACGCGGTTGATTTTGTCCGGGACACGAACAATTTCCTCTACGTCCGCGATGTCAAACGCGTATTCCTGGCCGTCAAGAACAAAATTGACAAGCTGAGCGGTGTCGTCTTCGGCACTCTCTTCCGGTTGCCCTCGGGTCATTCGCTTGTGAGAATCGGCGAACAGCTCGTCTGAACCCGCCGTCATGGTATGGTCGGTTTCAAACTCCAGGTGTACGGCTTTCTTGATATCCAAGAGTTGCGTCAGGCGGTTCCCGTTGTTTCCATTCTTGATTATACCGGTCAGCAAATCGGCGTTGACCGTAGTCTGAACGCCCTCGCTCGACTCGATGTTCTCGGACTCGACGCTCAGTACACGCTCCACCCGATCCACAACGAGTCCGACAGATTTTCCGCAGTCCGCAACCAACACTCGTGTCGCGTCGGTATGCTCAATCTCCGGTAATCGAAGCAGCCGCCGTAAATCGAGCACGGGCAGCACGGAACCACGCAAATTGGCAAGTCCCAATAGACTCGACGGCGTGAGTGGAACCTGCACCGTGTCGGGCACGCGGATAATCTCGATAACCGACTTCATGGGGAAAGCAAACGACTCGCTGTCGATGTTGAACGCGACGAATTGACCGGCCATATCGCTTTCGAAGGCGTCGGTCCCGTCGACCCCCGGCTCGGAGAAATCCGTCGCACCAGTTTTCGTTTGTTTGTTTTCGATTACATTCGCGGGTGTGTCCATTGATTGACCTCCTTATCGCCGCAACGGAATATCGAAACTCGCATCCATAAAACGCGCCAACGGCTCGGTTTCTAACCACTCTGCAGATCGTCGGCGATGGATGCGATCTCTTCGATGGCGGCGGCAAGAGACTCGGCGCCTTCCGACTGTTGCTTGGCAGCAGTCGACGCTTGCTCCGAGGCTTTGCTGGCTTCCTCGGCTCCGGCGGCAATCTGTTCCATGCCTTTCTGAATCTGAGCAACGCCGGTTGCGATCTCGGTCCCGGCATCTCGGACGGCTTGGTTGCCCTGCAGGATCTCGCCCATATCGCGTTCGACGGTCACCAGATTCTCCGTACTCGTTTGCGCTTTGCTGACCTCCTCCACCGAGGAATCGGAAATCTCTTTCAGGTCGGTGGCCACAACCAAAAGCTGATCTTGGATCCCCTTGACAAGATCTTTGATCTGCTCGGCATTGTCCGACGCGTCGTTGGCGAGGTTCTGGATGTCGGTCGAAACAACCGCGAACCCCTTGCCGTATTCGCCTGCACGCGCGGCTTCCACGGCCCCGTTCACTGCCAACATACTCGTCTGGATCGCCACGTTTCCGATGGCGTCCACGATCTTGTCGATTTTGCGACAAACCTGCTCCAATTCTTGAATCTCGGCCAGGTTTTTCTTGCTGGTTTCCATGGCTTCGGTGATCCCCTGAATCATTTCATCAACATTGCCCTTGTTCTTGGTCAGTGACTCGGTCATGCTTTGACCTCGTTCGAGCGCTTCCATGGCTTTCGTCTCGGCCTGCTTGACATTCTTTTCGATCTGAGCCATTCCCGCCACGCCTTCCTCGACGGCGGCGGCTTGTTGTGCCGCACCTTTGCTGATTTGGCTAATTGCGGTCATAATTTCCGAGGCGGAACGGTTGATTTCCTCTACACCCGCCGAGAGTTCTTCGGCGGACGCCGCGACTTCTTCTGAACTCTTCGCTATGTCGGTGCTGTTCTTCAGCTCTTCCGACAGTTCCTCGAGTTCTTGCGCCGCCTTCTCGCTGCCGCTCAGCGCTTGTGTCTGCTGATCCAGCGTGCGTAACGACTCTTCACACGCCCCCGCCTGCTCCTCTGCGGCTGAAGCGATGTTTTCGGAAACTTGCTGTGCCTCTTTGGCGGCCGTCGTCATCTCGTCTGCGCCCGCAAGCAGGTCGGTGGCCCCTTTTTGGATTTGCGCCATATCGGCATTGACTGTGATTAGCTGTTCCGTGATCGCTCGGCCCTTTTCGACTTCGGCTTTGGCCGCCTCAGCGGAACTCTTCACTCCCTCCGCAATGTTGTTGGCCGATTGCTGAATCTTCGAGATTAAATCCTCAATATTGCCTGCATTCTTTCCGGAGGTTTCCGCCAATGTGCGGACAACATCCGCAACAACGGCGAATCCCTTGCCATGCTTCCCCGCTCGAGCCGCTTCAATCGCAGCGTTCAGCGCGAGAAGGTTGGTCTGATCCGCGATGCGGATCACCGCTTTCACTGCGTTGCTGATGTTGGAAGCCTGGTCTTCCAGTTCCGCCATTTTCTGAACCGAGGCGTTTTGACGTTCGGATGCGATGCTGATGTTATTGGCCAACTCGCCGATTTCCTGACCCGCTTGTTCGCAAAGACTCTGAAGCTCCGTTGTCTTATCGCGGGACTGTAAGGCGGAGGCGGCTTGCTCTTGAACCTTCCCCAATATCTGGGTCACGGCACCCAAACTTTCGCTCGATGCGCCCGACGATTCCTTCGCACTACTGGCCACCTGTTCCATCGCGGTCCGCAACTCTTCCACTCCCGCGTACGCTTGCGTAATGCCGCTGGCCAGCTGGGTCGAACTGGCGGAAATTCGTTCAGCCGCTTGCTGCTGTTTCGCCAGGGTACGCGCCTGACGACGCTTGTCTTCTAAACCTCGTTTGTCCGCGCCGGCCCGGTCACTCAAGCGGCCGCCGTTATCACCCAAACTTTCACTCTTCTCTTCATCGACAATACGGTTTGTTCGTGCAACTTTGGTGAGAGCCATCTTCAACCTCCTGTGTGGTCTGTTCTTCTCATTTCTCTTCCTGCGAAAAACGCTGAAAACCAAACTGTACGTACCCGTTTATGGTCCTCGAATCATTCCTGCGAATAGAAACCATCTTGCGGTCGGGAATTCCGAATTCGTGATTGTCTGATCCATTCGCCTTCCTCCAGAACTCACACGGGGCACTCAGCGATATATCGATCCTCGGTTCTTCCAGTCGTTCGATGAGATAGGGTCCATCGACAGAGCGACTCGTGGTACACATTGAGTACATCGGCAGACTCGATTACTGCTTGTCAGGCACACGAGTCCGTCCCCCGTCTCCGAAGGTACTAAG
>CAZTDD010000062.1:0-39398 GCA_964612675.1 uncultured bacterium
TGCCGAAAACTTTGGCTCAATTCTGACGGTTACGCCTCTCGCGAAAATCGGTGTTTAATGAATCATGAGCATGACCTCATGAGAGTCCTGGCGAGAACCCGGGAGAATGGAACGGAATCGATTCACTCGCCGCGAGGCTGAGTGCTGAGAGTGGCAACGGAACGGCTGTACCTACCCAACACTGACCGGAAACACCCTCATGTGGGCCGCGATGGCAAAACAAAGAAAACGGAACAGAGCGGATTTCCGGGTGTTTCTGGCTCCCGGTTGAAGCGTCTCCTAGGACATGCGAAAGGATGTGCCACCAGTCAAGTTAACCAACAAGACTCCGACAGACATCGCTCTCCTCGGCAGGTTCACAAATTCGTCTCGTTGCGTGGTCCGTAGCCTGCTCCTGATCTCCTCGGCACACCACAATTCTTTCAATTCCGAGAACTTTGGTCTCCTTCGCGACCGCAGACAAACCAAGGGGGGTCCACTTGATTGGCACGTGTGCCAGATAGAGAGTCGTCCGATCCACGTTGTTCGTATCCCACACCGCGGTACTCTTCGCAAGTTCTTTATATCCTTTCGTTCGGAGTTTCTCCTTAATCGGATACCATCCGTGAAACGGTTCCATCTCTGCTGGCAATTTGCCCGACACGAATCGCACGCCGTCCATCTTGCTTTCTTTCGCCTCCTCCTCCTGCTCGTCCTTTTTCAGACCCTCTGCTCCCCACCGTTCCTCTGGCTTGTCAGTCGGCACGCCGTAGACCGAGTTCTTATACCTATTATTACTAATATCTTTTCCATAAGTCTTACGATCATGTAGAGGGCTGTCGCTCTCGCGCGACGCTTTGTTTCGCTCGTGCGACACTGCGTCTCCCGTGTGTGACACCTTCGTCTCTGTCGTGTGACACTCGTTTTTATTTGAGTGTCGCTTTCGCGAGACACCTGAAGCATCCGAATCTGACATTTCCCGTGCCGGTGGTAAGCGAACGATCCAGTCGCTTTTTTGATCGCCCACGCTAGGCACGCGAATAACGATCTCCCGCTCCATCAATTTTTTCAGCCGACGGTGGAATCTGTTCAGCTCCATCGGATACTCTTTTGCCATCTCCCGAACCGACTTCCTCCGGACGTAATTTCTCCGGTTCCTTGTGCCCCACGAATTTTCCAACAGATACAGATACACAGGAATTTCATCGTACGACAGATATCGCCGCAGACGATTCGGTACCTTTAGCCAGCCGTCCGGCACCTGACAACCACCCTCTACCCGTGTAATCGGACCATACCAATTCCCCATGACAGTCTCCCTTCTCAATACAGACTCCGATATGTCTCGATAAGACACTGCGCTCCACACCCTATGAGTCTTCGCAGAAGCTCCCGCCTCTGCAACTTTACAAAAATGAAGAAACAGAGCGGTCTATCCTTCCCCTAAATCCGATGTACTCGAACGAACGCGGGCCTCGACCCAATCAAGCAGATCCCGTCGCCGGTAGCGAATAGCCCGCGAACTGACTTTCACAAACTTGGGACCTCCACCCCTATACCGCCACATTTGGAGCGCCCTTGGGGTGAATCCCAGAAGTGAAGCTGCTTGGGATTCGTTCAAAAGAGCATCCGGATCGGAGGTCCTCGAACAGAGTGCATCTCCAGCAATGAGTCCACCTTCCATATTTTATTACCTCCATCTGGTCTTGATGTTTGCGGTTCATGGTTGACCGCGAACGGAACCGGAGGACAGCGCGCGCTGTGTTCTCCGCCATCTTCAAGCGCAGACTAGCGCGATATCGGGGAATTGTATTTACCCAAAAAAACTCAGAGTTATTTTGGAACACTCTCAGCGGATTGTGCGGTACTCTCCGCGTATGTAGCGGTTCGCCGTTGTGATCCACTTGCTGATTTTGCGGTCTTGGTCGGAGTCGTTAAGTAGTCGGTGGGCAATTTGTCGGTGAGTGAATCCGGCTTGGTTGAAATCCCAGGCGCGGAGTTCCTCCACACACTTTCGGATATCTCGTCCACGGCCTTTGCGAGAGAGTACTCCCAGGCGTTCAAGTTCCTTAATCACGTCCTCTCGCCTTGCCTTTTGGTTGATGGCCACAACGGCCCACGTGCTGGTATCCCATTCGATCTCTGTGGGGGAGGACTTCCTTCGCCAGATTTTAAAATCTTCGATGGGGTAATCCACGCGGATTCTCTCCGTTTGGAGCAACTGATCCTCTTCAGGTATGTGGCCCGGGTACAGAACATCAGCAGGCAAAGTGGCCCCACAATCCCCAGCGGGCTCCCCCCAAATATCCCATCTGTACTTGTTGCGATCGTGATAAGGCGTAAGATCTATCGTTTTGCCGTCATCGTAGCGGAGTGCATCGGGTAGAAAAGTATCTACCAAGTATTGCACACGATCAGGGTCTTTTCTAAAGTCATAAATCACAGTGGGGGTAGACGTTCCGCCTTCACCCGACGCAGAAACACCGGAATAGAGCAAGCCGAATCTCTCAGATCGTGAAGGTTGATTTTTCGCGGTCTCCCACCACTCCCATTCTCCGACAGCCTGATTGTGTTCATCCCTAATTTCAACACGAAGACCAGCCCGAGGTCGCATGTTCTGTGTATCTTCACGGACAATACTTGGAGGCAGAGTTATTCGCCAACAATATGGATACGGAATCGCCCATTTGCGGACTATGTCATTTGTGATCTTCTTTGTGCCCAATAAGAGAGCCTTGTGTTCCTTTTGGCCAAGCCCCTTCTTGAAACCGTGGGTCACGTGCCGCGTGATTTCCGTCTGGGTTGTGACAAATTTCATCCAATCCTGTTGGTACTGCTCATTTCGGCGGACATACTCAAATCGTATCCAATTGACTTGATAGTCACGAGGAACATTCTCAACGTGCTTATCGAAATGCTCGACGATATTAAACTCTGGCTCCTCAGGTTTCTTCCGCTTCTTCACGTTTCGTTGCCCTCCGCATGTTCGCGCAAACGTACAATATTCAAAACCTTTTCACCGTGCTCTTCCATCGCTTTCTTGATTGGGTCATCGGCCAGGTGTGCGTAGATTTCAGTTGTGCTGGAGCTACTGTGGTTCAGCACCTTTCCGATCAGTTGAAGCGAGTGACCAGAGGTCGCCAACCACGAGCCAACTGTGCGTCTCAAATCATGCAGTCTGACGTCCTCCAATCCGGCTTCCTTTCGAATTCGTCCCCAAGCCTTGCTAACGTTCACTATGGGTTTCCCGTTCGAACCCGGAAACACGTAAGGATTGCCTTGAAGCGGTGGAATTTCCTTCATAATTTCAATCGCAGGTTTAGAAAGAGGCACGTAGTGGGTTCTATTTGCCTTTGTGATTGGCAGTCGGAGTTCACACCGGCCGACATCCACATCTTCCCATTTGGCCTGTAGAAGCTCAGACTTCCGAACTCCGGTCAAAATATACAGCCATAAGGCGGCACGGATGTATATATTCGGCTCGTTGTTGATCGCTTCAGCGAGACGAGGCATTTCTTCGGGTTTTACCCACCTATCCCTTTTTTGTTCTTTATACTTTTTCACACCACGCGTCGGGTTAGGGAAGTTGTCGGGCACGTAGCCCATTCGACGAGCGAACTCAAACATTGTTGACAACAATGCGAGCACACGGTTTGCCTCGTAGGGTGCAGATTTTCCGATCTTCTCATGCACACTCATAACGTCGTGCCGCGTGATCGATGCAACCGAACGCTTTCCGAGTGAGGGGAGCACGGCGCGATGTATGCGCTTCTCGTCCGGCCTCCAAGACCGTTTATGGGGCTTGGCGTGCCTCTCCAGATAATCAAGTGCCAAATCTCTCACTGTTGTCCCCTGTTGAGAACGTGCCATGTCCTCGGCGGGGTCTTTCCCTTGGAGGACTTGAAAGAGTTTCTCTCGGGCCATTTTCCGCGCCTGGTCCAACGTGAGAAGACCGTATTTGCCCAGAGTGATGACGCGCCAACGCCGATGGATACGATAACCGATGACGAAGGTCTTTCGACCATTTGGATACACCCGGAGACCCAAACCGGACACATCATCATCCCATAGAATGTGTGTGCTTCCGTTCTTACCCGGGTGTTTCGCTTTGTCCAGAATCGCCTTAGTGAGTTTCATTGCCCGGTCCAGTGACTGATAATCACCTGTCCTCCTGGCGAAAATCAAGCTAGTAATAAGCTAGCATAGCACATCAAAATCGGTAGTGGCAAGTAGAAAACCGTTCGCTAAAAGTACTTGAAAAATAAGGGTTTTATAGAATGTGACAGAACCACATAGACCCTAGGATCGAAGATTTGTAATCACTGGGTCGGGGGTTCAAGTCCCTTCGCCGGCTGGTTGAAAAGACTAGACTTACGATCATTCACTTCTTCACAACTCAAGCAAAAAGCTGCATTCCAGCTCATCCGTGAATTCTGGTTCCCTCCCCTACCGGCTTTGAAACATAATAATCGGTCCTCACAATTACTCTTCGGAGATCGCTGTCTATTGCACAACCGCACGGAGAGAATCTGAATTCCGTTCCATAGACTTGTACGCTATGCTCATAGCAGAACCGTATCTCTTGCGCCGATCCTGCGAGGTCGCGAGCATGGCTCTCCAATCCGTGAAGCAACTGAAGGAATCCATCACCAGCTCCGGCGGCCGTTTCCTCGCAGCATACGCTATAGTTGCCGTCCTCTATGGTCTATTGCTGATCCTCATGCACAGCTGGATGGGGTACTCGTTCCTGGGGGAATACACAATACTGCTGTTGCCACCTCTGTTCTACGCAGCTTTTAAGTTTGATCGTCGTGTCCGTCTTGCCGCCGGACTGATTTGTGTGTGCGTGACAGGGTGCGTTCTCTACGCCATTGTCGATATCGACGACCACTCGCTCTATACAGTAGCGATATTCATGATTATCTCGCTTGTTACAACCGAGATGATTTGCCGGGTGAAAACTCGACGGGATCGGGCGGAGGCGGCACTTCGGGAGCGTGAGGAGCGATATCGCAGGATTGTCGAGACGGCCCGTGAGGGCATTTGGGCGATCGACACCAAGGCCAACACGACTTATGTCAACAATCGGATGGCGGAAATGCTGGGCTATACGGTCGAAGAAATGCAGGGTGCTTCACTGTTCGATTTCATGGATGAGGAATGGCGATCCGTCGCGCACAGTCGATTCCATCGTCGAAAAGAAGGGGCCGGAGAACAGCATGATTTTCGATTCCTTCGAAAAGACGGTTCGGGACTCTGGACGATTGTGAGCGCAAACCCGGTATTCGATGAAGAAGGTCGGTTTGAGGGGGCGCTGGCGATGATCACGGATCTTTCCGAACGCAAGCAAGCCCAAGAGGCCCTGTGGCAAAAAGGGGAGGAACTTCGTTTGGTTACGGAGAATGTGCCGGGACTTCTTTCGTATCTCGATAAGAACGGTGTGTACCGCTTTGCGAATAAGCATTACGAGGAGTGGTTCAACGTATCCCAAACGGAGATCATCGGTAAACACTACAGGGAAGTCCTCGGAGAAGCCGCTTATGAGCAGATAAAGGATCGCGTCGAGACAGCCCTATCGGGTCGACGGGTAACCTTCGAAGAATCTCTTCCTTATGCATACGGCGGCGTTCGCTGGGTCATCGTGGACTACGTTCCGGATATCGACGAGCGCGGAAAGACCCAAGGCTTTTTTGCCCTTGTGACGGACATCACTGAGCGTAAGCACAACGAGGAAGCGCTGGTGAAATCGCGCACGGAGCTGCGAGCGTTGGCGGCGCACCTGCAGTCCGTTCGCGAGGAAGAACAGGCTTTGCTCGCGCGGGAGCTGCATGACGAGCTGGGACATATGCTCACAGGACTGAAAATGGATGTCGCTTCCCTCGGCAGAAACCTGACCGGGGAGAAAGAGGTTTCGGCTTTGCGGACACGAGTGGCATCCCTCTCCCACGACATCGATGCTGTAGTCCAGACTCTACGCCGGATCTCTTGCAATCTACGTCCTGGGCTCTTGGACGATCTTGGAATTGTCGCCGCACTGGAGTGGCAAGCGGGTGAATTCGAGAAACGAACCGGAATCCAATGTGAATTTGATCTCACCGAACCATCGACAGTTACCGACGACCAGTCGACAGCCGTCTATCGGATCTGTCAGGAGGCGCTGACGAATGTCGCCCGGCACGCAAATGCAACGAATGTACGTGTACGCTTAGCTGAATCGGATGGTATACTTTCTCTAGAGGTGCATGATAACGGACAAGGAATCATTGACAGTGAGATCAGCGATCCGGGATCTCTCGGTCTTCTGGGAATCCGCGAACGGGTTTATGCACTTGGCGGGGAATTCCATATCCAAGGCACACCTGGGCAGGGCACGCACCTGACAGTCCGTATTCCGCTTCGAGAGGGTTGTGATAGGAGAACGGCGGACAATGAGGATACTCATCGCTGATGACCACACCGTCGTTCGGCGGGGCATACGGAACATTCTCGACGATGAGTATGGCGATATCGTCTTCGGAGAAGCGAGCGATTTTTCCGAGCTCAGCCACCTGGTTCGGCAAGACAACTGGGATCTTGTCATTCTGGATGTCAAGATGCCCGGTGGCAGCATTTTGAACGCGTTGAGTGCTATTCGGATTTCTCATCCCGCCGTTCCCGTTTTGATTCTCAGCGTTTATCCGGAAGATCAGTATGCCGTTCACATGCTGAGAGCGGGAGCCGCAGGATATCTCACCAAAGAGAGCGTCGCGGAGGATCTGATCGAGGCCGTCCGCAAAATCCTCAGCGGCGCTCGCTATGTCAGCTCGTCCCTGGCGGGGAAACTCGCGGCCGGCCTTGCCGATGTTCCCGACAGAGCCTCGCACGAGACTCTTTCCGAACGAGAGTTTCAGGTCCTGATTCAGTTGGCCACAGGGAAATCCGTGAAGCAGATTGCCGATCAGGAGTCGCTCAGCGTCAAGACCATTAGCACCTACCGATCCCGGGTTCTCAAGAAGACGGGACTGAAAACGAACGCGGAAATCGTGCGCTATGCGGTGGACAAGGGGTTGATTCCGTGATTCCAACGATTGAATGAGACCTAAGTCGAATATATTCAACCCGTCTCTTTCGGGCTCCCATCAGATCGATATATCTTGTAGGACTAATCTGACATGATTTGTCAAGAAGTCCCCACACGAGAATCAGACTTGTCTGACTTCCTTTCCCACGATCCCGCGATATTCGTCTATTTAGAGGAATATTTCCGATATTGGGGGCTTACTTATGCGGCTCATTATCGCGGACGACTGTTTGATGGTTCGAGACCGTTTCCCGACACTGCTTGGTGAACTGAAAGACATCGAAATCGTCGCCCAAACGAAAGAGACCGAGGAAACGATTCAAGCGATCCAGGAATTGGCCCCTGATGTCGTCGTCCTTGATATCCGGATGCCCGGCGGAGGAGGGATTCGAGTTTTGGAACAGATCAAGGAGATCAAGCGGCGTCCCACGATCATTGTTCTGACGAATTATCCGTATTCTCAATACCGTCAGCGTTGTATGGAGGAAGGAGCGGATTACTTTCTAGATAAATCTGTCGAATTTGAGACAGTTATCGATATTCTTGCCGAATTGGAGCGGCAGGAGACTTTCGCGTGCGAGGGGCAGATAGAAGTACCCGGTGAGAGAAGTCCCTGTTTTGCTCACAGGGAGAAGGCAGTTTAGCCTCCTTCCGTTCAGAGGTAGCCGGATAGATGGGAACCCCGGACTTGCTATCTTACCCGGTGGTACACGTGCTTTGAATTCCTCAAACGAAAAGGGTGGGTTTTTCTCGGCCACACTTGTAGGCATGTGGTGAGGCGGAGTTATCGGCAGAAGGTGGCTAAGGACGAATGAAATCGTTTGCACAGAGACCATAGAGGAGACTGCGATTATGGCAAAAGAAAAAGGGAAGGACACCGGAAATCTGCAACAGAAGGACAGAGCACCTCTTAAGGCCACGAATCGAATTCTCGAGGGGATTAACCGCGTGTTTCGCGAACGGATCACCTGCGATACCGAGGAACAGCTCGGCAAGGTCTGTCTGGCTGTGGCGGAAGAATTGACTGGAAGCCAATTCGGCTACATCGGCGAGATCAACCCGGCGGGGCGTTTTGATACAACGGCCATGAGCGATCCCGGTTGGGATTCATGCACCTACCCCGAGTCGGAGATTCCGATTCTGATCAACAATATGGAGATCCGGGGGTTTTGGGGACGAGTACTTAAGGACGGCGAATCGCTGATTGCGAACGATCCCATGTCCCACGCCGATAGTACCGGGCTTCCGAAGGACCATCCTCCATTGACTTCGTTCCTGGGGGTTCCACTAAAAGAGGGCAACCGCACGTTCGGAATGATCTCGCTCGGGAACAAAGAGGGCGGCTACGATGAATCGGATCGGGAGGCGATCGAGACTCTTGCCGTTGCTGTGGGCGAAGCAATGCGTAGCAAGCGAAAGGAAGAAACGATCGCTCGGCAGAGTCAAGAGATCCTGGAATTGTCGACGCCGGTCATGCAAATGTGGGAAGGGATCGTTGTCGCACCGCTCATCGGTACGCTCGACAGCGAACGTACCCAGCGATTCATGGAACGGCTCCTGAGTTCAATCGTGGACACGAATTCGCCTGTTGCTATCGTGGATATAACGGGTGTTCCCAACATCGATACCCAAACCGCACAGCATCTGATCGAAACCATTACCGCAGCCAAGATGCTCGGCGCGCAGGTCGTGTTGACCGGAGTCAGTCCCGTTATTGCACAAACACTCGTGCATCTGGGGATCGATCTCTCGGATATCGATACGCGATCCTCACTGTCGGCGGGCCTAAGAGTTGCGCTTGATATTCTTGGATTTCATGTGGTGAGCAAGTAATGAACGGAGGAGGAGATAATCCCTAATGATCGAGAAAACGAAGGCCGAACTGACAGAAGAGCTTGAGCAGAAAGAGAAGGAAATCACGCGTTTACGCTCTGCCAAAAGCGGAACGGATGCACAATCGGCGGGTACTATGGAAAACAAATATCAAACACTGATCGAGAATCTTCCCCAAAAGATATTCCATAAGGATGAGAATCTGGTTTACGTATCATGCAACGAGAACTTCGCCCGGGAACTCGGCATTACGCCCGAGGAATTCCCGGGACACACCGACTTTGACTTCTTTCCCCGTGAACTCGCCGAGAAATACAGAGCCGACGACAAAGAGATCATGGCCAGCGGGGAGACCAGAGAAATTGAAGAGAGTTACGTTCGCGATGGGAAAGAGTACTTTGTACACACCGTCAAGACTCCGGTCCGGGATCAGGAAGGAACAGTCACCGGTATCCTCGGGATATTCTGGGATATCACGGAGCGGGTACAGATAGAGAATGAGCTCCGAAGACACCGAGAGCATCTGCAGGAGCTGGTCCGGGAGAGAACCGCGGAATTGGAGCAAACAAATGAGTGTCTCCAACGTGAAATCGCCGAGGGCAAACGACGAGAAGAAATCATCAAACGGCAAGCAGAGGAGATCATCGAATTATCTACGCCCGTACTACAGGTGTGGGAGAACGTCTTAGTTGCGCCCTTGATCGGAACGCTCGACAGTGAGCGGGCGCGGCAGTTCATGAGCCGTCTGTTGGAGAAGATAGCAGACACGGATTCCGAAGTGGCTCTGGTCGATATCACTGGTGTGCCGACGGTCGATACACAAACCGCCCAGAACCTCGTCGAAACAATCACGGCTGTCAGGCTATTGGGCGCACACTTCGTATTGACCGGTGTCCGTCCCGCTATCGCGCAAACACTCGTACATCTCGGGATTGACCTGTCAGACATCCGAACATGCCCGTCTCTTGCCGCGGGACTCCAGATGGCGATCGAAATGCTGGAGGAGGGTTCCACGTATCAGGATAAGAACACCAGAGGGAGGACAATCTGATGCCGGCCGAAAATATATCCGTTGTGAAAGTCCGCGACATATTGCTGATTACCGTCCCGGCCGACCCGGATGATGAGACGGTGTCGATTTTGCAGGAGCGGGTACTCGAAGCCATGGAGCGGTACGAAACGAAAGGACTTGTGTTGGATATCTCGACGGTGGAGACACTCGATTCCTTTTTCGCGCGAACCATCGCGGAAACATCGGCCATGGTTGGACTGATGGGCGGTCAAACCGTGATCGCCGGTATGCAGGCGAGCGTGGCGATTACGGTAACTCAGCTCGGTTTGTCCTTAGGAAATGCATCGACCGCGCTTGATGTGGATCGCGCACTCGATCTACTGGGAAATTCGAAGGGGAGGAGTGTGCGATGAACTACGGATGTCAAGGCGAACTGCGCATCAATTCCGAGATGGATATTGTTTCCGCGAGGAAAGTTGTCCGCGAGATTGCCGCCTCAATCGGTTTCGGTTCGACGGACGTGACACGGATCGTAACGGCGGCTTCGGAGCTCACACGGAATGTGACGCTGTATGCGGGGTCCGGTGTAATGCGTTGGAATGTTCTGGATAACGAAAGCCGCACCGCCGGGATCGAATTGGTTTTCGAAGATTGGGGTCCCGGCATTGCCGACGTCAAGGCGGTGATGGAGCGCGGCTATTCAACGGGCAGCGGGCTCGGGATGGGCCTGCCGGGCGCCGAACGGTTGATGGGAGAACTCGATATTCAGTCGGAAATCGGGAAAGGAACGACGGTGACGATTCGGAAGAGTAGGAGATGATAGTTGTGGGGAGGGCGAATCTCCTGATGAGCCGTTCTCCGCGGCAAACAGGTAGAGTGCCCGAAAAAGCGCTTCTCCCCGAAGATTGACAAGGTGGCAAAAAGTCAGTGATACGGATTTCAACCCCCTCCTAACCTCCCCCGATCTTCGGGGGAGGAACAAGGGGCGAGCATGTCAGGTCTGTTTTCTCCCCCAAAGATTGGGGGAGATTCAGAGGGGGTTGATGCCTTATTTCTCGCACTCCGCCGGATTTTTGCCGCACCAGTAGTGGGGAGAGAAAGAAAAGGGGGTTCGAGACGGCTCGGCGGGAGCCTCGCCCTCCCTCCGAGGGTTCAGAGATGTGGGGAGGGCGAATCTCCTGATGAGCCGTTCCCCGCTGACACGTCGGCTCGGCGGGAGCCTCGCCCTCCCTCCGGCGGTTCGACGCTCGCGATGATGGTCGCAAAGGCTGAAAGATGGTCCAGAGAGGTCAAAACAAGGCGTTGGAGGCGCCCAAGACGATTCGCATTACGCATTCCACCGATGTGTCCGTTGTGCGCCGGGAGACGAAACAGATCGCACAACAGATCGGTTTCGACGAGAAAACGATAGAAGATTTGGTGCTGGTTGCGAACGAACTCGCGACGAATATCGTGAGACACGCAAAGGCAGGCATGGTGACCTTGAAGCACCTCAGCGAATCCGAGCGATTTGGCATTCAAATCGACGCGGTGGACCACGGGCCGGGGATCAAAGACGTGGAGCAAGCCATCGAGGACCGTTTCTCCACAGGCGGGAGCCTTGGGTACGGCCTCGGCACCGTCAATCGCTTGATGGACCGGCTCGAAATCGCGTCGCCCTGGCAGGATGGTGTTGGGACCCATGTCAATTGCGTACGATGGTTGAAAACGGGGACGATATGCGTTCCCGGCTGTCCTCTGGATTTCGGGGTTGCAACGCGTCCGCACCTGCAAATGAACATCAACGGGGATGGTTTCGTTCTGGTTCGCTGGGACCAGAGTGCGCTCATCGGAGTGATCGATGGTGTCGGGCACGGTCAATTCGCAAGCAAAGGCACACAGTCGGCCCGAGTCTACATCGAAAGCCACTTCGATCAGCCACTGGAACATATCCTTCGGGGTGTGGGGCGGGCGTGCCGGGCGACGCGCGGCGTGGTGCTCGCACTGGCACGATTCGATTGGAGTGAATCGAAGTTGACGTTCGCGGGGATCGGAAATATCGAGACCCGGGTCATCGGTGACCCGAGCCTGACGCGGTTTTTCATGCCCCGGGGGATTCTAGGTGGACAGGCTCCGATGCCAAAGGTGACCGAACATCATTGGAATACGAACAACATTCTGATCACGCATTCGGACGGGCTCCGCTCTCATTGGCGGTGGGAAGAGTTTTCGCATTTGATGGGCAAATCGGCGAACGACACCGCGCAAGAACTTCTGAGGGTGCTCGGAAAAGAAAACGATGATGCAACGGTCGCAGTGGTGAAGAGAATAAACGCATGAATAAGGAAGCCGACAAGAGACAACTCGCGGACGCCCAGGCAACCATAAAAGACCTGCGCGAACAGCTGCGTCAATTGCACAGTGAATTGGAAAAAACCAACTCCGAACTGCTGCAGCTGACACTTGAAATGGAAGACCGCGTGGCGGAACGCACGGCCGAACTCGCTCAGGCAAACAAGGAACTCCAACGCTCGAATGAAGAACTCCAGCATTTCGCCTATGTTGCTTCGCACGATCTTCAGGAACCGCTGCGGAAAATCGCGAGCTATACACAGTTGCTGGAGAAACGCTACGGGGGACAATTCGATGAAAAGGCGGACAAGTTCATCGGCTACGTGACGGACGGCGTTCAACGGATGCAAACGCTCATTAACGATCTGTTGGCCTATTCACGTGTGGGGACGCGGGGACGACCGTTTGAGCCGACGGACTGTGAGGAGGTATTCCAGACGGCTGTGAGCAACCAGGAAACCGCGATAAGCGAGTCGGGAGCACAGGTCACACACAATTCGCTGCCCACGGTGATGGTGGACGGAAGGCAGCTGGTGCAGGTATTTCAAAATTTAATCGCAAACGGAATCAAATTCAGACGCGAGGAATCGCCGCAGATTCACGTGTCGGCGAAAGAAGAAGAAAGCGAATGGGTTTTCTCAATCCGAGATAACGGTATCGGGATTGACGAGCAGTATGCCGAACGGATTTTCGTTATCTTCCAGCGGCTTCATACGCGAACGGAGTATCCGGGGACGGGAATCGGCCTTGCGATCTGCAAGAAGATCATCGAGCGGCACGGCGGGAGGATTTGGTTTGAATCCAATCCCGGTGAAGGGACGACGTTCTATTTTACGGTACCCCGAGGAGAGTGAGCTTTATTCGGGAGTCTGAGGAGGAGAGGAGATTTTGATGGGAGCGATGTTGGGTGTGCGGATTCGTTCAACCCCCTCTGAATCTCCCCCAATCTTTGGGGGAGAAAAAGGAGGTTAACCATGTGCCCGGTCGCTCAAGAAACGGTCGTGTCTGCGCTGTTTACTCCCACAAAACTGACGGTCCGGCAAAAACTCGGGAATTGTCAGTGAAAGTTCCCTCTCCCCCCGGGAGAGGGGTAGGGTGAGGGGCGATCATTGAATTGAACGAGGTTGTCATGAGTTACGGATTTATTCCTAAAAGACAGCACACTGATAACCGGCGTGGCGTTCCCATGATCATAGGGCTCCGTCGATTACAGAAGAGCGTGCGTGAAAGATGCAGAGTTCCCTCACCCCGGCCCTCTCCCAAAGGGAGAGGGAGAAGAACTCCACACGACTGTTTGCCGGTTCGTCAAGATTGGAGGCGTCGCAAAAAGTCGGGAATACGAATCTCAACCCCCTCCTACACCTCCCCCGATCTTCGGGGGAGGAAAGGAAACGGTCGTGTCTGCGCTGTTTACTCCCACAAAACTGACGGTCCGGCAAAAACTCGGGAATTGTCAGTGAAAGTTCCCTCTCCCCCCGGGAGAGGGGTAGGGTGAGGGGCGATCATTGAATTGAACGAGGTTGTCATGAGTTACGGATTTATTCCTAAAAGACAGCACACTGATAACCGGCGTGGCGTTCCCATGATCATAGGGCTCCGTCGATTACAGAAGAGCGTGCGTGAAAGATGCAGAGTTCCCTCACCCCGGCCCTCTCCCAAAGGGAGAGGGAGAAGAACTCCACACGACTGTTTGCCGGTTCGTCAAGATTGGAGGAGATACAGTGGGGTTGAGTCTGCCTGTTCATGTATCGACGATCTCCGGGGACAGCTCGTAAGGAAAGGAACAGTCACTATGAGCGCAGTAATGAAAGGCGAACCGGTTCAAATTCTCTTAGTCGAAGATGATCCGGGCGATGTGGAATTGACGAAAGAAACCCTGGCCGAGAGCAAATTGGCTTTGAATCTAGACGTTGTTAGTGATGGAGTAAAAGCGTTGGCGTTCCTTCGGAAAGAAGGTCGGTACAAGAACAAACCGAGGCCGGATGTGATTCTACTTGACCTGAACCTGCCCAGAAAAGATGGTCGAGAGGTTTTGAAGGAGGTCAAGAATGATGCAGACGTCAAGACGATTCCGGTCGTTGTTTTGACGACCTCTGCAGCGGACGAAGACGTCCTAAAAAGCTATGGGTTAGGCGCCAACTGCTATATCACAAAGCCTCTCGGATTGGATCAGTTTACGAAAGTCGTTCGATCGATCGAGGAATTCTGGTTCACGATAGTAAAACTTCCGAACAGGTGATTCGTCATGGAAAACAAAGCAATCAATGTACTCTTGATTGAAGACGATCCAGGCGACGCGGATCTGATTTGCGAGATGCTCTCAGAATCCGAAGAAGCCGAGTTCTACATCGAATGTGCCGAACGACTGTCAAAAGGAATCGACCGGCTGCGGACAGAGAAGTTCGACGTTGTGCTGCTTGACTTGGGATTGCCGGAAAGTCAAGGTCTTGAAACATATCAACGATTACGAGGAGTCACCGCTAATGTCCCGGTTCTCGTTTTGACAGGTCTTGATGACCAGGAGACGGCTGTCGAAGCGGTCCGAAGGGGTGCGCAGGATTACCTCGTTAAAGGCCAGGTCGACAGCAATCCTCTCCGGCGCGCCATGCGGCATGCGATCGAACGGAAACAGATCGAAGAACGGCTTGCACGCCTGAACGTCGTTCTGCGTGCCGTACGGAATATCAACCAGCTCATCACGAAAGAACGAGATCGCAGCAAGCTGATTCAAGGCGCCTGCAAGAGTTTTACAGAGACGCGGGGGTACAGAAAGGCCTGGATTGTTTTGCTAAATGAAAAAGGGGAAACCGTCACAAGTGCGGAGGCCGGTTGGGGGGACATGTTCTTGCCTTGTCTGGAAAGGATGAAAGAGGGCCGATTTCCCCTCTGCGCACAAAAAGCTTATTCCCGATCGGGTGTCGTGGTTACAGCCAATCCTTCCACCGACTGCCCGGATTGCCTCCTCGCGCTGGAGTCGCGAGAGAATTCTGCCACGACCATGCGCCTGGTTTACGGCGATAAGACGTACGGCGTCGTTTCCGTTTCGGCTCCGGTCGACATTGACGTTACAGAGGACGAGGAATCTTTATTCGAAGAGGCGGTCAACGATATCGCCTTTGCCCTTCATAGCGTTGAACAAGAAGAAAAACGGAAGGAGACGGAGGAGGCGCTATATCGCATCGAATGGCTTCTAACGAAAAGGGTGGACCAGATGCCAATTCGAGAGCCGGAAGAAGAGGAGCACTGCCAGGTATATGGCGACCTGACAGAACTCAATACATGTCGTGTGCTGCTTGACAGTATCGACCGAGATGTTCTTGTCGATATTGTAAACGACTACCTGGATCTACTCGACACCTCGGCCGCAGTGTACGAAAAGAACGGGGATTATGCGTTGGGTATTTTTTCTTCAGGCTGGTGCCGGTTGCTCGACCAGGCTTCGCGCGATCTTTGTTCCACAGACGACAATAAAGAAGCGTTGGAAAGCGGCAAGTGGCATTGTCATGAATCCTGTTGGAACGATGCTGCAAAAGACTCCATCGAAACAGGAGGGCCTGTCGATATTGAATGCAAAGGCGGTATCCGCCTCTACGCCGTGCCTATTTGGGCGGACGGGGAAATTGTGGGATCCATTAATTTTGGCTACGGCGATCCTCCCCAAGAGCCCGAGCAACTGCAACAGATTGCTGAGAGGTTCAATTTGAGTATCGATGAATTGACAGAAGCAGGGAAATCGTACAAGTCGCGTCCTCCGTTCATCATCGATATTGCGAAGAGGCGTTTGGCGGCTTCGGCCAGATTGATTGGTACGATTGTCGAACGGAAGCACGCAGAATCGTTATTGAAAGAGTCGGAAGAAAAATATCAAGATCTTTATCATAACGCTCCCATTGGGTACCACGAAATCGATCGAGATGGACGGATTGTTGAGATCAACGAAACGGAAGCAAGATTGTTGGGGTATACACGGGAGGAAATGCTCGGACGTTCGATTTTCGATTTCGTCGCGGATTCAGATCGCCAGACGGCAATCCAATCGGTGGCTGAAAAAATCCATAGGATTAAGCCTATAGGCGAATTCGAGCGATTTTATCTCACGAAAGAAGGCAGACCCGTCCGGGTCTCGATAAGGGACAAACTTGTGTTGGACCCGAATGGCAACGTGACGGGCATCCGGTCAGTCGTCGAAGACATCACGGAACGGAGACTATTGGAAGAGCAACTCCGCCAATCTCAGAAGATGGAAGCTGTGGGACAACTCGCCGGCGGTATCGCCCACGATTTCAATAATCTTCTTATGGTAATCGGCGGGTACGGGAAATTCGTTCTGAACTCCTTGAGCCCCGACGACCCTTCGCGGCAGGATATGGAGGAAGTCCAGAGAGCGGGCGAACGAGCGTCGACTCTCACGCGGCAGCTGTTGGCGTTTAGCCGGCGGCAAGTCCTTGAACCCGCGGTTCTCAACCTCAATAAGGTCGTGACCGAAATGCAGAAGATGCTTCAGCGGCTGATTGGCGAGGATATTGAGTTGGTCGCGGTCCCGAGCGAGGATCTTGGCTCCGTGGAAGTGGATCCAAGCCAGATAGAGCAGATTATTGTGAATCTGGTGGTGAATGCACGGGACGCTATGCCGGGCGGAGGCAAATTAACCATTGAGACAGCCAACGTGGAATTTAAGAAGGAGACGGAATGCCATCATGCTGGACTCAAACCCGGCAAGTATATATGCCTCACTGTGAGCGATACGGGAACAGGGATGGACGCACAAACGCGAGAACGCATTTTCGAGCCGTTCTTCACGACAAAGGAACAGGGCGAAGGGACGGGACTCGGACTCATGTCGGTTTATGGGATTGTAAAACAAAGCGACGGGCACATTTGCGTGGAGAGCGAGCCCGGACAAGGAACCACGTTCAGGATTTACTTACCGAGAGTGGAAGCGAAGCCCGAGGAAGTGCAGCCGGCCAAGGTGGATAAGTCGTTACGGGGAACGGAGACGATACTGGTCGTCGAAGACGATGTTACCGTTCAAAAAATCGTCAGTCGGTCCCTCGAAAGAAGCGAGTATCGGGTACTAACTGCATCCAGCGGAGAGGAAGCGATTGAACTCGTAAAGAATAACGACGGTCCGATTCATCTCATTCTGACCGACGTGGTGATGCCCGGCATGAACGGCCGCGAGCTTGTCGACCAACTGAGGGTTTCCGAACCGGGCATGAAGGTTATGTATATGTCGGGCTATACGGACAAAGCGGTTTTCGGCCGCGGGGGAGTTGCACCTGGAACCCCGTTTCTCCGAAAGCCGTTTCACAGCGACGTCTTGCTTGAAAAAGTACGTGAAGTATTGGACCGAGCGACGGAAGAATAAAGGATTTTGAATCATGAACAACACAACAACCGCCGCAGAGGAATCGCTGCCGAGAATTCTCATCGTGGACGACGAAGCGCCGATCGGGCGTTTGTTGCTTCGAGAACTCGACGGTACAGATTACTCGTGTAATTTTGTTCAATCAGGCGACGAGGCCCTCAGAGCACTAGAGCACGATCAGTACAGTCTGGTGATCTCGGACATCAATATGCCCGGGATGAACGGCATGGAACTACTGGAACATATTATTGAAAAGAGAGCAGAGATCGCGGTGATCATGTTGACCGGGTTGCCGGACCTCGAGGTGGCCGTCCGGTCACTGAAAATGGGGGCATACGATTATTTGACAAAACCCATCGACTCGGCCGAATTGACAATCAGCGTGTCCCGGGCACTGGAACGGCGGCGGTTTTTGATTCGCGAAAAGCAATATCACGAAGATCTTGAACGGGAAGTCAAGAAAAAAACAAAAGCACTCGCGGAAACGCAAAAAGAGATTATTTATCGTCTGGCCCTGGCTGCCGAGCATCGCGATGAAAACACATGGGAACATCTTTTGCGCATTGCGGACTCATCGCATATTCTTGCGCGCCGTCTGGGAATGTCGGACAAGTTTTGCGATATGATTCGTACAGCAAGTCCTCTCCACGATATCGGGAAAATCGGAATACCGGACTCCATCTTGCTGAAACCGGGTCGTCTAACGAACGACGAATACGAGTTCATGAAGACCCATACGACCATCGGCGCAAGGATCCTGCGGAATTCGAGCTCTGACGTGATTCGAATGGCATATGAGATCGCCGGAGGGCATCACGAGCATTTCGATGGCAACGGTTATCCGAGAGGAAAACGAGGAGAAGAGATTCCTCTACCCGCTCGGATCGTTGCTGTCGTGGATGTATTCGACGCGTTGACCTCGAAACGTCCTTATAAGGAAGCATGGAGCGTGGACAGGGCGGTGAACACAATCCTGGAAGAACGAGATACTCACTTTGCGCCGGAGATTGTGGACGCGTTCGAGTCCATCGTCGATGACATCGTCCCCGTTCGCAATCAATACAAGCAGATATTTGAAGAATCAACGGAACTACCGGAGGAAAAGAAAGATCAATTCACGTTCGGCTATCAAGAGCTGAAAGACGGGGCCGTCGTTACGGGGAGAGATAATCCATGAAGAAAAAGGAAGCGAAGCAGGAGGAGAAGAAACAAGAATTCTATCCGCGTCTCGAATATTCTCCGGAAGAAATCCAGAAAATGCTGACGGATATCGATGGCGTTGTTTCCGCGCAAAAAGCGCAGGAAGAAGGTATCGATCCGTCCGATATGATCAAAACGGTGCGCGGCGGCAAAGTTGTTTGGATCACCCGCGATGAAATGAACAAAATACTGGCGAAAAAACGAAAAATATCGGGGCAGCAATTCGTTCAACGCAGTGTGCGCGGGGAAAACAGCCTTTCAACCGAAATCAATGCCCGCGCCCGAGCATGCAAAACGCTTGTGGACGCGATCCGGAAAGCCGCACCCGAAGAAGTCCCCGACCTTACACGCAAGCTGCGGGATCTGGACGTTGTCTTGAATCGGTCTCTCAGCTTGGGGAAAGACGTACAAACGCTAGAGGCCGCAATCGAACGGAAAAAATCGGAAGACCCTGTGCTGCAGGAGATGGAGCAGGCAACCTCCGAGATGCTCGCCGCAATCGATCGAAAGGACTTCGACGAAGCGGAGGTCTGCAAGACCTATTCCGACCGGCATGCGGAAGAATATATGGCCAGACAAAAACGGGTCGAGCCCTATATCAAGAAAGCGAAGGAGTGCCGAACACAGTTTCTCAGTCAGAAATGCAGGATCTTTCAAATGGAATTCGAGATCGTTACCCGCGGTGAAGAAATCCTATCCGACCGAATAAGAGATATCGTTTATCACGATAAGGAGGGAAAAACAGCTCAAGACATCATTTTCATGGCGGAGGGAATTCGTTCGATCATTGCGGAAGCCAGGCCTTCTTTCGACGGTCTTTCCGACTTCACAACCGACGAAATAGAAGAGTATTCCGAATTATTTAAGGATTTGGATAAGAAATACTTAACCCCGCTTTTTGACAAAACGATCAAGTTCATCGATGCCTTTCAAGAGGCGTGGAGTCATTTTGTGGATGGAAAAGAACTGACTGAAAAAAGGAAGAGCGTTCTCAAGGACGCGAGGGCAAAGACGAAAGAAGATCCGCAGCGTATGGCGTATCAAGAGAAGACGGGCACGGAGGAGTAAAAAGAGTCCCCGGTGGGTAGAGGTGGGAGGGCGAGGCTCCCGCCGAGCCGCTGGAAAACAACCGATATGGCGGCTCATCGGGAGGTTCGCCCTCCCTTGATTGAAATACCATAGAGAGAGTGGGAAATGGCACCATCAATCGAGAAACAATCAGAACAATCCTATACATCCGTCCTCGCGGATGCCTTGGGGATTCTCCTGGAAGGTCTGGAGACGCTGCTCGGCGAGTTGAGAAAATCGCCGGAAACCGTCCGGACGCGTGCATTTGCCGATCTGGAAGGTTCCCAGGGTTTCTTGCAGACGCTGCAACTCGTGTCGGATACGATGCCGCTGGAACGATTTCGCGATGCGATAAAGAATGTATCGAAATCCGTCCAGAAATCGTTTACCAATCTACCTCGGGCGACTATCTCGAAGCTTTCGGCCACCCGTGTGGAGGAATTCTCCGGGCGGTTGGATTTTCTGTGCCGCGTAACCCGGCTTTTGGGTCCAGACCTTCGAGTGGCCCGCAACGAAATGGCGGCGTGGATTCGTGTGGATCGGGACGACGTACAGGCATCCATTTTCACGGTGGAAAGTGTTGTCGAGAGCCTGAAACAGCGAGGCGTTGTTTTCGGGCTGGATGAAGAAAAGATTCGTGAAGCCCTGTCAGCCTCGACAGCCGGCGAGGAAATCTGCGTGGCGAAAGGCAAGAAGCCGGTCCAAGGGCGCGATGGGACAATCGAGTACAAAGTCGATGCGGAGGACCTGAGTCGCACGCCGAAAATATTGGAAAGCGGCCGTGCCTCTTTCAAAGATATTAATCTCTACACGTATGTGGGGGCCGGGGACGCTCTGGCTGTAAAGATCCCTCCAACTCCCGGAACGCCGGGTTCGACGGTCACGGGGCGTCCGATCCATCCTCTTGAATGCTCGGAAGCAGAATTTCCAGAATGCAGTAACGCTAAAACCTCCGAAGATGGGAATTCGTTGATCGCGACGATTGACGGAGCGGTGTCGAGACAGGGAAGGAGACTCGTGCTGGACCCGACGCTTCGCGTGGCGAACGACGTCGCCTATGAGACAGGAAATATCGATTCGAAAGTGACGGTGATGGTCGGCGCGGACGTTCGTTCGGGGTTTTCTGTGAAAACAGAGCGCGATATCTGTATTCAATCCGTCGTTGAAGGCGCGAAGCTGGAGGCTGACGGGAATATCACGGCGAAGGGAGGTATCGAAGGAGGTGGCAAGGCTGTTATAGACGCAAACGGCGACGTAGCGGCCAAATACATTTCGAATGCCACGATTACAAGTCTTCAGAACATCGTGGTCGAATCCGGAATCGTCCAGAGCAAAATCTGGGCTGGAAAACGAGTCATTGTAACGGGGCATCCGGGCGAAATTGTCGGAGGGGAAATCGACGCGGACGAAGACGTTGTCGCAAATACCATCGGCTCGGACATGGGCGTGAAAACGTTCATTCGCTTGGGGAAGAAGACCGAACAAATTGCTGAGTTGATGGAAGAGAATGAGGGCAAGTGCCAGGAGCAGGAGGCGGCGGTTGAAAAATGCTCTCAAATTATCGATGTGCTACGGCAGCAGATGGCCCAACAGTCAACTCCGTCGGCGGACCTCGAAAAAGGCATGCAGCAGGCGCGGCAGATGATGACCGATGCGCGTCAGAATATAGTAAATCTGACGGCCGAACATGATGATCTCTTGACCCAGTATGAAGAGGGACTTCGGAAATCCCGCACCGTACGTGCAAGGAAGAATATTCTACCGGGGACGGTTATCACAATTTCCGGTGCCGAACTCGAAATCAAGGAGCCCACCGGCCCGGCTACGGTTGTAAAATACGGAGACGAACTCAGTGTGTTTCCTTTCAGGGAACTGACGGAGTGACAACCGATGAGTAACTGGTGACGAGTGACGGGTAACTGGTGACGAGTGACGAGTGATAAGTGACGGGTGATAAGTGACAAATGATAAGTGACAAATGATAAGTGACAAATGATGAGTGACGAGAACAGGGTAGCCCCGATTGCTTGTCAATCGGGGTGGCGAAGCCACAAGAGGAGAAAGAGAACACGGAGCCGTCTTTCTCTCTCGGAGTGGGCCGACCACCCCGGGGGCGGCACCCCCGCGAGAGGCCGAGACAGCTCGGGAGGGCGAGGCTCCCGCCGAGCCGCCGGCATCGAAGAAGAGATACGGCTCATCAGGAGATTCGCCCTCCCGCACTCAACGGTCTCAGCTGTAAAGCCAGGTTAATGAGCGGCGATTCTTATCGAGAAACGGGTAGTCGTGAATACACGCAATAAGAACTCCAGCATAGCCGATAGTCTGCGGTCCTCGAGTGTGGACTCGTCGGACGATTTCCAGCTGGCGCTATCGGAGGCACGCACCGCCGAAAAGGAACAAATGCTTGCCGGTCAGCAGCGGAAGGCGATGCTGGAGTCGCTGCGAAATTCCGTCGGCCGAAAGCAACAAAAACCGGAAGAGAAAAAAGAAAAACGAGAACGATTCGTTCGACTGATTCGCGATGGCGTAGCGGCGGATATCGACAGAGAAATTCAACAGATTCTGCGTACGATGCAAGCGGCAAAAAGGAAAGGCGCTCTCTCACGGGCAGCCGAGAATATTGCCGGTTCATTTGCTGAGAAGGTAAAGGTTTTTGTCGAGAAAAAGAAACTCTTGGAGCGAATTGAGAAAAAGATCGACACACTCCGCACCGGCGCTTCAGATGACGCATCTCCGCAGAGCTCAACACAGGCGGCATCGGATGCGGGCAAAGAAAAAGTCCTGCTTGTTGCCCGGGCTCTGAATTCGGACCTGATGCGAATGATGGACGAACTTCTGGCTCTGTATGAGAATCTCGAAAAACAGATGGAGTCCGACGCACGAGAAGATGAGAACGCTCAGCGATTCTTCTATGGATGTATATCGAGCCTGGACGAAAAGACGCGCGGGGAAGTGACAGCGAAATGTCATGCGATGTGCCGGGATGCTTCCGCCGAAAAGCGACGCGCTATTTATAAGGCAATCGTCGAGAATCTGGCGAAAGCCAATGAAAATGTTGCACGCAAAATCCACGGTCTCGCGAGAAGGAAGGCCCGGGAATTAATAAAGCAGAATCTTCTGAGCGATGCAGTCGCCGAACTCGGCTCCGCCATCCGTTTGTGGCGGGAGGATGCCGACACATTCCGCCTGCTGTCCAACGTGCTCTCGAAAAAGGGCGATCAACGAGGCGCGCTTGTGGCCCTTCAAGAGGTGGTCAGGCTCTGCCCGAACGATCTTGCACAGCGCAAACGTCTGGCGAGCGGTTGGGAACGTCTCGGGGCGAAGGACCGGGCTATCGCAGAGTACGAGGAGTATTTATCCCGCTCGCCTGAGGATCGGGAGATTATTCGCCGATTGGCAAAACTCCTGTTCAAAAAAGGCAAGTTCCAACGTGTCACAGAGATTCTTCAGGAGCACAAGCAGGATTTTGTCAACGCCCCGGATTGTCAGTTTTGGCTGGGCGCATCGTGGTACCAAATCGGCGAACCGCGCAGCGCGGTTCCTTGTTTGAAACGGGCGCTTGATTCGCCAAACAATAAAAGAGACGCCAAGTACTTTCTTGTGTTGGCCTACCGGGACGCCGACATGTGGGACGAAGCGATCTCGCTTCACGAGGAATATATGCGCCAGTATCCGGATTGTCCCCGGGGTAAGTTGATCGCGGGATTACTCCACGAAGGACAAGGTGACCTGGAAGGCGCAGAGGCAGCCTATCGAGAAGTCGCAGAAGACCAGGGAGAGTCGTATTCGCTTCTTTTGTCGACGGCGCAGACACAAGTAGAAAAAGGGAGTCTCGACGAGGCTGTCGAAACGCTGAATCGGGCAATTCAACTGGATGACAAGAAAGGCGAAGCCTATCTGGAGTTGGGAAAAGTACAACGGCAAAAGGGAGAGCATGACCGTGCGGAGGAAACACTGAAAAAGGCCCTTGAGATCGACAACGGGAACGCCGCCGTCCGATACGAGTTGTCGATGGTTTATATGGAGGCCGGTAAATGGGAACTGGCAAAAGAGATGCTGTAAATGCTGTCGAATCGAGTACAGGGAGGAATCGTATTAAAACCTTTGCGGCCACGATGGACTGAAAACCAGGCGGTGTCAATCGAAGGGAAAGAACTATGACTTATCGAGTATTAATTGCTGACGATGAAGCCCCAATCCGAAAACAAATCGCTCGAGTCTGCCAGGGACTTGGCTGGGAAGTGGAGATGGCGGACGACGGCAATAAAGCCTTGGAACTGCTCTCCCAGAGTTCCCATCAGGTGTTTGTCTTCGATATGAAAATGCCCGGCCCGTCCGGGTTGGAGCTGGCGCGCCGTGTTCCCGAGTTCGAGGAAGCTGCGGCGGTACTGATAATAACCGGATACGCCGATGTAACCAGCGCGGTCGAGGCAATGAAAGAGGGTGTGTTCGATTTCGTCGAGAAGCCGGTGGATATGGATGTCCTGAAAGATCTACTCATCCGGGCGGCCAATTACCATGAGGGCTGCTTGCGAAGTCTCCAAGCACGGCGGGAGCGCGACGAAATCCTGAAGGACACCGAACAGGCCAACGAGCGATTCCGCGCCATGATGGAGCTGAACCGCGATGCGATCCTTTTCGTCGAGGCGAAGACGGGGCGGATTATCGATTGTAACGCGACAGCCTGTGAACTACTTGGACAGTCACGGCAAGAGCTCCTCGAAAAGGATTTCACGGAAACCGACGTTGAAACGGGATACGCCTCATGGGAGGAGTTGAGTCAGCGAGTACGTGCGATGCAAAACGTCGTAGTCGAAGGGAAACAGCGAACCGTGAACGGCGCGATAATTCCCGTCGAACTGTCTCTCTCATTTACCTGCCTGGAATCGAGAGAGTATATCACTGTAGTCGGACGAAACGTTACCGAACGTAAACGGCTCGAGGAAGAGCTGCAGAAGCGAAGTCATGCTCTTGACGACCGAGTCCGCGAACTTAATTGCCTGCACAGTGTCTCGAAAATCACCGAACAATCCGATGCCGATCTGGACACGATCATTGAGCGGATTGTCGAGCGTATCCCTTCTGCGTTCCGCGATCCGGAGACCATCGCTGCACGCGTAGTGTTGGAGGACCGAGTATTCGAAACGTCGGGACAAGGAAGTAAATCCTGGATATTTGTCGAAGATATCATTGCCTTCGGCAAACGCACCGGCACTCTTGAAATCTGTCTGTTGCGGGAAACGCAGGGAAGCCAGGACGCCTTTCGTCGGGCAAAAGAGAGCGGTGTGTTTTGTATTGTCGCTGAGAGTATCGGCAGAATTGTCCAACGGCACCAAACAGAGCAGGCTCTTGAAGAAACAGAGAAAAGAGCTTCCATGGACGTGTCAAAACTTCGCTCGATGATCGAGGGCATGGAAGAAGGAGTTGTCTTGGCGGATGAGAATAATACGGTCACAGAAGTGAATGACTGGTTTCTGGACGTTGTCCGGATGCCGAGAGAGATGGTCCTCGGTGCGGATTTGCGGACACTTCACCCGGAGCATGTCTGTGAGAAAGTGAAATCGGCGATTGACGATTTACGGCAAGGAAAATACACAAGAAAAATCGTTGTCAATCGCGAATTCATGGGCCATGATGTCTCTATCCGAATTCAGCCGATTTTCCACGACAATGTATATCAAGGGGTTATTCTCAATGTGATCGATATCGGAGATGTGGTTCGGGAACGCACAAAGGCGGAAGAAGCCAACCAGTCAAAAAGTGAAATCCTTTCCAAGGTGACACTGGAAATGCGAACACTTCTCCACGGCATAACAGAGATGACAAAACTGCTGTCGGATTCCGATCTGGATGAGGAGCGAAGTCTGTTTGTGGAGACGATCGAGGACTGTGCCAACTCGGCGAGTTCATTAGTGAACGAGATCCAAGACCTTTCAAGGATCGAGCAGCGTGCGTTGGAAAGAGAATCCAGTGGATAATCGAACGCCTTCACGTGCAGGTATGACTAGTGAAACGACGTCTGCTCTGCACACGATTTGACCTAAGATCCCCAGCGTGCGACCCGGCCTGTTCGATAGGCGATGTTTCCGAGGTGGGCTCCGGAGGCGGCGCTGACTCCGGCCTCCGCAGGCGTGTTCGGTTTTTCGCGGTTGCGTACGCACTCGATCCAATGGGTCAAATGAAGCAGACCGCCGTCGGGAGTGGAATAGAAATCCGCGCCGCGTTTTCCACTACCGAGAACCAATTCTTTGTACTCTCCCTTGTCTTTTTCAGGGTGAATTTCATATCGGCCGCGATCCATATACAACGTCGCCTCCGTCCCCATGAACTCCATCATCGCTCCATTGCGGGCGTTGCTGAATGTCCCCTCGAAATACACCTGTAATTCGCGCTCCGGATAATGGAGCAGAGTTTGGATCGTGTCGGGCGTCTCCCAAATCCCCTCTGTGGTGACATGATCGCCGATTGTGGCTGCCGTCGCCGGATGATCGACGTCCAAGAACATGTGGACCACATCGAGATAATGAACCATGAGATCGGTCAAAATCCCTCCGCCGAAATCCCAATGCCAGCGCCAATGGCGGAACTTATACTCGTCGAAGGGCTGATCTTTCGAGTCGCCGAGGAATTGCTTCCAGTCAACGGTGCGCGGGTCGATGCCATACTTGTTTTTGACTGTGGTAGGACTGTTCCGGTTCCAGGTGAGGTGGACTTTGAAGATCCTGCCCAATCGTCCCGATTTCATGATTTGGTAAGCCTCTTGGATATGAGGCATGCTTCGCTGTTGCATACCGACCTGGACAATTCGTTTGGTTTCGTTTTGGGCATCGATCACGCTCCGGCCTTCGGAGAGATCGTGCGTTAACGGTTTTTCGACGTAGACGTCTTTTCCCGCGTGGCACGCATCCACAGTCATCTTCGTATGCCAGTGGTCGGGGCTGCCGATGAGGACCGCGTCGATATCATCTCTCTCCAGGACTTCTTCGTACTGTTTGGTGACGAAAGCGTTCGAATCGGCAAGCTCTTTTGCGGCGTTGAGGCTGTGGTCCCAGACATCGCAGACCGCAGCCATTCGCACGTCAGGGATCCGTGCGAGTTTCCCCATCAGTTGACGGCATCGTCCGCCCGTGCCGATGCACCCGATAGAGATGATGTTATTCGCCGAAGATCCCGCTGCAGATCGCTGGCTCATGACCGTTAGCCCTGCGGCCGCTCCCGCTCCGATTCGTTTCACAAATTCTCGTCGTTGGATAGGGTCTTGCATTTTCTGTTGTCCTATTCTGATGTCCTGTTGTGTCGAGTTGTGTCGAGATTTCCGGTGCGCCGTTTGGACGTAGCGAAGCAGGTGGAGGCTGGGATGTAAAGGGGCGCGTTGGGCGGCTTGGCGAGCATGTTCCATAACCGACGTATCAGGCCACCCATTTGCCTCCCGAGACGGGCTGGACTATACCTACGGTATCTCCGAAGATCGGCAGTGCTAAAATGATCGGCGTATTCCCATCCTTTTGGGAAAGACCTTGGCGCAGGGACACAAGGAATACGATGGTCGCAAGAGACTATGTTCCATTAATGACAAACCGAATCGTTGAACGGTTTCAGCCGGAGCGCATTATTCTGTTCGGTTCTCAGGCCCGTGGGGATGGCGGCCCCGACAGCGATGTGGATCTACTGGTGGTATTTCCTCACGTCTCAGACAAACGCCGAATGTGCGTCGATATCCGTCGAGTTCTTGCGGATCTTCCTGTGTGCAAGGATGTTTTTGTCACGACCCCTGACGAGATCGAACGCCGTGGCGACATGGTCGGGGACATTCTTAGACCCGCGTTGCGTGACGGGAAAGTGGTTTATGAACGAGTCCGATCTGCATAAAGAGACTCGACGCTGGCTTCACTTCGCGTGGGAAGACCTCACGGAGGCTCAGGCCATGCTGGAGCGCGGAGAATTCATCCCCCGCCATGCCTGCTGGCTGGCCCAGCAATCGGCTGAGAAAGCACTGAAGGCGATACTTGTGTTGGTGGAAATCGAGTTCCCGAAGAAACATGATCTCGACGCTCTCAGAAACATGATCCCGGAGGGCTGGCAGGTTAAGTTGGATCATCCGGACTTAGCGGAATTGAGCGAATGGGCCGTGGAGGCGCGCTATCCAGGAAACTGGCCGGAGGCCGTGACTTCCGATGCTCATAGCGCCGTGAAACAGGCCCAAGCCGTTTGGGAGTCTGTACGCTTCGATCTGGACCGGCGCGGATTGACTGTGGACGTTTAGAGTACTTTCCTCGAAGATACGACCGCCGCACACGAACGCTCTTGGCAGCCGTGACGCCGCCATCCGTTTCACAAATTCTCGCCTTTGGATAGGGTCCTGCATTTTCTTCTGTCCTATTTGTGCCGAGATTTCCTGTGCGCCGTTTGGACGTAGCGAAGCAGGTGAAGGCTCCGATGTAAAGGGGCGCTTACGCGAGCCTCGCCCAGTCTTGGGGAGGGAGATCTCGATCGACCGCGCATTTTTAAGTCGAGCTCGCATCTTCGCATCGCGCCCGCGTCCGCGTTGGAACGAACGCGAAAACGAACGTGAAGACGAGCGCGAAAACAAGTGCGAAAACAAGTGCGAAGACAGGCGCGATAACAAGCGCGAAAACAAGTGCGAAGACCGCGACAACCAGCGCAAAAACGTCCGCGACAACCAGCGCAACAACGACCGCGACAACCAGCGCGACAACGACCGCGACAACCAGCGCGACAACGACCGCGACAACCAGCGCAACAACGGCCGCGACAACCAGCGCAAAAACGATTGCGCATGCGTCTTTTTTCTCCCCCAAGTTTGGGGGAGATTCAGAGGGGGTTGTTTTCTTTTTCCTCGCAGTAATTCTTCAAGTATTCCAGCACTCCGTCCAAATTCCGCATTATCTGTTCATTTTGAATACGAACCACTTCGAAGCCCCGTTCACGCATGAATTCATCGCGATAACTGTCTTTATCCATCCGCGTATCATGTGAATCACCATCCAGCTCAATTATTAAAGTGACTTTCGGAATAAAGAAATCGACAATATATGGACCGATCGGATGTTGTTTGCGAATATGAAGTCCAAGGAATTGTTTTCCTCGAAAGCGCAACCACAGACGTCGTTCGGCCACCGTGAGGTTTTGACGGAGTTCTCGTGCTCTGTGTTTGGTCTTCTTATCGACGGTTCTTTTCATTTCGGATCAAGCTCGATGTCGACGTTCCTCCAGGGAAGTTGTGCTTGCAGATCAACCCCACCCGAACCCTCCCCAATCTTGGGGAGGGAGGCTGAGAAGAAAATCGACTTGATTCGATCCGCACCGAACAGTGACTCGCACTGAGTCGGGTTCGTTTCCGTTTCCTCCCCCGAGACCGGGGGAGGTGTAGGAGGGGGTTGACGTTTGCTTTCATTCGCCCCGTCCACCTTTTGCCGCCCTGCCAAGCCTGGGGAGGATTCAGAGGGGCTTGTTTTCCTTTCACGCCCTCACCTGCTGTTTCATCCACCCACCCAGCATCGCCCCAACCTCGTTCACCTCTCCCGCCAATCTCTTTCTTCCATTTCAACGTACCGCGCACATCGGGGTCGGAAGACCCCCCGACGGCTTCCTGTGTCGAAACAGCGATGAGTATTGACAACCAGTAGTCTCTCGTTTTCCTAGTCGACCGGCACGGATCACACGCCACTATGAGCCGTCGCGTCCATTCGTCAGGCTCGGACAAAGGTTCACGGCCTGTTGGCACTCATCAACAGCTGGCGAACGAGTGCTTTCGTCATGACCCAAAACATATGCGAGTCATTAAGTCCCAACGTCACCCCATGGCGTCTTTCCTTCTCCGGATGAACGTAGTTCCGATACTCCTTCAGGATGTCAGCGACATCCTTGGCGGAATGAGTGATCCAACCTAACTCCCGCCCGACTTTTATGTATGAATCCAGCATCCATTCTTGATAATTCACGGTTTTACCCGTCGTTTTATCCTTCGGTGCTGAGGTAGCATTTATCAACGGTGTCTTCACGGCCATCTTGTTCGCCCGTGCAACGAACAGCGCTTCGAGGAGTCCTCCCATCATGACAATGGCTGCCAGGTGTGCGTCCGCGCTAACACAGTTGCGGCATTCATTCCAACGTCGCGTGAGGATAGCGCGCATTTCCTCGTTCCCCGCCAGCGGAGTGAAATCCGGTGCAATATCATCGGTGCTGTCTGTTTCTGAAACAGGGGGTGCCGTTAGTACTGAAGTACGCAATTCGACCAGAGCATTCTTTGCTTCGAGTAGTGCGTCGAGGTACGTCTGTCGAGCAGCATATTTTGCGGTGGAGTTCAGCACCTTCGTATAGGCAGCGTCAACGGCTGAATAGTCGACGTTAGGATTACTGGATTTCAACTCGGGACGGTGCGTATTGAACCACGCTAGCGCAGTTGCCTTCAATGAAGCGATGGCGTCCACACCTCGTACCTGCTTCGTCTTGATCTTGGAAACAAGCGTCCGCGCAGTGGTTATTTCTCGGATGGCAGCATCGATGAAGTCTGAAATTGCCGACATTGCCTGACCCTCAACTTACAAGATGGAAGCAATGCCTCAAGTTCGGCGTTTTGTCCTTTTCTTTGCTGCTTTGGCCGAACTCGCCTTCGCTGCTTTCTTCTTCGCGGGCTTCTTCTTGCGGGAGACCCGCTTTTTGGTCGTATTCTCCGTGTCGTTACCAGGAAGCGCCATGGCAACGAGGTTCTCCCCTACAGAGTTGATCCGAAACTGTCCCGAACCAAGTCCATCAAGATAGCCAGAGTTCTTGGCATTATTCAGCGTAAAGAGAGGTTGATTCGGTCGGCGCCGTCCTGCAAGACGTGCAGCTTCAGTCAACGTTTCTTTGTCAATAATCTCTTTTCGTTCCGATTCGGGAGCTTCGAATCGGTAGAAATATGCGACAACCGCCGCAAACTGCTGATCGGTTCTTGGTGCTTTGGCTTCGGTGAACTGCTTGATGTCGGTCGAATGCGTTTGTACGCCGCCTCCTGGTGGTGTTGGCGCGGCCAACGATTGAGAGGGTGGTGAAGGCTGTGGCTGAGATTGTGGCATAGTCTCCAATCCAAGCGTTTCAGCGGCAAATCTCATCGCTAGAGCCTGTGACGGTTTGTCTAGCTCGCTAAGTACGTCAACGATTGCCTTGGCAGCATCAAAATGGCTTGTGGATGCTTGTTGATGATTCGACTGTCGGTTCATTATTTAGCCCTCCCGATGCGGAAGTCGGAGAGAATCAAACGTCAGCGTTTTCGTGTTGACCGAACAATGCCTGTATGGGTTCCTCATAACACCTTTGTGCCATGAAGTCACGGTAAAAGCCCCCTCCGCCGAAGTCTGCATGAGCCCGTTGTTTGCAGAGCATTAGGTCGTGTTCTATAATCGGCATTGCCGGATATGTGGCCTCTGCATAAAACGCCGACGATTTCTCCTCTGCAGATCGTCCATTCGTGACGCCCTGTCCGCCCCACTGACCAGTACATTACGAACAAAAGTCACAACAATGTCAATAGGGAAAAGTCCCGAATCGACCGGGAAAATCCCCCAATTTCCATAGGAGAATCCTCCTATGACAAAACGGCACAGTGGCGTTCAGCAGTATCTCGCCCCGGAGCGCAACTTCAGGAGCGAGCGGTCGCTGCACAAACGTCTGAAATGGATCGATGGCCGGTTGACCTCTTGCTCCTTCGTCGCCCCGATTGTTTTTGATAGGACGAATTCGAGCAATCGGGGCTACCCGTTCAGGTCCATCACCCCCAAACGGAATTGCAAAGCCAGCAGCGGTGGCTGCCGTTGGTGGCACCCACCGAGCATTCGACCTTATATTGAGATGATGGAAGCATTTGGATCTTGCAGCCCCGAAACGAAGTCGGTAGCATAGCCATATCATGAAGAGCGTGTACATCGAGACATCGATAGTGAGCTACCTCACCTCGCGACCCAGTCGGGATTTACGTGCCGCCGCCTGGCAGCAGACAACGGTGCAATGGTGGGAGCAGGAACGCCCGAAATATGAGCTTTTTGCCTCAGAATTAGTCCTCGCCGAAGCACAAGCCGGTAATACAAACGCTGCACAGAGACGACTTGAGGCACTGGAAGGCATTCCTCTGCTGAATGTAACCGATGAAATCAGAGAACTTGCGTCACGGTTCCTGGCTGAAGGCGGCGTGCCGGCACACGCGGAGGTTGACGCGCTTCACATCGCAGCAGCGACTGTCCACGCCATGGACTACTTGTTGACCTGGAACTGTCGACACATTAACAACGCGGCAACCAAACCCATCGCACGGTCTATATGTGCGGTTGCCGGATACGCCTATCCCGAGATCTGCACACCATTGGAACTACTCTCGGAGGAGTTGGAAGATGTACAGTGACGAGATTATTGCAGAAGTATGGCGAAATAGGGACGCCTACGCGCGTGCGCATCACAACAACCTGGATGAGATCGTAGCCGACCTTCGCAAACGGCAACAGGATCACCCTGAACGAGTTGTCGACCGCCGAAGGCCCCGAACATCCGAATCAAATATGCCTTCGGATCAGTAGGTCCATCCATGCCCGCGCTTCGAGTGGTTTGTACGGCCTCGGAGATTTGTGCGAATCAGCCATATGGAGATATCTGAAGAAGGGGTTTTCGGGTCAGTCCTCTCGCTTCTGGCATGGCACCCGTGAATGAGCGTTCAGCAGTATCTCGCCCCGGAGTGCAACTCCAGGGCGAGCGGTCGCTGCACAAACGTCTGAAATGGATCGATGGCCGGTTGACCTCTTGCTCCTTCGTCGCCCCGATTGTTTTTGATAGGAAGAATTCGAGCAATCGGGGCTACCCGTTCAGGTCCATCACCCCCAAACGGAATTGGAAAGCCAGCAGCGGTGGCTGCCGTTGGTGGCACCCAGCGCTCTACAGATCGTCCACAGAACTCGTGACGCCCTGTCCCCCACTGACCAGTACATTACGGACAAAAGTCACAACGATGTCAATAGGGAAAAGTCCCGAATCGACCGGGAAAATCCCCCAATTTTCATAGGAGAATTCTCCTATGACAAAACGGCACAATCGGCGTGTCGGAGATCCGCTCTCCCCACCCCTGGAAATTCCGGCCGTGTTGTGAGACTAGAATGTGTATAATCGACGAGTTCAATAGCCGCGAATCCAAATCCGACAACCGATTAACCTGCAGGAGGCGATAGATATGCGAACCCGAGCCAGGATCTTCCAAGGAACCGTAATCTTATTGTTGCTTGTCTGTATGACCGTCGCGTCGACAAACGCAGCGGAGGAGCGCGAAATGCGGAACAAATTGGTCATATACGCAGACCAGGGATCGGAGACGATCGACAAAAACATCTACGGGCATTTCTCCGAACATCTGGGGCGATGCATCTATGACGGGTTTTGGGTCGGCGAAGACAGCCCGATCCCCAACACACGCGGGATTCGGAACGATATCGTCGAAGCGCTCAAACGGATTGAGGTTCCGGTCCTGCGCTGGCCGGGCGGGTGTTTTGCCGACGAATATCACTGGAAAGACGGGATCGGCCCAAAAGATCAACGACCGACGATGGTCAATACCCATTGGGGAATGGTGACGGAGAATAACCATTTCGGCACACACGAATTCATGGATCTCTGTGAGCAGCTGGGATGCGAGCCCTATATCTGCGGGAACGTCGGGAGCGGCTCTGTGCGAGAGATGCAGGAATGGGTCGAATATCTGACGTTCGGCGGCGAAAGTCCTATGGCGGATCTGCGTCGGGCAAACGGTCGTGAAGAGCCCTGGAAGGTCAAGTATTGGGGAGTCGGCAACGAGAGCTGGGGCTGCGGCGGAAACATGCGACCGGAGTATTACGCGGACCTGTATCGTCGATATCAAACCTACGTCCGCAATTTCCCGGGAAATCGTATCTACAAAATCGCCTGTGGCTCCTACGGCACAAACTACGAATGGACCGAGGTACTCATGCGGGAGGCCGCACGCTATATGAACGGCCTGAGTCTTCATTATTACTGCGGGTCCGGAAGCAAGAGCCGTTCGGCAACGGAATTCGAGGAAGAAGACTGGTTCGGCCAACTCGAACGCGCTTTGAAAATCGATGAGATCGTTCAGGGCCACGCTGAGATTATGGATAAGTACGATCCTGAAAAGAAAGTCGGCATGATGATCGACGAATGGGGCGCCTGGCATCAGGTCGAGCCGGGGACGAATCCGGGTTTTCTTTATCAACAAAACTCGCTGCGTGACGCTCTCGTAGCGGGAATCACACTGAATGTTTTCAATCGATACTGCGACCGTGTAAAGATGGCGAATATTGCACAAACCGTTAATGTCCTTCAGGCAATGGTTTTGACCCAGGACGAGAAGATGCTGTTGACACCGACCTACCATGTTTTCGATCTGTATAAAGTCCACCAGGATGCCACTCTGTTGCGAAGCGAGCTGATCTGCGACGACTACACGTTCCAGGACAAATCGATCCCGATGCTCTCGGTTTCAGCATCGAAGGAGGAATCCGAGCGGATTCATATCACACTCTGCAATCTCGACGCGAACCGGTCCGCCGTGATCGACTGCGATCTGCAGGGGCTCCGTGAGGTCAGATCGGTGTCGGGCCGCGTACTCACCGCCGACACGATCACGGCCCACAATACGTTCGACAAGCCGGATCTGGTGGAACCGGCCGAATTCGACGGCGTGGAGATCGTAGACGGAGTTTTGACCATAACACTGCCGTCAAAGTCCGTTGTGGCTATTGAAGTGGAATGAGACGCGACTGACGGCCGAGAGTCGGCAATACAAGAGTGACATTTTCTATGTGGAGTTACCCCCTGACATTTTCATTGTGGCGGGACACTGTCCGGAAAAGTGATTGACACAACACAAGGTCTTCGGTACCGTGATCCCTACGAAAGTCTGAAAATCCATCAAGAATTTGCCCCTTCAAATGGCCGGCAAAAGGCGGAATGGGCATATTCCATACACTGAGTCGGCTCATCACATTGCGCGAAAGGAAAGAAATATGAAATCCAGAAGCATCGGACAAGGTTGTGCCCCTATCGGAATCATCTATGCAGCGACGTTTTTCGCAGCGGTGGTCATTCCGTGTCAAGCGCAGGATATTGTAGCGGTTTCCTCCGGCAACTGGTTCGGGGATTCGGCGACTGTGTGGGATCTCGAAGAAGACGGTATCCCCGACGGCATCGAACCTGTCGACGGCCAACGAATCCATATCGGCGAAGACCTCTTTCAAGGAGTCACGGTGACGTTGGACGCGGATCTATTCGGCTCTTTCGATATCCGAGTCAGAGAGAAATCGAAACTCGTGATTCCCAGCGGAGTGACGCTTGACAGCGACGACACGCTGCGATCGGACGATTTTGGATCTGTTATCGAGCAGACCGGCGGGACGGTTTTCCTCACCGGTGGAGCGGATATTCGTATAGACGATGACGGTGCAGCGTACATTCTTTCCGGCGGCGCCATTTCCGCGGTCGATCAGATTCGTGTCGATGAAGGAACGTTTGTCGTGGATAGCACCGGCCCGGAGCCGATCACCGAGGTTTTCGCTTATGAATACCGCACCAACCGGGGCAATGGCGACACGACGACCAAGTTCATCGCGGGACCCGAGGGCGTGACGCCGATTGATGCCGGAGACGTCCAGATCGATAGCCCGGATGGGCAAACACTGGTGGTCGACATCTCAGCGTACGATACGTCAAACGGGGATCTTGTGCTGTTTCGATATGGAAGCATGATCGGCGAGTTTGAAACGGTCACAATCATCGGTGGAACGGCGGACGTCGACTACGAGGGTAACGGGGGACAAATCGTCCTGACCAACTTCGGCCCCGATCCGTCTGGACCACCCACCATGACAGCACAATCCCCCTCCGCCGACAGTACAATGATCGGAAAGGTGACCCACGTGGATGTCGCGTTCGATGAAGCGGTGACCGGGGTTTCGGCGGAGGATTTGTCCGTGAACGGTTCACCCGCCACCTCTGTTATTGACTTGTCCCGGTTCAAGGACGGGACGGGACCTTGGCTGTTCTGGGGATTCGAGCCGGTAACGGAGCCGGAAGCAGTCGAGGTGATACTCAGCGCGGGAGACATCCATGATCTCGCAGGGAATCCGTTTGCGGGAGACGAGTGGTCGTTCACGCTCGATCCAACGCCGGCGCTACTCATGTACGAGGGTTTTGATTACACCAACGGTTCGGACCTGACCGCCCAGGACCCCTGGCGTCTCGCGGGTGGGAACCCGCTTGCAGGAACGCTCGATATTCTCAACAACGATAATGCGGGCGACAACGGAACCTCATCGCTCGAGTATCCAGGCTTGCCACCATCCACAGGCGGCCGGACTCAAATCGACCTGTTCGGTGCCGGATCCGCACAGGCGGTCCACGATTTTCCGAGACCGCTCGTCGGTGAAGACGAATCCATCTATGTCTCTTTTCTCTATAAGCCGACCGGTGATGGACCGATGACATACTGGCAGCTGTTCCAGGCGGAGCCGATCGACCTCGATAACCACCAGCGCGGTAGAGTTGACGGTCATTCGTACATTGAGCCGAACTCCGGACATCTGTTTCAGGCCCGTTTTCGCAACTCCGGAACCGGGCAGGACGAGGAGGGGGACGGCCATCCGCTGGGAACGACTCTCTTCCTGGTCGGGAAGCTAAGCATTGTGCCGGGCGATTTTGATAACGATACGTGGGAAATCTGGATCAACCCGGATCCGGTGTCGACCGAGCCCACGCCCGATCTCGTTGCGACCGGGATGCCGGGCGAAGACATCAATCCGGCGGGTGGCATTTTCGGCTATGAACTACGCCTTCGTCCGACCAGCAACAGCCACAGCGGCCAGTTTCAGTTTGACGAATTACGAATCGGCACGACGTGGGAAGCGGTGGTTCTTGGCGCCACCGCGCTCCGCAATTGGGAGGTCTATTAGGGGACCGGAGTGGAAGAGGTTCGGATACATTGATGATGCGGGATTGTATAATCGATCGTTCGAAAGACCTTTATGGAAGGATGAAACAGTCATGGCACGACGAAAAGACGAGCCGCTTATTTCGAGGCGTACGCTTCTTCAGACGACACTAATGAGCGGCCTGTATACGACGACAAAGGCTTTCTGCGGTGAAGATCACTCCGAGCAGCAAACCGACGGGGAACCGCTGACCTATGCTACCCATGCCAAAGGTATCCGTATCATTCCCGGACAGTGGCGGCCCCATTACCCCCAATGTCATTAAGTTAGGAAAGGGCGAAGCCGTTTACTGGGAGGGCGAGGCTCCCGCCGAGCCGAAATGAAGAAAAATGCGGCTCACCAGGAGGTTCGCCCTCCCCTCGCTCCTTCTCTCAAACTTAACTTAATGACATTGCCATTACCCCTGGGAACATATCGCATGGGTTAGTCCCAGCTGGCCGAGCCAAGACTACATCTGGCTGGACTTTCCTGAGGCCATCTTCACACGTCAGGGTCTGCTCTATCTCAGTCATGTGAACCCTGAGGTTGAGCCCGTTTTATTTCCCAATCAGCCCACTATCGCCTGGCATGAAGTGCCCGGCGGAATCGCCTACGAAAGACATCTGCCAAATAACGTCACTTTCGGCGGCAAAATCACTGCGGCAAGCGGCGGGGTCGATCTTGAAATATTCATCACCAACGGGAGCAGCGGCCCGCTCAACGATATTAAGCTACAGACCTGCTTTTTTCTGCGTGCCATTCGGGAGTTTTCCGCGTACACAGCGGATAACAAATACGTACATGTGCCCGAGCGCGGCTGGATGCCGTTTGCCAAAGCCCGGCAGCAGCCGGCCGAGAAAGGGAAATACCGGTTGGGCTGGCGCGGCGGACCGAGAATTTCCGATCTGCCGATCATGGTTACCCTTTCTTCCATGGCAGAGCGTCTTGTTGCGTGTACATGGGGCGAAGACACACGTTCACTCGTTTGTAATCCGGAACATCCATGTATGCATGCGGACCCCGTCCTACCCGATCTCTCTCCCGGTGAGTCCGCAACAATCCGTGGAAAGCTCATTTTCTTTGAAGGATCTCTGGAGGATTTCACTGAGAGGCTATAAGCGCATTGCTGCGGTAGGTAGTCGCGAACAAGAAGAAAGCGGGTCGCACCGTCTGTCGGGGTACCAGATGCAAAAGAGACAGTGGACACTATGGCTTACCATGAGCTTTGCCTTTCGAGATTGAGCTCAGTGGATCAAGCGCTCAGCCATCGTCTTGTTCGGTGTCGCGGGCTCTGGATTCCCGAATGGCGTCGAGGATATCCTGCGTGGTGGCACGGGTTTTGACGCCGGGGACATCAAACGGGGATTTCGAACCCTCCCGGTAGGTTATTGTGAAGGTATCGCCCCCGCGTCGCGTGATGAGCACAGGCTCTTTTCTCGCGGTATCCAAAACGGTCGACAGCGCTTGCCGCGCCTGTGAGTAGGTGAACACTTTCATTCGCAATACTCCCAAACGGTGATGCCGAGTTCCTGAGCGATTCGCCTCATGCCCCGGTCCAACGTCAACAGGGGCAGTCGTAGCCTCAAAGCACATTCCAGAAAGTAGGCATCGTAGGCATATATGCCAAACCTGACCGCTAAACCGAGCGCCGCCTCGATATCGAAGTTCTGGAGGGCAACGGGAATCGTTCGTACTGCATCCCAGGCTGCCGTGACTTCTCCAGGCTCAAGAACCGCCTTCTTCACCATCCTCGTCAAGGCATTCCCGACCTCGAACGGTAAGACTTCAGGAGCAACGAGATCATGCCCGGTCGTGACCTGGACAATCCAAGGCTTCTCAGGCTCCTCCGGGGCAACAGCCAAGAATATGTTCGTGTCTGCGACGATCCTCATATGTACAATTGTACTCTTCGGTTGGCAGACTGTAAAACTCAAGAATAGACCCCTTCTGTGGGCTGCCCTTGCTCGCGCTTTGCATTCATGGTGAGCATTTCAACGTGTGGACCGAAACCAAGAGTTTTCCCTTGCAAACCGCAATTCACAGCAAGACCGAACTCAGCACCGTAACGTGAAAGATCGCCCGCAGGGCGAATCCTATTCACAAAAGGAGACGCACGTTTCACGATCTCGCCTTCATGCGATCGGCATCCTGATGTGGATACCTACCGCGACCTGGTATTCTACATACTCGCTCGTGAGCAACGATCGACTTGGCCAATGGCGTGCAAACCTAGCTCCAGCTGGACCGATTTCAGGCGGCTGAGTAGACTGTTGGTTCAGCCAAGAGAGTCCGATACGTCACCGGGTCCCGCTTGGACACAAAGGCATGAATTTGCATCTTGGCGGCAACGCCCGAACGAATGTAATTCGAAAAAAAAACGCCGTTTAGAGGCATGGAAGGATAATGGAATATGGCACTTAACCCTAACGTTGCAAAACTGACTCCTCCTGCCAACATTTCCAAATCTCTCCCCCCGTTCACGGGGGGAGTCGGAGGGGGGGGCATCTGGATCGCACTGCCGGTGCTTTTCTCCTCAGGTCCTGAAAATAT